>JAUIFJ010000009.1 GCA_030429345.1 bacterium | reverse complement strand
TCACAGCGCTGACCGTTGAGCAGGATGAAGAGTGGCGGAGTGAGCGCCGCTACCTCAATCCTGAATTACTTGAAATGCTATCACTTCGGAAGGCCAGTTGAATTTGCACACAGTTTTGGACTTGACGCACTGGTGTTGATCCTGAAGTGTTTCGATTGCCGAATGGTATGAGGATGCAGTAGATTACCCTTTGTATTTGCAATGTCATTCGCTGTGGTGGACAGAAGGCGTGCGGCGTAGACTTGCCAGCACAATTCCGTACTCAACAAAGTAGAAACCGAGGCTTTTCCGTTGGATCAAGCAACACACACCAAGATCGTCAACTTCATTTGGGGCATTGCCGACGATGTGCTCCGCGACCTCTTCAAGCGCGGTAAGTACCCGGATGTGATCTTGCCGATGTGCGTCATCCGGCGCATGGATGCAGTGCTCGAGCCGACGAAGGAGAAGGTGCTCGCGGCCCGGAAGATGCTGGACAAGGCAGGCATCACGGAACAGCGCGCCGCTCTTTGTGATGCTGCCGGGCAGGCATTCTATAATACGTCCAAATTCACGCTGCGTGACCTCATGTCGCGGGGCAATCAACAGCAGCTTTTGGCCGACTTCGAGGATTACCTTGACGGCTTTTCTCCCAATGTCCAGGACATCCTCGATAATTTCAAATTCCGCAACCAGCTCCAGACCCTTTCCAGAGCCGATGCCATCGGCACACTGATCAGCAAGTTTCTCGATCCCGATATCGATCTCTCGCCGACCGGCATAGACAATCATTCGATGGGCACCGTTTTCGAGGAGCTGGTCCGCAAATTCAACGAGGAAAACAACGAGGAAGCCGGAGAACACTGGACTCCAAGGGACGCTGTTCAGCTGATGGCGAACCTTGTCTTCCTGCCGATTGAGGAGCAGATCCGTTCGGGCACCTACCTGCTCTATGACTGTGCTTGTGGTACCGGCGGTATGCTGACCGTCGCGGAAACAACGCTTGGAGCGATTGCCGGGCAGCGGGAGCAAGAGGTTGTGTGCCTTTTGTACGGCCAGGAAATCAACCCGGAAACCTACGCCGTCTGCAAGGCAGACATGCTGCTCAAAGGCGAGGGCGAGAGCGCCGATCACATTGTCGGCGGCGCCGAATGGTCCACCCTTTCTCATGATGCCTTCCCCGGCAAGGACTTCGATTTCATGCTTTCGAATCCGCCCTACGGCAAGAGCTGGAAAAAGGACCTGGAAACGATGGGCGGCAAGGAGGGCATGCGGGATCCGCGTTTCAAGGTGATGCATCAAGGCGAGGAGCTCTCGCTTGTCACACGCTCTAGTGACGGGCAGATGCTCTTCCTGGCCAATATGGCCTCGAAGATGAATGACAAGTCGGAGCTCGGCAGCCGCATAGCCGAAGTGCACAACGGCTCTTCGCTCTTCACGGGCGATGCGGGCCAGGGCGAAAGCAACATCCGCCGCTGGCTGATCGAGAACGACTGGCTGGAAGCCATCGTCGCATTGCCGCTCAATCTCTTCTATAATACGGGCATCGCCACTTACATCTGGGTGTTGTCCAACAAGAAGCCTGCTCACCGCAAAGGTCAGGTGCAACTCATCGATGCCAGCAAGTGGTCCAAGCCCCTGCGGAAAAATCTCGGCAAGAAGAATTGTGAGCTCTCGGCAGAGGACATTGAGGAGGTCAGCCGCACCTTCCTTGAGTTCAAGGAAACGCCGGAGTCCAAAATCTTCCCCAACGCCGCATTCGGCTACTGGAAAGTCACGGTCGAAAGACCCTTGCGGCTGCACAGCCGCCTCACGCTCAAGGCCATCGAGAGTTTGCGCTTCAACTCAGGGGACGAAGAGATTCGCTCCGCGCTTTTCGATGAGTTCGGTGATGAGCTCTTCACACACTTCGCCAAAGTATCTGCTCGGCTGGAAAAGCGTCTGGCAGAGTGGGGAAAGGACGACGACGAAGGCGACGAAGAAGGCCTGAGCAGCAAGGTGCTGCCTGATAGGAAGCGCAAGAAACTACTCGACCGCAAGACCTGGGAGCGCGACGGTCGCCTGGTCGACATCGCCACGACCTTACGAGCTTCGCTCGGAGATGTACTCTTCGAGGATCACAACCTATTCCGCCGGCGCGTGGACGACGCACTGAAGCAGACCGGTATCAAGCTGGCTGCAGCCGACAAAAAGAAGATTCTACAAGCCGCGAGCTGGCGTGTTGAGTCAGCGCCTCCCGTGATTGCCAAAGTGCACAAACCCGGCAAGGCCAAAGCCGACCCGCTGCACGGCCTCTTCTCTGCGGAAGTTGCCGGCAAGGCTGTGATCGTCGAATACGAAACCGACTCGGAGCTGCGCGATACGGAACAGGTGCCTTTGCTGGAGGAGGGCGGCATCGAGGCCTTCATCCGCCGAGAAGTGCTTCCGTACACGCCGGATGCCTGGATCAAAGAAGGCGCGACCAAGATCGGCTATGAAATCAGCTTCACACGCCATTTCTACAAGCCGCAACCCCTGAGGACCCTAAAGGAGATTAGCGCGGATATTTTGGCTGTTGAGAAGGAGGCGGAAGGCTTGCTGGATGGGCTGTTGAAGGGAAGTTCGAAATGAAAGCCACTGAAGCCAAACTGCTGAACTTCCTGCAGAAGTCATCGCAATTTGTAATCCCAATCTACCAGCGCACCTATTCCTGGACGGAGAAGCAATGCCGTCAGCTATGGGACGACATTCTGAGAGCTGGATCCAGCGACAAGATCGCTGTGCATTTCATCGGATCGATTGTCTACGTCGAACAGGGTCTTTCTCAAGTATCTCACCAAGCTCCTCTGCTAGTAATCGACGGACAACAGCGCTTGACTACGGTGTCGTTGCTGATCGAAGCATTGGCCCGCGCACTTGGCGAGAGCGAACCGGAGGATGGCTTCTCGGCCACCAAGCTCCGCCACTACTACCTCAGCAATCCGCTGGAGAGCGGTGATCGGTATTTCAAGCTGTTGCTCTCGCAAACGGATAAGGCTTCACTTCAGGCAATTATCAGAAGTGGAGAACAGCCGGAAGTTCCTTCTCTTCGTGTTACACAAAATTTCGACCTATTCACGGAGCTGCTCAACGGAAGGAAGGGTGACCTTGTTCCAGTTTGTCGCGGCCTTGCCAAACTGGTGGTGGTGGATATCGCGCTCAGCCGCGACCAGGACAACCCTCAACTTATTTTCGAGAGCATGAACTCCACGGGCAAGGAGTTAAGCCAGGCCGACCTGATCCGCAATTATATCCTGATGGGACTTGAGCCCAAACTCCAAACACGCCTCTACGAGGACTACTGGCGTCCAATGGAACTGGAGTTCGGGCAAGAGGCATACGGCACGCAATTCGACAGTTTCATGCGCCACTACCTGACTGTTCGAACAGGCGACATTCCGCGTGAGCGTGAAGTCTATGAAGCATTCAAGGACTACTCAAGAACCAAACCTGTTCAAGAAGCGGGAATTGAAGCTCTGGTAAAGGAAATCCGCACCTATGCCCGCTACTACTGTGCGATGGCACTTGGACGCGAACCGGACTCAGCACTCAGCAGAGTCTTCCAAGATCTGCGTGAATTGAAGGTCGACGTTTCCTATCCGTTCCTTTTGGAGCTGTACTGCGATTATGCGACTGGCACGCTCAGTGCTCCCGAATTTGCCGAAGCTGTGCGCCTTGCGGAAGCCTATGTGTTTCGCCGTGCAATCTGCTCAATTCCAACCAATTCACTGAACAAGACGTTTGCCACTTTTGGAAAGGTCCTGAAGAAAGACCGCTACCTAGAGAGCATCAAAGCGCACTTCCTGACTCTGCCCTCTTATCGCCGTTTCCCTGCTGACGACGAATTCCGGCGAGAATTATACACGCGGGATGTCTACAACTTTCGCAGCCGAAGCTATTGGCTGCGGCGCCTTGAGAACTATGGCCGCAAGGAGCGTGTGCTGGTAGATGAGTACACAATCGAACACATCCTGCCACAGAACCCGGACCTCCCCTTGGCATGGCAACAGGCACTTGGACCGGAGTGGCAGCGTATTCAGAAGCAGTGGCTGCACACCATCGGCAATCTCACGCTGACGGGGTACAACTCTGAGTACAGCGATCGCTCCTTTAGCGAAAAGCGCGACATGAAGGGGGGATTCAAACAGAGCCCCCTCCATTTGAATGCGGGTCTCGGGGAGCTTGATGTTTGGAATGAATCCTCCATTCAGAAGCGTGCCGAAGGAATCGCCGATCGTGCTTTAGAAGTTTGGGCCGCGCCGAAACTAGATGAAGCGAATCTTGCACAATATCGACCACAGAAGACTAGTTCACCGGGGATGTACACAATAGAAGATCATCCACATGCACACACCGGTGAGATGAGCGGCATTTTAACCGAATTCAGCAAACAGGTGCTTGCTCTCGACCCTTGTGTTTCGGAGGAGTTCAAGAAGCTGTATATAGCCTACAAGGCGGAGACGAACTTCGTGGATGTGATCCCGCAGGCCAAGCGCTTGCGTTTAGTATTGAATATGGCCTTCGCCGACATCAATGATCCTAGGGGCATCTGCCGAGATGTATCAGGGATGCGCCGCTGGGGGAATGGAGATGTCGAAGTAAGTTTTTCAACACAGGAAGAACTCCCGTATATCCTTAGTCTTGTACGACAATCCTACGAGCGCCAAATGGGGAACGGAGATGCGGCATGACCGCCGACCTTAAGCCCTATCATGCGATGAAAGAATCCAATGTCTCGTGGCTCGGCCAGGTGCCCGGGCACTGGGAAGTCTTGCCAAATCGCGCCCTATTTGCAGAAGTGAAGGAACGCGACCACCCAGGCGAAGATCTGCTTTCAGTCACGATTTCGAGAGGAATTGTCAGGCAGAAGACCTTACTCCAAAACAGTTCGAAGAAAGACAGCTCGAATTTGGATAAGTCCGCCTACAAACTCGTTCAACCCCGTGATATTGCATACAACAAAATGCGTGCGTGGCAGGGAGCAATTGCCGCTTCAGCGCTGCGCGGGATCATAAGTCCCGCATATGTCGTAATGCGACTTCGCAAGCAAGAATATTTGTCGAGTTATTTCCATCACCTCTACCGTACACCGCAGTTTGCAAGGGAAGCGGAGCGCTGGTCATACGGTATTACTTCTGATATGTGGAGTCTGCGGCCCGAGCATTTCAAGATGATTTACTCACCCCTCCCCCCACCCGACGAGCAAGACGCCATCGTCCGCTTCCTAAACTGGGCCACCGGGCGGCTGGAACGGGCGATTCGTGCGAAGCGGAAGGTGATGGCTCTGCTCAACGAGCAGAAGCAGGCCATCATTCATCGGGCTGTCACACGGGGTCTTGATCCATCCGTTCCCCTCAAACCCTCCGGCATCCCATGGCTCGGGGATATTCCAGAGCATTGGGATGTGCGCAAGATTAAGTCCTTAGTAAAGACATTTGGCGGTATGACTCCGAGTAAAAGTGTAGAGCGATACTGGACTGGACAGACGCCATGGGTAAGTCCCAAAGACATGAAAACTCCGGAGATATTTGATTCGAAAGATCACATCTCGGACTCAGCGCTAGAAGAGACTAACCTTAGCCTAATTTTGGATCAAGCCGTGTTGATTGTAGTTCGTGGGATGATTTTAGCGCGTACATTTCCAAATGCCATTTCCAGGGTACCTGTTACGATAAATCAAGATATGAAAGCCCTCGTTCCATATCCGGAGCTATCTGTAAACTATTTTTCCCTATTACTAACTGGCGTACAGCGTGAGCTACTTGAACTAGTCGAGATCGCGGGACATGGAACTTGCTGCCTCCGAACGGATGCTTGGTCAGTCTTTAGATTGCCACTGCCACCAGTCGATGAGCAAGAAGTTATTTGTCGTTTCTTGAATGATGAACTATCAAGTGTAAACGCTGGCATTAGCAGACTCACACAAGAGATCGACCTTCTGCGCGAATACCGCAAACGCCTCGTGGCCGATGTGGTCACCGGCAAGCTGGATGTGCGCGAGGCGGCGGCGGGGTTGCCGGATGTAGACCCGATCAATGCTGGTGTGGGGGATTCCGAATTGGACGAAGCTCATGATACCGCTGACGAGGAAGTCGCGTCATGAATAGCAGTGGTCGCTCCACTGAGTTTCTCGTGGGTCTGGTGCGTGAGCTCTGTACTCTGCCTAGGGAAACCGAGTGGGTCGAGTTCAAGGTCGACAACTGTGATCCATCAGCAATTGGTGAGTACATATCTGCGCTTGCCAATTCTGCGGCATTGGTGGGGAAGGCCTTTGCGTATTTGCTCTGGGGCGTGCGCGATGATGACCGCACAATCGTTGGAACCACATTCGATCCACACGCGACCCGCGTCGGCCAGGAGCAGTTGGAGAACTGGCTGCTGCGGCTGCTGGAGCCGAAGCTTGAGTTTCGTTTGTTCACGGTGGATGTAGACGGCCATCGTGTCGTCCTGCTGGAGATTGCCCGAGCAACTCGACATCCGGTACGCTTTTCGGGGCAGGAGTTCATCCGCATCGGGAGCTACAAGAAGAAGCTGAAGGACTTTCCCGAGAAGGAGCGAGAGCTTTGGCGCATCTTTGACCAGACGCCCTTTGAAGACGGCATCGCTTCCGAGCGTGTTACAGACGACGAAGTGCTTCGGCTGCTGGACTACCCGGCATACTTCGAACTCCTGGAGCGGTCCTTGCCGGCCAACCGGCGGGGCATTCTGGAAGCACTGGCGGATGACCGGCTGATCCGCAGGAGCGAGGCCGGCGGCTGGGATATCACAAACCTTGGAGCCGTCCTCTTCGCCAAGCGGCTGGATGCTTTTCACGGCTTGCGGCGCAAAGCAGTTCGTGTGATCCAGTATCGCGGCATCGGACGGACCGAAACGCAGAAGGAGCAAGAGGGGGCCAAAGGATACGCCAGCGGCTTCGAAGGGCTGGTGGGATACATCAATGGATTATTGCCCGCCAATGAAGTCATCGACAAAGCTCTGCGGAAGAGCGTTCCCATGTTCCCCGAGCTTGCGGTGCGCGAGCTGGTGGCTAATGCGCTCATTCATCAAGACTTCTTCGTAACCGGCGCGGGGCCCATGGTTGAGATCTTCGATGACCGCATTGAAATCACTAACCCAGGGCAACCATTGGTGGACACCCAGCGCTTTGTGGATACACCGCCGCGATCGCGCAATGAGGCGTTGGCTTCATTGCTTCGCCGATTCCGTATCTGCGAAGAGCGCGGCAGCGGCATAGACAAAGTTGTTTTTCAGGTCGAATTCTTTCAGCTCCCAGCCCCGCTTTTTGAAAGCCTGAAAGAGGCTACGAGGGTTGTCCTTTTTGCTCACAAAGCTCTTTCCGCAATGAACAAGACCGATCGGGTACGGGCCTGCTACCTCCATGCGTGCTTGCGCTATGTTACCCGGCAGTCGATGACCAATGCCACGCTTCGCCAGCGCCTTGGCATTGATGACAAGAACAGCGCTACGGCATCCCGGCTGCTTGCTGAGGCTGTCGATTCAGGTTTGATCGTGATTGCGGATCCAGAAGTAGGAAGTCGCATTCGGAGCTACTTGCCCTACTGGGCTGCGCCAGCGCCAGCTTCAGAAGGGATTGTTTGATGGTTGCTTGCTCCAGAAAGTAGATTCATCCCGACATGCTGTTGCAAGTAATAGATATTCCAAGAGTTGTGACTGTATCGTTTGTTTGCTGGTTGTTTGATGGCTACTTGATCGAAGACCATCCTGACAGGCAAGCTCAATTCATAAGCATTTGATTCATAGATGGATAGGGCTTAAGAATCTAATTGATGGGTACTTGATCGACGAAGAGGACGCGCGATGACGACGGATACAAGCGAGAAGGGCCTCGAATCCCTTATCATGAGGCAGATGACCGGTAGCGATGGTCTCGCCGTCGTGCCGAATCAGGTTGCCGAGCGGCCGCCACCCTATGGCGGTACCGGCTACACCGCCGGCAGCCCGCAGGATTTCGACCGCGCCCATGCTCTGGATGTTCCACAGCTTTTCGCCTTCCTACGCAGCACCCAGCCGCAGGCTTTCGAGAAGCTTGCGATGGCCGACGAGAAGGACACCAAGGAAATCAACCGCCTCAAGTTCCTGGTGCGCCTTTCGGGCGAGATCGGCAAGCGAGGCGTCATTGATGTATTGCGCAAGGGAGTGTCTCACGGGCCGCTGCATTTCGATCTCTTCTACGGCACGCCGTCTCCGGGCAATGCCAAGGCGAAGAAACTGCATGCGGAAAACCGCTTTTCGGTTACGCGGCAGCTTGCCTACAGTATGGATGAAACACGCCGCGCCCTTGACCTAGGCTTATTCATCAATGGCTTGCCCATCGCCACATTCGAGCTGAAGAACAGCTTGACCAAACAGACGGTGGAAGATGCTATCCAGCAATACAAGCGCGATCGTAACCCGCGCGAGCGCCTATTCGAGTTCGGCCGCTGCGTAGTCCATTTCGCCGTTGACGACAGCGAAGTGCGCATGTGTACCGAGCTGCGTGGAAAGGGCTCCTGGTTCCTGCCCTTCAACAAGGGCTACAAGGATGGCGCGGGCAACCCGCCCAATCCTCAGGGGCTGAAGACCGACTACCTCTGGAAAGAAGTGCTCACGCCGGCGGGGCTGACCGATATCCTGGAGAACTACGCGCAGATCGTCGTCGAGAAGGATGCGCGCACCGGCAGAAAGAAGCGCAAGCAGGTCTGGCCTCGCTATCACCAGTTGAGTCTTGTGCGACAGGCCTTGACCGATGTGAAAGCTCATGGCGCGGGCAAGCGCTATCTGGTACAGCACTCCGCGGGCAGCGGCAAATCCAACTCGATCGCCTGGCTGTCGCATCAGCTCATCGGCCTAAAGCGGGAGGGCCAGGAAGTTTTTGACTCGGTCATCGTGGTGACGGACCGACGCATCCTCGACAGCCAGATCCAGGCGACCATCAAGCAGTTTATGCAGGTGAGCTCGACGGTGGGCCACGCCAAGCGTTCCGGAGACCTGCGCAAGTTCATCGAGCAGGGAAAGAAGATCATTGTCTCGACCGTGCAGAAGTTCCCCGTCATCCTCGATGAAATCGCTATGGAGGGCGGCAAGACCTTCGCCATCGTGATCGACGAGGCGCACTCTAGCCAAGGCGGCAAGACCACGGCGGCGATGAGCCAGGCACTCAGGGGTTCAGGGCAGCATGTCGAGGAAGACGATGAAGCGGGGGCGGACCCGGAAGATACGGTGAACGCGGCCCTCGAGAAGCGCATGACGGCGCGTAAGATGCTGAGCAACGCCAGTTATTTCGCTTTCACGGCGACGCCCAAGAACAAGACCCTGGAAATGTTCGGAGAGCCACTGCCGCCTGACTCTGAGGGCAAGATCAAACACAGGCCCTTCCACAGTTATACTATGAAACAGGCCGTCGATGAGCGTTTTATCCTCGATGTCTTGAAGGCCTACACGCCAGTGGAGAGTTATTACAAGCTGGTCAAGAAAATCGAAGACGACCCGGAATTCGATACGAAGAAGGCACGCAAAAAGCTCCGCCGCTATGTGGAGAGCCATGATCATGCGATCCGGCTCAAGGCCGAGATCATGGTGGATCACTTCCACGAGCAGGTAATGGCGACCACAAAGATCGGTGGCCAGGCCCGCGCCATGGTGATCACCAGCGGCATCGAACGGGCGATTCAGTACTTCCACGCTTTCAAGTCCTATCTACAAGAGCGCAAGAGTCCCTATCAGGCGATTGTCGCTTTCTCGGGGGACCATGTATACAAAGGCGCTAGTGTGAGCGAAACTTCGCTCAACGAATTCTCAAGCGGCGAAATCGCGCAAAAGATACAGGGCGACCCCTTCCGTTTCCTGATCTGTGCCGACAAGTTCCAGACCGGCTACGACGAACCACTATTGCATACAATGTATGTAGACAAGTCGCTTTCGGGCATTCGGGCCGTGCAGACGCTGTCCCGGCTCAACCGCGCCCATCCGAAGAAGCACGACTGTTTTATTCTTGATTTCCAGAACAATAGCGCAGCCATCACCCTGGCATTCCAGGACTACTACCGTACCACATTGCTGGCCGATGAAACAGACCCCAACAAGCTTCATGACCTGAAAGGGGTACTGGACGCCGCCCAGGTGTATTCCCCTGAGCAAGTGCAGCAATTGGTAGAGCTCTTTCTGGACGGCGCGGAGCGAGATCAACTGGACCCGATTCTGGATGCCTGTGTGGCGGTCTACATCGGCCAGCTGGATGAAGACGCACAAGTGGAGTTCAAAGGCAGTGCCAAGATGTTCTGCCGGACCTATGCCTTTCTCGCCTCGGTGATACCGTACAATAACGCTGAGTGGGAGAAGCTCTCGATTTTCCTGAATCTGCTCACGCCCAAGCTGCCGGCTCCAAAGGAAGAAGACCTTGCTAAGGGGATTCTCGAAGCCATCGACATGGACAGCTACCGTGTTGAAAAGAAAGCGGCCATGAAGATCGCGCTAGCGGACGACGAGGGGGAGATAGATCCCCTGCAACCCGGATCGGGCGGGGGGGAAAGTGAGCCCGAGTTGGATCGGCTAAGCAACATATTGAAGTCATTCAACGAGCAGTTCGGTACTCTGTTCCAGGATGCGGATCGGGTTGCGAAACGCATTCGCGAGGACATTGCACCAAAGGTCGCAGCGGACGAAGCCTATCAAAATGCCAAAGCGAACACGCCTCATACGGCGCGAATGGCACACGACCAGGCACTGGCAAAGGTGATGCAGTTACTGCTGAAGGATGACACGGAAGTATACAAGCATTTTGTCCAAAACGTTTCCTTCAAACGGTTCGTGGGGGACATGGTTTATGCGATTACGAACCCGTAGTACACCCTGAGTGTCACTGTTCGGTTAGTAGAGGACTGTAGATCCCTATGAATGGTTTGGCCGAGTGAAAGATTTTTTGACGGATTCCCATGGCTAAAAACTGGACAGATTCCGAAGTCGAAGCCGCTGTAGCCGATTACTTTCGGATGCTTCGGCTCGAACTGTCCGGGAAGAAGTACAACAAGACCGAGCATCGTCGAGCGCTGCTGGAACGACTCAACGATCGTTCGGATGGATCTGTTGAACTGAAGCATCAAAACATCAGCGCGGTTCTGTACGAGATGGGCATACCCTGGATCGAAGGATACAAGCCAAGGTCGAATTACCAGCGCACACTTCTTCCTCCTGCAGTCGAAGACTACTTAAAGCAGCACCCGGAGATGCACCAGCTTTTTGCAAAGGATTCGGAGCTCGTTCCGCAAGCTCCTTCCGTAGAAGATTTTCTGGCTGTTCTTGAGGCGCCTCCGGTACCCGAAGAGCCAAAAGCACCCAAAGTCTCGGAGCATGGACCTGGTTTTTCAACTGGGGCAGTCAACTATTTGGAGCGCGAAGCAAGGAATCAGTCACTGGGGCTGGCCGGGGAGTTGTTCATTCTCAACTTTGAGCGAGCACGATTGATCCACGCAGGCAAAGAGTCTCTTGCTGAACGCATCGAACAGGTGTCCGAAACGGTGGGGCCGTCTGCCGGATTCGATATCAAGTCTTTCGAGGAAAATGGTGCGGATCGCTTCATTGAGGCGAAGACCACGAAGTATGGGAAGAACACACCTTTCTTTGTCACACCCAATGAGTTGCGATTCTCACGGGAAGAATCCTCCCGTTATTTCTTGTACCGCTTGTTCCGCTTTCGGGAATCGCCAAAACTCTTTACCCTTCAAGGCAACATTGAAGAGCGCTGTACCCTGAAGCCATCAGAGTATATCGCGCGACCCGCATAAACACATCTGCTCGGAAGTCACACCTGTGTGCGATTGAATCTTTAGGCGTAGAGCATCTTCCATGCCCCCCACCCTCATCCTCCTCCACGGCCCCACATCCTCCGGTAAAACCACCTTGGCCCATGCCCTGCAGGAAACCCTGCTTCCCGAGATCTGGCTGCACTTCTCCTTCGATACGCTCTTCGAGACCCTGCCCCTTTCCGTCCAGCAGCATTGCAACACGGAGGACGACTGGTCCGGCGTGGATGGCCAGGCTTTGTTTTCCAGCGCCATCATCTGCCTGAGCTCCCTGATCGCCGATGGCCATCGGGTCCTCTTCGATGTGGTCTTGCCCAACGAGGGCGCCGCATCCCGATTGCGGGAGATGTTGGTCGGGGTGGAGCTGTTGTCGGTGCGCCTGGCGTGTCCCTGGGAGGAGATCGAAGAGCGCACACGCTCCCGCGGCGATCGAAGTATGAGCGAGGCGCGGCGCTCGTTTGATCAGACTTGTGCATTCTCGGATCACGATTTGATTCTCGATACTTCGACGATGGCGACGGAAGAGGCTGTCGACAGAATCCGGCACGCGCTTCAGAAGTAGACTCCCGAAGTCTGAATCAGAGGACTCCCCATGCTCCTCCTTGGCCTGATCACTCTTGCAGCCCTTCTTGTCGGAACGGGGGCGATCACGATGGCTCTCATTGAGCCGATTCCCGTCTCCTGGTTGTATGCCCACTTCAAGTGGAGAAAACCGCTGGCGGTCCTGCTCTTCGCGGCGGCCTTTCTGGCGGTTGTGCGGATCGTGATGGCAACAGGAACCGCATCCCTTGAGGCCTATGTGCTGCTCACGGTGGCGGGTGTGTCTGTTGTTCTTGCCTTTCGGCTACACCAGGAGCATGTCTTCGACGCGGTCGACTTTCCCGAAATGGCGGAAGATCCGCTCGTCCTGCCGTTGAAGGAGGAGATGCAGCTGGCGGTGATCTCGGTGGAAGGCATCACGAAGGCCTATCCCTTGGACTATGTGATCCATCACCACATTGTCAACGACCGCTTCGGTGAGCGGCTGGTCTCGCTGACCTACTGCGCCATGTGTCGTACGATCATTCCTTTTGATGTGACGGGAATCGGGCCGCTCTTCGTCGGCTCCTTCAAGCAGGCCAACATGATCGTGGCCGATCGCGGGACGAGGACCTGGTTCCAGCAGGCCTCCTTCGAATCGATCATCGGGCCCTTGCACCCCTGCTCGCTGGAGATGCTTCCCTTCCAGATCCTTTCCTGGAGCGATGTCCGGAAGCTGAAGGAGATGCCGCAGGTGGCGCGTGTCACGGAAAAGGACCTGCGCCGCTTCGAGTTGCCGGTTCCCGGCGTCTGGCGGAAGATCCTCGCCAGCGAGAACACGCCCGGCCTGGCGAAGGGGAAGCGCGATTCCAGCTTTCCCGCGCGAACCCGCGTGATCGGTGTGAGGGATGGCGTCGCCGGGAGTTCAATTGTCTACCTGAAGGACGAAGTGCTGAAGCGCGGCATCGTGCATCACGAGGAGCCGGGCTTCTGCCTGGTTGCCCGGGGAGACACGGTCAATGCCTTTCGCAGCAGGCTGCAGGGACAGGAACTTCGACTGGAGCTGGATGCGGCGGGAACCCTGCGCGACGCGGACAGCAACACCCTGTGGGACCCGAGGGGCGCCTGGATCAGCGGAGCCCTGGAGCAGCGGCTCGAGCCCGTGGCGGTGTCGGACGAGTACTGGTTCTCGTGGAAGTTCTTCCATCCTGGCAGCCGGGTGATCCGGCTGGGTTGAGGGGCTTCCGCCGCTGCATGGACGAAAGGAATCCTTCGACCGAGTCCAAAGGCTGCCATGAAACCTCTTGCAGAAGTAGCCATATGGCATTATGATATATGACATATGGCATCCACAAAGATAGATCAGCATACGCGCCAGGTCGTCGCGCTTCTGGGTGGCCCCAGGGTCTTCGAGCGAAGGATTCGAACCCCTCGGGAGCTGAAAGCCGCCCTGCGCAGCGGATTTCCCTATGCCGCCTTCGAGTCCGTAAGCTCGGCCCTGCACTTCAGTGCCGCCGGTCTGGCGGAGTTGCTGGGCGTCGCCTCCCGAACCCTTGCGCGACGCAAGGCCAGCCAGGTGCTTTCGCCGATTGAATCGGATCGCCTCTACCGCATCGTGCGCCTACTGCTTCAGGCTTCCCATGTCCTGGGCAGCATCGAGAAAGCGCGCACCTGGCTCAATCGCGAGAACCAGGCCCTGACCGGAGAAACCCCCATCTCCCTGCTGGATACGGAAATCGGCGAGCGCCAGGTGGAGGAGCTGCTGGATCGCCTGAATTACGGCATCCATAGCTGATGCGCGTCTGGAGAATCTGTCGCAAGGCCTACGCTGCAGATTCCCTTTCGGGCAAGGGCGGTCTCTTCGCTTCCGGCCGCTGGCATCGGCGGGGCCATCCTGTCGTATACACCAGCCAGTCGCTGGCCCTTGCCGCGCTGGAAGTACTGGTCCATGTGGACCGGGATCTGGCGCCAGCGGACCTTGTGCAACAGGAAGTGGACTTGCCGGAGGATCTGGAGATCGAAGTCCTTCCCCGTGATACCCTGCCGCGGAACTGGCAGGTCTTCGACGAGAATCCACTGCTCAAGGACATGGGGACGGACTGGCTGGAATCGAAACGATCCCCTGTGCTACAGGTGCCCTCGATCGTGATTCCGGAAGAATCCAACTACCTGATCAATCCGCTGCACCCGGCCACTGCGCAGGTCATCATCGCATCCTGCAAGGACTTTCGCTTCGACGCTCGCCTGGCGCGATAGCCATCGAAGGAGTCACGCAGGTGTGACATTCTTCCGCTTCGAACCCCCTACCCCAGCTCCACCCGCACCGTGCTCACGATCCGCCTGAGCGCCTCCATCACCACTTCCGTCTCCGGGTGTCTCACAAGGATGTGCCCTTCGCCCTCGTAGCTTCCTGTCGGGGCCATGCCGGGTTTCGGAATGCTGGCCTCGACGACGATGCCGCCGAAGTCCTTCGCGATGCGGTCGAGGCCGTGGACGGCCGTGACACGCTCCTGGCCCATGCCGCGCAGGTAGGCGGCGCCGGCGGCCTATTTGCGCTCCGGGGCCTGGAAGCGCTGGTGGAATAGCAATAGTGTATTTGATCGTGGAACCAATCTCAGAATTTGATTCAGGCAAAACATGGCTGACCAAAGCCTCAGGAAGCCTTCAAACTTTCCCTGTGCCCGTGGCCTTGATTCGTAGCTGTTTGCTGCGTACCATCCGGTAGAATAACGCCGATATTGCGCGTCCCCTGGACGCAGGATCGGCAGAGCGGAATGGCACTGCCATGCAGATCAACAACCTGATCTGGATTCTCGTCGGCGGCCTGCTCATGAGCGCAATTGCGCTGATAGGAGGCCTGACAACCCTTCTCAAGCCGGCCACGCTCGAACGACTGCTGCTTCCCTTGATCGCCCTTGCCGCCGGGAGCCTGCTTGGCGGCGCCTTTTTCCACATGATTCCCGAAGGCACGGCAGGGTTGGGAATGCTTGCCGCCGGCATCTGGCTGCTGGCGGGCTTCACGACCTTCCTGGGTCTGGAACTGTTCCTCCACTGGCACCAGTCGCATCACGCCCGTCCCCCGGTCCGCAAGCCGATGACAACCTTGATTCTCACCGGCGACGCCGTCCACAACTTCCTGGGCGGGCTGGGTATCGCGAGCACCTTCCTGGTCAATCCTTCGGCCGGCATCGTCGCCTGGATCGCCGCGGCGATTCATGAGGTCCCCCAGGAGCTCGGGGACTTCGGGATCCTCGTTCACGGAGGCTTCGCCCACCGCAGCGCCCTGCTCTGGAACCTGCTCTCCGCCCTGACCTTCCCGGTGGGTGCCTTGCTGGCCTTGTGGATCTCGCAGGACGTTGATGTGTCGGGCCTGGTCCTTTTCGGGGCAGGCAGTTTCGTATACATCGCGGCCTCCGACCTCGTGCCGGAGATCAAGGGGATTCACTCCCTGCGACAGGCGGGCAGCCGATTCGGGCTTTTCGTGATCGGCCTGGCCCTGACGCTGCTCCTGGCTTTTGCCATGCATGGACCGGCGGGCGGTTCCTGAGCTCTTGTCGCTCAGGCCGCGGATGCCGGTCGTTCAACATACTAGCGATCGGAGAGAGTCATGAAGAACTTTCCTTCCCACTACAAGGAACTCCAGCACTGGATGCAGAAGCTGGAGCACGAGGTGCCCGATGTGATGAAAGGCTTTGGCGCGCTGCATGTCGCCAGCACGAAACCCGGGGCACTGGACACGAGGACCAAGGAGCTGATCGCCCTCAGCATTGCCATCACGGTCCGTTGCGACGGGTGCATCTCCTTCCATGTCCATGACGCGATGAAGGCGGGCGCGGTCAAGGAGGAGATCGTGGAAACGGTTTCCATGGCCATCCTGATGGGCGGCGGTCCGGCGGTGGTCTACGGGATTGAAGCCCTCCAGGCGGTAGAGCAGTTCTGCGAGCAAGGCTTGTAATACACGGGGACAAGGGTTCTGCAAGGGGAACCCTGCTCCAGACGCGGCGGCACCGGCCGGCATGCGGTTTGGCGATTGCCGGCCGGATCCTCTCTCCGGCGGAAAACCCGGTTCGTGCGTATCCAGAGGATCGATCGGACACTATCGCCGAATCGCAGACCGGTCGAGTTGCCTGATCGTTTCCCTGGGATGACGATGGGTAGCTGTGATCCAGGTTGACCTGTCGGCGGAATCGCCTAGGCGTCTTCGCGCAGCTCCACCCGCACCGTGCTCACGATCCGCCTGAGCGCCTCCTTCACCACTTCCGTCTCCGGGTGTCTCACAAGGATGTGGCCTTCGCCCTCGTAGCTTCCTGTCGGGGCCATGCCGGGTTTCGGAATGCTGGCCTCGACGACGATCCCGCCGAAGTCCTTCGCGATGCGGTCGAGGCCGTGGACGGCCGTGACACGGCCCCGGCCCATGCCGCGCAGGTAGGCGGCTCCGGCGGCGAACTTGCGTTCCGGGGCCTGGAAGCGCTGGTGGATCAGCACATCGGCCCAGGCCTGGTAGAGGTCGAAGTCGTGCGCCCAGGAGATCAGCGAGGTGAACTGGGCGCCGGGAGGGCGGCAGCCCACTTCGGAGACGGCCAGGCTGCCGTCCTCGCGCAGGAACCATTCCATATGGCTCAGGCCGGTTTCCATGCCCAGGGCCGTCAGGGCCTGCTGTGCTACACCGCGGATGTCCCCGGACTGCGGATCGTCCGCCTCCCGCGGAATCATCACGCACCATTGGATCCAGGGTTCGCGCACGACTTCCAGCGGCCCCGGGAAGTAGTGCGAGATCGAGGACCAGAGGATCTTCCCGTCCAGGCAGACGCTGTCGAAGGAGCGTTCCTTGCCCTGAATGAACTCTTCCAGCACCAGCACATTGGCTTCCGAAGGCCGCGAATGCCGCAGGCATTCCTGCAGCTGCTCCGCTGTCTCACAGCGGAAGGTGCCCTTGGCGCCGGCGCCGTCCAGCGGCTTGACGATCAGCGGAAAGCCCGTCCCGGCGGCGAAGGCCATGCCCGCCTCGACCGTGGTCACCGCCCGGTGTCGCGCGCAGGGCACGCCCGCCTCGCGGAGGACCGTCTTCATCAGGGCCTTGTCGCGGAAATTGCGGGCCGCTGCCGCGCCCATGCCGCGCAGCCCGAGCGCATCGCGAATCTCCCCCAGCGAGACCTGGATCTGCTCCAGCATTCCGAGCAGGGCATCGATCCCGCCCAGCTGCCGCCCCACCTGCTGCACGCCGTGCAGAAGCTGTTCCGTCGAGGTGTCGCGAACGGCGTAGTGGGCCGCCAGGGCCTGCTTCAGATCCGGCGGCAGCTTGTCGGCCGGATCGCAGCTGACCAGCGCCAGCCGGCAATCGGGCACCCGCGCCGCCGCGCGCACGAAGCGCAGGGTGGCCTCCATGAAATAGGGAGCGACAAAGACGATCTTCTGCATGGCTGGACAACCCCTTGGCGGCAGGCCGGAGCCCTCATGGGCGAGGAGACTCCCGCAGCTGCACGATGGTCTGTGTGATGGAACCGGCGCTCTGCCGGATCCGCCTGGCTGCATGAACGGGCTGCCCCCGCGCCCTCTGCATCTCCGCGTGAGAAGTGAGAAGGAAGGGCACCCGCACCCGTATGTACCACCCGCAGCGGCCGGGCGCAAGTCTGTCATGAGGACCGGGAAGGCTTGCACCAGCGTGGCGGCAGTGGCACATTCTTGGCCCCGGACAGCAGTTCCTGAACCCAGCAGAGAGAAGCCATGAACGTCATCTTTGTCGAGCCGTTCTTTCCGCGCAACCAGCGCGAATTCGTCCGCGGCCTGAAACAGGCCGGAGCCAATGTGATCGCCATCGGCGAGACCCCGAAGGAGGGTCTTGACGAGGAGCTGAAATCCTGGCTTTTCGACTACATCCACCTGCCCAATGTCACCGATGAGCGCGCCCTGACCGAGGCCGTCCGCTTCGTGCAGGGCAAGCTCTGGGTCGATCGCCTGGAGGCGACGATCGAGGCCCACGTGATGACCGTGGCCAAGGTGCGCGAGGCCTGCACGATTCCCGGCATTTCCGTCGAGACCTCCTGGCTCTGTCGCGACAAGCCTTCCATGAAGCAGGTGCTGCGCGAGGCCGGCGTGCCCTGCGCCCAGTCCATCGGCAGCGGGGACGCCCAGGAGATCCTGGCCTTCGCGCGGGAAGTGGGCTTTCCGCTGATCATCAAGCCGCGGGACGGCGCCGGCGCCTCCGGCACATGGCGTGTGACAAGCGAGGACGAGCTCGAGCGCGCCCTGCGCGCCTCCCATGTGGGACAAGGCGGCAATGTGGCCGTCGAGGAGTTCATCGAGGGCCACGAGGGCTTCTACGACACGCTCACCATCGACGGCAGGGTCGCCTGCGAATTCATCACCCACTACTTTCCCAATGTGCTCGAGGCCATGCGTCACCGCTGGATCTCGCCGCAGTTCGTGACGACCAACCGCATCGACAGCGTCGACGAGTACGACCAGGTCAAGCGGATGGGCCGCCAGGTGATCGAGGCGCTGAAGATCGGCACCGCGGCGACGCACATGGAATGGTTCTTCGGGCCGAAGGGGCTCAAGTTCTCCGAGATCGGCTGCCGGCCGCCCGGCGTCCGCGCCTGGGACCTCTACAACATGGCCAACGACATGGACCTGTATCACCAGTGGGCCCGGGCCGTCACGCAGGGCAACACGACGCAGCAGCCCTCGCGGCGCTTTGCCGCCGGCATCATCGCCCTGCGGCCGGATCGCGACGGCCGCATCGCCGGCTACAGCGGCGTCGGGGAGATCCGGGAGCGCTTCGGCGAATGGATCACGGATTGCCACCTGCCCGATCCCGGCACGCCGACCCAGGGCGTCGAGGCGGGCTACATGGCCAATGCCTGGGTACGGATGAAACACGAGGATTTCGACCACCTGCGGCACATGCTCGACGAGGTCGGCCGGACGATGAAGGTGCATGCCCAGTGATCCACGCCCTTGTTCCAGCGAGACTCCACGCGGACATCCCGACGGGAGCGGCCCATGGCTGAACCGCGCGACAGGCTGTTCCTGCTCGGACCGCAGCCGGCCTACGCCTCGCTGATCCGCCTGCTCGAGCGTGTCGAAGTGCGCGCCCCGGCGGCCTACACGACCGCCGGCTGGGAAACGGAGGAGGGCGAGGACCAGGAGCTGCGCGAGGCGATCGGCGGGCCCTGCCGCAACCTGGAGCTCTTCGCCCGCTCGGAGCACCTCTTCGCGGAGGACACGGAACTGATCGGCCTGCTGCGCGAGCGGCAGGATGTGCTGCGCCATTTGCGGGATGTATACAACGCCCGCCTGGGCCACCTGCTCGACGCGGCCCGCGAGCTGCTCCTGCCTGGACCGGCAGGGATCTCCCTGGAAGGGGAACGCGCCTCGGCCGTCGACATGATCCGCCGGCTGGACAGCGAATACCTGCAGCGTGTCACGGGCCTGATCGAGGACTACGACTCGCGCCTCCGCCTGTCCGAGCGTCCGCTGCTCGCCGCTCACCGCAAGGACCTGGCGGAGATCCTCTCCCGCTCGGGAGCGCTGCTCATCGCCGGGGGACACGTGGCGATCCTGCTGAACCGCCTGCGCCTCTTCGGCGTGTTGCAGCACGTCGGCGACGTCCCCGTGATCGCCTGGTCCGGCGGCGCCATGGCCCTGGCCGAACGCCTGGTCTTCTACCACGATTTCCCGCCGCAGGGCAAGGGCAATCCGGAAGTGCTGCGCGCCGGCATGGGGCTCTGCGGCTCCATTCAGCCCCTGCCCGAGGGGGACAGCCGCCTGGCGCTCGAGGACCCGATTCGCGTCCAGCTTTTCGCCCGCCGCTTCGAGCCCTTCCAGTGCGTGCTCTTCGACGAAGGCACGGTGCTGGAGCGCCGCGCCGGGCGCTGGCATTCCTGCGGACCCGGCCCGGCGAGGCAGCTCGGAGTCGACGGCCAGGTCCGGGAGTTCGCCTCATGAGCCTCCCGCGCCTCTTCGAGAGCCTTCCCGCAGAACCGGCCCCCGCGGATGTGGAACGCATCCTGCAGAAGGTCAGCTTCCCCTATGTGGACGGCAGCTCCGTGACCTTCGCCTTCGTCGGCGAGGCCGAGCAGGTGGCCGTAAGACACTGGATCTACGGCCTGCCCTCCAGCCTTCCGCTGAAGCGGGTCGAGGGCACCGATCTCTGGGTGCTGCAGGCCGATTTTCCCGCCGGTTCGCGCATCGAGTACAAGTTCGGCGTCACGCGGGACGGCCACGAGGAATGGATTTTCGATCCGCTCAACGAGCAGGTGGCCAACGATCCCTTCGGCGGCAATTCGGTGACACACGGCGGCGACTACGAGCGTCCCGACTGGACTTTCCGTGATCCATCCGTCAGGCAGGGGCGGATCGAGCGCTTCGCGCTCCGCAGCGAGGCTCTCGGGGGCGAGCGGCAGGTCGGCGTCTACCTGCCTGCCGGCTACCGCCCCTACCGGCGCCATCGCCTGCTTGTCGTGCACGACGGCGAGGACTACCTTCGCTACTCGCAGCTGGACAACGCGCTCGACAACCTGATCGCCCGGCGTGAAGTCTCGCCGCTGGTCGTCGCCCTGACGAATCCGGTCGACCGCCTGCGCGAGTACGCCCACGACGAGCGCCACGCGCGGCACATCGTCGAAGAGCTGGTCCCGGTCCTGGAGCAGCGCTATTCGCTGATTCCGGAAGGATCCGGGCGCAGCCTCATGGGCGCCAGCTTCGGCGGAGTCGCTTCGCTGTCGACGGCCTGGCTCTACCCCGGCGCTTTCGATTCGCTGCTGCTGCAGTCCGGGTCCTTCGCCTTCACGGATATCGGCGGACACTCGCGCAGCCCGGTCTTCGACCCGGTCGTGGCCTTCATGAACGCCTTTCGGAAGGCGCCAGGCAGGCCGGTCAACCGCGCCTTCGTCAGCTGCGGCATGTTCGAATCGCTGATCTACGAGAACCGTTCGCTGGTGCCCTTCCTGCAGAAGCACGGCATCGAGACCACCTACGAAGAGGCCTACGACGGGCACAACTGGGAAAACTGGCGGGACCGCCTGCGCAAGGGCCTGAGCCGGCTCTTTCCCGGGCCCCTCTGGGAAAGCTATCTCTAGAATCCGGCGCCGGGCGGCGCTGTGAGGCAAGACAGGAGAAACGGGGAAGCCATGGCTGATGTAACACGGAAAATCGGGTTGTCCCTGGGCGGCGACCTCTGCTGGCCGATCTGCTATGCCGAGATCATGAAGACCCTCGACCTGGCCCTGCCCGTCGGCGGGGACACGGTGCGCTTCGAGGTGGAGACGGTCTCCATCGAGCCCTACGACCTGCAGCAGGACTGCCCCTACGACCTGGTGATCGACCGGCTGACGCACTGGTATCACACCAGCCGCGAGTGGATCAAGAAGTCCGTGCTGATGGACGGGCTCTATGTCTACAACAATCCCTGGTCGCTGCAGTCCATGGAGAAGCAGACCTCCTACTGCGCCATGATGCGCCTGGGCATGCCCGTGCCGAAGACCTGGATGGTCCCGCCCAAGTCCTACGACGAGCACGCCGACCTCGACGTGACCTTGAAGCGCTACGCGCGAATGTTCGACCTGGGGGAGATCGGCGACAAGGTCGGCTATCCGCTCTTCATGAAGCCCTACGACGGCGGCGCCTGGAAGGGCGTCAGCCGCATCGACGACGCGGAGACCCTGCGCGCCAAGTACGAGGAGAGCGGCAAGCTCGTGATGCATCTGCAGCGCTCGGTGGACGGCTTCGACCGCTTCGTGCGCTGCGTGGGCATCGGGCCGCAGTTCCGCCTGATCAGCTACGACCCGGGAGCGCCGCTCCACGACCGCTATGAAATGAAGGAGCAGTTCGTCGACGCGGAGGAGAAATCCCTGCTCGAGGACATGACGATGACGATCAATTCCTTCTTCGGCTGGGACTTCAATTCCTGCGAGGCCCTGCACAAGGACGGCGTCTGGCATCCGATCGACTTCGCCAACGCCTGCCCCGATTCCCAGGTCACCTCGCTGCACTTCTTCTTTCCCTGGCTGGTCATGGCCAACATCCGCTGGTCCACCTTCTGCGCCGCCACGGGAAAGACCATGCGGCAGAACCTGGAATGGGAACCCTACTTCCGCATTGCCAGGGAGGACCTTCCCTACCGCGAGAAGCTGAGGCGCTATGCCGCCATCGGCCACGAGCGCATGGAGACGGAGCGATTCCGCGAGTTCTGCGACAAGCACCTGCCCCACCTGGGCGAGCAGGCACACGCCTTCTTCGCCACGGAGAAGGCGAAGGAGACGATCCGCCGCAAGGTGGCGGTGCTCTTCCCCGAGCACGAGATCGAGGAGTTCACCGAGCTCTTCTGGGGGCGCATCCAGAAGTGGCGTGACACGCACCCGGATGGCGAGTACTAGAAAGAAGAGTCGGAAGTCCGACAAGGACCAGGAGCACGGGAAAGACCTTCATGAGTGACACACAATATCTTGACGCGCACACGGCCTCGCTGAAGCAGGTCCACTGGTGGCATTCGGAGCATCTGCAGACGCATGCCCAGATCGTCCACTGGGGCGATTACGGCGTGCCCTTGCTGCTCTTCCCGACGGCCGGCGGAGACGCCGAAGAGGTCGAGCGCTTCTACCTGATCCAGGGTCTGGCGCCCTTCATCCGCGAGGGGCGGCTCAAGGTCTACTCGGTGGACAGCGTCAACGGGCGGACCTGGATCAACGAGCCGAACGTGGCGCACCGGGTCTGGATCCAGCAGCAGTTCGATCTCTTCGTGAGACACGAAGTCGTGCGGCTGATCCAGCAGGACTGCAACAGCGAGCACATCGAGATCCTGACCGCCGGCGCTTCCGTGGGCGCCTACAACGCCCTGGTCTCGATCTGCCGCCACCCGGAGGTCTTCAGCCGCGCCATCTGCATGAGCGGGACCTATGACCTGCAGAAGTGGCTGGAAGGCCAGTGGTACGAGGAGTTCCACCACCAGTCCCCGCTGCTCTTCGTGCCCGGGCTGGAGGGCGATCACCTGGAGCGGTTGCGGCAGCGCCATGTGCTGCTGGCCTGCGGCGGGGGCGACAACGAGAACCCGGAGGAATCCTGGCGCGTGGCGGAGGTGCTGGGCGGCAAGGGCATTCCCAACCGCGTGGATGTCTGGGACGCGCACTGGCCCCACGACTGGCCGACCTGGCGCGAAATGCTGCCCAAGTACGTGCAGGAGAACCTGCAGGCGCTGGGCGGCTGATACGGTCTGGAACCCTGCATAGGCTGTTGGATCACACGCGCGCGGAAAGGATGTCCCTGTAGGCCGCCGCGATGGGCGCGGCAATGCGTGCTGCTTTGTGCTCGCTGATCGCCATCTCCTCGAAGGGGGAGAAGGGCTCCGCCAGCAGATCGCGTGATACTTCGAGGCACAGCACCTGGCCCGGATAGCGGGCCGCGTAGTGGTAGGCCATCGAGACCGGGTGCAGGCAGTAGACGCCGTTCTCGACGGCCTCGATTCCCTGCGCGTCGAATTCCTTTCGAAGGGCCTGCACCAGTTCCCGGGGCGCCAGGTCCTTTCCTTCCGGATCCTCGCTGATGATGTCGATGGCGGGGCGCTTCTTCCACGTCCCGTACTGCTCCGGCTCATAGGCCCGCCTCAGGGCCCTGCCGATGCCCTCGTCGTAGGAATCGATCTCGATCGAGCGCGGAGCATAGGTATGCGCCGCCATGGCCTGGCCGCCCGCGCCGCAGATCCAGTCATAGGCCGCCTCGACGACGGCGTGATACTGCGCGTGCAGCGTGTGCAGCAGGCGGGCATCCGCCTCTTCGCGAATGTACTCGGCCGTGGCCGTGCTCAGGCCGGCCTCCTTCGCCTCGCTTCTGCCGGCCTGGATCACGCGGTTGGTGTCGATGAAGGCCCGCGGAACCAGGCAGCGCGCGACCAGCACCTTCAGTGGCGCACCCGCGGCCGCGGATTTCGTCAGTTGCCGGGCCACTTGCGTGGCGTACTCCCAGGAACCGACATCCGTGTTGACGAAGAAGTAGTCGATCAGGTCTGGAGGCAGCTCCGGCGAGAGCCGGGCGCGCAGCCGGTCGTAGTCGGAGCGCCGGGTCGCCCCGTGCGGCAGCTCGATGAACGGGTCCGGGCGGCGGTCTTCGGCGCCGGGGCTTGCATGGCTCTGCAGCTCGCAGACGCCATCGATGGAGCGGATTCCTTCCGGCAGGCTCATGGCTTGTCTCACGCTTCCCGCCTACTCGGCGTAGATCTGCAGGCGGATGCCGATGTCGTCCATCATCTCGCAGAGGGTGGCATAGTCCGGGTGCCGCCCGATGATCATGCCGTCGGAGCGCAGGGTCTGCTTCCAGTTCCGCCGCTGTGCGCCAACAGGCAGCAGGTCGACCACGCAGAGGTGCTCGCCGTAGTCGGCCATCAGGGCGTCCAGCCCTTCGATGTGGCGGATCCGCCCCTGGCCCTGGGCCCGCTTGAAGAGGCTTGCCGCGTTGTAGCTGCGGCGGATCGGCTGGCTGAAGGAGCCTTCGGTGACCGCCTCGGCCCAGCCTTCGTGCACGTCGAAGTCGTTGGCGAAGTTCATCAGGTCCACCGTGTTCGCTCCGGGCGGCCGCGCGGCGATCTCCCCGAAGACGGCCTCGCCGCTTGCCTGGCGGTACCATTCCATGTGGGTGAATCCGTCCTTGAAGCCCAGGGCCTGGATCACGGCCTGGCCCATCTGCCGGCCGGACTCCAGGTCCGGGTGCATCACATCTCGCATGGCGACGGTCTGCTGGCTGATCCATTCGTTGGTCTTGCCGATCAGCGGCCGAGGACGATAGCGGCAGATATTGAAATACTTGATCTCGCCGCCGACGCAGACCGTGTCGAAGGTATACTCGTCGGCCTCGATGAACTCCTCGACACTGACTTCCGGCACATGGCCGAGCAGCGGCAGGATCTCTTCCAGCTGCTCGGCGCTGTCGACCCGGTAGGTGTCCGCCGAGCCGGCGCCGGCAATCGGCTTGACGCAGATCGGATAGCCGATTTCCGCGGCAGCCTCCCGCACGCCCTTTGCCTGGGTCGTGCTGAAATGCCGCGGTGTGCGGATGCCCTTGCGGTCGAGCACGCGCTTCATCTGTTCCTTGTCGCGGAAGGGAATGGTTTCCGCGACGGTCATTCCGGGCAGGCCCAGCATCTCGCGCATGCGGGCAGCCAAGACCATGTAGGGCTCCCAGGTGCACTCGACGCGGTCGATGTGTGCCTTGCGGTGGATGTCGGCCACCGTCGCGAGCACCCGCTCCTCGTCCGTGAAGCTGGCCACCTGCACATAGGCGGCCAGGCTTTCCTTCGCCACCGGGGGAAGGTCATGCTGCGGCTGGTCGCCCAGGCCGATGACATGGTGTCCGCGCCGGGCCAGGCCGCGGGTGAAAAAGGGCTGTTCGACGGGAAAGCCCGGGGAGAGCATGAGAACGTTCATGGGAACCTGCTGAAGCTGTGTGTCTGCCTGCCTCGCCGGATCCGCCTGCCGCGCGGGCAATCGGGCGGTTGCGGACCGGATGGCGACAGTATGGCGAACCTTGCTCTTCTAGAATAGACCCCGAAACGCAAAGTTGCACCCAGCATTCGAAGATCGAAGCGCAACCGGAGGGGAGCATGCCCGCGTTCGTACACTACTTCGAGATCCCGGTGGCGGACCTGGCCAGGGCGGTCCCGTTCTACGAGCGGGTCTTCCAGGTCCGGCTCGAGCCGCGGACGATCGATGGCTATGCCATGGCCCTCTTTCCGGCCGGCGGAGAAGGTGCAGGAGCAAGCGGCGCCCTGGCGGAGGGTGATGTATACGTTCCCGGCAAGCAGGGGCCGATCCTCTATTTCACGGTGGAGCGCATCCACGACGTGCTGGAGCGTGTGACAGAGGCGGGGTGCCCGATCCTCTACCCCGCCAAGATCCTCGAGGATGGCGGCATCGTCGCCGAGTTCGAGGACTGCGAAGGGAACCGGATCGCGCTCTACCAGGCGGGGAAGTCGAATGAGTGACTACAACCACGTCCAGCCCGGCACGACTGTGAGATGGATCCTGCTGGGGATGCTTCTCTTCTTCGCGCTCTTCGCGACGACCCTCTGGGCCACGGGAGTCGAGGATGCCGCCGGCATGCTTCTTCCCTGTGTGCCGCTACTGCTCCTGTTTCCACTTTTCCATAGCCTTGGAGTACATGTCACACGGGACGAGATCCGCCTTCGTTTCGGCATCGGGCTGATCCGCAAGCGCATTCCCCTGGAGGATGTGCGTGAGACGGCCCTGGTCGAGAACCACTGGTGGAACGGCTGGGGAATCAAGAAGATCCGCCATGGCTGGCTCTACAATGTCTCCGGCTTCCAGGCGGTCGAACTGCGGACAATGCGTGGACGCGTGTACCGCATCGGCAGTGACGAGCCGAGGGCGCTGAAGGCGGCAGTAGATGCTCGCCTGGAGGCGAAGCCGGGAGAAAGGGCGTGAGCGAGGCCATTCAGGTGGGTCTACGGATCCGTGTCGCGCGAGGGCAGGGTCCGTCCTGATGGGCGTTTCCCGATCGGGAAGCAACCCTTGCCGACAACCGCTTCTTTACAAAACTTTCCCGCTCAGGAATCTCTATGAGATCACTGAGCGATGCAATAGATTCCCGATCGGGAAGAAATCCATCACGATTCCACCCACGCACGGACAATTTTACCGATCGGGAACCTCATGCAGAATGCGAAAGACCTGGGCACTCTGATTCGCCGGAGACGCAAGGAACTGGGTGCGACGCAGAAGGATCTGGCCCTGGCCAGCGGGACAGGTGTCCGCTTTCTTGTGGATCTGGAAAAAGGGAAACCCAGCTGCCAGATCGGGAAGGTTCTGCAGGTGCTTCAGGCCTGCGGCCTGAGACTGGTCTTCGAAGACCTGGAAACAGGGAAGAGAAGGGGTGCTTCACATGAATAGGCTCCAGGTCCTGCTCCATGGAGACCTTGTCGGTGCCCTGATCGAAGACGAACCGGGGCAGATGGAGTTCGAGTATACGGATGCCTGGCTGCAGGCCCGGAATGCGATTCCCCTGTCTCGCTCCCTGCCGCGGCAGCCGGGACGATTCCCCACGAAGCAGACCCTGCCCTTCTTTGCAGGCGTATTGCCTGAAGAGCAAACGCGACGGATCATTGCCAGGAACCTGGGATTCAGTGATGCAAACGACATGGCTCTGCTGCGGGCATTGGGAGGCGATTGTGCGGGCGCTGTCAGTGTGTTGTCTGCCGGGCAGGAGATCGCCCATGAGGGAGCGTCTACGAGACGCTTGCTGAGTGACAGCAGCCTGGAAAGCCTGCTGGCCGAGTTGCCGCAACGCCCCCTGTTGGCCGGAGAAAAGGGTGTGCGCCTGTCCCTTGCCGGAGCACGGGACAAGCTTCCCGTGATCCTGAGTGACGGCGGCCTGCACTTGCCGCTTGAGCAGACGCCGAGTACCCATATCCTGAAACCGGAGCCGGGCCACTATCCAGGTCTGGCGCTCAACGAATGGTTCTGCATGACCCTGGCACGGTCGATCGGCATGCAGGTGCCCGGTGTCGCATATCGCAGGATCGGGAAGATCCCCTGCCTCGTGGTGGAGCGCTACGACAGGAGACTCCTGCCGGATGGCCATTTGCAGCGTATACATCAGGAAGACTTCTGCCAGGCATTGGGACATCATCCGGCCCGGAAGTACCAGCAGGAGGGCGGGGCGACGATCCAGGATTGTCTTGCCCTGATCCGGTCCTGGTCCACCGCGGCGGTGAAGGATCTGCCACGTTTTCTGGACGCCTTGATCTTCAATTGGATCATCGGCAACGCGGATGCGCACTCCAAGAACTACTCCTTCCTCTATGAAGACGGCAAGAGGGTTTTCGCGCCGCTCTACGACCTGGTGTCAACGATTCACTGGCCAGGGTTGTCTTCGCAGCCTGCCATGAAACTGGGCAATGCAAGGTCTATCCGGGCCTTCGAGGGTGCCGACTGGAAGAAGCTGGCGCGACAGAACAGCCTGGCGTGGTCGCTCCTGAAGTCTCGCATCACGCAGCGTTGTGGCGAGGTTACAGCCCGGGTTGACGGTGTCCGGGACTCCGCCGCCGTGTTCCATGAGAAGTTGGCAATGGAACTGCATGACGCAGTTCTCGGCAGGGCTGAAAAACTGCTGGCCGCCGCAGAGAAAGCCTAGGCGATTTCCAGTCGACAGCACACAAGCATCGGGAGAAAGTACATGAAGACGATCACGCTTGGATCACAGGGCCTGCAGGTTCCGGCTGTCGGGCTGGGCTGCATGGGCATGTCGGATTTCTACGGCGGCGCGCCGGAAGGCGAGAGCCTCAAGGTGCTGGATCACGCCATCGGCATCGGCTGCATCTTCTGGGACACGGCGGACATGTACGGGCCCTTCACCAACGAGAAGCTGCTGGCCCAGGCCCTCAAGGGCCGGCGGGAGAAGGTTGTACTGGCCACCAAGTTCGGTGTCGCGCGCACGGAAGAGGGCGGGTTCCTGGGCATCAAGGGCGGCGCGGACTATGTGAAGGCCTGCTGTGATGCTTCCCTGAAGCGCCTGGGGGTGGATCACATCGACTTGTACTACCAGCACCGGGTCGATCCCGAGACCCCGATCGAGGAGACGGTCGGCGCCATGGCCGAGCTGGTCCAGGCGGGCAAGGTGAAGTACATCGGCCTTTCGGAAGCGGACCCGGAAACGCTTCAGCGCGCACAGGCCGTACACCCGATCAGCGCCCTGCAGACCGAGTACTCGCTCTGGTCTCGTGAGGTGGAGCAGGACATCCTGCCGACCTGTCGCCGGCTGGGCATCGGGTTCGTCGCCTACAGCCCGCTGGGACGGGGCTTCCTGACCGGAGCGATCCGTTCGCGCGCCGATCTCGACCCCGGCGACTGGCGCCTTAGCACTCCGCGCTTCAGCGAGGAGGCCATTGCCCGCAATGTCCGCCTGGCCGACGAGGTGGCCGCCATCGCCGCCGACCTGGGCGTGACACCGGCGCAGGTGGCGCTGGCCTGGGTCCTTTCCCGTGATCCATCGATTGTCGCGATTCCCGGAACCCGCAGGATCTCCCGCCTGGAAGAGAACTGGGCGGCTCAGGAGCTGGTGCTTGAGGAAGCGACCCAGAAGCGGCTGGAGGCCCTGCTCGATGGCGGCGTGGAAGGCGAACGCTATTGAGTGCTCCCTGCCGGGCGCTCCGACACATTCAAACCGCCGTCTACAAAGAGGCAATTCATGGACCGGCACACTATCTATGCCATGCCCTTCGCCAAGGTCTACCCAGCCTACATCAAGAAGGCCGAGCGCAAAGGATACTCGAAGCAGGAGGTGGACCGGATCATTTTCTGGCTCACGGGTTATGACGAGAAGGGGCTGCAGCAGGTGCTGGACGAGGGGAAGGATCTCGAGGCCTTCTTCGCCGATGCGCCGCGCATGCATCCGAACACCGGGAAAATCCGTGGCGTCGTCTGCGGGATCCGGGTCGAGGAGATCAAGGATTCCCTGATGCAGCAGATCCGCTGGCTGGACAAGCTGATCGACGAGCTGGCGCGCGGAAAGAAGATGGAAAGCATCCTGCGCAGCTGACAGGCCCGGCAGACAGTAGCATCGACCAGTAGTACACTTTTCCTTTTCGCTGGATCCGAGACGACCAGCGAACGAATCCGGGGAAAGCGCGGGGCCGCAGGCATGACGGATGCTGACCGGACCAGATCCTGCCAGATCGGCCCGTACTACATGCGGCGGCTGCGGCCCCAATGGCTAAATGCGCTCGCAGGGGCGCTCGATACTCTCTTTCGAATACTCCAGTATGGCTCCTGCCAGTCCGAAACCTCCTTCAGACCGTCGGGAGAATCTCGAAGAGGGAATCGCCCGAATGAACTCCTACACATACGAAGCAAAGGCCGTGCTGGACACGCGCGCAGTGGAGCGGTTCTGCCGGGCGGGCAAGGCCGCTCTGGCCTTCGTAGTCGCCCTGTGCAGCCTGGTCCTGCTGGCCTGGCAGATTCCGTCGCTCGCCTCCGCGCTACCCGCGGGCTGGGCGGAAATGCAGGCGACGACAGCCTTGAATCTCCTGCTGCTGGGAGCGGCACTGGCGCTGAGCCGGCCGGAAGCGGGGCCTCGCCAGCGCGCCGTGTCCCGCCTGTTCGCCGTTCTGTGCCTGGGTCTTTGCGTTGCTGGAGTGGTGGAGCTGCTCGTCTTCGGCGCGGCGCGTGTCGGTCCCGCGCTCGTGGCGGATACGTATCGCTCCCATGTCGTCCCGACCTCGCTGCAGTCCCTCGCGGGCCTGTTCCTGCTGGCGGCCGCCGCCATGGTACACCCCAGGCGCCGTGACTGGTTGGGACACCTGCTGGACCTGGCGCTGCTTGCGACGCTTATGTTGTGCCTGCTCTTCGCCGCGGGCTACTTCTTCAATGCGATCGAGTTCGTTCGGCTTTCCCCGAGCATCCTGCTCTCGCCGCAGACACTGCTTTCCATCGGGCTGCTGTTCTACATTCTCGCCGTACGCCGGGCGCCCTTCGGCTCCTACGCGATCCTGGTCCAGCTCGGAATCGCCGGTGATACAGCGCGCATCGCCCTGCCCTTCGGCGTGGTGATCACCTACCTGATCGTCCTCGGCCAGGCGCGCCTTGTCGAGATCGGTCAGATGGCGATCTCCAATGCGGCGGCGGTGACGGCTGTGCTCTCGGGTACGGGAATGATCCTGATCGTGCTGTTGCTGGCGCGGCGCATCAGCCTGCTGGAGATTCGCCTGCGGGATGTATCGCTGAGAGACGAGCTGACGCGGGCCTACAACCTGCGCGGCCTCAAGCTGCATGGCCGGCAGAAGCTGCTCGAGGCGAGGCGATCACAGGAATACGTCTCGGTGCTCTATGTCGATGTAGACGGCCTGAAGCAGGTCAATGACACGCTGGGGCACGAGAGCGGATCGGAGCTGATCTGCGAGGTGGTCCAGGTGCTGCGCGACAACATCCGCGAAAGCGATGTGCTGGCGCGCATCGGCGGGGACGAGTTCGCCGTGCTCGCCAACGGCAGCGAGAGCGAATGCGACGTGGTCATTGAGCGCCTCAACCTGGCCCAGGAGCTCGCGAATGCGGACCCGGAGCGCCGCTATCCCCTGAGCTTCAGCCTGGGCCGGATCGTGCAGGCCCCCACGGACCGAATCCCCCTTGAAGAACTGCTCAGCCGGGCCGACAACGAGATGTACAAGGTGAAGCAGGCCCGCAAGACGGCGCAGGCCATGTGAGCCCACCGGCATCCGCCCCGGCCGGGGCTCTGCCACCAGGCTTCCGCCAGGCCGGGATTGTTCTTCTATTTCTTTCCCTTTCCTCTTTTCCCTTGCACAACTTGGCAGTCTTCGGCACTCTGGCAGGATGCCGGCATCAACCGGGCATTCGGCCGGCAGGACACAGCGCGCTACCCGACCCATCCGGCGACCGGCCGGCAGACACGTTTCGACTCATGTGATACAAGGAGGCAGGAGTTGTTCACCCGATTGCTGAACCTTCTCCACCGGTACCCGATCGCCTCCACCGGCACTCTTTTCGCGCTGGGGATGATTCTCATCTTCGGCAACATGCTCTACCTGACGGACCGGGTCAACCGCAAGCTGAGCCTGAAGTACGTCGAGACCTATGTCAGTTCGCTTGAGCGTGTGCACTCCATGTACAGCTCGGAGGTTGTCGCACGACTCAAGGATGTCGGCATCACGCCGATCGACGACTACACGAAGACCGAAGGCGCGATTCCCTTTCCTGCGACCTTCAGCATCGAACTGGCCAACGCGATGACCAACCCCGAGCTGGGCATTTCCAACCGGCTCTACAGCGATTTTCCCTTCAAGACACGCAAGGACGGCGGTCCGCGGGACGAGTACGAAAGCCAGGCCCTGGCCACGCTGCGCTTCGCGGAGGATCCGACGAAGCCCTTCGTGCGTTTCGAGGATTACCAGGGCCGCCCTTCCATGAGATACAGCAAGGCGCTGATCATGGAGCAGAGTTGCGTCGACTGCCACAATTCCCACCCGGCGAGCACGAAGCGCGACTGGAAGATCGGCGACGTGCGCGGAGTGCGGGAAGTGATCTTTCCGGTCGGCGCCACCAAGCAGGCGGCCTTCGGCGAGTGGGGCACCAGCCTGGGCGTGATGCTGGGGATCACGATCATCGGACTGGGTATTCTTTTCCTCGTGATCAACGCCCTGCGCGCCTCGATCTCGATGCTCTCCAACACGAACGCCGCCTACGGGCGCTTCGTGCCGCACGAATTCCTCGGCTACCTGGAAAAGCAGACCATCGTCGACGTGGAACTGAGTGACAGTGTGCAAAAGAAGATGACCGTGCTCTTTTCCGACATCCGCAACTTCACGCAGCTTTCGGAGGAGATGTCCCCGGAAGAGAACTTCATGTTCATCAATTCCTACTTCAGCGCCATGGGGCCCGTGATCCGCAAGAACCGCGGCTTCATCGACAAGTATTACGGGGACGGCATGATGGCGCTCTTCGAGGACGCCAACGACGCGGTCCAGGCCGCCGCCGACATGCAGGCCACGCTGGCGGAGTTCAACCAGCATTCCGGCAAGGGAAGCCCCAGCTCGCCTGTGCGCATCGGCATCGGCATTCACCGCGGGCTGCTGCGTCTGGGCACGGTTGGCGAGCGCAACCGCATGGACGGTACGGTGATCAGCGACGCGGTGAACCTGTCGGCCCGAATCGAGAGCCTGACCAAGTATTACGGCGTCGACATCCTGCTCACTGAGAACATCCACCGCAAGATCGAGGAGCCGGACCTGGTGCCCATGCGGCTCATCGATCGCGTCAAGGTCAAGGGACGCCAGGAACCGACCGTGATCTACGAGCTCTTCAGCGGCGACCCCGAACCCGTGCGCCAGAGCAAGCTGCGCTCGCGGCAGGAGTTCGAGCAGGCCATTTCCCTGTACCAGGTGCAGGAGTTCGAGAAGGCCGCGGAGATGTTCCAGCGCTTCCTGGTCCAGGTTCCCGGCGACCAGCCGGCGCGATTGTATCTCGAGCGCTGCGAGCGTTTCAGGGCCCAGGGCGTCCCGGCAGACTGGGACGGCACCTTCGTGATCGACGTGAAATGACCCTTGCAGGCAGATGGACTACAGGAGACCCTATGGCGATCAAGCGCGTCTGGCACGGCTGGACAACCCCGCAGAATGCCGACACCTACTGGAAGGTCCTGCGGGACAGCGTGATACCGGGCATCGAGAAGCGGAAGATTCCCGGCTACAGGAGCTTCGAGGTCTTGCGCCTGGATCACGATGCGGAGGTCGAGTTCGTGACCCAGATCACCTTCGACTCGCTGGAGAGCGTGATCCGCTTCCAGGGCGAGGACTATGCCCGTGCCTATGTGCCGGAGGAAGCCCAGACGGTGCTCAGCCGCTGGGATCCTGTATGCCGCCACTATAGCGTGCTGGATCTCCGTTCCCCACGGGGGGATGCACCCTCATCGTGAGCCAGGCTTGTGACATGGGCGGGGAATCCCTCTTCACAACTGCCCGCCTGCTGTGTCGGCGCTGGATTCCGCAGGATCTGGAGGCGATCTACGCCATCTACTCGGACGAGGAGGGCGCGCGCTGGGTCGATGACGGCCGGCCGATCCGTCGGGAAGAATGCCAGCGCTGGATGGAGGTCACACAGGCCAACTACCGGACACGCGGCTACGGAATGTTCGTCATCGTCGAGCGTTCCACGGGCGGGATTGCCGGTTGCTGCGGCCTGGTCCATCCCGGCGGCCAATCGGAGCCGGAGGTCAAGTACGCCTTCCTGCGCAGGCACTGGGGGAAGGGCTACGCCAGCGAGATCGTTCCGGCCCTGCTGGAGTACGGACGAGGCGAACACGGCATGCGGCGCGTGATCGCGACCGTCGCCCGACAGAACCAAGCCTCGCGCAGGGTGCTGCTCAAGTCGGGGCTGCGCTTCGTGAAGGAGCTGGAAACGGAAGAGGGCACACTCGTCTACGAATGGATCTCGTCCCCCGGCGCCTGAATGCTTGCAGGGTGCTGCGGAGTGCTGGAACGTGTCCACCAAGGTACGCATGGTTGAAAGGCCCAAGTGAAGATCCACTCCCTGACCCTGTCCAGTCCACGGCTGGATGCCCAGCAGTCCTTCTTTGCTGATGTGCTCGGCTTTCCGGTCGAGCGTATGCAGCCGGATCTGCTCAAGGTGCGATGCGGTGAGACCGAGCTGTGCTTCCGCGCTGCCGATCGCTCCTGGTATTACCACTACTGCTTCCTGATCCCGCCAGGCTGCCTGGCCGCCGTGATCCGTTTCCTGGACGAGCGCGAGCTGGAGCCGCTGCCCTGGCAGGGAAAGAGGATCGTCGACTTCGGCAATGGGCGCGCCGTATACTTCCATGATGCCGACGGCAATGTGGCCGAATTCATTGAACGCCCCTCACTTGGCCATCCCGAGCAGGAGAGCTTCGGCATTCAGGATGTGATCCGCCTGAACGAGATCGGCCTGCCCTGCCGGGATCCGCTTGCGCGCGGAGACGCCCTGGTGGGGCAGTACGGCATCCGCCTGCTCGGGGAAGCCTCGCGTCACGGAAACTTCTACTGGTGCGGGGATTTCGAGGGCGTCCTGCTGCTGCCGCGACTTGGTCGCGCCTGGATGCCGCTGGACAGGCCTTGCGAGGCCAATCCGGCGCGAGTCGACTTCGAGACTCCGGCGGGCCGCTTCCTTCTGGAAGAAACGGGCTGAAGCCTTGCAGGGGCCGTCCGGTTCGTACGGTGTTCCATTGGCGAGCAGGACTTCGCCCGTAGCGTCCCGGCTCGATGCTCCCGCCGCGCGCCCCTCGCCTTCGGGCTTCTGCGGAACACGTGCGGCTCCTTGTAGGACTGCGCCCTGGACGGCCCCTATTGCCGGCGTGCAGCGTGAAACGCGGCGCGTGATCCTCCTGAAACAGGCCCTGTCCGGGACCGCTGTGCGATTTCCCTGCCGTGAACCAGTCATTGCAGGACGAAGCGGACTCTGGCACATTCATGGTTCGTAGAACGGCAGAGAGTTCATTCGACACGCTGCCGGTTGGCGCAGTCCATCCTGGAGGACCTCCCTTGGCGCACAGTGAGACACAGCATCTGGAACCTGCCCTGGACAAGGCCGACACGGTGATCGGCAAGGAGTTGGCCAGAACGCGTCGCCAGCATCGCTTCCTGCTGCTGCTCGCCCTGTTGACCGGGACCGTGGCCACGGCGCTTGCCGGATCCGCCGCTGCCCGTGGCGAGGCCGTGGCCTCCAGTTGGCCGCTGACCTGCTGGATCGTGGCGGCCTTCACGGCGACGGCTTCGCTTTCCACCGGACTGATCCAGCAACTGGGATTGGCCCGCGGGGTGGCTGAACGCGAAGCCTGCCTCGGGCGCCTGCATGCATTGGCCGTCGCCCTGAGGCTGGGCGGCCGCGCGGAAGAACAGCTGCTGCAGGAGTACCAGGAAATCGTCAAGGACTATCCATCATGCTTTTCCGCGGTCCGCCTGGCGAACACGCGGGAAGCCGAAGGTCGCGGCCGGTGAGATGCCCCTTCCATGTGAGGCAGGCTCTTCTTGCCCTGGCACTCCTGCTCCTGCTGTCGATTCCGTCCCACGAAACGCTTTCGGCATCCACTGGCGGGGAAGTCCCCCGAGCGTGGTCCGGCTCACAGGTCCTGTCAGGACGTGTGGTGTTGCCGGAGGGCGAGGGGAGTCGTGGAGTCGAGATACTTGCCACTCTGCAGGGGAAAGCGGGCGAACACTACGATGCTTGGTCCTTCTTCGATGAGCACGGACTCTTCGAGGACACGTTCGAGGACAGCCTGGTTCGGATTACCTTCACTACGGGAATCCGATACGAACTGCTGTGCCTGGAGGGCCAAGCCCTGCCCGCAGTGGATCACATGGGCCGGATCGAACTGGGGGAGGTGGATCTGCGCCCGCATGTCGTCGAACACGGGTTTGACCTGCATGCCGCGCCGAAAGCCCCGATAGGCGAGGTGCGCATCGCCCTGTTTTTCGGTCTGCCGTATACCGGACCGAATGGGGAACCGGTCGCCCTCGGCTCGAAGCAGTTCCCGCCCCGCCGGCTGGGAGAGCCGGTGGACTGGCTCCTGCCGCCGCTGGCAGACTCGCTCTATTTCCTGGTGGAGCGCCCGGACGACCCGGTATACGGCCGCGACTGGCGCAGCGGGCGCCAGCGGCTCTTCGGGCCGTACAACAGCGGGAGTCTGCCCGAAGCGCTCTACATGGACTGACGCGAGAACAACCGAACGGGAGGTGTTCAGATGTGGATATCCATTGAAACCCGAGTCCAGGCACCACTTCAGGCAGCATGGCAGGCCTGGATCACGCCGGAGGACATCTGCTGCTGGAACGCGGCCAGCGAGGACTGGTGCTGCCCGCATGCGACGAGCGACCTGCGCGTCGGAGAGCGATTCTGCTACCGCATGGAGGCGCGAGACGGCTCGATGGGGTTCGATTTCGAGGGAAGGTATACGCGGATCCAAGAGATGGCGCTGATCGAGTACGAAATGACGGACGGCCGCAAGGTGCGCATCGAGTTCACAGAAAACACCGATGGTGTGTCCGTGAAAGAGTCCTTCGAAGCCGAGGACGTGCACACGGCAGAGCAGCAGAGACTGGGCTGGCAGGCGATCCTTGACCGTTTTGCCCGGCATGTCGAGGAAAAGTTCTCGGGTAAAACTGGATAAACAAGGGAGGGCGGATGCCCCGCAAGCCTGGATCCGTAAACGAGTATCTGCAGGATGGCTGCGGCCGCTGCGAGTACGGCGGCACGCCGCAGTGCAAGGTCGTGCCCTGGCAGGCCGTGCTGGAGTCCCTGCGTGATACGCTGCAGCAGTGCGGCCTGGACGAGCAGATCAAGTGGGGCTCTCCCTGCTACACGATGAATGGCCGCAACATCGTCATGCTGAGCGCCCTGAAGGAGAGTGTCACGCTGTCCTTCTTCCGTGGCGCGGAAATGAGGGATCCCCGGCAAGTCCTGGTTCCACCGGGAAAGAACTCGCGTTTTACGCGCTACATGCGCTTCCAGTCGCTGACAGAGGCCCGTTCGGCCCACGACATGATCGCGGAGTATGTGCGGGAGGCGCTTCGCGTCGAGGCTTCCGGCGCACGCCGGGATACGGGGCAGGTTGCGGATCCGGAATGGCCGCAGGAGCTGCACGAAGCCTGTACCGCGGATGCCGCCCTGCGCAAGGCCTTCCTGGCCCTGACCCCCGGCCGGCAGCGTGGCTATCTGCTGCACTTCAACGGCGCGAAACAGGCCGCCACCCGCCGCTCGCGCATCGAGAAATGCCGCGAGCGGATCACCGCAGGGAAGGGCTGGAATGAACGCTAGCCGACCCCTGGGCATCCTGCTCCTGCTGACCCTGCTGGCCGGCTGCAGCACAGAGAGTCCCGCGCCTATCATGGATGGAGCACAAGCCGCGAAGGCCGAATCCGAACTGGACGAGTATTTCACGGATTTGTGGGACAAGCAGATCAGCGGAGTCGTACGCAGCGTGCACCAGGACCGGCAGGGGTATTTCTGGTTCGCCGGCGAAGGAGGCGTGGCCCGCTACGACGGGGACTCGCTGGTCTACCTGGAAATACATGAAACACAAGCGGTCACCGTCCGCGCGATCCACGAGGACCCGGACGGCACCCTGTGGTTTGCCCACGACCTGGGAATCACACGCCACGTCGGTGAGACTTTTCGATCCTATTCGAGGAAAGACGGTTTGACCGGCACGGACGTCTGGAACCTCTTCCGCGACAGTCGCGGCCGGCTCTGGGCCGGCACCTACGATGGCGCTTTCCGGTTCGACGGGAACCGCTTCCACGCCTTCGCCCTGCCGCCGGGGAAGCGGGATCGCGGGCGCGGCGTCTCCGGCCCGGCCATGGTCAACGGCATCCTGGAAGACCGCCAGGGCCGTTTGTGGTTCATCGGCGAAGGTGTGGTCACCGTGGTCGATGGCGAGGAGCGCAGGCCCTTTCGGGTCCTGGATCGTGACACGACGATGTATGTCAACGGCATCCACCTGGGCGAGAACGACGAGCTGTGGATCTCGACCCGCTACGAAGGACTGTACCACTTCGACGGCGAGACCTATGTCAACCTCAGCCAGCGATACGACCTGGAAGGAAGCGAGATCTACGGGATCACCGCCGACCGGGACGGCGCCCTGTGGTTTCCCGTCGAGAATGCCGGCGTCTACCGCTATGACGGGAACTCCTTTACGCTCTTCGGCAAGGAGCAGGGCCTGCGAAGCAGCGCCGTACACGGGGTCTTCCAGGACGATCGCGGCCGGCACTGGTTCCACGGCTGGATGGGCGTCTACCGCTACGACGGACAGGACTTCGTCAATGTGACCAGGGAAGGACCCTGGTGATGTGAGCCAAGAAGATCGTCATGAACTACGAGTCGAGCAGGATTCCGATTCGCCTTGTGCCGGAACTGCAGGATTCACAAGTTGTCGCCTGTTTCCTGGATCAAGTGCCAGGAAGCCATGGCAGCGATCGTGTTCCCAGCCACCCACAGTGAATTTCAGGACTGAGAAACATGGAACCCCGTCTGGTCGACCTGGACTCTTTCCAGGTCATAGGATTCGAACTTCGTACGACAACAGAGAAGAACCGCAGCCAGAGCGAGATACCCGCTTTCTGGGATCGTGTGATCCAGGATGGCGGGATTGATCGCATTCCCGGGCGCACGAGACAAGATGTGCTACTGGGGATCTGCCTGGATGGGGACGCGAGCGGCGCTTTCAGCTACTTGATCGCCGCCGAGGCGGATCCGCCGACAGCGCTGCCTGCGGACATGGTGTGTCGCACGGTTCCGGCGGCCACCTTCGCGGTCTTCACGGCGCGCGGCCCCATGCCGCAGAGCATTCCGGAAGCCTTCCGCCGCATTCACCAGGAATGGTTGCCGAAGTCCGGCTACCGGCAGGCGGATGGCCCCGTCATCGAGTGGTACGACGAGCGATTTCACAAGGGGGACGAGGCGGAGCTGGACATCTATGTACCAGTGAGGAAGTAGCTGTGCCCCTTCCACTTGACAAGTTCCTGTTGCAAGCCTTCCGGCACCAGGCCTGGGCGACCCGAGAACTGATCCGGGCCTGCCAGGATCTTCCGGGAGAGCGGCTCCAGCATCCGGTTCGCGGATACGGGAGCCTTCATGCCACCCTGGCCCACACGATTGCCTGTGATGCACACTACCTGGCCCTGCTTGGGGGAGAGCGCCCCGAGTGGGCGGATCCGGATGCAGACCCCGACCCGCTCCCCTCCCTGAGCGAACTGGATGAGCGGGTTGTTCGGACTTTGAGTCGCTGGGAAGAACGACTGGCGCTCGGCATCGATCTCGAGTCCGGCCTGCAACTCGACCAGGGCGCCTATCGGTGCCGGGCCAGCGTGGTCCTGCTTCAGGCTTTGCATCACGGAACGGCGCACCGCGAGCAGGTGCGCGGTGCGCTCCAGGAGCTCCTGGGCGAAGCCCCCGACCTTCAGCCCTGGGTCGGAGCGCTGGCGCTGGGGCTGGCCGAGCGTAGCGATTGGAGTCACGATTGCTGAAGCGACAAAGGGCCACAGGCCCGGGAGTGGGCAGCCAGCTGCATTATCCGGTCCTCCCGGGATCACGACACTAGCGAAGGCCGGAGGAGCCATGTCGAGAACCAGCCGCTTCCGCCGTTTCCGCGAGTCCTTTCCGGCAACCGCCGTGGCGCTGGAGATCTTCTCGATCGTGCTGGCCGTGCTGCTGGCTCTGCTGGTCAACGAATGGCGCGAGGCGCGACGCACGGCGGACCTTGTCGCGCGCTCTCTGCAGGGCATCCGCCACGAGATCGATGCCAACCGGGCGGTCCTGCAGGAGTCACACGCCTACCAGGGCAAGACCCTGGACATCATGCGCAAGGCACTGCTTCCCGGCGGACCGCAAACCGACGTCGACAGCCTGGAATCGCTGTTGCAGCAATTGTACACACGGGAGGGTGGCATGTGGCAGCCTGCCCGCCTGCAGGGGGCGGCCTGGAAAACCGCCGAAAGCACAGGCATACTGCGGGACATGGACTACAGCCTGGTCCTTTCCCTGGGCCAATGCTACTCCCAGCAGGAGGACTACCGGGAAGTTGTGAGCCACTTTTCCGGGACCCTGTCATTGGTCGACTTTTCCGAGCCGAATCCGCTGACCTATGTGAAGGGCTTCTACGAAGGAGTGAACTCCCTCTGGTGGCGCGAGGCGAACCTGCTTGAAGACTACAAGAGAGCACTGGAGTTGCTTCCTTCATCCGAGTGATTCGCCAGGGCACGACCGAAAGACCGAATGTCCATTCACCAACCAGGGAGTCACACCATGAGAATCGTCATTGCCCAGTTCACTTTTGCGACTCCCGAGACGGCCCGGTTGAAGGACTTCTTCAGCACGGTTTTGGGAGATAGCGCGACTCTCGAGGATCACGACTTCTACTGCACCTTCCAGGACAAGAGCGAGGGGGCGACGATCGCCGTCGTGCCGCACAACGGGGACGAGATGTGGGACAAGCCCTGGCTGACCCTGGCCACGGACGATTTCCCCGCCGCGCTGGAGCACATCCGGAAATCCGGCGCCAGCGACATCCGGAACAGCGGCCCGACGGATGCGGAGGGCAATCCCACACACTGCGTGACCTTCCGGGATCCGGATGGACGTCTGGTCATGCTGGCCCTGCTGGCGGAATGATCCTGCCATAACTACATAGGGGGGAAACCTCCTGCAGCTCTGGCGGGTATCCTGTCTTTCCTCGCTTCCGGTCGTGGGGATCGAAGGAAGCCGCATCCCTTCCTGCAGGGATCTTCCGGAGGCAAGCAACTTCAGAACAAGGAGTTCCAATCGTGAACCCATCCGGCCCGGAGTTCCTGCTCCTGCTGGCGTACATCCTTCTGGCGCTCGGCTTCTCCTTTCTCTGCTCGATCGCGGAAGCGGTTCTGCTCAGCCTGACGCCCTCCTGGATCGAAAGCCAGAAGGAGCATCGGCCGAAACGGGCCGCCCTGCTGAAGCGGCTCAAGCAGGACAACATCGACCGTTCACTGGCGGCGATCCTGACGCTGAACACGATCGCGCACACGGTCGGCGCCATCGGTGCCGGCGCACAGGCAATGGTCGTCTTCGGCAGCGCCTGGTTCGGTCTCTTCTCGGCCGTGATGACCCTTTTGATCCTCTTCCTCTCCGAGATCGTGCCCAAGACCATCGGCGCCGTCTACTGGGCCCGGCTGGCCGGACCGACAGCGCATTTCGTCAATCTGCTGGTCATCGTGCTCTACCCCGTGGTCTGGCTGTCGGAGCGTGTCACACGCCTGCTGTCCAGGGGGAAGGCGAGCCATGTCTTCTCCCGGGAGGAGCTTGTGGCGATGGCCTCCGCCGGCCTGCAATCCGGCACGGTCGACCTGCGCGAGTACCGGATCGTCCACAATCTCTTCCGCTTCGGCTCCCTGCGTGTGACAGATATCATGACTCCCCGCACGGTGATGACGGCCCTCCCGGAGGACGAGTCCGTCGACGACGCCTTGCCTACCGTAACACAAACACCCTTCTCCCGCCTGCCGATCTACCGGGAGAACGTGGACCAGATCACCGGCGTCGTGCTCAAGCACGAGGTGCTGGCCCAATCTGCCGGGGGAGACGGCGCCAGGCCCCTGTCCGCCCTGCGCAGGGAGATCCTTGTCGTGCCGCAGAGCCTGTCCCTGATGGCGCTGCTCGAGCGCTTCCTGGAAGAGCGGCAGCACCTGGCCCTGGTCGTCAGCGAGCATGGCGGCACGGACGGCCTGGTGACGCTGGAGGACATCATCGAGACCCTGATGGGCCTGGAGATTGTAGACGAGACCGACAACGTCCAGGACATGCGCGCCCTGGCCCGCCGGAAGTGGCGCAAGAGGGCAAAGGGCATGCGGATCGCGGAACCATCGCGCACTTCCGGGACTCCGGAAGATCCGGCGAATGTCCCGCCCCGGCCGTAGCTTCCGGTTCTTCACCAGAGATCCGGAGTCCCCTTGTCCCCGAAACCCGAGCTGCCCCCCGCGCCGAGAGCCATCGAGAAGGGCGTGCCGCTGTACACCCTGCTGGGCCAGGCCGCCATCGATGCCATGGCCGCGAACCTGAGGTTGGCCGACCCCTCTTTTCCCGTCGACCGCTTTTCCCGCGTGGCACAGGACGGCCTGGAGCCCCTGGGGATCATGGCTCGCGGCGAGCACATCGGCGAGGCGCTCTGGCAGGTGCTGGACCGTCCCTTCGAGGAAGCCGCCGAGCTGCTGCTGGCATCCCTTACTCCGCCCCTGGAGCAGACGGAGGACAATGGCCTGGCCGGTTTCTTCTACCTGCCGCACGGCGCACTGGTGGCGTCACACGGACGACAGGCGAAGGACAATGCCGGACGGGACCCCTTCGACCCGGCCATGCGGGCACTCTACGAACTGACCCGTCGTTTCACCTCCGAGTTCTCGATCCGCCCCTTTCTCGAGGAGCAGACGGAGCGCACCCTGGCCGTGCTCAAAGACTGGACGAAGGATCCGGATCCCCATGTGAGACGCCTGTGTACGGAAGGACCGCGCCCCCGGCTGCCCTGGGGGAAGCGCCTGCGCGTCTTCATCGCCGATCCCCGTCCCTGCCTGCCGATTCTGGAACAGCTGCGCGACGACCCCTCGCCCTATGTGAGACGCAGCGTCGCCAACCACCTGGGCGACATCGGCAAGGACAATCCTGAACTGCTGCTGGATACCTGCGAGGAGTGGCTGGAAGGCGCGACTACAGAGCGCAAGGCGCTGATCCGCCATGCCCTTCGGCATCCGGACAAGAAGGGGGTCCCGCGGGCTGTGGAGCTGAGGCGGGCGGCAAGGTAGGGGAGGAGCTCTCCTTCCAATGTCCTGCCATTCTTCCATTCCGCGCGTGCCCGCGAAGTCTTCAGGGCATCCTGCATCACGCCGGCTCCGGTTCCTCCAGGGGTTGACCTGCATCAACCCTTCGCCACCCTGGTTCCCTATCCTCAGGCTGTCGCCATCGGGCAGCGAGTGCTGCCCGTATGCCGTTGTTCCTTTGTTCTACCCGGGGTGGGCACATGCATGTCTATCTTTTTCTCCTGCTGCTGACCTGCCAGACGCTGCCAGCCACCACGCGGCGCGTGCCCGAGGATGTGAGCACGATACAGGCAGCGCTCAACCAGTCCGAACCCGGCGATACGGTCCTTGTCGCGGCCGGGATGTATTACGAGATCCTGGTCTGGCCGGAGGTCAACGGCATCCGGCTCATCGGGGAGGACATGCGCACCTGCATCATCGACGGCTACGAGTGGTGGTCGGTGATCCAGTTCGGCTATCATGAGGAAAGCCTGATCGACACCTCGACTCTCGTGAAGAACTTCACCCTGCAGAACGGCCAGCATACGAACCTGGCGGGAGGAATCGCCGTATACAACGCCAGCCCGCGACTGCAGAACCTGATCGTGCAGGAGAACCAGGCCACCGGCCAGGGCAGCGGCATCTGTTGCCACCTGGGAGCCGCGCCCGTCATCGAGAACGTGATCGTCCGCAACAACCACACGACCGGACGCGGCTCGGGCATCTACTGCGGGGGCGGTTCCAGCCCGATCCTGCGGCAGGTCACGATCTACGGCAACTGGCTCACCGGCAACGGGGGCGGGATCTACTGCGAGGATGGTTCCAGCCCGCTGCTGATCAACGTGACGAACGTGGACAACGGCCTGGACGAAGTCGGCATGTACCTTGACAACGACTGCCATCCCGTCCTGGTCAACTGCATCTTCGACGAGCGCGTATCGAACCCGGCCATCGAGTTCAGCGCGCAGCAGGATTCCTGCTCGGTATCCGTGTACTACAGCAACATCCACAACGGGATCGTGACCAACGGGAACGGCGAGATCTTCTGGGGCGAAGGGAACATCAGCTATCCTCCGGCCTTCAGCGATCCCGGTGACGATTTGTATACACTTCGATCCACCTCGCGCTGCATCGATGCGGGGACCGCCTTCCTTGCCCTGGAGGGCGACACGCTGCTCGACCTGGATCCCCGCGGCTACGGCGGGCCGGCTCCCGACATGGGGTCGATGGAGTTTCCGCACCTCGACATCGAGTATCACGGTTCCGCGGTCGAGCTTTCGTGGAACCCGGTTCCCCATGCCACGGGCTACCGTGTCTATGGTTCGCCCATGCCCGGTGGAGCATTCGAGCTGGTCTCGGAAACCGCGCAGACAAGCGCCCGCTTCCCCCTGATCCTCGGCAGCGCCTGGTACCAGCTCGAAGCCGTTGTCGAATACTAGCCGGCCTTCGAGGCATTGGAACCATGCGGCGTATACGGCGCAGGAACCCGGGAGAGCGCATCGGGCCTGAGTTTCCCGGCAGAGGCACGCCGAACTCGAGGCGATTCCTATCGAGCGCGTCGCCGGACGGGACATCGATGTAAGGGTCGCTGCTGCAGGCAAGGGGTTTCTGTCGCCGGTCGCCCAGGCCTTCGCTTGTAACCAATCCGCTTTCTCCCTGTCCAATCCCCTTCACACATCAGATCCACAACCAGATTCGCGTCCATGCCCCCAGACAGGAATCCCTCATGATTGATCCCCGCCTGCACACGACTCCCGGCTTTTTCTTGTGGTTGACTGGTCTAAATCTATGTTTTACTGCGCTTGCCCAGGCCCATGTTGCCGGTACCGAGCGCCCGGTGGCACAGGCGATCCAGCTGGAGGAGGGCGAGCGCATGCAGGTGGACGCCCGACTCGACGAGGGGGCCTGGCGGCGAGCGGCCTGGATCCGCGAAATGACGCAGAAGGATCCCGAGGAGGGGGTGGACGGTGCCGAAGCGACTGAAGTCGCCTTCTTTTTCGACGAGAATGCGCTGTATATCGGCGCCCGCCTCTGGACGCCGCTGACCGGGCGGATCGACGCCCGCCTGAGTCCGCGGGACGATATGGGCCAGAACCAGGGGCTCTTCATCACTTTCGACAGCTTCCACGATCGTCGCACGGGCTACACCTTCGGCACCATGACCTCCGGCGTGCAGGTGGACTGGTATACACCGGAGGACGAGGAGTACAACCAGGTGATGAGCTGGAATCCGAACTGGGAGACACGCACGCGCATCCACGAGGACCACTGGGTGGTGGAGGCGCGGATTCCCTTCAGCCAGCTGCGCTTCAATGATGTAGACGAGCAGGTCTGGGGCCTGCAGATCGACCGCTGGACTCCCGAGCGCGACGCGGAGGACTACTGGGTGATGATCCCGCGATCGATGACCGGCTGGTCCTCCCACTTCGGCGAGCTGCGCGGTATACGCGGCATCCGCCCCTCGAAGCGCTTCGAGTTCCTGCCCTATATGGCCGGCGAGGCCTTCATGCCGGCGCATCCGGACGACGCCGATCCTTTTGTAGACAGGATCAACGGCGAACAGCGAATCGGCGGCGACCTGAAGATGGGGCTGGGGCCGAACCTGACCCTCGACGCGACAATCAATCCCGACTTCGGCCAGGTGGAGGCGGATCCCGCCGAAGTCAACCTGAGCGCCTTCGAGACCTTCTTCAGCGAACGGCGCCCCTTCTTCCTGGAGGGAGACGCCCTGCTGCGGGGGCGCGGACCGCGCTACTATTATTCGCGGCGCATCGGCTCTCAGCCGCGGGTCAACCTGCCGGACTCCGTGACACACGCCGACGTGCCGCGGAACACGACGATCCTGGGCGCGGCCAAGGTCACCGGCCGCCTGCCGGGCGGCACCTCCATCGGCGTGCTCGCCGCGCTGACCGACGAGGAGAGCGCGGAGACCTACAACGCCGACGGCGCAGGCAGGCAATACGGGGAAACCCTCGTCGAACCGCGCGCCGGATCCGCGGTCCTGCGCCTGCAGCAGGAACTCGGCAAGAGCGGTTCGCTCTTCGGCGTGTCGCTCACGGGGCTTGCCCGGGACCTGGACGATTCCGTCCCCCTGCGCGAGGAGTATACGGAGAACGCCTTTTCCGGCGGCGTTGACGGACTCTGGCGATTCAAGGACGGCGACTACCAGCTCGCCGGCTGGTGGGGCGGCAGCCGCGTCGAGGGGGACAGCACGGTGATTGCCCGCCTGCAGCGATCGAGCGCGCGCTACTACCAGCGTCCTGACGTGGATCACGTGCACTATGATCCGGGCCGGACGACCCTGTCCGGGTGGGCGGCCAACCTGGAACTGGGGAAGCCGGGCGGCGAGCACCTCAACTGGTGGCTGGGCACCCAGGCCGAATCCCCGGGCTTCGAACTGAACGACCTTGGCAGCCTGAGCAGCGCGGACGACGTGGATGCCTGGGCCGAGATCTCCTGGGAAGAGAATCGCGGACAGGGCTTTTTCCGCCGCTGGAACGTGGAGTGGGACGCCTACGCGGCCTGGAACTTCGGCGGGCTGCCCACCAGCCGCGGCACGGAGCTGGAAGGCTGGGGGCAGTTCCGGAACTTCTGGACCCTGGAGGGCGGAGTGCATCACGCCTTCGGCGCCTACAGCGACCATTTGAGCAGGGGAGGAATTACATTGGCCACGCGCGCCGGCAACAGCGCCTGGTACTCGGTGGAAAGCGCGCAGCTGCAGGATCCCAATTCCGTTTCCTGGGGCGGCAGCATGAACTGGGGAACGGACGGACGCCTGTCCATGGACCACTGGTTCTTCACCCGCCTGCGCCCGAATCCCCACTGGGAGTTCCGCATCAATCCGGGCTGGACCCGGGACGTGCAGCCCCTGCAGTACCTGGGACGCTATGACACACAAGGCGGCGAGCGCGTGCTCTTCGCCCGCCTGGACTATCGCGAGATCAAGCTCAACACGCGTGTCCGCTACACGGTGAATCCCCGCCTGCGCTTCGAACTCTACGTGGAGCCCTTCCAGGCGAGCATCCGCTATTCGGACCCGGGGCGGGCACTCGGGGCGCGCAGCGACATCGTGCGGCGCTACGCCGATATGGGAGTTGTCACACGGGAAGAGGGAACCTGGACCCTGCCCGAGACGACGCCTTCCGGAGACCCCCTGCAGGTTCGTCGTGACGACTTCGAGTTCGGGAGCTGGCGCTCGAACGTCGTCGTCCGCTGGGACTGGCGGCTGGGCAGCTCCTTCTACTTCATCTGGCAGCAGGACCGCGGCAAGTTCCGCGCGACGGAATCCCCCGACCGCGTGCCGGACCCCTTCGACGCCCTCTCGATTGCCGGCGACAACCTGGTGGCGCTCAAGCTGAGCTACTGGTTCACGGCGGGCTAGGATTGCATGGCGATTACTCGACCGTGCTTCGTACTTTCTGCAGGATGTCCGCTGCCCGGGGAAGGCGCGGACCGTCACGGAATCCACGCGCCGGAGTCGACCCCCGATTCCCGGGCCTTCCTCCGCGAGCGGCGCAACAACGCCATCTTCGAGATCCAGGGCCTGGAGCACCTGGTGCCGGGCACGCCGGTCGCCTTCACCGATCGTCTCACGATCGGGGAGGAGACGCTCAGCGGCCAGCTGGACAACGTGCTGACGGTGGCGCACCTGGTCCACCTTTTCGACCACGGTTTCCGCGGGACAGCCTGTTTCACGGCGCAGGAGGAGTCGGGCAGCAGCTGGCGCTTCCTGATGGAGTGGATCCGCAGGCGTGACACGCCCATCAAACAGTTGATCGTCGTGGATACCAGCCCCTTCGCCGAGGCCGGCGTACAGGACCTGCCGGACCTTGTGCTGCGAACGCGGGACGCCAACGCGGCCTTCGATCCGGCGCTGCAGGAACGCCTGGAAACCCTTTGTCGCGGCGAAGGCTTGAGTTTCGTCTACAAGGATCGCTACATCGAGGAGCTGGACCGCCGCGCGGAGCCGGGCACTCCGCCGCGTTCCGTGGGCAGCACGGAAATGGGACGCGTGATCGCGGCCAGCGCCGGCAGCGTCCAGGGCGCGACACTGCAGATTCCCACGCTGGGCTACCACACCCTGGCGGAAACCGCATCGATCCGATCGAACGAGGCCTTCTTCCGGCTGCTGCAGCTGCTGGCCGAAGAAGGCATCCAGGCCGGGTCGTCCGGGTAGACGCCGAAACCCTCTTTCGGCGGGGGCGGTGTACACGCCTGACCGCATTGTGCTGGATCTGGACGGCCGTCGATTCCCGTGGTCGGCATGGGCCGCGAAGTGGTATACTCCCGCATGATCCGCACAACACGGCATGAAGGGTCCGGGGAGAGCTTTCCCATGGACGAGTACTGCTCGCGCATCGGCGTATCCACTCCGGGCAGGCCCTGCCAGGATGTCCTGGCCGAGCTGCAGTTTGCCCAGCTGCAGAGCATCCCCTTCGAGAACTTCGACATCCTGCTCGGTCGGGGAATCGACCTGGACCCCGCGGCCCAGGTGGACAAGCTGCTCCGCGGCCGGCGCGGCGGCTACTGCTTCGAGCTCAACGGGCTCTTCCTGCGCGCCCTCCAGGCAGCCGGCTTCGAGGCGCGCCCCTTGCTGGCGCGCGTGCACCTGCATGGAGAACCCACGGGGCGCAGCCACCAGGTGACTGGGGTCACCCTTGCGGGACGCACCTGGCTGGTGGATACGGGCTTCGGCTCCAGGACCCCGCCCTGCCCGCTTCCCCTTGAGGAAGGCACTGTGACACGCTGCGGCAGGGACAGCTACCGCATGCGTGGACACGCGCTGGGCCTGTTGCTGCAGGTTCGCGAGGACGAGGACTGGATCGACCTCTACAGCCTGGATTGCATGCCCGTCGTGCCGATGGACATCGTCTACGGGAACCACTACACCTCGACCCACCCCGACAGCCACTTCACGCGCATGCGCATTGCCGTGATCCGCAGGGAGAACGGCATGCTGAGGCTGCAGGATCGCCGTTGCACGATGGGTCGCGGTCCGGATATGAGCGTGATCCAGTTTCCGGACGCACCCGGATATCTGGACGCGCTGGAGGAGCACTTCGGCATTGCCCTGGATGTGCCGTACTCGGACCTGCCGGAGATGCCGGAAGAAGAATGAGAGAGATTGCTGCCGCCACGCGTTCCCGATGGCGGCGGATACCCATGCATCACACGCTGGAAGGAGCGCGACATGCCCAGAATGATTGAAGGTCCCTCCGTGATCGATTCCGCAGGCACGAAACCGAAACGGATCGAGGAGTACGTGGGCCGGGTGAACACGAAAGACGAAGGCCTGAGCGTGGCCCGCATGGTCTCGCCTTCCGGCTGGGTCGAGCCCGGCCAGCGTCCGGACTTCCGCGAGATCACGCTGGTGCTGAAAGGAACCCTGCAGGTGGAACACGAAGGGGGAACCCTGAGCGTGCGCGCCGGACAGGCCGTGATCACCGATGCGGGAGAATGGATCCGCTACAGCACTCCCGGCCCGGAAGGCGCGGAGTATGTCGCCGTCTGCCTGCCGGCCTTCTCGCCGGATACGGTCCACCGCGACGAATAGCCATCGACAGCGTGTAGCACGAACGGGGGTTTCCCATGGAGCGCCTGGAAGAGTTTCTGGACTTCAAGACGCTGGCGACAAAGGTCGTCGGGTATCTGCCGGATGTACTGGCGGCACTGCTGATTCTCCTGCTGGGCTGGCTGCTCTTCCAGCTCGTGCGTCGGCCGCTGCAGCTGACCCTGGCGCGCATGGAGGTGCAGGAGGAGATCCGCGTCCTGCTGGTCGACAGGCTCCTGCGCTATGTGGCCCTGCTGGCCTCGCTGGTGATGGCGGCAGACCAGCTGGGCTTCAACATCGCGACCGCGCTGGCCGGTCTGGGTGTGGCGGGCATCGCCCTGGGATTCGCCGCCCAGGATTCGGTGGCCAACATGATCGCCGGCATCCTGATCTTCGTCGACAAGCCCTTTGCCGTCGGCGACTGGATCGAGACCGAAAGCGAGTTCGGCCAGGTCTCGGAGATCACGCTGCGCAGCACGCGGATCCGCACCGTGCGCAACACTTTCGTCGTGATACCGAACAAGCGCATCATTGACGCCACGCTCGAGAACTACAGCAAGCAAGGGGCGATGCGCATCGATGTACCGCTGGGCATCGCCTACAAGGAGGACCTGGCCCAGGCCCGCGAGGTCCTGCTGAAAGCCGTAACAGACATTCCGGACCTGTCGCCGCACCAGGAAAGCGCCGTCGTGTTCACCGAGCTGGGGGATTCCAGCGTCAACCTCGAGATCCGCGTCTGGGTCGAGGACGGCAAGGACAAACCCGCCGTATACGTCGCCGTGATCGAGGCGGCCAAGCTGGCCCTCGACGCCGCGCGGATCCAGATCCCCTTCCCGCACCTGCAGCTTTTCGTCGACGACGTGGAAGAGCGGGTCTGGGAAGGCATGGCCGGACTGCAGTCCCGGGGCGGCACGCTGAAGCCGGGCGGAAGCGCATGAGTGTGATGCAACACGGAGGCTTCGCGTGAGCACAACCAATCTCTTTGTCGAACTGATCGTGATCGGGGTCGGTGCCACCGCCTGGGTCGTGCTGCTGGTGCTTGCCCTCATCGGCGTGGACAAGGGCGTTCTCGAGCAGATCCTGCAGCCGGCCGTGGCGCTCCCCGTGCTGGCATTCGTCTACGTGCTCGGCATCGTCATGGATCGCCTTTCCGACATGCTGCTCGAGAAACTGTGGGGCGAAGGCTTCCTGTCCGCCTCCTTCAAGAGCCGCGCCGAGTATTACAGGGACCGGCGCCTGATCCTGACCCACTCGGAACGTCTCTCGGATCTGCTGGAGTACGGGCGCAGCCGCATGCGCATCTGCCGCGGCTGGGCGGTCAACTGGTTCCTGATCGCCCTTGCCCTCGATGTGCTCCTGATTGCCCGTTTCCCGGAGAAGAGCTGGAGCCTGTACCTGGGATTCTCGGGAACTGCGGTCCTCTTGCTGTTGTCCTTCGCCACCTGGATTTCCTGGCGTCGCCTGGTCCTCAACGAGTACCGCAAGATCCGCGAACAGGCGGATTTCATCGAGCTGGCGGCGCGACAGGAAAAGGAGACCGGCCCGGCATGAACTCCCGAGGGGGTGCGGGAACGGATTCCTGTGCGCTTGATTAAAAGTAAGAACTTACTTACAATCAGCCCATGAGCACTCGAACCCGGAAAACCGGAAGCGAACGTCGACGGGAAACGGCCCGCGCCGTTCTGGATCTACTTGGAAGTCAAGGAATTACAGCCTTGACCACGACAAGGCTTTCCCGCGAACTTGGGCTGACCAGCGGCGCCCTGTTCCGGCATTTCCCGAACCGGGAGGCCATGCTCGAGGCGGCGGTGGCCCTCGCCGTCGAGCGCATGATGGCCAGTATTCCGGAAGGGGAGGCGGAACCCCTGGAACGCATACTTCAACTGGCGCGGAATCGCATTGCCCTTGTCCGGGAAGACGCCGGCCTGGCCTGGCTTTTCCGTTCCGAGGAGGCTGAACAGTGCCTGCCGGATGAAGCGCGCGCCTCAATTCGTCACACGGTACGACAGACACGGTCTTTTGTGCTCGCGGCGCTCAGGGAGGGGATGGAGCAGGGGCAGGTGCGCAGGGACATCGAAGCGCGCCTTCTGCTGGTGCCGGTGCTGGGCACGATTCACCTGCTCATTGAAAGCGCTTCTTCCAGGGCGTCGCATCGCCCGGGCCCGGAGTTCCGCGAGGAAGCGCTCCAGTCTCTCTGCCGCTTGCTCCAGCCCTGTGTAACAGACAACACCCAGTCTCCAACCATCGAATGAAGCAAGGATCGCAACATGTCTTTCAATGAACTCACTCCCGTCGGCAAAGTGGCCGCGGAGTACCCTCTCGCAACACGCGTTTTCGCTCGTCACGGCATCGACTACTGCTGTGGTGGGGGACTGCCCTTGAAGGAAGCCTGCGCCGCCGTGGAGATCCCCGTCGACCAGGTGCTCGATGAGATACAGCATGTGCTTGCCGGAACCAGTGTCGGAACGGTGCGCTGGGATCGGGAGCCCCTCCCGATCCTGATCGGACACATTCTCGCCACCTATCACGGACCGCTTCGCGAGGAGCTGCCGCGCCTGGACGGGATGTGTCGCAAGGTCCTTCGCGCCCACGGTGGACGGGACCCGGAGAAGTTCCAGGCGCTGGTTGATGTCTTCGACGGGCTGCGCAAGGAGTTGGAGTCGCACATGCAGGACGAGGAGCAGCGTCTTTTTCCCCTCGTTCTCCAGTCCGCCGGCGATCAGGCGGGAGATGCCATCGACGAACTTGTGCATGAACACGAGGCTGCGGGTGAAGCGCTCCGGACCTTGCGCAGGCTCTGCGATGACTATGTGGTGCCTGAAGGCGCATGCAACACATGGCGCGCCCTGTGGCACGGTCTCGCCGAACTGGAAAAGGACCTGCACGAGCACATTCACCTGGAGAACAACATTCTCTTCCCGCGAGCGCTTGAAAAGGCTGCCGTCCAGGCGGCAGGGGAGTAATTAGAGTAGACGATGTGATGCACCCTGTTCCGGGACCCTGCCGCCGGGAACATCCTGCCGTACACAAAGACTCTCGATACTGAAGCCGGTGCCATGCGCATTCCCTGTGCGCGTGGGCCGGCTTCTTCCGTTTTATTGCAGCTACTTCACCCGTCCCTTCTCGAACAGGGCGATTTCTCCGCGTTGCCGTGCCCCGGTCATTGGCATACGATTTGCTTTTGTCAGGATTGGTGCAAACGGCAGGAAAGCGCAAAGCTGCCCTCCATTCTAAGTCCGGTTTTCTACACAGCACGACAGATTTCGCAGACACCTATGCCCCTTCCATTCTGTCGGCTGCCGTAAACGCAGCGAATGAATCGTGTACATACAAGGAGACGCCAGCTCATGCGCACTTTGCTCTTCCTTCTGTTGCTTCCGGTACTGCTCTTCGCCCAGGACTTCTCCGTCTACATCAGCGACGCCGGCAATTTCGATGCTCCCCCCTGGCAGATCCTGCGCGTGGATGCCAACGGGCAGAATCCGCAGACCTTCATCGACAGCGAACTGGCCTGGCCCCAGGATATCCTTTTTCTCGAGGACCAGGGCGTGGTGCTGATCTCGAATCTCAACAGCGGACGCATCACGCGGCATGATGCGGAGTCCGGCGAGTACATCAACAACTTCGCCACCGGCATCTCCGGTCCGACACGCATGAAGATCGGCGCCGACGGCCTGCTCTATGTGTTGCAATGGTCGGGCAACGGGCTCGTGTTGCGCTACGAGCTGGACGGCACTCCTCTCGGCGCCTTCACCCAGGCAGGCGTGGGTGCGTCGATCGGGCTGGACTGGGACGCGGAGGGACGGCTGCATGTGTCGTCCTACAACGGGGACCATGTGCGACGATTCAACACCGACGGCTCGGATGACGGGATCCTCGTCGGCACGGATCTTCTCGGGCCGACCAATATCTGGTTCGACGAGGCGGGCGATCTGCTGGTCGTGGACTACAACGGCACGGCGGTCAAGCGCTTCAATTCCGAGGGCCTCTACCAGGGCGACTTCCTGACCGGGCTTGGTTCGGCGGAAGGCGTGGCCTTCCTGCCCGGCGGCGACATCCTGGTCGGCAACGGCCAGGACAGCAGCGTGAGACGATACTCGCCGGACGGGACGTCCCTGGGCGCCTTCGTGGCCAGCGGAGCGGGAGGGCTGCTGCGCCCCAACGCGGTCGTACTTCGCGAGGCCGGGACCGGCCTGGAGCCGGGTCTCAACTCGCTGCCGGAAAGCCTGAGCATCCTGGGCCTGTGGCCGAACCCCTTCAATCCCGCCACCACCCTGGCCTTCCGCCTGCCCGCGCCGGCTCCGGTCACGCTGCGCCTTCATGACCTGCGGGGAGCGCTTGTCCTGCAGCGCGCCCTGGGCCGGATGCCTGCGGGCGAACACCAATTTGCGCTCTCCGCCTCCGGCCTGGCCGGCGGCCTCTACCTGTGCTCGCTCAGCGACGGCCGTCACCGGGATGTGAGACGCCTGACCATCCTGCCCTGAGAGAAAACGCCCGCGGCGAAAGGGGTCCGGCCGCGGGCGCTCGATTGTCTACAGGGTCAGGGACTAGTTGCCCGAAGGGGCCGCCAGCCCGTATCCGCCGTCGCGGCTGTATTCGATCTGGTACTGGAAGCTTTTGGGATCCAGCCAATCCAGGGTCGTTCCGCCGATCTGGGCGTAGGGGTACATCAGGTAGTTGATCGCCTCTCCCTGCTGGGGCGGCGCGAGCTGCAGGTCGCGGCCTTCGCTGAGGCGGATGCGGTAGGCGTCCAGGCCGGCCCAGAAGAAGGCGCGCAGCTCATCCGTGCGCGGATTGTCCAGCTCGATGTCCTCCTTGAGCATGGCCTTGCGCACATCGGCGGGATCCACCGGAATCCAACCCTTGCCGGGCAGGTAGAATTCGGCCCAGCAGTGCTGCCAGGTGGAAATGTCCTGGTACTCGTCACGGCCCATGCGAATGCCGAAGACCTCGCGGCAGGGCACTCCGGCGGCGCGCGCCAGGGCGATGTATACGCTGCTGATATCGGCGCACTTGCCTCCCGGATCCTCGAGCAGCTTGCAGACGTCGCCGCTGCCGCAGCCGCGCGTGTCCGGGTTGCGGTAGGTGTTCTCGACCGTCCAGTCGTAGACGGCGCGCGCCTTCTCGAGCACGCCCTTCTTTCCCTTCGTGATCTCTTTCGCCAGCCCGGTGATCTCCTTGTTGAAGGGTGCCAGGCCGGTGGCTTCCAGGTAGACGGCGTAGTCGGCGGGATCCCAGTCGGCGCGCGGATCCTTGAGGTTCTCGATGCGCTGGGCCTCCCGCTCGGCGTGGAAGGCCAGGTGCAGCATACGGCCCTCGCTGCCGGCATTCCAGCGGGCGTGCAGCATGGGCGTGCCGTGCTTGCGGTCCGTATACACGGCGGAAGCATCGTAGTCGCCCTCGACGCGGACGTGGGAGATGGTCTGATTGGCGTCACTCACCGGATAGGGAATCCAAAGGTCGGTGGGCTGATCCGCCGAATGGGCCGAGAGGTCGAACTGCATCCGGATCTCGCCCTGGACGGATTCCGCGGTGGAGAGGCCTGCCAAGCCAAGAACCAGCAAGAGGACAGGCAGAATGCTGCGCATAGGAACTCCTTCTGAAGCTGTGAGAGTGCATCGCTGTGCCCCCCGCTTTCCGGCCGAAGCGGGAGTGCAACACCTTACCGAATTCAAACAGGCTTTTCCATTCTTTGGAACAGTCCCAGTTGTGAAAGGCCGACGAGTGCTGCTAGAGCGCCGCCTGAAATCCCGAAGCCTGCCCCTTGTCCGACGATTGCTGGCCGCGACTCCCCGCGGGCACGCGCCGTCCTACTTGAAGCTGGGCCTGCTTTCCTGGGCCTGGATGAATCCGGGCTATTCGGCGAGCCTGCGGCTGCTGAAGCACATTGCGCGCCATGTGGCTCGCAATCCCGGGCCTGTCCTGGAATGCGGATCCGGCATGTCGACACTGCTTCTGGGGGTCCTGGGACAGAAGCACGGAGTGCCCGTGCATGTGCTCGAGCATCATCCGGACTGGGCGGAACACATGCGGCAGATTGTACGACACCATCGCCTTCACACGACGACCGTGCTGCATGCGCCACTGCGCTCCTACGGCGACTTCGACTGGTACGACATTTCCTCCCTGCCGAGCGAGTCCGAGTACCGCATGGTCGTCTGCGACGGGCCTCCCGGAAAAAGCACCGGGGAGCGATTCGGCCTGCTCCCCGTTGTCGGCCAACGGCTGGCCGCCGATTGCCGCATCCTGCTCGACGATACCCACCGCCGACGCGAGCGCAGCATCATCCAGCGCTGGAACGGCCTGCGCCCCTTGCATTCCGACCAGTTCGGCCTGATCAAGCGCTTTTCGGTGCTCGAACTGGGCTAGCTTCCTTTCACCTTCACTCCCACACAAACCACAAGTCAATTACAAGCAACCTGCCGCCCTTGCGGATCTCCCGGATCGATGCGCCATTCGAGAATTCTTTGCGGAAACCGGCCGCTGTCACTTGACAGTTAGTGACAGTACTGTTACTGTCATGTGACAGTGAAGAAAAGAGGACACTCGATGAAGCCCCCATGGACGCAACAGGACCTTGCCGAACTCGCCTGCCGGGAATTGCAGAACGAAGGCGCTGAAGAGCGCGCGCTCAGCGAGCGGACCCTGCGATTCTATCGAGCCCAGGCGCTTCTGGATCCGCCGCTGGCCTGGGATGGGCGCAAACCCCTTTTCGGCGAGGCGCACCTGCGGCAGGTGATCGAGATCCGCCGGCTGCAAGCGCGCGGCATGAGCCTGGAGCAGATTCGCGGCTTGCTGGCTCGGCAGGCAGCCGGAGAGGAAGGATTCAATGAAGGACTGCAGCTGAGCGGGGATCCGGACAGGAGCCTGCGACGCCGCCGGGAGCGGGCCTGGGCACGGCCGACGAAGGCGGAGCCGCTGCAGGAGATGGAGCAGGGCTTCCCGAACCCGCAGCGCGCCACGCCCCTTTTTGAAGCTGTCCGGCCGGTTGAAGATTCCGCGGAAAGCGCGCCCCCTTCGGTCACGCGCCTTGGGCCGGGCCTGTATCTCCTGGTCGATTCACAAAAGGACCTGGACCCGGAAACCGTGGCCGCCGCCCTCTCGCGCGCCGGGCAGGTGCTGCGGCAGCAGCTGATCCGGAAAGGGAAGGATCCGAAGAGCGAATGACGTTGACACATTCCGGTTGAATGGATAGAGAGAGCAATACCTGTACGACAAGGAGATTTTGTATGACACGCACACTGCCGTTGATCGATGATCCATGCCTTCCGGAGCCCCCCGGGCAGGCCAAGGGGTTCGGGCGCCTGCTCATCGATTCGCCCGAAGACGGGGAGGAGCTCGAGGCGCTCCCCGTGCGCGGGCTTTCCGTGAGCTCCCGCATCGAGGGCCTGAATGCCCGCACACTGGTTGTCACACGATTCCGAAACTTTCACGAAACGCCGCTGAGGGCTGTCTACACCTTTCCCCTGCCCTCCGAGGCGGCCGTGACCTCCTTTCGACTGAAAGCCGACGGGCGGATCATCCAGGGCAAGGTGCTCGAACGGGGCGAGGCCCTGGAGAAGCACGACGAAGCCATCGCCAAGGGGCACACGAGCGCCCTGCTGGAGGAGGAAGCCGGCGAGACCTTCACCCTGGAATTGGGCAACATTCCCCCGACCTGCGAAGTCGAGACCGAACTGGAGCTGGTCGAGGAGTTGCCCGTCGAGGACCGGAAAGCGGTCTGGCGCTTTCCGCTGGTCTGCGGCGAGAAGTACATCCCTGGCCGGCCCCTTCCCGGTGATCCATCGGGAACCGGGCACGCGCCGGACACGGACCTTGTGCCCGAAGGCAGCCGGATCAGCCCTCCCCGCCTGCTGCCCGGCATGCCCAACCCCATCGAGGCAAGCTTCCGGCTGACCCTGGCGGACGGCACCCTGCCGGAAGGAGTCGAGCCGCAGGCCTCTCTCGAGCTCGAGGAATGTGAGGTGTGTGACACCAGCCCGGAGGGCCGGTCCTTCGTGCTCGCGGATCGTGTGACCGCTCCGGAGCGTGACCTGATCCTCCGCTGGGAGCTTCCGCGTGATGCCCTGCAGGGAGACCTGCGCGTCGTGGAGCAGGGCGAGGACAAGGGACACTTCCTGGCCAGCATCGTAGTGCCCGAAAGCGATGAAGCGCCACCGCCGCGGGACGTGGTCTTGCTGGTCGACCGTTCCGGCAGCATGGGTGGCTGGCAGATCCAGGCGGCGCGGGACTGTGCCGCAGATCTGCTCGACATGCTGCGGCCCGGCGACCGCCTTGCGCTGCTCGCCTTCGACCACCGGGCGGAAGGCGCTTTCGATCGGGAGGACCCCCTGGCCTTTGCCGAGATCGACAAGAGCACCCTGAAGCGCGCGCGCCGATTCCTCAAGACCCTGAATTCCCGGGGCGGCACGGAACTCGGGTCCCTGTTGGCTTCCACCTGGGAGAAGCTGGATCAACTGCGTCGGCAGCAGGGAGGAAGCGCCCGCGAGCAGGCCATCTTTCTGCTGACAGATGCCCAGGTGGGAGACGAACGCCGGATTCTGGCAAGAGTGCGCGGCCTGAAGCATCCGGCCCCGTGTTACGTGATTGGGGTCGACCAGTCGCTGAACCGCGGCCTGCTGGCGCGCCTGGTCCGTGAAACAGGAGGCGAGCTGGCGCAGATCAATGCGCCAACGGATCGCGAACACGCGCTCTCCGCGATCGCCGGAGCCTTCGCGCGGGGAGTGCTCCGCGAGGCCCGCCTTGTCGGCGAGGGCCTCGAGAGCGGCGATGTCTCCCTTCCGCCACTGGTGCCGGGACGCCCCTTCCGCGTGGCCGGTCGTTGGCTGCCCGCGTCCGTCACACAACCCTTGATGCTGCGCGCGCGACGCCTGGACGGGGAAGAGATCGAGCTCGTGCTGCAGTCGGCGACGGGGGATCCCCGGCTGGTCCTGCCCCTGCACGCCAAACGCACGCTGGCGGACTGGCAGATCGCCTACGACGCCCTGCCTTACAACGACGAGGAAGGCCGCCAGGGGCTCGAGAAGCGGATCGTCGACCTGTCCTGCAAACGGCAGGTGCTGTGCCGCTTCACGGCCTTCCTGGCAGTGGACGAGGAAAACAGCATTCGGATCGGGAAGGAATATGAGGTCACACAGGCAGTTCATGAGACGATGAGCATGTCCGCAACGAGACAGCACGTGAAACGGTTGCTCAGAATGGATTCCCCTGTCCGTTTCGAGTCACGCTTCTGCCTGAACCCGGCCCTGGACCAGATCCAGCCAGACATGGTCCCCGCCATGGACGAGATTCCGCTGAGGCGGCAGGGAAAGAGCAAGCTCTACTACAACCCCATGAGTCACCTGAGCGAGCTGTCCGACATGGACGCGGAGCGAATGTGGGCACTGCGTGACGAAGTCGTCCCCTGCCTCCTGTTCTTCGTGGACTTGCTCGGCAAGCGTTCCCTGGCCGGAAACGCGGATGTACGCCAGCTGCTCGACGACCCGGAGGGCCTGACCCGGGAAAGCCTCTTCCGCCTGTGGCAGGCCATCGAGCTACGGCTGCTCGCCAGCAAGGCCACGGCAAGACAGCCCCGACGAAAGCGGGGACAGCCCAGCTGGAAATGATGCGCGCGAAAGGGGGCGATTTCGAATCGCCCCCTTTCTTTTTCCTCTTGCGGCCCTGCTTGTGCATATTCCCGTTTTCAGACAGCGAGGCCGAACATCGGAAGGGCCGTTCATGAAACGATTGATCCTTGTACGCCACGCCAAGTCCAGCTGGAGCGAACCCGGCATGCGCGACTTCGATCGCCCGCTCAATGAACGCGGAATGAAGGATGCCCCGGCCATGGGGCGCTTTCTGGCGGGCTTCGACTGGCGCATGGAATCCCTGCTGTCCAGCCCGGCTCTGCGCGCGCAGACGACGGCCCGGGCCCTTCGCGAAGAGTTGCCCGCGCCGCTGCCCCCGCTGGAGCTGCTGCCGGAACTCTACGGCGCGGAAAGCGCCCGGATGCTGCGCGTGCTGAAGGCGCTTCCGGAGGACTGCTCCTGTGTCGGCCTGGTGGCGCACAATCCGGGGATCACGGACTTTCTCAACGGGCTGTGTTCCGAGAGGATCGGGAACGTGCCCACATGCGGAATGGCCGTGATCCACCTGGAGATCGGACAATGGAATGAGATCCGCCCAGGCAGCGGCAGCCTGGAGCTTTTCCAGGTCCCCCGCGAGCTATAGAGAGAAAAGAGGAGGAACGGGCATGGCAAACACGGTCGACAAGCAGCTGCAGGCGATGATCGGCAACATGCCGGAGAAGACCGGCAAGAGCCTCGAGCAATGGATCCGCCTGCTGAAGAAGAGCGGCCTGGAAAAGCACGGCGAGATCCTCAAGCTGCTGAAGAGCGAACACGGCCTGACCCACGGCTTCGCCAACACCATTTCGATGCTCTACCGCGAGCAGGCCGCCGGCGGTCCGGCGGCGGGCGACGACCTGGTGGCCGCGCAGTATGCCGGAGCGAAAGCGGGCCTCAGGCCTTTGTACGACAAGCTGTCCGCGCTAGCGGCGAAGCTGGGCAAGGACGTGGAGATCTCCCCGAAGAAGACCTATGTCAGCCTGCGCCGCAGCAAGCAGTTCGCCATCATCAAGCCTGCCACGAAGACGCGTATCGACCTGGGGCTCAACTACAAGGACGCGCCCGCCTCCGATCGCCTGGGGGACGGCAAGCCCTTCAACGGCATGTGCAGCCATTGCGTGCGCATCGAGGATGTCTCACAGGTGGACAAGGAGCTGGCCGTCCTGCTGAAGCAGGCCTACGAGCAGGCCTGATGCGCGGTCAACTTCCCGCCGCCCTGCTGCTGCTTCTGCTGGCCTTCTGGCCGGGCATCCTGCATGCCGAGACGGGCACTTCTTCGCAGACGGTTGCTGCGGACACGACCCTGCAGCGACTCGAACTGCAGGACGGCAGCGTGCTCTTCGGTCGCGTGCTTGCGGGGGGCGATCCTTTCCTCTTCCGTCTTACGGGCGGCACGGAGCTGTGGATTGACGGCAAGGATCTGCGAACCATCTCCCCGGCCGCCGACGCAGGATCCGAGAGGCCTTTCGATCCGAACACGACACGGCTGTTCTTCGGCCCGACGGCGCGGACGCTGCCGAAGGGAAAGGGCTATGCCTCCCTTTTCGAGCTCGTGATCCCCTTCATCGGCTATGGTCTCACGGACAATCTGCTCCTTTCCGGGGGGACGCCCTTCCTGGCGGTCGGAGACGAGGGGAGCCGGCTGTTCTGGCTGACCTCCAAGTGGCGGGCCTTGAAGACGGATGAGCTGGAACTGGCGCTTGGCGCTCTGGGCTTCGCCACCCTGGACGGGGAAAGCAGCGCGGGGATTCTCTTCGGCGTGCTCAGTCAAGGCACGGAGCGCGCGGCCCTGCACGCGGGCCTGGGCTACGGCGTTGTCGACGGCGGCCTGGCCGACCATCCCGCGCTCCTGCTGGGCGGGGAATGGGCCTTGCGCCCGGGCATCACGCTGCTCAGCGAGAACTACCTCCTGCCCGGCGGCAACCTGGTCCTGGGCGCCGGGCCGCGTTTCTACGGCAAGCGCTTCTGTGTCGACCTGGGCCTGCTCATGCCCTACGAGACGGGAGATTCCTTCTTCCTCTTCCCGATGCTCAACCTGGTCTGGAACTGGTAGGAGTTCTTAGGCACGTCACTCCGGCGAAGGCGGGAATGACTGTGATGGGAGCGCGATGCCGTGATACGGCTACACCATGCAGGCGCAGCAGGATCATGCAGGTCTAGTCGATGGCAATGCGGAAATGCCCGGCGCCGGGAGGGCCGGTCAGCAGAAGGCCGGAGCGGAAGAGGTCGACACTGAGCGATACGCGTTCGTGTTCCTTGATCCGCTTCCAGAAACGGCGCATGCCCGGCGACCAGTCAATGTCATCCAGCAGCAGCAGGGCATTGTCGGGCATGTGCTCCAGCACAAGGGTCGTCAGCTCCCAGTCCGTGTGCTCTTCGTGTACGCCGTCGTTGAAGAGGAAATCGACGGGCGGGGCCTTCGGCAGCCAGTCGGCGAGGACCTGCTGGAAGGTTCCCTGGCGGATCTCGGCGCAGCGGACGCGACAGGCCTTCAGGCTTGCGCGGGCAATCCCGGCAAGCGTCGGGTCGCCCTCGATGCTGAGCAGCCGTGAATCACGCGAACCCTCCTGCAGTCCCAGACCGATGCAACAGGCGGACAGGCCCATGCAGCTTCCCAGCTCCAGGCTTGTGGTCGGGCGGAAGGTCCTGCCCAGGGAATAGAGCAGACGCGCCATGGCCGGCGGGACGCTGCTGCCCCGCGCCAACTGGGCCAGGTCCTCCTGCACGAGGCGGCCGCTTTCCATCTGCTCGCGGCTGAGGCCCAGCTCCGGACTTCCGGCGCCGTGATCCAGGATTTCCGCGCTTCGTGTCTGTGAGACGAGTTCCTGCCTGTGCTGCTCGACCCTCTTCAGCTCGGGCGGCAGGCCCTTGTTGAGCACCTGCAGCAGCACCTGGGCCAGCCGGCCGGCTTCCGGGTGCGGCGCAAGAGCGAGTTTCTCCAGCTGGCGCCGGTTGTGACGCAGGGCATGCAAGCGGCGCGCCAGCAGACGCTGCAACCGCGTGATCACGAGGAGGTCCGCGGAAACGCCGCCTTGCCGACGCCGTCCTTGACCGGCTTGCCCAGGCTTCGTTTCCAGCCGAGCTTCTTCTCGATGGCCAGGATCATCCGTGATGCAATGTCCTTGCCGGTCGCCGACTCGACCCCCTCCAGTCCCGGCGAGGAGTTGACCTCCAGCAACAGCGGGCCGTTGTTGCTGCGGATGATGTCTACACCGGCGACCTTCAGCCCCAGGACGCGCGTCGCCCTGAGCGCCAGCGCGCGCTCCTCCGTGCTGATCTTGACGATCGAGGCCGAGCCGCCGCGGTGCAGGTTGGCGCGGAACTCCCCGGGGGCCGCCGTGCGCTCGATGGTCGCCACCACCTTGCCGTCGATCACGAAACAGCGCAGGTCCTTGCCGCCGGCTTCTCGAATGAACTCCTGCACCAGCAGATTGGCGCGCAGGGACTTGAAGGCGTTGATCACCGAATCCGCCGCCTTGCGCGTTTCGGCGAGTACGACGCCACGGCCCTGGGTGCCTTCCAGGAGCTTGACGATCAGCGGGGCTCCGCCGACCATGTCGATCAGATCGTTGGTGTCCATGGGCGAGTTGGCGAAGCCCGTGGTCGGAATGCTGATGCCGCTCTTCAGCATCAGCTGCAGGGAGAAGAGCTTGTCGCGGGATTGTGTCACCGCCGCCGAGCTGTTGATCGTCAGCACGCCCATGCTTTCGAACTGGCGGGCCAGGGCGCAGCCGTAGAAGGTCAGGCTGGGGCGGATGCGGGTGATCACGGCGTCCAGCTCGTCGAGCACCATGCCGCCCCGGTAGTGGACTTCGGGATTGTCGGCGTCAAGCTTCATGTAGCACTGCTTGATGTCCAGGAAGCGCATCGTGTGTCCGCGTTCCTCGCCGGCCTCGAGGATCCGCTGGTTGGAATAGAGCTCGGGATTGCTTGCCAGGACGGCGATCTGGAGACCGCTGTGCTCGACGCGCCGTTCGCCGTAGACCTCGCGGAGCCGTTCCTTGTCCACGACGCCCTGGCAGAAGCTGGAGCCGGGATCGATCATCATGCGGCCGCTCATCGCTTCCCGGCCGAGCAGCATGCGGTAGCCCATCGAGTCGCGGTTGGCCAGGGTCAGCTCGATATCCCAGGTCTCCGGCCCGAGCTTGATGCGTGTGACAACAACGTAGCGCGTCTCGCTGATTCCGCTCGAGCTCTTGACGATCCGCTTGTCCACCACGGGACGTTCGCAGCGGATGGAGACGCGCCGGTTGTTCTGCAGCGGATGCACTTCGAAACTGACCCAGCTGGCGCCCTTGCGGCGGAAGGTCTGGATGTTGAAGGCGTGGATCGAACTGGTCTTGGCGCCGGAGTCGACACGGGCCTTGATGGCGGGGATTCCAAGTTCCGGCAGCGTGCACCACTCCTCGCTGCCGATCGTCAAGCGCGAATTCTTCGTCATGGCGGGCGTGTCCTAGTCTTCCCGGTGGTCCTGCAGGTCGGTTTCGCCTTTCGGCAGGCGGATCACGGGTCTCTGCAGGATCAGGTTGTTGGGATAGGTGATCCGGTCCTCGCCTCGGCGGAGGATCACATGGAACAGGGTGATCTCCTCGATCACCCCTTCGATGTGCTCCGTCCCTTCCACAATGGCCACACGGTCGTCGATGCGGTAGGGAAAGCCGAAGAAGATCACCAGGCTGGCGGTGATATTGCTCAGGATCGACCACTGGGCGAACAAGCCGATGCCGATGACGGCGAAGATCGACCCCAGGAACAGGGAGACCTGCTCGAAACGGATCCCGAGAGAGAAGAACAGGAGCGTAAGGAAGACCAGCCCCAGCAGGATCTGAAGGGTGCGCGTGATGTACAAGACGCGGTAGCGTCTTACATCCCGCCGGCTGCCGGCCCGCTGGATGGCCTTGGCCACCAGGCGCGAGAGCAAGAGGTAGGAAACCACTACCAACGAGGGGTAGAAAAAACTTTGCAATGCGGACTCCGTTCTTGTCCCCGTCACGTCGAGCGCGGGAAATGGCCAAGATAGAGAATCCGCTCGGCCCGGCTAGGCCCGTTCCAGCTTCGGGAAGAGCTCGCGCATGCGCTTTTCCCGGTGGGCGAAAATGCGCTCCACGTCCGGGCGGACGATGAAACGGTCCAGCAGGAAGAGGAAGGGCATGTCGTAGCGCACATGATCGCGGACAAGGGTCTCGTCGCCATCGGCCTCGAAGGTGTGTTCGTGGATCCAGGTGCGGTAGGGGCCGCGGATCTGCTCGTCCACGAAACGGAAGGGCGGTTCCCAGGCGCTGATGCGCGTGCGCCAATGCATGGGCAGGCCGCGAATGCGCAGCTTGTAGTCGATCAGCGTGCCGGCTTCCATGTGGATCGGCTGAGGTGTGACAATGCGGAAGTTGAGCCAGGGCGGCGTGATCGCTTCCAGGTTTCCGGCATCCGCGAAGAAGGCGAAGACCTCCTCCTGGGGCCTGGGCAGGCGGATCTCGGTCCGCAGTTCCCGTTCAGGCATGCTGTACTCCATTCAGTGGTTCCTGCTTCGCGGAAAGGGCCAGGCTGCGGATCATGCCGCCGAAGACCAGGTTGTGCAGGGGCAGGACCCCGTACCAGTAGAGCAGTCCGGCGAGCCCCCGCGGCGCGAAGCGCGCCGTCTGTCTCAAGGTGGTCCGGTTGGCTGTCGATCCGTCCAGGACCTCGAATTCAAGCACGGCGTCTCCGGGCAGTTTCATTTCGGCTCTCAGCTGCAGTCGGCGGTTTTCCTGCAGTGCCGTGACACGCCAGAAGTCCAGCGCGTCTCCATAGGCCAGTCTCTTGCTGCTTCGTCTGCCGCGGCTGAGTCCGGGGCCGCCGACCAGGCGATCCAGCATGCCCCGCAGCTTCCACAGCAGGTTCGCCGCGTACCAGCCCTGACTCCCTCCGATCCGTGAAATTGCGCCGAAGACCTGCTCGCGTGTCGCATCCACCTGAAGCTCCCGTCGATCCTCGAAGACGGTCTTGCCGGCCCAGTCGGGGTCGCCCGGAATGGCGCCGGCATCGCTCCAGCTGGTCTCCACCTGGCCCAGCTGCATGCGGCCGAGAGCGGCCTCCATGGCCTGGCGCGGCGAAAGCAGCGCGTGCGGCATCAGCCGCCGGGCGTCGTCGTTGCGGCAGACCACCTGGTTGCGCAGGCCCATGGCCAGCGGACGGGCAATGTCGCGGTGAACCGGTGTCACGAAATGGATCCAGAGCGAACTCAATTCGGGAGTCAACACGGGCACGGGGAGGATCAGGCGGCGACGCAGACCGATCACCTCGGCGGCCTGGTGCATCAGCTCCTTGTAGCTGAGGACTTCGGGCCCCCCGATGTCCAGCGTGCGCCCGGTGGTCTCTTCGTGCTCCAGGCAGGCCACCAGGTAGTGCAGGGCATCGCGGATGGCGATCGGCTGCGCGCGGGTCGAGACCCAGCGCGGCGTGATCATGGCCGGCAGCCGTTCGACCAGGTAGCGCAGGATCTCGAAGGAGGCGGAGCCGGAGCCGATGATCATCGCCGCGCGGAGCACCGTGACCGGTACGGAGGTGGAGGAGAGCGCCTCTTCGACTTCTCGTCGTGATGCAAGGTGCTCGCTGAGCCCGCCGCCGGTTTCTCCCAGTCCGCCCAGGTAGACGATGCCTTCGATCCCGCTGCGTTCGGCTGCCGTGGCGAAGGCCTGGGCCAGGGCGCGATCCTGGTCCCGATAGGCCGTGCCCGCGACGAGCATGCTGTGGATCAGGTAGTAGGCGTAGCGGCAGCCCTGCATGGCGCGGGTGAGGCTTTCCGGGTCCGCCGCGTCTCCGCGCAGGACGAGAACCCGCTTGTCCCCGCTCCAGGGGCGGCTTTCCAGCTTCCCTGGATCACGGACGATGCAGGTCACGCGGTAGCCGGCCTCGAGCAGGCGCGGCACAAGGCGTCCGCCTACGTAGCCCGTCGCGCCGGTCACCAGGACCCGTCCTTTGCCAGGTGTCGTCATCCGCCTGCCTTTGCGCGCTGCTTGCTGTGCTCCTTGCCCTGCTGCAGCGCCAGACGGAAAACACGGATCGCGCGGTCGCGGGAGAAGCTGTGATCCACGATGGGGGGCGGATATCCCTTGGGCCTGCAGAGTTGCAGGGCGGTCGGGTCATGCAGCGCTTCCGCTGGCACATCGGCCAGTTCGGGAAGCCAGGTTTTTGTATACCGCCCCTCGGGATCGAAGCGCTTGCCCTGCGTCCAGGGATTGAAGAGGCGGAAGTAGGGCGCGGCATCCGTTCCGGTGGAGGCCGACCACTGCCAGCCGCCGTTGTTGTTCGCCAGGTCCCCGTCCACCAGGTGGCGCATGAAGTGCGCTTCGCCCTCCCGCCAGTCGATGAGCAGGTTCTTGCTAAGGAACATGGCCGTGATCATTCGCAGGCGATTGTGCATCCAGCCGCTTCCTGCCAGCTCGCGCATGCCGGCATCGACGATCGGCACGCCGGTCCGGCCTTCCCGCCAGGCGTCCAGTTCTGTGGGAGCGTCGCGCCAGGGAATGTACTCTCCTTCCGGCCGGAAGCTGCGGTTGCGGCTGACGCGCGGGAAGCCATGCATCACATGGCGGTAGAATTCCCTCCAGAGGAGCTGGTTGATCCAGGTGTCCAGCCCCGGGTTCCCTTTGTGGTACAGGCCCCTGTTTGCCCGCGTGGCCCGATCCAGCACGACCCGTGGGGACAACAGGCCCAGTGCCAGGGCCGGAGAGAGGCGACTGGTCGCATCGGCCGCCGGGGAATCCCTCTCCTCCTTGTATGCGGAGAGTTTTCCTTTCAGGCAGGATGCAAGGGTCTCCAGCGCTGTGCGCTCTCCGGCCGGCCAGAGGCGGGAAATGTGTTCGGGGCAGTGGAAGCCCGGCAGCTGCGAGGGCACCGGGTCCCCCTCGCGCACGGGGCCTGCAGCTCCGGCAGGCTCGGGGAGCGGCGTCACACCGTCTTCCTGCTGCAGGAAGTCGATCACTTTTCTGCGAAAGGGCGAGTACACGGTGTAGGGCTCGCCCTTGCCCGTGAGAACGGTTCCGGGAGCGCGCAGGACCTGGTCGTGAACCCAGTGGCAGGGCAGGCCCTCGTCCTTCAGCAGTCGATGCACCTGCCGGTCGCGCCGGACCTCGTTCCATTCGTATTCCCGGTTGGCGTAGAGGGCATGGCAGCCCGTTTCGCGCATCAGGCGCAGGATGGAGCGGGGCTGATCGGCAAAGCTTCGGGTTGTGATCACATGCAGGGGGATGCCCCGTTGTGCAAGCCTCGCAGAGAGATCCTTCAGGTTCCGCAACAGGAAGTCGACCCGGGCCGGCGCCCAGTCGTGCTTCATCCATTGTTCCGGCGAAATGCAGAACACGGCATGCACCCCCCTGCTGCCGTCCCGGCAGGCCTGGGTGAGCGCGGGGTTGTCCAGCAATCGCAGGTCCGCCCGGAACCAGTGCAAGCTTTTCATGTGCGGTCCATCTTTCGGTCTGCAGTTCTCTGGGAGCATGGGATTTTTTGTCTATGATTTGTTCACAATAAACGTGAACAAAATTGAATTTGTCAAGCCATGTTCGGTGATTGGCCTTGACAATTTCTGAACAGAAAGATATTCTACTGCCATGATTGACGACACCAGCAGCCAAACTAAGCGTCACCCCATCAAAGTCGTCGCCCTGCGCACCGGCTTGACTCCAGAAGTCCTTCGTGTCTGGGAGAAACGCTATGACTTTGTCGATCCAGAACGGACCCCCACCGCAAGACGCCTGTATTCCGACGACGATATCGAGCACCTGCTTCTTCTTCGGCGAGCCACGCAGAATGGCCGCCGCATCGGGGATATTGCCCGCATGAACAAGGAGCAGCTGGAAGAGATGATCCTCGAGGATGAAAGCGTCTCACGCCCTGCCCTGACTCCAATGCCGGTGAATCTGGCGGACCGCATGCTGTCCTCCGCCTTGAAAGCGGTCAAGGAACTGGACCCGGAGGCCCTGCAGACGGTGGTCAGCCAGGCCCAGGTTCGACTGGGCGCCGCGGAACTGATTCACGGCCTGCTGTCGCCGCTTGCCTTGCGCATCGGAGAGTTGTGGCAGAACGGCTCCATTCGCCCATACCACGAACACATGGCCTCCACGCTCGTGATCCACGCGCTGAACCGGTTGATCGCGGATCAGCGGGAAAAAGAAGGAGCGCCGCGGCTACTGGTGACGACACCGGCCGGCCAGCGACACGAACTGGGCGCAATCCTGGCGGCGACGGTTGCCGTCTCGGTGGGCTACAATGTGCTCTACCTGGGGCCGGACCTGCCGGCGATGGATATCGAACACGCGGCGAGGCAGTATCGCGCCGACATGGTGGGCCTCAGTCTGGTCTATCCGGAAGACGATCCGGCTACGCATCGCCAGTTGCGGGACCTGGGCGAGCGCCTCCGCGGAGAACGTCTGCTTCTGGTGGGCGGGGCAGGCGCATTGAGCTACGAACAAACCCTGATGGCGGTCCAGGCGCGCATTCTGCCGGACGCCGAAACAACGCTGCAGGTACTGGAAGAACTGATCACAATCCGCTCCTAGGGATCGATAAAGGACGGGCCTGCATCGGCTTTCGAGTCGAGCAATCCCTCACGCCACAAGTTCTTGACGCGTTTGATCGCTCGCCTGTAGACCGGGTGCCAGTCCCCTTTCAGGTCCCCTTCCAGCCGTTGCCAGAAGAAGTGGAACCAGAGTCCTCCGCCATCCTTGGTGTAGTACTTCCAGCGATCCGGCAGTCCTTTGGGAGTTTCGACCCGGCAGAAGCCCCATAATTGTCCCCTGTAGCCGGATTCCCACCAGCCGATTTCTCTGTATACATCGCCGCGAATACCGGACTCTTCCTGCAGTTCCCGCAGGGCGGCCGCGCACAGGCTTTCGCCCTTCTTGAGTCCGCCCTTGACCAGCTGCCGCCCTGCCAGCGGATGTTCGAAAGCGAGCAGTTCGATCCCCCGGGAGCCCTTTCGAAGCAGCAGGGGGACCGCTTTCCAGCGACGGACATCCTCTTTCGCGGGAACGAGTACGATTTGCAGGGAGTCCATGAATCCGCTTTCGGTTCGTGAGTCAGGCCGAGGAAGGCTTTTCGTGTGTCGTCCCAAGGATACTACATGCACGGAAGACCTGATGGAGAAAGCCCGCTGCACCGGTGTCCAGGTCCGGTTCGCGGCGAAGAGGGTTGCGCCCGTACCCCCTGTCTGGATCACGAGCGCGCCGGAGGAGGGGACGGGCGCTAGCTGATGATGTCGCCCAGGTCGACGATCTCCTTGCGCAGGGCGAAGACCACCGTGTCCAGGGCGATCTTGCGGCTGTAGTGGTAGCGCACCACCATGTTGTCCAGGACGGACTCGACCATGTTGCGCACCTTCGAGGCGTAGCCCTGGTACTTGGCCGGGGCGTTGCGCTTCTGGTAGAAGGCCTCTTCCAGCTCCGTCACGTTGATGTCTTCCGCCGACTTGCGGTGAGACAGCATGGTCGTATACTCGCGCGCGAAACAGGCCAGCAGGTTGTCCTGGCGCGACGTGACGGCGGTCTTGTCCTGCGGAATGCCCAGTTCCCCCGAGTTCTGCAGGTCGAGAAACTTCTCGGCCACCTTGCGGCGGAAGGTCACCGCGCCTTCGCTGGTCGAAATGACCTTCTCGACGCTGGCCATGTAGTTCATGTCCGGGCGATCGACCTTCATGCCGCTTCCCGGGTCGATGAAGGTGAAGCGCGGCACCATGATGTGCGAGAAGGCCTTGTTGTCGTTGGCCAGGGCCAGCAGGCAGTGCTGGATGTAGCGGCGCAGGTCGAGCTCGATCTGCTCCGGGTCCCGGTCGACCAGGGCCACCGTGATCTCCTTGCGGATGATGTTGTAGTACAAGGCCCGCACGACCTTCAGCAGGCCGGAGAAATCATGATAGTCGCCCTCGCCCTCCAGGAACTCCAGGCCGCCGACCTGGCGGGCCGGGATCGGGAGCTCGTCGGGACCGCCGTGGCTGTCGGCCATCCAGTGATGCAGCCCCGCGCCCTCCTGCAGCGTGCGCAGCATGATGCTGAGGAAGGTCCCCACATGCACCTTGCGCCCGTCGCTGGCGGCGATGGTCGAGCGCATGATGTTCTGCAGCTGGCGAATGCTGATGCCCGACTTGCCCTCGTCGGGATAGTGCTCGTTCCACAACTCGCGCATGAAGGCATCGTCGATCAGCTTGAGCTGGTCCCGAGTGAAGAGACCCGACTCCTCCAGCGAGATCGAGGCCGGATGGCGCACGATCCGTTCCTGGAGCTTCTCCGTGTCGTGGATGTCGAGGCCCAGGCGCAGGGCCTCGTTGCGGAAGGGGTGCCAGTGGGGCAGGCGCCGGATCGTGTTGACCGGATCCTCCGACTGGTGGCTGAAGATGAAGAGCTTCTGTTCTGGCGTGATCGAGCGGTAGAGCTGCTGCTTCTCTTCCGACCACTGGGGCGGGAACTGGCTGCGGCGCGGGGGGCGCAACCGCGTCATCACGCTGTAGTACGCGGCGATCCTGAGCAGGTTCGGATCCATGTCGTACTTCTCGCGCATCACGCTCATGTCGCGCTTGAGGATGTCCATTTCCGAGTTGGTGTCCAGCAGGTAGTTGACCGGGATCTTCTGGATGCGGTCCATCAGCTTGCTGGAGGTGAGCTGCTTCTCGAGCAGTTCCATCTCGTCGATGTTGGTCGTGACGATCACCGTGTTGTCGATCGGCGTCTGCGTGGACTCGGAGCTGACGCGGCCCGATCCGAGCAGCATCAGCAGCGGCTTGTACTCCATCTCCGCCTGCGGCCCTCCCTGGCCGAAGGCGTCGTGGATGTGCAGCAGGCCGCGGTTCGAGCTGACGATCGCGCCCTGGTACTGGTATACGCGGGAGCTGCTCAGGTGACGTGATACAATCTCCATGGCTTCGCGCCCGAGCTCGACGGGACGGATGTGGCTGCGCAGCTGGTTCATGTCGTCGATGTTGGCAATGCCCTGGGCCTGGGCGTTGCTGAACTCGATCTCCTCGACGCGGACGTATTCCTCGATGATGTCGTAGAAGGACTTGCCCTCGTTGCGCGGGTTGTGCAGCAGGTCCTCGAGGATGTCGAAGCTGCGCTTGTCCAGGAAGGCATTCTGGAAGAAGGTCGGCACCTGGAAGCGCGTGTCCTCCGTGCGGCGCGCGTTGATGTGCTCGAAGAGCTGCTGCCGAGGGTGCGTAATGCCCTCCTCGCGATTGAGCAGTGTCGGGAAGAGCAGCACCGGATTGTGGATGAAGTTCGTCCGCAGCTCGACCACATTGCCGTCGTCGCCGGGAAACTCGAAGAAGAAAGTGTAGAGGTGAACGTCCTTTTCCTTCGTGTACTCCTCGAGCGCCATCGAGATCAGGTCGACGATGTTGGTCTTGCCGGAGGCCGGCGGACCGACGAGCACGAGGCCGCGGTTGGGGCCGCTTTCCTTGCCCACCGACTCGATCACCTCGACGATGTTCTTGATGCAGAATTCCTGGCCGAAGACGGCATTGACGCCGCCGGAGAAGAGGTCCTTGAAGATGCGGTAGCTGACCACCGGCTCGCCCGAGCGTACGACAACGTCGAAGCCGAAATGGCCGATGGCGTTGTCGATCAGCTGCGAGCTGGTTACCAGCACGTCTTCCGGCTTCTCGATCAGCAGGTCGACGAAGGCCGAAAAGCGCATGGTCTTCTTGCGGTAGTAGCGCAGGACATCCCGCGCGTCGAAGCGTTCGCTCATGGTTACCCGATGTTGAAGGGCTTCTCGTCGCGCTGCAGGCGTTGTGCGACCTGCTCGAAGGAGACTTCCGAAATGGCGGTCTCCTTGTAGGTGTTCGCGGTGAAGCCGTAGAGGGTCGTGCCGGAGATCAGCGCGACCGGCGCTTTCCAGATCATGTTCAGGTTGCGCAGGGTGGGCTTGATCCACTCCTCGCGCAGCTTCCGTCCGTCGTTGCGGTGGAAGAGCAGCAGGCCGCCGTCCTGGAAGTCCGTATCGATGAGATAGATCCGCGGACGGTAGAAATGGGTGAAGAAGTTCAGCATCTCGTTCTTCACCGGCACCGGGTCGAGCCAGACGTGCTGCTCGTCTTCCTGTACCACATCGCGCGGGTTGATGCCCATGCGCTGCGCCATCCGCTTGTGCAGCCGGTTCAGGTGGAACTCGTGGATCAGTTCCGGCGTCAGGAAGCGACGCAGGAGTTCGTAGTCGGTCACCGTGCGCACAAGGTGTTCCAGGTGCTTCAGCGGGTCGCTGCCGTCGGGCTTCTTCCAGCTGCTCCTTCGGTCGAGATCCGTTTCCTCCGCGTACTCCAGGCTGACCTTGCCGTCGGCGTAGAGCTGCTTGATGTGCTGCCACATGTTGTAGCCCAGGTGGTAGGGATTGCGCTGGAACCAGGGCCGCGGGTAGCACACGCCGGCGAAGACGCGGCAGTAGTCGATGATGTCGCCCACCGCCCTTTCGGCGAAGAGCTTGTGCATGATCTCGTTTTCCCAGTACATGGCCCAGCCCTCGTTCATGATCTGTGTGCGGATCACGAAGTCGTGGGTCTTGTGGGTCGTATACATGTACTCCAGGACGCTCTGCTCGCCCGGGGTCGCCGGGGCATAGTGCAGCAGGAAACCCAGCACGTCCTGGCAGGGGGCGCGCAGCTTGTAGCCGCGGCGGCTCAAGGTCTCCTGCCTCTGGCGCTGGCGGATTTCGCGCTCGAAGGCGCTCTGGCGATCCTCGAGCACCATCAGCGCGTCGAGGGTCGAGTCGAAGGGCCGGTAGGGGCCTTCGCGCTCCTCGGCCTCCCCGGGGTCCTCCTGGGCGCGCATCGTGTGCGCGTCCGTGTCCACCGAACGCGCCAGGTTGTACTGCGAGTTGGGAGAGATCAGGTCGATCACGGATTCGGCGGCATTCCAGTAGCGCGTGTAGTGCAGGTCGCCCATCTGCCGGCGGCCCAGGTCGACCTTGCGGCAGATGTGCATCACGCGCTCGGTGCGGTCCTCGTCCGAGTCGTGCATCACGTTGAGTTCGCTGAATTCGCAGTGGCCGACCACATGGGCGATCACGGAGGCCTGCATCATCGGCGAATTGGTGTCGTTGAGGTAGCCGTAGGAAGGGTTCCCCGTCTGCACCACCTCGTAGTAGATGCTGCTTTCCAGTCCCTCCTGGATCCGGTAGCGGCGCGAGACCATGCTCTTGCCTTCCCAGATGTTGATCGGGCTGACCGGGTAGACCTTCTTCTCGAGCAGCGAGGCGAATTCCATGCCCTCGAGAATGAAGAAGCGCATTTCCGGCAGCGTGCGGCCGAACTCGTCGGCCCAGTACTTGATGCGCTGCTCGAGCTCCCAGATGGCGGGATCTGTCCTAGTGCTCCGCACGGGCGCCTCCGAAGAGCTTCTTGATCACCTCCACCGTCTGGTTCTTCTCGCGGATGTCGCACAGGCGGATCACGCGGTCGTTGGCGAAGGTCTCGCCGACCAGCTTGTTCAGGTGGCTGGCGCGGCTGGGCTTGACCTCGACGAGGCCGATGCGGTTGAAGGAGGGACGCATGCGCTCTTCGAGGATCGAGGTGATCTCCCGCGCGTCGTCGTCGAAGAGCTCGCCGTCGCCGAAGTAGAAGCCGTAGAAGTTGGTCGATTCCGTGTCGTACTCGTTGAAGGCCACGTTGGAGACCAGGTCGAAGACGATCGAGGCCCGAGTGCCGCCGGCATTGCTCACGTTGTAGAACTGCTCGGCCTGCACCTCGTAGGCCTCGGCGTCGTGTACGAAGAAGCGGTGTTCCACGTTTCCCGGCCCGTAGTTCCAGTCCAGCCAGTGGTGGATGAACTGGACCAGGCGCTTCTCGAGCTCCAGGCGTTCGCCCCAGGTCGAGTAGGAGATGTCGCCCATGTAGAACACGACAGCGCGGAAGCGCGGCTTCTCGACCCGCTCGGGCAGCTTGAAGCGGCGGTCGCGCCGGCGGATCAGGACGTCGTACTTCTCCTCTTCCGGGGAGTAGCTGCCCATGCCGATGCTGCTGCGCAGGGCGCGGCGGAAGGTGCGTTTCTTGTCGAGGATCACGCCGGTGGTGCCGAAGGTCTTGAACTCGTAGGACACTTCCTTGATCCGGCCCTGGCCCTGTTTCACAAGGTCCGGCAGGTTGAGTTTCTTCGCCACCAGCTCCATCAGCTGGTCGAAGGGCAGGCCGAAACTGATCTGCTCGCCGTCGGCGCCGGGCCCCTGGCCCTTGCCGCCGCCCTGGCCGCCGTCGCCGTAGCTGAAGGTCGGAGGCTGGATGTCCTCCATGTCGACAATCACCTCGCTGCCGCGGGTATCCAGATTGCCGTCGTTGAGGATGTTCTCCACCAGGTCCTCGAGGCGATCCTCGATGAACTCGTTGAAGGCGCCCTCGGACTCGTTGCTGTTGATGCGGTCAGCCATGCCTCACGCCTTCCTAGATCACGATGCTCGAGGCATTGGCGGTAATCGTCAGCGCCTGGAAGGCGCACTTGCCGCAATAGCCTTTCGTGTCCATCAGGTACTTGACGGTCGCGTTGAGCTGCTCCTGCTCCTTCGAGTTGACATTGGCCTGGCTGGTGCCGCTCTTGATCCAGCCCAGCAGCTTCATGTTCTCGCCGGACTTGAACTCGTTCTCGAAGACATAGCGCTTGATGGCGCTCTGGTAGCTGGGCTCGTCGGAAAGCAGCACGCGGTGGCTCACGCTGGCGATGGCGTCGGAGAGCTCCTTGCGGAAGACGTCCTTTTCGGGCACGCCCAGGTACTGCTCGATGGTCTGCATGAACTTCTCGTCGGGCTGGGCGTCGGCCTGTGTCACATCATGCTTGACGGTCGTGTTGTGCGCGTATGCGCGGACGTGGTCCGTATACTTCTTCCAGGTCGTCTCGATCACGCTGTCGTCGCGCAGGATGGCGCTGTATACATCGCTGGCGATCTGCCCGAAGATCCAGTTCTTGGCCTGGGGCAGGATGCGCTCGACGTAGTGGCTCAGCGTGGTCTTCTGCGCGGCGTAGGACTCCTTGAGCATGTTCTCGGCGCTGACGTAGAGGTCCAGCGGCGAGACGCAGGGATTCTGCAGGGCGATCGAGGCCATCATCGCCTGGTCGCCGTTCTCCGCCTGCAGCTTCTGGATGTTGGCGGCGTACTCGCTGATCTGGAAGTGCTCGGTCTTCTCGAAGACGTTCTGGATGAAGCGCGGATCCAGGCCGAAGGTGCCCTCGCTGGGCTTGACGAACTGGAACTCGTCCAGGACCACCTTGGCCATGTTGTTGTCCACGCCGCTGTCGGCGCGGCCGGCGTAGATCAGCGCCTTCTGCAGCAGGCTCAGGTTGGGGTTCTGCTTGCTGGCATACAGCCGCGACATGGCGGCGACCAGGCTCAGCAGCTGCAGGCTGTGCGGGGCCACGTGCGCCTGGTGGCGCCGGCCCTTGTGCCACTCCCGCCCCTCGTTGGAGTAGGTGTGGCTGTAGATCCGTTCCTCTTCCTTGAAGTTCACGGAAAGCGGCATCTCGATGAAGGTCGTGCGGCTGCGCAGGGCCTCGAAGCTGCGGTTCTCCTGGAACATGTTGTATTCGTGGAAGTTCGTGTGACCGATGATCACGCCGTTGAAGGGGATCGGGGCCTGGCCTTCCGGCTTGAAGAAGCGGTCCTGTGTGGCAAAGAGCAGCTCGTAGAGGAACTTGTCGCTCAGCTTGAGGATCTCGTGGATCTCGACGAAGCCGTTGGCCCCGGCGCAGAGCTCGCCCTTGTAGTCGTGGACCAGCGGATGGCTCTCGCTGCCGAAGCGCGGCAGCAGGCTGTAGTCGATGTTGCCGACCAGCGAGCCCGCCTCCTGGCTCTTCTCGTCGCGGGGCGTATACGAGCCGATGCCGTTCTTGGTGCTCGGGTCGAAGATCATCCGCCGCACCTTGAGGTACTTGTAGATCTCGCCGGGACCCAGGTCGCGGTCCCTGACGAACTGGCGCATCACGAACTCGCTGTAGGGCGAGATGCGTCCGTCGATTGTCACACGGAAGATGTCGTCGTAGTGCGGATGGTCGGCGAGGAAGCCCCGCACGCTGTCCTCGTCGAGCTTGTCGTTGAGCGCGGCGCTGAAGGCGGCGCGCTGTTCCAGCGGGACGGCCTGCAGCGGGCGCTCGAAGATCGGGCTCTGCAGGTAGTACACGCCGTTCTCCTCGAAGAGCGCGCGGTCTTTCAGGCGCTCGTCGACGGTGGGCAGCAGCAGGGTGAAGGTCTTGCCCTCTTCCGAGGCGCTGTAGCGGTTGAGCGCGGTCTTGATGCCGTCCATCGAGCGGGACTTGGCGCTGCCGGGAGGGCCGAGCAGGATCCAGAGGCGTTTCGCCGCTTCGGCGCCCCGGCTGGCGTTGTCGAATTTCTCGACCAGGTTCTCCTTGGCCTTCTGCTGGCCGAAGACCACATAGGGGCCGACCTGTCCGCCGTCATCGAAGAACTCGTAGCGATGTGTGACCGGTTTGCCGGGCTGGATGCTGTGCTCCACCCCGCTGCGCAGGATCATGTCATGCAGGAGCTGCGAGGTATTGCGCGTGATCCAGGGTTCTCGCCGGACCAGGTCCAGGTAGGCGGCGAAGTCGAGGACTTCCTCGGAACCGTTCCGGGTGGAATCTTCGGAACTCAGGCGATTCAGCACGTCGATCATGGCTTTCCTCATTCGGCTGGTGTGTCGGCTAGGACCGGTCTTTGTTTTCGCTGGCGGTGCCTCTCAGGGGGTATCGGCGGACTTGGCTTCCATATGGAGGGGCTCCGGGGCATTGGCATCGGATCTCTCGAGGGCTGACGCCCTGACAAAGTAAACCAAATGCTCTGCTGCCGGATCCCGGAAAAAGGGTCTGACAGATTTTTCCACCAGGAGTACGATTTTTCGGTCGGCGGGGAACCGGACGGCTTGCCCCGGACTTCGTTTTGACTAACTTCGATACAGGACACCCCGGGTACCGAATCCGGTTGCCCGGCAAGCAAACCCGTTGACCAGGGGGACATGATGATTACAATGGATACACCCAACTACGATCCGGTCGCTGTCGAGCCCATGCGCGAAGAGCTGCGCGCCGTCGGTTTCCGCGATCTGCTGAGTGCCGAGGACGTGGACAAGACCTTCGCCGAGAAGAGCGGCACCACGTTGATCATGCTGAACAGCGTTTGCGGCTGCGCGGCCGGCAATGCTCGCCCGGGAGCCGCCCTGGCCCTGCAGAACGAGCGCATTCCCGACCGCATGGAAGCCATTTTCGCCGGCATGGAAAAAGGCGCTGTCGACCGTTTCCGCCAGCACATGCATCCCATGCCGCCCAGTTCGCCCTGCATGGTGCTGCTCAAGGACGGCGAGCCGGCCGGCATCCTGCACCGCCAGGACATCGAGAAGTGCACGGCGGAACAGGTGGCCGGCAAGCTGGTGACCCTGTTCAATGAGCACTGTGCCGCGGACGGGCCCTCCATTCCCAGGGAGACCTACGAAGGCCTGACCTTCGTCCGCAAGTGCGGCAGCAAGGTGCCCCGTTTCGACGGCTAGCAGGATCGACCCTTCTGAAGCCCGGCCAAGTGCCGGGCTTTTTTATTGGGACCGGCAGCCTTGGCACATTTCACTACACTCAGTGGCCGGACAGGATTCCGTGTGAAACTGCCTCGGCCAGGTGGATCCCAGGATTGCTAGCGAAAGCTGAACTCATGAATCATCCCGGAATGAAAGCCCTGCTGGAAGGGTTGATCGACTATGCCGGTCTCTTTCCGCCCGCCGAACTCGCCCTGGACGAGGCGGCGGGGAATTTTCGCCGCTACATCTCCCGCCCTGAACGCTGGATCCTGGGACGCTTCATTCTGCCTTGCGCCCTGGTGCCGACCTTCGAGGAGCTCAGTTCCGAGTGGGACCTGAAGCAGAGCCTCTCGCTGTCCGTGCTCTGCGGAGGCGGGAACGATCCGGCCGGATTCCTCGACAAGCTGCAAGGGGATCTGCAGCTCCTGCGCCGTACTCCGGCCATCCAGCAGGGACGCCTGCAGGCGGATGTGATCGAACTGAAGCTTCCCCCGCTCGAAGGGGAAAAGGACCTGCGCTTTCTGCTGAAAAGCGTCTCCGAACGGCTGGGCAACGAGTTCCGGCCCTGGTACGAGTTTCCCTGGGCGTCCGCCAGGGATTATGCCTGGATCGCCGCCAGCCTGTCCTCCTTCAACGAGAGTTTTGCCGGTGTGCGTCCGGCGGGCTTCAAGCTTCGCTGCGGAGGGGTCAAGCCGGAACAGTTTCCTGCCGTCGAAGAAGTGGCCGCCGCGATTCATGCCTGCGCGCGGGCCGAAACCCCAATGAAATTCACCGCCGGCCTGCATCACCCCTTTCGTCACATGAATGAGGGCCTGGGCGCGCGCATGCACGGCTTCGTCAATGTCTTCCTGGCCTCGATCCTGGCCCGCGAACTGGGGTTGGAAAGCGCCGAGCTGGAGCAGGTGCTGTTCTGCGAAGATCCCGCGGACTTCGTGCTCGAAGAGAACTCGCTGGGCTACCGGGGCTGGCGCGTGGGCATCGATCGCGTACGACGCCTCCGCAGGGACTTTGCCACCAGCTACGGCAGCTGCAGTTTCGACGAACCCCTGGACGACCTGCGCGAGATCGATCTGCTGCCCGGCAACGGGTCCGCGTCCTGACGCCCTGCGGGTTGAGTGACAGACAAGAACCAGACTTGAATTCTCCGCGTTCTGTGTTCCATCGCGATCTTTGCGCGAGCAGGACACCAAGAGAATCGCCGAACCCATAACCAGAGGGAATCCCCCCATGCATCACACCTGTGATCCGGCCCTTCGCAGTTTCGTCGACGTGGCGCCGGACAGTCCCTTTCCGATCCAGAACCTGCCCTTCGGAATCTTCCGGCCGGCCGACGGTGGCGACGCCCGCGTGGGCACGGCCATCGGCGACAAGGTGCTCGACCTTGGCGCGCTGGAAGAAGAGGGCTTCTTCCAGGGGCCGCACCTGCGAGGGCGGAAGGTCTTCCGCCGGGACGCGCTCAACGAGCTGATGGCCCTGGGCCGGCCCGCCTGGGTGGAAGCGCGCGAACGGATCAGCGAGCTGCTGCGTTCGGATCACGCCGAGCTGCGTGACAACGTTCCCCTGCGCGGGCGCGTTCTGCTGCATCACAAGGACGTGCGCATGCAGCTTCCCGCGCGCATCGGCGACTACACGGACTTCTACTCCTCCCGCGAGCACGCGACCAACGTGGGCATCATGTTCCGCGGCAAGGAGAACGCCCTGATGCCCAACTGGCTGCATCTGCCGGTGGCGTATCACGGGCGCGCCAGCAGCGTCGTCGTCAGCGGCACTCCGCTGCATCGCCCCTGCGGCCAGACCCTGCCCGCGGAAGCCGATGCGCCGGTATACGGCCCCAGCCGGCTGGTGGACATCGAGCTGGAAATGGGCTTCCTGGTCGGGGGACCGGCCACGGAGCTGGGCCAGCGCGTGCCGGTGGAGAAGGCCGAGCAGCACATCTTCGGCATGGTGCTGGTCAACGACTGGAGCGCCCGCGACATCCAGAAGTGGGAGTACCAGCCCCTGGGCCCCTTCCTGGCCAAGAACTTCGGCACCAGCATCTCGCCCTGGGTGATCACGCTGGAGGCCCTGGAGCCCTTCCGCTGCGAAGGGCCGGCGCAGGACGAGGTGCAGCCCCTGCCCTACCTGCGTTCGAGCGGCGCCCGCACCTGGGACATCGAGCTGGAGGTGGGACTGAAGGCGGCACGGATGGCGGAGTATCACACCATCTGCCGCAGCAATTTCCGCCACCTGTACTGGAACGTGAGCCAGCAGCTCGCGCATCACACGGTCACCGGCTGCAACATCCATCCCGGGGACATGATGGCCTCCGGCACGATCAGCGGACCGGAGAAGAGCAGCTACGGCAGCCTGCTCGAGCTGACCTGGCGCGGCAGCGAGCCCATTGCCCTGCCCGACGGCCAGGAGCGCAAGTTCCTGCAGGACGGCGATTCCATTGTGATCCAGGGCTTCTGCCGGAAGGGCGATCACCGCATCGGCTTCGGCGAGGTGGAGGGGACGATCCTCCCGGCCATCTAGGGATGATGTCCACCGACACGTAGGGGTCGATCGCGATCGACCCCGGCTGATGGACAGAAAACCAAACGGGCACGACATGTGGATGTCGTGCCCGTTTTGTGCAGGTCGAGAGTTGTCGCGCCCGCTAGAGCTCTTCGGCCTCCGCCTCCAGGCGTCCCAGTTCCGGGACGGTGACCTTGCGCCCTTCGAAAAAGGCGATGCCCTCGTTCTCGAAAGTATGCAGGGTGCGGGCAATGGTCTCCGGCCGGATCCCCAGAATGGCGGCCATGTCCTGGCGGCTGAGCGGCAGTTCCCAGCGCAGGTCCTTGCGCTTCAGCTCCAGGTCCGCGTGGGCCACCAGGTTCAGCAGCAGATGCGCAAGGCGGTTGCGGGCGGGCAAGGTGGAGCGATAGAGCATGTCCTCTTCGCTGCGCTTCAGTTCGTTGGCCAGCTGGCGGGTGAACTCGCGCATTACCTCCTTGTTGCGATCCAGCAGGTATTCCAGGACGCTTCGCTCGATGAAGCAGATGCGGCAGGCGCCCAGGGATTCGGCGCTGGAAGTGAAGTTGCCACCCGCGAAGAAGGTGCGGTAGCCGACCGTTTCACCGGGATGCACCAGGCGGACGATGACGCTGCGGCCCTGTTCGTCGGTCTTCCGCAGGGCCACCAGGCCGTTTTCAATACAATAGACACCGTAGCAGGGATCATCCTGGAAGAAAATGATCTGACCGGGTTTGTAGCGGCGGGTCTTCTTGTGATCGTTGAGGAAATCCAGGTCCGATTCGGTCAGGTGGTTCCAGACGGAGTAGCTGAGGGCAGAACAACTGAGGCAACCGGAGGGGCCGTCGCAATCCGGAAAGGCGCTTCGCATGTTGCCGCCCATTGGCTCTCCTGTTTGGGGACTCTGCAGATTCTGCTGCGTGCTTTGCCCCGCGACAGGGTCAAAAGCGCTACGCTGGATGCAAAGCCGAAAGTATCAAGTATGTCTTGAATATGGTAGTTCCCGAAACGTGACTTAAGTCAAACTGCTGAGATGCCTAAATCCTGTACTTGTGGCGTCTCTGCTGAAAACACACGCTGAAATCCACCGAGCACACCGGCCACAGGCCTCATTTGACGGTGGAATCCGGCTGCAGGGTAGTTGTCGCAACAGGTCTAAGGGATGAGGGATCATGGAACAACGCATTGAGCGCTTCCGCTACGACGACGCCGTCGTCCGGCTGTTCACGGGGGCAACGGTCATCTGGGGCATCGTCGGCATGCTGGTCGGCGTGATCATCGCCTTCCAGCTGTTCATGCCGCAACTCAGCTTCAACCTTCCCTGGTTGACCTTTGGCCGTCTACGGCCGCTGCATACCAACGCGGTCATTTTCGCCTTCGCGGGCAACGCGATCTTCGCCGGTATGTACTACTCCACCCAGCGTTTGCTGAAGGCGAGAATGTTCAGCGACCTGCTGAGCAAGATCCACTTCTGGGGCTGGCAGCTGATCATCGTCAGCGCGGCGATCACTCTTCCCCTTGGCATCACCCAGTCCAAGGAATACGCGGAGCTGGAGTGGCCGATTGACATCGCCGTGGCCCTCATCTGGGTCGTCTTCGCGATCAACTTCTTCGGCACCATGGCCAAGCGCCGCGAACGGCACCTTTACGTGGCCATCTGGTTCTACATCGCGACCATCATCGCCATTGCCATCCTCTACATTTTCAACAACCTGGCCCTGCCGGCGCTCATGTTCAAGAGCTACAGCCTCTACGCCGGCGTCCAGGATGCCTTCATGCAGTGGTGGTACGGGCACAATGCCGTCGCCTTCTTCCTGACGACGCCCTTTCTGGGGCTCATGTACTACTTCCTGCCCAAGGCCGCCGACCGGCCGGTCTACAGCTACAAGCTGTCGATTCTGCACTTCTGGTCGCTGGTCTTCATCTACATCTGGGCCGGACCTCACCACCTGCATTACACGGCGCTGCCCGAATGGGCCTCGACCCTGGGCATGCTTTTCAGCCTGATGCTCTGGATGCCTTCCTGGGGCGGCATGATCAACGGCCTGCTGACCTTGCGCGGTCGCTGGGATCGCGTCGCCGCGGATCCGGTACTCAAGTTCTTTGTCGTCGCCGTGACCTTCTACGGTATGTCGACCTTCGAAGGCCCCATGCTTTCCATCAAGAGCGTCAACAGCCTGTCGCACTACACGGACTGGACCATTGCCCATGTGCACAGCGGCGCTCTGGGCTGGAACGGCTTCCTGGCCTTCGGCATGGTCTACTGGCTGCTGCCTCGCCTGTACAAGACAGGCAAGGTCTGGAGCCACAAGATGATGGAGCTGCATTTCTGGCTGGGCACGGTGGGCATTCTGCTCTACATCGTCGCCATCTACAGCGCCGGCGTGACCCAGGGCCTGATGTGGCGCGCCTTTGACGCCACCGGCCGCCTGGCCTACCCCGATTTCGTCGAAACCGTCATGCAGCTGATGCCCATGTACATGGTGCGCGCCCTGGGCGGCATTCTCTACATCACGGGCGCCATTCTTGCCGGCGTCAACATGATCATGACCATGCGCATGGCCCCGGCCAAGCTGGAAGATCCCGAAGCCGAAGCCCCGGCCCTGATCGGCGACGGCAGCGAACTGGATCCTCCACGCGAAGGGCGTGGCGCCATTGCCTGGACCACGAGCCTGGCCTGGCACCGCATCTGGGAGCGCAAGGGCGTGCTGTTCACGGTCTGGGTTGCCATTTCCGTGGCCACGGCTTCGCTCTTCGAGATCATCCCGACCTTCCTGATCAAGTCCAATGTGCCGACCATCGCCAGCGTCAAGCCTTACACCCCGCTAGAGAACTACGGGCGCGACCTCTATGTCGCTGAAGGCTGCTACAACTGCCACAGCCAGATGATCCGCCCCATGCGTCACGAGACCGAGCGCTACGGCGAATACAGCAAGCCCGGCGAGTTCGTCTACGATCGTCCCTTCCAGTGGGGCAGCCGCCGCATCGGGCCGGACCTGCACCGCATCGGCGGAAAGTATCCGCACCTCTGGCACGTGCGGCACATGGAAGAGCCGCGCAGCACGACGCCGCAGTCGATCATGCCGCCCTACCCCTGGCTGGCGGAGAACGACATCGACTACGAGACCATTCAGCCTCGCATCGACGCTTTGCTGATGCTGGGCGTGCCCTACGGCGACGTGGTCAACAATGCGGAGCAGGTGGCCCGCGACCAGGCGAAGCAGATTGCCGACGAGATCGTGGCACAGGGCGGACCGGATCTGGCCGATAAGGACATTGTCGCCCTGATCGCCTACCTGCAGCGCCTGGGTACCGACATCCATTCCGGCGATACGGCCGGCCGATGAGACTCAGCGACATCATGGGGCACGCGGATCTGGCGACCTGGGCCGAGCGGGGCCTGGTGATCTTCCTGGTCGTTTTCGGAGTCGTCGCCCTGATCACCCTGTTTCGCAGGGACCGGGAAGCCATGGACGCTGCGGCGGCGACCCCGCTGCAGGACGGCACCCTGAATGAAGAGCAAGCAACACGCCAAAGCGGAGCGCGAGAATGAGCAAGGAAATCCTGGACCAGTTGCTGGATCACGATTACGACGGGATCAAGGAGTATGACAATCCTCTTCCCGGCTGGTGGAAATTCCTGTGGTACGCCTCGATGGTGTTCTCGGCGATCTACTTCGTCTGGTTTCATATCCTGGGCAAGCCCGGCGTGCTGGACTCCTACGAGTCGGACATGGCGGCCTTCGAGGCGAGCAAGCCCAAGAGCGTCCAGACCCTGGGCGGCGACGCCCTCTTCGCGCTGACCTCCGACAGCGAGCGCGTCGGCGCCGGCCGCGAGATCTTCGTGTCCAAGTGCGCCGCCTGTCACACGAACGACGGCGGCGGACTGATCGGACCGAATCTGTGCGACAACTACTGGAAGAACTCGGACGGCAGCCCCGACGGCGTGATGCACACCATCAAGAAGGGCGTCATCGAAAAAGGCATGATCGCCTGGGAGCCGCTCCTGACCGCCGAGGAACTGGAGAACGTGGCCGCCTTCGTCCTGACCCTGCGGGGCACGACGCCGGAGAATCCGAAGGCCCCCGAAGGCGATCTCTACGAATAGCATCGCCGCTGACCGACGCAACCGGGGCCGTCCCTAGGGGCGGCCCCTTCTACAGGGAGGGGCGACCGGAAAAGCCGGGAGGTGTGGACCAACCGCTTTTCAACACAAGGAACGACCGATGAGCACTTCATCCGGCGGAGCCGCGGGGAAGCCCCCCGAAGTCCTGTCCACCATGTACGATGACGGCCGCCGCCGCTACATGAGGCCCCGCCTGTTCAAGGGGCGCTTCTGGCAGGCGCGCCGTGTGCTGGCCTGGTTCCTGATTCTCGCCTTCAGCCTGATTCCCTACCTGAAGCTGAACGGCAAACCCCTCATGCTGCTGGACCTGGCCAACCGGCAGTTCACCCTCTTCGGCAAGACCTTTCTGGCGACGGACACCATTCTGCTGATGCTGTTCATGCTTTCGGTGCTGATCAGCATTTTCCTCTTGACGGCCCTTTTCGGCCGTGTCTGGTGCGGCTGGGCCTGCCCCCAGACCGTCTACCTGGAATTCCTTTTCCGTCCCATCGAGACACTCTTCGAAGGTGGCCCCGAAAAGCAGCGACGCCTGGATCGCGAAGGCGGCGGACTGCGACGCGCGATGAAGAACATCGCCTTTCTGGGAATCGCTGCATTCCTGTCTCACACCTTCCTGGCCTACTGGGTAGGCATCGACAAGCTCTTCCAGTGGATGCAGCAGTCGCCAGTGGAACACCCGGGCGGCTTCCTCGTGATGGCCGCGGTTACGCTGCTGATCTTCGTGGATTTTGCCTGGTTCCGCGAACAGACCTGCATTGTGGCCTGTCCCTACGGACGCTTCCAAAGCGTGCTGCTGGACCGCAATTCCCTCATCGTGGGCTACGATCATGAACGCGGTGAATCACGCGGGACGACCCGCGACCGGAAGCGGAACCCGGAAACCGACTACGGTGACTGCATCGACTGCGGCGCGTGCGTCAAGACCTGCCCCACGGGGATCGACATTCGCCGCGGCCTGCAGATGGAATGTGTCAACTGCACCCAGTGCATCGACGCCTGCGACCAGGTGATGGAGAAGCTGGACAAGCCGCGGGGACTGATCCGCTATTCCAGCCAGAACGAACTGGAACACGGGCGCAGCGAATTCATTCGTCCGCGTCTCATCTTCTACCCGCTGATTCTCGTCCTGGCGCTGAGCCTGCTGGGCTTCAAGCTGCATGGCATCGAATCGGCGGAAGTCAAGGTGCTGCGGGGCTTGAGTGCGCCCTACACGGTGCTGGACGGGGGAGAGCGCGTATCCAACAGCGTGCGTCTGCGCATCACGAATCGAGAATCCTTCGAGCGTCCCTTCTGGATCGAGCTGGCCGAACCGGCCGGGGAACTGGTGGCGCCGATGAACCCGATCCGCGTGCGGCCCGGCGAAACCGAGACCGCGGCCGTCTTCGTGATCACGGATGCCGGGCTCTTCGGGCAGGCCGCGGTGACAGGGGAGGTTCCAGCGGTCTTCACCGTGCGGGATTCCCTGACATTCCTCAAGCGGACCGACTACAAGTTGCTGGGACCCAAGTAAAGCAGGGAGCACATGAAAGGCAGACTCTGGATCCTGGCCGTGCCGGCGCTGCTCTTGCCGGTGGTCGTGATGAACGTGGTCATGCTCATCAAGTCCACCGGATCGAGCGCCGTGGCCGTCGAGCCCGACTACTACGAGAAGGCGATCCACTGGGACGAGCGTGTCGAGCTGGAAGCGGCCAGCCGCGCGCTGGGCTGGCAGCTGGAGCTGGAGCTGCAGCCGGGCGAAGACGCCCCGCGGTTGCAGGCCGTGCTGCGGGATTCCAGCAAGAGCCTCGTGATCGACGCGGAGGTGGAGGTCGAAGCCTTCCACAACGCGCTCAGCGACCGGCGCAAGACCCTGCGGCTCGCCTTCGACGACAGTCTGTATCACGCGGACTTCCCCGGCAACCGGCCGGGACTGTGGGAGTTTCGTCTACAGGCCCGTCGCGGCGAGGAGCTCTTTACCGCAACAAGGCGATTGGACCTGGGCCCCGTCCTGGTCGGGAGGAACTGATGTCTGCCCTGCTGGCGACCGTCCTGGGCGCAAGCCTGATCGGAAGTCCCCACTGCGCGGGCATGTGCGGTCCGCTGCTGGTGTTCTATGCCGCCGAGGGAGGCCGGGAGAAGCAATGGCTCGGCCACGCCTTCTACAGCCTGGGGCGGCTGCTGTCCTACACCGGACTCGGCGCGCTGGCCGGAATCGCCGGCCACGCCATCAACATCGCCGGCGAGGCGGCGGGCGTGATGCGTTTCTCGGCGATCCTCGCCGGTTCGCTGATGGTGCTCTGGGGACTGGGAGTGATTGTCGCACGTTTCGGCATCACCCTTCTGCCGAGGGGCCTGATGGGCAGCGCCGGCGGACGCTGGTTCCAGAAGCTCTTCGCCCGCATGCGGGAGAAACCGCCGCTCTTCCGCGCGCTGGCTCTCGGCCTGGCCAGCACCCTGCTGCCCTGCGGCTGGCTCTACGCCTTCGTGATCACCGCCGCCGGCACCGGCAGTCCCTGGCAGGGAGCGCTCGTGATGGGCGCCTTCTGGACCGGCACGCTTCCCGTGATGCTGGCCCTTGGGGTCGGCATCCAGAAGCTGGCGGGGCCCCTGCGTCGCCACCTGCCCGTGATCGGCGCGGTGGCCGTTCTCTGCATGGGCCTGGTGACCGTATACCAGCGCGCGGGCATCGAACCGGAACGCTTCTCGGGCATCACGCCCCGCGTGGTCGTGGACGGCGAGGAGGCCAGGCCCGCCGGTGATACCTTCGTGGCTCCCTGCTGCGAGGATGAGTAGCCCCGCCGGGCATGTGCCCTGTTCCCACTGCGGCCTGGAGGTTCCCGCGGATCTTCGGCGGCCGGGGGAGAAGCTCCAGTTCTGCTGCGGAGGCTGCGAGACCGTATACCAGGTAATCCACGGGGAAGGCCTGGAAGCCTTCTACGACGTGCGGGAGCGCACAGGCGATGCCCGCCCGGCGCGAACCAGCGATCGCAGCTATTCCGATTTCGATGATCCGACCTTCCAGGAGACCTGGTGCCGCCCCCTGCCCGGCGGCCGCATGCAGACCGAGTTCTACCTGGAGAACGTGCACTGCGCGGCCTGTGTCTGGCTGGTGGAGAAGGTGCCCCTGCGCATTCCCGGAGTCGAGGAGTGCCTGCTCGACATCCGCCGCAGCCGCGCCCGTGTTACATGGCGCCCGGCGGAGCAGAACCTGGCGGGCATCGCCGCCTTCCTGGACCGGCTCGGCTATCCGGCGCACCCCTGGAGGGGAAGCGCCGTCGAGGAGGCGCGCCGCCAGGAGGACCGCCGCCTGCTGATCCGCATCGCGATCGCCGGCGCCGCCGCGGGAAATGTGATGCTGATCGCCTTCAGCCTCTACGGCGGCCACTTCAGCGGCATGAGCGATTCCTTCCGCGTCTACTTCCGCTGGATCAGCCTGCTCTTCACGCTGCCCGCTGTCGCCTGGTCGGGCCTGGAATTCTACCGCGGCGCCTGGGCGTCGCTGAGGGCGCGCAGCCTGCACATGGACCTGCCGATCACGATCGGCGTTTTGGCGGGCTTCCTCTGGGGCAGCTGGAACACGATCCGCGGTTCCGGCGAGATCTACTTCGACACGCTGACCGTGCTGATCTTCCTGCTGCTCTGCGGGCGCTGGCTTGTGAGACGCCAGCAGCGCAGGTCCGCCGACGCCACGGAGCTGCTCTATTCGCTGACGCCCTCCTCCGCGCGGCGCATCGAGGAGGGGCGCGTGCGCGAAGTACCGCTGGAAACCCTGCAGGAAGGGGACCTTGTCGAACTGCGCTCCGGCGATACGATTCCCGCGGACGGCCACGTGGAAGAAGGCGAAGGCCAGATCGACACCAGCCTGCTGACCGGTGAATCACTGCCGCGGTCCGTCTCGCCCGGGGACCCGGTCTTTGCCGGAACCATCAACCGCGACGCCCGCCTGGTGGTGAAGATCGCCCGCAGCGGAGCCGAGACCCGCGTCGGCCGCCTGATGCAGGAGATCGAGGCCGCCGCTTCCCGCCGCGCGCCTGTCGTACAACTGGCGGACCGCATCAGCGGCTGGTTCGTGTTGACCGTGCTCGGCCTGTCGGGATTGACCTTTGCGCTCTGGATCCACGCGGGCGTCAGCCAGGCCATCGATCACGCCATTTCCCTGCTGATCGTGACCTGCCCCTGCGCCCTCGGCATGGCGACGCCGCTCGCCGTCGCCGTGGCCCTGGGGCGCGCGGCGCGACAGGGCATCCTGGTGCGCGGAGCGGACGTGGTCGAAGGGCTGGAGAAGGGTGGCGTGCTCGTGCTCGACAAGACGGGAACGCTGACCGAAGGCCGCTACGGGCTCGTGATGCAGCAGGGGGAGGAGGGCGTGCTCTCCCGCGTGGCGGCCATCGAGGCCCAGAGCTCGCACGCCGTCGCCCGCGCCCTGTGTGACGCCGCCCCGAAGGACAGCACCACCGCGGCAACGGAGGTCGAGAATCTTCCCGGCAACGGCATGCGCGGTCGGGTCGAGGGTCGCGAGCTGCTCGTCGGCAGTCCGGCCTTCCTGCGCGAGGCGGGCTACACGCCGGACGCGGCACAGCAGGCCTTCCTGGAGGAGATCCTCCGGAAGGGGCTGACGCCTGTGCTCGCCGCGGGCGAGGGCCGCGTGCAGGGCCTCTTCGGGCTGGGCGATCGCCTGCGCCCCCGCATGAAGGAAACCCTGGACGAACTGCGCGGCCTGGGCTGGAAGCCGCGCATCTACAGCGGCGACCATACAGAAGTGGCCGTGGCGGTGGGCGCCCAGCTCGACCTGCCTCTGGAAGAATGCCATGGCGGCATGAGTCCGGAGGACAAGCTGCAGCAGGTGGAGCTCCTGGCGCGGGAGGGCACGGTGGCGATGGTCGGCGACGGCGTCAACGACGCCGCCGCCCTGGCCGCGGCGGACATCGGCATCAGCGTCAGCGGGGGGGCGGAGGCGAGCCTTGCAGCGGCGGATGTATACCTTTCCCGCGAGGGACTGGCGCAGCTGCCGGAGCTCCTGCGCGGCGCGCGCGGCACCATGCGCACCATCCGCCTGAACCTGGTCTTCAGCCTGCTGTACAACACGATCGGCGCTTCGCTGGCCCTGGCCGGCATCCTGAATCCGATCTTCGCCGCGGTGCTGATGCCGTTGAGCTCGCTGACCGTCGTCTTCCTGAGCCTGCGGGGCAAGGGGTTCCGGCCGGCCTGAAATCGTCGAGCGGAGGAAGTCATGTCTGTCGTATACGTCCTTGTTCCCCTGGCCATGCTGATCGTGCTGATCGCCGTGATCGCCTTCATCCGCAGTGTGAGACAGGGGCAGTTCGACGACCTGGAAACGCCTGCCTGGCGCATGCTGCTGGACGACGAGGTCGATTCCTCCCCTTCCCGCGACAAGCCCGGCGGGGAGGGAGAGGCGGATTCCTTCGGGGACGCGGGCGATGGCGGAGGAGTGGAGGGGTGAAACCGCCGTGTTCCCTGTTGCTGCTGGACCTGGATGGAACCGTCTACACCGACGGCAAGGCCCTTCCCGGCGTGATCGACTGCCTGGAGCACCTGCGCGCCGCGGGAGTTCCTCTGCTCTTCCTGAGCAACACGACGACGAAATCCGCTGCCGTGATCCATCGCGCCCTGGGGGAGATGGGCCTCGCCCTGCCGAGGGAGAGCATCCGCACCGCGACCCTGGCCGCTCGTGATACTCTGCTGGAGAAAGGCCTGCGCCGCGTGCGCGCCCTGTTGAGGACAGAGGCGCATGCGGACCTGGCGCCACTGGAACTGGTGGAGGCGGACGCGGAGGTCGAGGAGCGGCCGGAAGCAGTTCTGGTCGGTGACATGGGCGCTGCCTGGAACTACCGCATGCTGGATCTCGCCTTTCGCGATCTCATGGCGGGCAGCCGCCTGGTCGCCTGCCAGCGCAATCGCTATTTCCAGCAGGAGGGCGGGCTGAAGCTGGATGCCGGACCCTTCGTCCGCCTGCTGGAGGACGCCGCCGATCAACAGGCCCTGCTGGTGGGCAAGCCCGCTTCCGCCTTCTTCCTGGCGGCGGCGCGCGGGGCCCTGGGCAAGGAGACGCGGCGCGCGCTGTCTGCCGGCGAGGTCTACATGGTCGGGGATGACCTGGAGAACGATGTGCTGGGCGCGCAGGCCTGCGGCATTCGAGGCGTACAGGTGCGGACCGGCAAGTTCCGCCCCGCCGATGAAGATCGCGCGCAAAGGGAAGCGCATCTGGTGCTGGACAGCCTGACGGACCTGAAGCGGCATTTCACTTAGCCCTCTCAGGCGGGCAGACGATCAAAAGGAGCTCAAGAACAATGACCCTGGTCTGGTGCAAATCCACCTGCTCGACCTGCAGGCAGGCCCTGAAGTTCCTGCGCGAGAACGAGATCCCGCACACCTGGCGCTGGACGGACCGCGAGCCTCCCACCGAGACGGAATTGCGGGAGCTCTTTGAACGGCATCCGCGGATGGAGCTGTTGAACCCGCGCAGCACTCCCTGGAGAAAAATGGCTCTCCAGGAGGCCTCTCTTGAGCAGGAAAGAGCGATCCAGCTGGTGCTTGAGGACGTGAATCTGTTGAGAAGACCCTTGCTCTGGCTGGATCAGGAGCTTCACAGCGGCTTTCGAGCAGAATCCTGGCAGAAGCTGTTCAAGCTGTGAGAAGGGCAAGGGGGCCTTATTCTCCTGTCGCTGACTGACGCATGTCAAGGTTCCGGGGATTCCTATACAGCATCTTTGGCATCGCTGACGGAAAACTGGAAAACCCGCTGTTTCTAACAGATTACCAGGAGCCGATCTTCGGATCGAAGGACTCATGAATCCATACGGTGCCCCCGAAATTACTGCCAAGGAGGCCGCTGATCGCATGTCGCGCGGCCGCCTCCTCTTGATTGATGTGCGCGAGGCGGACGAAGTCAGTCGCAGTCCCCTGCACATCACTTCCATTAAACATGTGCCTCTCAGCCGACTCAGCGAGGAACAGGAACAGGCCCTGGGCGAAATCCTCGCATCCGGGCATGATCTGTCCCTTGCAGTGATTTCGGATCATGGAGTGCGCAGCGCCCAGGTCACCATGTGGCTGCGCCGCAAGGGCTGGCATCGTGCAGTCAATGTGCGTGGCGGAGCGGTCGCCTGGCAGAAGGAAGTGCGGGTGCCGAGCAGTCTGCACTGAGGCTGAAGCAAAGACAAGCAACATCCGGCTTCTTTCGGGAAGCCGGATTTTTTTGTATCTGCCATGCAACGAATTGCCCTTCACAGGTCTCTTGTCCGCGAAAGGAGATGATTGCCGACGTGCACCTGGACCCCGATCGATTCTGGAAGCTGCTGGAGCCGCTGTACTCCCAGGCGGAATGTTTCGCGCGCCACATGGCGCCGCGAGCCTGGGAGGACGTGCTGCAGGAAGCCCTGCTCAAGGCCCTGAACAGGCTGGACAGCCTGCGCCAGGAGGAACTCTTCAAGTACTGGCTTTTCCGCATCATCGCGAACGAAGCCCGGCGCGCCTATCGAAGAGACTTCTGGAAGCGCTGGCTGCCGCTGCCCGGTGAGGAAGGCGACCCAACCGAGGGCGCCGGATTCCGCGAGGCCGAGGCCGACCGGCTGGACCTGCAGCACATGAAAGCGGCCCTGGCGGAAATGCCCTTCGAGAAGCGCCAGACCCTGCTGTTGTATCACATTGCCGGATTCCCGGTGGCCGAGATCGCGCAGATGCGCGGCGAAAGCGAAGGCGCGGTCAAGTCCCGCCTGAGCCGTGGACGGCAGGAACTGAAGCGCGCGCTGGGTGGCGAAGTGCCTTTGGCGATCATCCGCAGACACAAAAACGAGGAGCTGGATCATGAGATCGAGCAATGCATCCAGGCCGCAGGGCCCAAGGGATGAGGACCAGGGCCTGAAGCGGTCCGGCGCGGATTCGGACGAATCCCTGGATCGCGCCTGGCGCGGGCTGGCCAACGAGGCCCCGCGCGCGTCCTTCCACGAGATGCGGCGCCGCGTCGAGGATGCCCGGCTCGGGATCCACGGCGGGTCGCGGAGAGCGGCTGCTGAAGAAGGAGGCTGGAACGTGAATCTTGTCAAGAAACTGGGTGGGCTGAAGGCCCTGGTGATCGCGAGTCTGCTGACCCTGGCGGTGGCCTGTTCGGTGCCGGTGGAGGTCGAAGAGAACCACGGCCTGGAGCTGGTGGCGACTACTTCCAACCCCGAAGCCCTGCTGGACGAACTGAAAAGCGGCAAATGGGAAGTCGGCGAACTGAAGCTCTGGGAAGCCGAGGGCGGCGGAACGACCGTGATCGCGACGCTGCTCAACGCCACGCAGAAAGACCTGGCGCTGCTGGAATCCCTGGACGGCGTGATCGACCTGAGCAGCCGGGATCATGTGGAAACCGTCGAGCGCAGCCTCTTCGGCGCCATGATGAACAACCTCTTCGAGGTCGAGGTCAATGTCACCGGCATGACCGACGCGGAAGTCAATGCCGCGATCAACGAGCAGCTGGCGGCGCAGGGCTTCAACGGCAACGTGCAGATTATCCGCGGCGGCGAGGACGGCCGGCAGCTGGACGTGATCATCGATGACGCCGACCTGGAAGGGCTGGGCGAGGAAGGCGGGCAGATCTTCATTGCCCTGGACGAGGACGAAACCATCGACGGCGAAGGCGAAGTCCGTCAGCGTGTCCACATGCAGATGGGCAACGAGCCCATGGAGATCAACGGCGAGATGAGCGACGAGCAGATCCGCGCGCAGATCATCGAAAGACTGATCGCCGACGGCGTGGATCCGGAAAACGCCAGCATCTCGATCAGCCGCAGCCAGGGTGCCGAAGGCGAGCCCATGCGGGTCGAGGTCGGAGTCGAGGTCAACGAGGACGAATAGGCTTCGTCAGAATCTGGTAAACAAAGGCGGCCGGTCTCCTTGCGGGGCCGGCCGTTTATTGTGGACAAATTGCAGCGGTGGAACCTGGAGGTTTGTGGATAAGGCGGAGGTGGTGGATAAGTTGCACGCTCCTACTCACAGTGCATGCTTTGCAAAATTCTCGCTTATCCACACCCGTGTCCAGAATTCTGATCATGTCCAACAGCAGGGAAAGGCCCGGTTATTCCACGAATCACACCGGCAATGGGTCTTCTTCTTCTCCGCGCTCTCCGTCTACTCCGTGTCCTCCGCGCGAGGTCATTTGTCCGGTTTCCGGCTATACACGAACTCCGGTCGTGTCCGCATGCCGGTGACCGGCCAGAAGTGGCTGCTGTCGGGAAAGGCCGGGCCGTCGTAGGAGTAGTGGCGTTCCAGTTCCGAAGGATACCAGCGGCGGTCGGTGATCACCAGTTCCCAGCGGCGGTTGGTCAGGCTTTCGCGGATCTCGTTTTCCAGGCGGCGCTTCTGTTCCGTGTCACCGCTGCGCAGCACATCAAGAAGGGCCATCTTGTGAGCCATCGGCGGACCGCCCGCCTCCACCGCCATCCAGGGATGACTGGGAAGCCAGGCGTCCCCGTCTACTGCGCGCAGCTCTTCCAGGAGGGCCTCGCCCGCCCGGCGATCCTCCTTCGACGGCAGGTGATCCAGGGGATTGAAGGCCAGCAGCACGAACTGCAGCAGGCAGATTCCGTAGAGCGCCGTGTGACGCAATCGGTCCTCTTCCTCGCCCGGAAGCATGCGGAAGGCTTCGCCCGCGTCTTCGGCGCGGGGCTCGAGCAGGTCGCAGAGCACACGGCCGAAGACCACCGCCAGGAAGGCGTATGCAGGCAGGAGCACGTTGTTGTAGCCGCCGCTGTGCAGGCGCGCCGACCAGGACGGGGCGATCAGGGCAAGGCTCAGGCAGAGCAGCCACAGTCCGCGAGAGCGGTTCCGGCCCCGCAGGCCCAGCAGCAGGCCCAGGATCCAGGCGCAGAACACGAAGGGCAGGGGCGCCAGCAGGTCGAAGCGCCAGAAGTCGGTCAGCATGCTCCATTCGACGGCATGCCTCGCAGGCAGTTCGAAGATGTAGTACGAGAACCAGCCCTTGCTGATCAGGTTCAGCGCCAGGCTGGAGACCGTGATCCCCCCCATTGCAATCGCGGGCATCAGTCCCCGTCCGAACACGCCTTTCCGGAAAGCCAGCACCCAGGCGGCGAGCGCGAGCACGGTCAGCAGAGAACTCTGCTTGGCCAGAAAGGCCGCCAGCAGCAGGAAGGCCGCCGGCAGGTCGAAGCGCCAGGCGCCGCGGCTCTCCTCGTTTCCCGCCTCCAGCAGCCACCAGGCTCCCAGCAGGAAGGCCAGCTGCAGCATGTCGACGCGGGCCAGGTCGAACCAGGCACCGCCGATCTCGAAGCAGGCGGAGAAGAGGGCGAGCGAAACCAGGCTCCAGAAACGGTCTTTCGTGTGACGGAAGACCAGGCCGAATACGAGAACCAGGCAGGCCAGGAAGGAGACCAGGGACAGCAGGCGCAAAGGCAGGAAGCCGCCGCCGGTCAGGGTCGAGAGACGCGCCGCCAGGTCGAAGTAGAGCGGAGGGTAGATCAGCGGCGTGAAATCGACCGAAGGGGGCACGTAGAGCGCCTGGCCCTGCAGGATGCGCTGCATCTGCAGCAGGCTGGCGCCCTCCATCCACTCCAGTTCGAAGGGCCAGCCGATGCGTATCACGCAGAGCGCGATCACGGTCGCCGGGACGAGCAGGCAGAGCGCGAGCAGCAGGCGTCTCACGGCCGTGGTCATTCGCTGCGGGATCCTGCGGCGCGCGCGTGCATCGCTAGCTGCCGAAGGCTTCTTCGTAGTCTTCCATGCTGGCGCGCACGACCTTGCCGGCATGGGCGGCGTCGTAGATCCGGTGGATCGCGGTCCGGTTCTCCTCGCCGTGATTCATCTTATAGGTGCTGAAATAGTGGCGCAGCCGCTCGACAAGCACGGTGGGCAGTTCGCCGATATCGTGCACATGTCCCCAGATGTTGTCCTTTGAAAGCACGGCGATGATCTTGTCGTCGGCCTCGTCGTGATCCACCATCTGCAGGCCGCCCACCACTCGCGCGTTGATAATCATTTCCACCTTGTCGATCGGCCGCTCGCTGATCACGCAGATGTCCAGCGGGTCCTCGTCGCCCCGTTCGGAATGCGGCGAAAGCGCGTTGACTCTCGGCCCGCAGTAGGTGCGCGGAATGAAGCCGTAGAGCGCGGGGGAAACGGAGGAGGTGCGCTGCGGGCGGTCCACCCGCAGGTAGCCGGTGATCTTGTCGACCTCGTACTTGACCAGGTCGTAGGGAGTGATCTCGATGAAGGCGTGAACCTCGTGCGGCGGCTCGGGGCCGACCTCGAGACCGTGCCAGGGGTGCGGACGCCAGCGATAGAAGGGAGGCGAAAAGCTCATGGAGGTTCCGGATTTGAATGCCTGGCGCGCAAGGTAGCAATCCGGCGGAGCGAATCAGGATTTCCGGGCACCGACTCTTGTGTCACCCAGCGATCGAAGGCCGGCTCCTGCCAGCGGAATCCTTGGCTGTCATTCAGGCTGGACGAAAAGGCGGAAGAGTGGAAGTGTCACCCCCTTACACGCTCCTACTCACAGTGCACTGCTTTGCACCTCCCCCAAAAATTCTCCCCACCACTCAAATGGCCCTCTTGTCCAGCCTGCCGTACTGCCGCCCCTGTTCTCAGGATGCGCCATCCCTTGCGCGGATCTGTTGCAGGCTGCGGGTCAGGGGACCCATAGTCAACAGGGCCACCACTACATAGAGACCCGCGAAGACGCCGAATCCCAGCCGGTAGCCGCCCTCGTCGATCATCCTTCCCATCAGCGGTCCCAGCAGCGCGAAGGCCAGGCGCACGCCCAGGCTGGACACCGAGTTGGCCGTGGCGCGCATTTCCGTCGGCACCCTCGTGTTCATAGCGTCCTTGATCACCACCTGCGTCAGGCCCCGGCTGACCTGGAAAGCCAGGCCGAAGGCCACACCGATCCAGCCGCCCCAGAGGCCCATGCCGGCATAGCCGATCACCGGCAGGGCGGCGATAGTCCATAAGGTGGCCGGCGCGCCGATCCTTTCTTCCACCTGATGGGCGATTTTCCCGGTCAGCGCGACCATGAGGTTGTAGCCGCCCCACAGAATCCCGAACCAGGCCAGTGGAATGTCGCCGTCTTGCCAGAATCCCTGGAAGGCCCAGACCGCCAGCAGGGTTGCCAGGCCATAGGCGATCAGCGCCAGCAGGATCTGCCTCAGGAGCAGGTTTTCCCGCCAAAGCACTCTCCCGATCCAGCGCAGGTTTTCCAGGTGGGTCGCTGGATCCATTCGCCCTCGCGGAGGTTCAACCAGACCCAGGCAAAGCAGCAGCGGCAGCCAGGCCGTCAGGGCGTTCAACGCGACCGGCAGAGCCAGGCTGACCAGGCTCAATCCGGCGCAGGCCAGCGCGGCCAACGTTTCACCGCCTTGGCTGAACAGCAGGCGCTGGCCCATGTAGCGGTTGCTGCCGGCTCCCTTCTGCTTCTGCGTCGCCTCCAGGGTGTCGTAGAGCAGGGCCACATCTGTGCCCGACCAGAGGCTGGCGCCCAGGGCGGCGATCAGTTCGAAGACGACGAAGCCCCAGTAGCCGTCGGCAAGAGCCAGCCAGGAAAAGGCCAGGCCGTTGCAGGTGGCGGCCAGCAGCAGGGTCCGTCTGCGGCCGAGCAGATCCGAGATGTAGCCGGAGGGCACTTCCAGCAAGGCGATGGCAATGGCGAAGATCGCCTGCAGCTCGTAGACCTGGGCCATGTCCAGGCCGTGCCCGCGGAACCAGGGGACCACGACAGGCATGACCAGCAGGAACATCCAGGCCCCGTTGAGCCAGAGCAGGCGCTGGATATTTCCACGCAGGGAATCGTCTTCCACTTGACCTGGTTCAGACATCCTCAGTAGCTTTCTTGCGATCTTTCCTGTTCCGGCAAACCCCACCGACAGCATCGGGCTTTTGCCCGTATTGAACGCCAACGCGCGAGAGGAATGAACATGTCAAAGCGAAGCGGAATCTATCTCATCCTGCTGCTGCCTGCCCTGGCCTTTGCCCAGGCGGGCTGGTGGACCCCCGAAGAACCGGAGGCCGGGGACCCGGTCACGATCCACTATGACGCAAACGTGGGTACGATTCCCGCCGGTTCCACCGGCCTGATTCTGCACTGGGGTGTGGATCAGGACGGCCCCGGCGGCTGGCAGACGCCCCCCATGGAAATCTGGCCCGAGGGCACGACCCCCTGGAGCGACAACATCGCCGCCCGCACGCCGCTGACCAGCGAGGGCGGAGGGCTCTGGTCGGTGACCATCGAGCCGCTGGTGGAAACGGTCTCGATCCACTTCGTCGTCACCGACGGAACCAATTGGGACAACAACAGCGACCAGAACTGGGACATCTGGTTCGGGGATCCACCGGTCTTTGATGATGTGTGGCATCGCTTCTTTCTCGATCCCAACAGCGCGCACTACACGGGCGGCAGCGTTCCGAATTCGGTCAACGTGGCCGGCACCTTCAACAACTGGAGCATGAGCGCCACTCCGCTGACGCAACACGCTTCCGGCGTCTGGTACGCGGACACGGTCGTGCCCGAGGGCACCGTGGAGTACAAGTTCGTCATCGACGGTTCGCAGTGGGTGGTGGACCCGGACAATCCGAACAACAATCCTGACGACAACAACAACAGCCTGCTCGAGGCCGTGCCGAACATTGCGCCCGTCTTCACCTCGTTCAACCGGGCGGAGAACTTCGTGACGGACCAGGCCGGCGCCGTCGAGATCAAGGCGGCCTTCCGCGATTCCGATACGGGCTCGGCGAACGACTGGAGCACGGCCGAGGCACGCGTCAACGGCTCGCTGGTCCCCTCGACCGTCGAGGGCGATTCCATTGTCGCCAGCATCGACATGCAGGGCGAAGGGTACTACGATCTGCGTTTCGATCTCCTGGATGAAGACAATGGCGATGTGACACGCGTGCACTATGCGGCGGGCTACTGGACGGAAGGCTGGCACGCCGTCGACCCCTCCGGCGACGACGACGGCCCGGGCCTCTGGAGCTATCCCACCCCCTTCAGCGGCTATGCCGACCTGCTGGCGCTTCACCTGTGGCAGGCCGCCGAAGGCGACAGCATGCTGCTCGCCGTCGACCTGGACTTCGTGCACGAGTACAGCCGCGTGCAGGTGGCGCTGCTGTCGGACATCCAGGCCGGCTTGGCATCGGATCACATCGCGGACGAGCTGCAGACCCCGGACTGGCAGAACGGCGGCGTCTTCATGCAGCTCGTTTCGCCCACCTCGGGCTCGCTTGATCCAGCGGAGGACAACCGCCTGGTGCTGTCTCACGATCCGGCGGACTTCGGCGTCGAGCTGGATGTGTGGCAGGAGGACGACCGCCTGTACGCCAGGCTCCCCATGGACCTGCTCGAGGAGCGCCTGGGCAGCTGGCAGGAGGAGTGGTACATCGGCGCCTGGACGACCCTGGACGGCATCGCTCCCGTCGAGGGCGGCGCCTTCGAGCTTTACCCCGCACAGGGCGGCGAGGACACGGCCTGGGACTGCGATGTATACGACGCGATGAACTTCGGCATGGGCCGCCAGGAGAACCGCCTGCTGGCCAACAACAGCATTACGCGGACCAGCGCCCTCGACGCCGAGCACCGCGGCTTCGCCGGCGTGCTGCCCTCGGATGTCGGCCCGAACATGGCCGCTCCGGGTCCGGTGGTGCGCATTCTCAGTCGCGGCGGCTCGACCCTGGCCTCCGTGGTCGATGTGGCCGGCACGGTCACTCCCAACGCGGTGGGCGACATTCGCCTCGTGCGCGGCTGGGACGGCGGAGAGGACACGACCCTGGTCACCCCGGTCGACGGCGATTGGGAAACGAGCATCGTGTTGCAGGAGGGCGACAACAGCTTCCAGGCCCTGGCCATCGACGGGCTGGGCGAGTGGGGCAGCAGCGCCGCCACCGTGTTCCACCGCATCGTGGATCACACGCCGCGCCCGGCCGTGGATGTCAGTCTGCATGAAGACGGATACATCCGGCTCTACGGCGGCGGCACGATCGACATCGACGGGGACATCGCCAGCTGGGCCTGGACGGAGGAGCCGGGCAATCCGCAGTCCCTGAACGTGCTCTTCGAGCAGTCGCAGATCGCGCGCATCGAGGCCCTGCCCTCGCTGGAGGGCGAGTACCGGATGCGTCTCACGGTCACCGACGAAGAGGGCAACAGCGACTACGCCATCGGCATGTTCGAGGTCGAGGACGGCGAGATCCTGCCCGTCGGGGACGACGGCTATCCGACCTGGGTCCGTGACGCCGTGATCTACGAGATCTTCGTGCGCAGCTACGATCCGGCGCGCAGCCTGGACGCCGTCACGGCCCGCCTGGAAGAGCTGGTCGATCTGGGCGTGAACTGCATCTGGTTCATGCCGATCTTCGAGGGCCCGACGGATCACGGCTACGAGATCGTCGACTACCTCAACATCGAGGCCGACTACGGGACCCTGGAGGACTTCCAGGAGCTGGTGGAGGCGGCGCACGAACTGGGCATCCGTGTTGTGCTCGACATGGTGATCAATCATTCCGGCATCGGCCACCCCTGGTTCCAGGAAGCGCTCGAGTTCGGAGAGCACAGCCTTTACCATGACTACTACGACTTCAATCCGGATGGATCACACCAGTACTACTACGACTGGTTCTCGCTGCCCAATTTCAACGTCAGCAGCGCCGACCTGCGCCGCGAGGTCAATGCCATGTGCCGTTACTGGGTCGAGGAGATCGGCGTGGACGGTTTCCGCTGCGACGTGGCCTGGGGGCCCATGGAACGGGACGCGCAGTTCTGGAACGACTGGCGCAAAGCCATTCGCCAGAAGCGCCCCGACCTGCTGCTGCTTGCCGAGGCGGGATCCAACGACTTCAGCATCTACGAGAACCGCTTCAACCTGGCCTACGACTGGGACTTCTTCTGGCAGGTCATCGGCAATATCGGTTCCGTCGGCCCTTCGACGGTCCATGACCGCGTCAGCAATTTCGGTTTCTGGCAGCCGGACAACGCGCTGGCCTTCCGCTTTCTCGAGAACCATGACGAAGACCGCCTGATCAACTCGGTCAGCGAGGATGTGCTGCGCCTGGGCGCGGCGTTGAATTTCACCATTCCCGGCGTGCCGCTGATCTATGCCGGCCAGGAGGTGGGCGAGACCAGCCCGCGGGGCATGATCGACTGGAGTGACCCGCTGCAGCTCAGGCCCTACTACGAGCACCTGATCGACCTGCGCCTTGAGTACCCCCAGTTCCGCACGAACCGTGTGACACGGGTCGATAACAGCCAGTCGGGATCCGTCTACAGCTTCCTGCGCCAGACCGACGAACCCTGGAACGACGGCGCCATCCTGTGCGCTTTCAACTTCAGCCCCAACGGGCGCGAGGCGGCGATCACGGTTGATCCCGTGGCCCTGGGCATGGACGAGGGCACATGGTACCTGACCAACCTGATGAACGGGGACGTGATGCAATACGACGACGGTCTGCCCGACTCGCTGCCGATCCAGCTCGCCGGACACGAGCCGGGCATCTACCTGGTCGCCGACGAGAGCGTCGAGGTCTCCGTGGAAGAGCCGCGCGCCGTGGTCAGCGACTTCGAGCTGGGGAACGCCTACCCCAACCCCTTCAATCCGCGTACGCGCATTCCCTTCTCGTTGCCCCAGCGCAGCGAGCTGCGGCTGGAGGTCTACAACATCCAGGGACAGCACGTGCAGACCCTGGTGGACGGAACGGTGGAAGCCGGCCGCCACCTGGTCGAGTGGAGGCCGCAGGGACTGGCCAGCGGCGTATACGTCCTGCGCGCCAGTGCGCCGGGCTGGAGCGAGAGCCGCAAGCTGCTGCTGCTGAAATAGGAGCTGCCATGAAACGGACGGCCCTGCTGGCCCTGGCCCTGATGACGACGACAAGCGCAAACGCCCTGCGGCTCGACCTGGACGCCCCGCAGCGGATCACGGTCCGTGGCCTGGAAGAGGCCGCGGACCTGGACGGCAGCCGGCTGGAGGTGCTCGGTCCGGAAGGCGTGATCCACAATCTCCCCCTCGGCCGGCAGCTGGAGCTGGTGGCAGGGGACGGCACGCACGAACTACGGCTGCCCCCGACCTCGAGTTTCGCTTTCGACCTGCGCAAGCAGCACCGACTGGTGCTCGTGGACGGCACCATCGTTCCGGTGATTCCCGACGGCATCTATCCCGACCCGGGCAAGGATCCGCTCGGCGTCGTGGCCGGGGGGGATCGCGTGATCGGCCGTTTCTTCGCGCCGCGCGCCACCTCCGTGCGCCTGCATCTCTTCGAGGACCCCGCAGCCGATGCGGCGGCCGTATACGAGGCGCGAATCACGCGGAACGGCATCTGGGAGCTGGACGTCGAGCGCGGCAGGGCCGTCGCCGTGGCCTGGAGCCTGGCCGGACCGCTCGGCGTCAGCGAATGGAGCGATCACGAAACCCTGCTCGCCGACCCCTGGTCGACCGCCGTTGCCACGCGCAACACCTGGCATCACAGCGGGCGCACCCTGCTGGAGGTGCCGGACTACGAATGGCGTCACACGGACTGGCAGCGGCCGCCCCGCGGGAGCTGGGTGATCTACGAGGCCCACGTGCGCGACCTGAGCGCGCACGTAAGCTCCGGGGCCGAACACGCCGGCAGCTATCTCGGCCTGGTCGATCGCGGAAGCCGCGGGGGAATCAACCACCTGGAGCGGCTCGGCGTCAACGCGGTGGAGTTCCTGCCGCTGCAGGACTTCGGCAACATCGAGCTGGACTACGACAGTCCCGACACCTGGATCCGCAACACCTGGAACCCCTGGGAGCGCAACCACTGGGGCTATATGACCAGCTATTTCTTCGCGCCCGAGTCCTGGTACGCCATTGACGCGGATCACGAGCGCGGCGGCTGGTGCGGCCTGCAGGGCCTGCAGGTTTCTGAGATGAAGCACATGGTCGACGAGCTGCACGGGTCGGGCATCGCGGTGCTGATGGATGTGGTCTACAATCATGTGGCACAGTACGACGACAACTGCTTCAAGCTCAGCGATCCCTGCTACTGGTTCCGCCTGGACGACGAAGGCAACTACAGCAGCGCTTCCGGCTGCGGCAACGACTTCCGCACGGAGCGGCCCCTTGCGCGGCGGCTGATTCTCGAGTCGCTGGACTACTGGGTCCGCGAGTACCGCATCGACGGCTTCCGCTTCGATCTGGGCGCGATGATCGACGACGAGACCCTGCGCCAGATCCATGCGCTGCTCGAGGAGCGGGACATCTTCCATACGGCCGAACCCTGGGGCGGCGGCGAGTACGAGCCGCAGCTCTTCGCCGAGCTGGGCTGGTCCTGGTGGAACGACATCTACCGTGTCGATCTGCGCGGACGGCACCCGTCGGAAAGCCTGGGCGCGCTCTTCGGCAAGGCCCACGGCGAAAGCAGTCCCGAGCGCCTGACGGCCACCCTGGCCGGGTATACGGTGGCGGCAGGCGGCTTCAATCCGCAGCCGCTGCAGGCCGTCAACTATGTGGCGGCGCACGACAACCACGACCTGGGCGACTGGATCCGCATTGCCCTGCACCTGGCGGAGGAGGAGCAGGTCGTGCCCGCGGAAGAGCGGCTGGACTTCCAGACGCTGAGTGACGAGGAGCTTGCCGTGCATCACCTGGCGGCCTTCCACCTGTTGTCCTCGGGAGGCCTGCCCATGGTGCACATGGGCCAGGAGCTGGGGCGCAGCAAGCTGATTGCCGAAGGTTGTCCCGAAGACCTCCGCACCGGCCGCATCGACCACAACAGCTACGAGAAGGACAATGCCACCAACTGGATCGACTGGCGCCTGCTCGAGCGCAACGCGACCCTGGTCGAGAGCTACCGCGCCCTGATCCGCTTCCGCAAGGAGCATCCGGAACTTGCCACCCAGGCTCGTGTGACACTGGCACCGCCGACCGCGGACCGGATCTCGTGGATCACGGAAGACCGCCGCCTGGCGCTCGTCTGGCATTCGGCCGTCGAAGGCGAATGGAGCATCGAGCTTCCGGAGCGCATGGAGATGCGGCTGAGCTGCGGAGAGATCCTGCAGGAGGGCCGCACGGTCACCGCCGGCCCGCGCAGCGCGGCGCTCTTCGAGCTTGTCGGTGACTAGCGGGCGAATCACGCCGTGAGCTCCCTGCGCCGCGCCCTTCCTTGGATTCTTCCGCTGCTGCTGGTCGCGGCTTTCTTCCTGGGCCCGCGCCTTCGAGAGGCCTACCGTGATCCACCGGGCACCGAGCCCCCGCTGCAATGGGGTTCGGGCGCCCATGCGGACAGCCTCTACGTCGTCCTCGGCTGCTTCTGGACCACGGAGGCCTGGCTGGGGTCGATGAACGGGGTGATCCGCACGCGCGTCGGGTACGCGGGCGGGACTCACCCCTCCCCGGACTGGAGGAATACGCGCGATCACGGCGAAGCCGTCGAAGTCGTATACGATCCCCGGCAGGTGCCGCTGGACTCGCTGCTGCTTTCCGTCTACGCCTTCGTCCACCCGCTGGATCCAGCAGAGGATTCCTGCTACGCGCCGGCCCTTTATTTTACACGCCAGAACGCCGCAGAGCAGGCCAGGCAGGTCTGGCGAAGAGTGCATGGCATCGTGTCGGCGCCCCGCCTCGAAGGGCTTGCCACCTTCCACCCGGCCCGGGAGTTCAACCAGAAGCACAGTCTGCGAGTCCACGAATTGGCCGGGTCCGCATGGAAGGAAATGCGGACACGCGATCACTTCCTGCTTCGTTCGACAGCTGCCGCCCGCCTGAACGGTTGGCTCGCCGGATTCGGCGATCGCGAGGATATTCGCCGCGATCTCCCCCTGTGCCGGCTGGATCCGGAACTCGAACAGGCCCTGGACCGCCTGCTGCTAGAGGGGTCGCGCTCGCATCCGGAAGAGCCTGGCGTGGCTACAGTTATTCAACCTTAATTCTCCTGCCACGGGTTGGAATGTCCTGCAATTGTCCTTTCCTGAAGCAGGCTCTGTTCATTTTCTGTACACACTGGACACTCGATTGCGGGCCTTACAGAATCCGGAGAAAACATGTACTCGACCATTCTGGCTCGATCGAGCAGAAAGCCTGCTCGAACCCGTGAGGAATGGCTGATTTCTGCTTCAATTCTATGCGAAATCCCGTCGGGAGATGGAGTAGCTCTGACGAGTTCGCACCTTGGAAGGTCCTCCGGTCAAGCCATTCATGAACAGGGATTTAGCTCGGGCCATTCTGGTCAGGATTTTGCTCGTCTACTTCAGCTGGACATTCGCCTCGCTTTCGCGGGCAAAATCAAGCCTAACGGAATTATTCGTGAAAACTGCGCTGCTCCCCCTGCTGATGCTTCCCATGGTCTGCCTGGTCGAACCGGTTTCCGCCGCCTACTCCCGCCTGGATGGCACTCTTCCCGGCTTCCACCCCGCTTTCGGCCGCTGCGCCCTGGATCCGGTGGAGGACGCCGGCGAGGCCGCCGCCGACCTTAGCCTGGGCGGCCTGGACTGGCTGGAGGGGCAGAGCGTTTTGCGCCTTGGAACGCTGGGGGTCTGGGCCGGCAGCGGCCTGCCGCTTGAATTGCGTGGCAACGACGGCAGCCTCCTGCGCTTCGTCTCCGGGGAGAAAGTCTTCCAGCCAGGCCGCAAGGCGATCCAGGCCTGGCGGATCACGGAGAAGGGTAAGGAGCCCATCGAGGCCGAGCTGGCCTCGATGCCCGGCGCCGCGGTGGTCGAGATCTGGATGCCCCGCAAGGCCGTCTCTCCTTCCGTGGAATACACCCTTCATGCCTACTCCGCCGACGGCACCGCCGACGATCTGTCCCTGAGCGACAACCAGCGGAACACGCACAGCGCCGCCTTCCTGCATCACGGCAACCAGGGCCTGACCTGGACCGATGTGCTCTGGGGCCACGAGCCCAACAGCCACGAGCAGCACTGGGCCGACTACCTGAACACGGGCAGCACGCACAACGGTTTCGACGAGCTCCTGGGGCTGCACGACGTGCTCGACCTGCCGGTCAACCTGCAGATCGCCGGTCCGCTGCAGACAGCAGCCGAATGGTATTACCCCGACGAGGGGCCGGTGGAGGGCTGGAATGCCTGGGTCGCCCGCGGTGTGACAGAAGGCTGGGCCGCGCTGATCGCCAGCGCCTACGCGCAGCACATCATGCCCTTCGTGCAGGACAGCATGAACGACTGGTCCGTATACACGCACGTGCAGATGACGGAATGGCGCTACGGCTACACGCCCCACGTGGCCTGGGTGCCCGAGCGCGTCTGGGTAAGCCCGGAGGACAACGACGGCAACGGCACCGACACCAGTCCGCACGTCGTCGACTGGATCGGCGACAACTGGCTGCCTCACGGCGTCTGGGGAGTCGTGCTCGACCAGGAAGAACACTGCGACTACGAGAACAACTGGTCCAACGACCGGCACATCTACACCATCAATGTGCCCGACCAGGGCGAGCTGAAGATCATTCCGATCAACGGCTCCTTCACCGGCAACTGCCATCACAACGCCGGCGCCGCCTGGAACGAGATCCTCGGCACCAGCGGCGACGAGCTGCTGCTCTACGCCACCGACTGGGAGGTCGTCGCGGAGGTCGCCGGCTTCCAGGACCAGTTCCCCAGCGCGGTCGAGAACATGATCTGGATCGCGCAGCAGATCGCGGGCAGTGGCGGCAGCGCCCTTTCCGTGAAGCTGGACGACGCGCTGGGAGGCTATCCCGGCGGACCGATCAACCTGCAGAACGGCACCTACGGCCTGCTCGGGGGCCGCGGCGGCTACGGCAGCGACTGGCTGAGCCCCGGAACGCACAACAGCTGGTACAGCCACTGGGCGGGCAGCCCGGCCAACAGCGACCAGCACGATCCCCAGTGGGACTACGGCACGGTGTGGCACAACACCTGGACCAACCTGATGAGCTGTCCCAGTAATGACCTCTCCGAGACGGCGTGGTACGTGCTGATGACCAAGATGTACGAGACCGGCTGGCACGACGGCAGCGAGATCAGCGGCTGGATCCATCGCTATGCCTCGCACATCAAGAACGCGAATGTATACGCGGAAGCCTCGCGCTGGGTCAACGGCGACTATGCCAACACCTGCGCCGCCTATTTCAGCGATATCGACATGGACGGCGTGGACGAGGTCGTGTTGCACAGCGACCGGGTCTTCGCCGTTTTCGAGAGCATCGGCGGCCGCGCGCCGTGGATCTTCGCCAAGGGGCCGGGCTACGACGCCTCGCTGGTCGGCAGCTGCAGCGCCTACTGGGTCGACACGGAAGGGGACTACGACGACACGGGCAGCAACAACCATGTGGCCGCCTTCGCCGATGTTTCGCCGAACACGCGCAACGACCTCTACGCGATGAGCATCGACAGCAGCTCGAACGACTTCGCCTCGATCACCCTGAGCATCGGCGAGCTGAGCAAGACCTTCAGCCTCATGCCGGACACGCCCTGGATCACGGTGGACTACGACACGCCCCAGGAGACCTGGATCCAGCACGGCTTTTCGCCGGATTACATCGATCTGCTCTGGAGCGCGGGCACGGAACGGGTCTGGGACCCCCAGGCCTCCTGGCCCGCGACGGGCTATGCCGGCCAGCGCAACGAGAACACGGGCGCCACGGCGGCGCTGGTGCTCGGCAACGGCGGCGCCCTGCACAGCCTCGACTTCCAGGGCACGATGGTCCGCGGGGACGAGATCCGCGGCAATGGACGCTTCCGCTACCTCTTCTACGCCGGTCTGACCGGCGAACCCGATTCGCTGAACGGCGAGGTCGCCGAACTGGAGCTGCTGGAACTGCAGGACCTGGACGCCGCCGGACCGCGCCTGGAAAGCGTCGCCACCTTCCTGGCGCCGGACCAGGTGCTGTTGCAGTTCAGCGAAGAGGTCGCCCTTCCCGGGGCGGAGAACACGGCCAACTACGCGCTCAGCGGTTTTCCCGGCGGCGTGAGCCTCCTTTCCGCCAGCCGCCAGCCGGACACGCGCCTGGTGGCCCTGCAGCTGGCGGGACTCGAGACCGGCGACAGCGGCCTGATCACGGTCAGCGGAGTCGCCGACAACAACGGCAATCCCGTCGATCCCGACTTCGACACGGCTTCCTTCGTGATGCCCGACGGACTGACGCCGCACAGCATCCTGGTGGACGGAAGCAACGACTTCTTCGCGGACACGGAATGGATGGAGCAGAGCGCGGACAGCCTCTTCATCACCTGGGACAGCCAGAACCTGTACATCGGCTTCAACGGCCAGGACCTGTCGACAGGGGACTTCTTCGTCTACATCGACACGGACCTTGCCGCCGCCAGCGGCGCCCCGCGCAACGCCTGGGGCCGGGTCGGCTTCGGCAGCGCGCATCGTCCCGAGTTCGAACTCTCCGTCGAGGGCGGCGGCAACAGCATGCAGATCAATTCCTGGGCCGGAAGCTGGTCGTATACGCAGTACGGCGACCATGACGGAACCAGCTACGAGGGCTGGAGCGGCAACCCGATGAGCGAGTTCCGCGTCCCCTGGAGCGAGCTGGGCAACCCGGCGGGCATCGCCATCGCGGCCAGCGTCAGCCAGGAGGACAACTGGAACACGACCCTCAGCTGGCCGCTGGCCAACCCGACGGGCAGCGACGCGACGCTCACGTCGTGGTACGTCTTCGACGCGGGCACGCTCGGGCAGGACATGCCGGCCGCCGGCGTCGCGCCCAACGGCAGCATCAGCGAGCAGCCCCTGGCCGCTCCCGTGATCACGATCTCGACACACGCCGCCGGGCAGCTGCGCCTGGACTGGCCCGCGGTCAGCGGTGCCGACTTCTATGTGATCTACGCCTCGGAGCAGGCCTTCGATCCGGCACCGGTGCAGGTGGGAACGACCACGGATCTCTTCCATGTATTGGACATCGATGTGCCCATGCGCTGGTACACGGTTTCAGCCGAACGCAATTGAGACCCAAGCCCGTCCCGCGGGACGGCATACAATCCTAATCATGAGGTGACACATGAGTAAAAGCAAGATCGTTGTGGCAGCCTGGCTCCTGGTGGCCGCGTTTGCCAGCAACGCCTTCGCCGTCGTGGACGACTCCTACCTGCAGTGGCCGCTGGACGAGTCCGTACATCCCAACAGCGCCGACATCACCGTGTATTCCCAGGTCTACAAGATGGACTGCACGGGCCAGTGCGACAGCACGGAATGCGCCGACCTGACCGCCACCATGTTCTACCGCGCCGAAGGCGGTACCTGGGAGAGCGTCGGCATGAGCCTGAACACCGAGAATTGCTACACGCCCTACGACGAGTACATCGCCCTGATCCCCCTTAGCGCGCTGACCGGAACCTATGTCGAATTCTACGCCGAGTTCGCCGATGCCGATGGCCCTGCCGACTACACGGCCCGCTTCGACCAGCCCGCGGATACCTACGACGTGGACAACCCGGCGCGCTTCAACCTGATCCCCGCCACCAGCGAAGACTTCACACTGACGCTCTGCGGTTTCTTCGGCTGCCTGTCCGACCCCGCCCCGGGCGTCTCGGGCACCTTCAATGACTGGGGCGGCCCCCTGCCGCTGGTCAACGACATGGGCGACGGCATCTATTGCGTGGACATCGTTTTCCCGGCCGGCACCAATCCGACGGTCAACTACAAGCTGCGCAATGGAACGGACTGGGATCCCTATCCCCCCGGACTGGGCAACCACGAATACGTGATCGAGCCCGGCGCGACCTCCGGATCTGTGACACAGTATTGGAACAACGAGGAAGAGTGCGCCTGCCCCGAGATCGAGCTGACCGCCAGCAAGCTGGTGATCTTCACGGCCGACATGAGCGAGCTGGATCCCGCCGACTATGCCGGCGGCGTTTCGATCCAGGGCAGCCAGGGACCTCTCAACTGGGATGCCGGTGATACGCCGATGACCGACCAGGGCGCCGGCATCTTCACCATCGGCATCATGTTCCCCGCCACCAATTCCAACCAGGTCCAGTACAAGTTCACCCGCAGCGCCGATGGCGTCGCATGGGAATGGGAAAGCGTCGACAACCGATTCCTCTGCCTCGAGGATGACGGAACCATGGTGACACTGGATCCCAGCTACTGGAACGACGAGGCTCCCGGAACGGCCACCACGGTGGATATCGACGTGACCTTCAGCGTCGACATGAACTGCCTCGACGCCGGCCTCTACGCCGGTGGCGTGAGCCTGCAAGGCAGCCTGGCCCCCCTGACCTGGGGTCCCGGCGAGAATCCGATGAGCGACGACGACATGGACGGCGTCTACGAACTGACCCTGACCATTCCGGCGGGTTCGGCCTTCGACGGCGAGTACAAGTTCACCCGCAGCGCCGACGGCGCGAACTGGGAATGGGAAGGCACCGGCAACCGCGCCTTCACCATCAGCGACGACACGCCGGTGATGGCGCTTCCGCTGCAGCTGTGGGACAACTGGTTCTGCCCGACCGCGGTCACCATCATGCGTGACGGCAACATGGTCGTGCTCGACTGGAACGCCATTGCCACCGCGACCGGCTACGAGGTCCACGCCAGCACGGACGCCTTCTTCACCCCCGAACCCGGCACCCTGCTGACCACCACGACGGATCTGACCTACAGCTACGCCTACAGCGGCGGCGAGAAGCTGTACTTCAAGATCGTCGCCCTGCAGTAGACCGAACACGGGATCTTCACCGGACGGAGATCCTGCGAGATCGAAAGGCCCCGTTCCGCCTTGCGGAACGGGGCCCTTTCTATTCTGCGCAATTCGTTGTGCGACGACGGCGGTTCCGGGTTATCCCTGCTTGTTCTCGATCAACGGGAAGACCTCCATCGCTTCGTGTTCGATCCGACGGACCAGGGCTTCAAGGATGAAGCTGGACGCCTGCCGGAAACCATCCAGATCCCCGGCAATTCGCTCCTTGCTGTGCCATTGATCCAGGTACTCCTCGACAGCCTTTCGAAGACAGGCCATTTCTTCATTCAGCGATTCCTGCAGCCGACGTCCCTTTGGACCGGCATGTTGCTTGAGGAAGGGGTAGAGGCCGCTGTCCTCCAGGGCCAGGTGATTCTGCAGCTTGATCGCCAGGGTGGAGAGCAGGGCGCAGATGTAGTCGCCCTGCGGTTCGCTGAGATCCAGTTGGGCCTGGATCCGCTTGCATAGATCCGCCAGTTCCTGGTGTTGGCTCTTCAGCAGCTTCAGATCCGGCATGAATACACCCCCACCTCGTTTGAATGGCCTCCTGCACTGTTCCGGCTATCGGCTCCCCGGCAATAGGATTTCCGCGCAGGGTCCAGGAAAAGGCTCAAGTGCTTTCGGACAAGGCAGGAAAAAGGACTTCCTCCTCGTATCGGATGCGACGCTGAATGGCGTCCAGGAGGATCAGGGTCTCGCGCCGGAAGAGTTCGACCTGGTCGTGCAGGCACTCCGGCAGCTGCCAGGTCGTCTCGTATTCCTTGTAGGCGCAAGCCAGCAGATTCAGCTCGTTCGAGTAGCGCAGCAGGTTCCGCTGAAGGGCAGGATCCATTCTGTTGGCCAGATCCCTGTAGATCTCCGGCTCATCGACGAGCAGGTGTTTCGCGAGCTCCTCTGAAAAGCGAACCAGAAGTGTTCGGAGTGCCTCTTCTTGCTGGCAGGGGTCCTTAGTCAGCAGGATCTGACGGATCCGCTCCATGCGATCTGTCAACCCCCGATGCTGGATTCGTAATCTTTGGATCCGCTGCATGCTTCCTTCTGGCTGATTCGGCTGGGCATTCATAATTGTTTGCAAAAACGAACTATGCAACTCTGAGCGCAAACACTTCAGGAGGCCACAGTCCCCGCTGCAGGAGCCTCCGCTCTTTTCCTATCCTCTTGGATACTGAACGCGCGAACCGACACACCTGGAGTCACCATGGCCCTTATGCGCCCCTATCATGTGGAACAAGACCGCGAGGCGACCCGCCGCATCTGGAAAGAGTGCGGCTGGATCGATCCCGGCGAGGAAGAGAAGACCCTGGATCTCTTCCTTTCCGGAGGACGCAATCTTGTGGCGGAACTGAAGGGCGAGGCGGAATGTCTGGCCAGCGCTCGCAGCGGCGACTTGCGCTACCTGGACCAGATGCTTCGATTCTCTGCCGTTGTCGCGGTGACCACCAGCCGTGTGGCGCGGCGCCTCAAGCTGGCGCGCCAGCTGACCGCCCGCCTGGTCGCCGAAGAGGCCGAGGCGGGCGCCCAGGTCAGCGGCCTGGGCATTTTCGATTCAGGCTTCTACGACCAGCTGGGCTACGGCCTGGGCGGCTACGAGGTGATCCGCTATTTCGACCCGGCGCAACTTAGCCTGCGTGTCCGGCGTCGCACGCCGGTGCGGCTGGGCAAAGAGGATTACAGGCGAGTGATGGACTGCCTCGCCCGACGCCACCGCGGTCACGGCTCGATCAACATTGATGACGAGTGCTTTTACCACGCGGAAATGGCCTGGAGCACAAGCTGTTTCGGTCTGGGCTTCGAGAACGAACAGGGCGAACTGAGCCATTTCATCTGGTGTCGCGCGAAGGGGGAGGAGGGGCCCTATCGAGTGCTGGCCATGGCCTGGCAGAACCGCGAGCACTACCTGGAGCTGTTGGGACTGATCCGCAGCCTGTCGGACCAGATCCTTTCCATAGGCCTTGTGGAACACCCGGACATCCAGCTGCAGCAGCTGCTGAAGCGCCCCTTTCGCATGCGATCCCTGACGAGCAAGAGCGACAAGGCCACGCGGCACGAGGCGCTCTCCTACTGGCAGGCGCGCATCTGCGACCTGCCGGGCTGCATCACGGCGCTTCGCCTGCCGGTAGAGGGGCCCTCCTTCAACCTGCAGCTGGAGGATCCGATCACGGAGTACCTGGAGGAAGGCCGGGCCTGGCGCGGCATCGGCGGAGCGTATACGGTCCGCCTGGGCCAGGCCTCGAGCATCGAGCAAGGGCACAGGGAAGGCCTGCCGCTGCTCTCGGCCACCGTGGCCTCCTTCACGCGCCTCTGGCTGGGCGTGCAGCCGGCAAGCGGGCTGTGTGTCACTGACGCCTTCGAGGCCGGGCATGATCTGGTCCGGGAACTGGACCAGTGCCTGCGCCTGCCGCGACCGAGCTACGGAATCGATTTCTAGCTGTCGGAAGGAGTGGGTGCCGGTGATTCTCCCTCTGCTGCTGTCACACCTCAGGAATCGGCAACGATCCACATTGACTGGTGCTGGCCGGCAACTTGCCGTATGCCTTTTCCTGGCGCTTCCGGCTCTTCCGGCTGAAGCGCGTATTGCACCCGCAGGCCCGGACAGCGTGCTCTTCGAACTCGAGCGTCCGCGGGCCGGCGAGGTCCTGCTGGCCGGCGCCTTCAGCCGCTGGGGCACGGCGCCCCTCCCCATGGAAGAGCACGAGGGTGCCTGGCGCTTGCGTCTTGCCCTGGACAGCGGCCTGCACGAGTACAAGTTCATCGTCGACGGACAGTGGATCACGGACCCGGACAATCCGGCACTAAGCGTCGCCGGGGACGGCGGACGCAACTCGGTTTTCTGGAAACACGCCGACGGCCGTCTCGAGCAACGAGCCGAAGTGCCGGACACGCTGCCGCTCGACGGGGATTCCGTGCTGCAGCCCGTCAACCTGGTCCTGATCTGGCAGCATCACCAGCCCTACATGGGCGACCCCGTCCGCGACGAGCTGCTCGGACCCTGGGTGCGCCTGCACGCGACCAAGGACTACTTCGACATGGGCCTGCGCCTGCAGCGCCAGCCGACGGTCCAGGCCTGCCTGAGCTTTTCCGGCACCCTGCTCTTCCAGCTGCAGCGGCACTACCTGGAACGGCTGGTGCCCTTTCTGGATCACGAGGAAAGAGGCGTCACGCAGGGCTTTCGTGAGACCTGGGGCGGGCGCACGGATCCCTGGGTCGACCTGCTGCTGCAGCACACGGTGGATCCCGCCGATTCCCTGCAGGCCGAGCGTCTCTGGAAAGGGGCCTGGTCCTGCCTGAGCATCTCCCCGGAGCTGCTGGCCCGTTTCCCGCAGTACGAGGAGCTCGTCACACGCATTCGCGGCGGCCACTCCCCGGACGCGGCCGAGGCGGAACTGCTGCTGGCGGCCTTCACCCTGGCCTGGTGTGATCCGATCCTGCTGCGCGAGGCCGTGCCCCTGCCCGGGGGACGTCACACAGGCTTCCACGAGCTGGTCGAGGCCCTGCCCGAAGGGCGCTGGCGCATTCCTTCGGCGGAGCCCGGGGTTCGCGAGCGTCTCGTCTACGAAAGCGGCCTGCTCATGGAGGCGATCCTGCCCCTGCACCGCGATCTGGGAGCGCCGCGTGACGAGTCACACGGGCCGCAGGTCGAACTGGCGACGACGCCCTTCGCCCACCCGATCCTGCCCCTGCTGAACCGCACCGAAGCCGCCCGCGCCCGCCAGCCGGAGGACGAGCTGCCTCGCTTCGGCCGGCCGGACTGGGCCAGGCGGCAGGTGGAGCTGGGCCGGGAGCAGTTCCGCAAGGCCTTCGGATTCGCCACGGAGGGCTTCTGGCCCGGCGAGGGCGCCATCGACCTGCCCGTGCTCGAAATGCTGGGCGCAACCTGGACCGCCACCGGCGACGCGGTCTTTGACCTGGACACGCCGGGAGTGGAGCGCGGCGAGGTCTGGATCGATCTGCCGACGGGCGAATGCATGGTTCTGCTCAGGGCCACGGAGCTCAGCCGCGCGCTGGGCTGGCGCTACCGGCACTATCCGGGCGAGGCCGCCGCCGTCGACCTGGCCAATCGCCTGCTGGCCCTGGGCCGGAAGAAGCCGGGCCAGGCGATCTGCCTGGTGCTGGACGGCGAGAACGCCTGGGAATTCTACCGCCGCGACCACGACGCCGACCGCTTCCTGGACGAGTTCTACGGCCTGCTCGCCAAGGATCCGCGCTTTCGGACCTGGCGGCCCTCCGAGTGGCGCGCCGCCCGGCTTGCCGCTGCCGAGGCTTCCGTGGACGCCGTGTCGCCGGAGCGGGTGAGCCGGGAAAACTGGCTGCCCGCCGGCAGCTGGATCGGCGGGGATCTGCGGACCTGGATCGGCGAGGAGGAGGAGAACCGGGCCTGGGAGTGGCTTGCCCGCTGCGCGGAAGCCGCGGAACGGTGTCCGGAACAGCCGCAACCGCGGGAGGGCCTGGATGCCGGGACCGCCCTGCTGCTGGCCCAGGGCAGCGACTGGTTCTGGTGGTACGGCCAGGACCGGCGCGCCTTCGAGGGCGACCGCATGTGGGACCGCCTCTTCCTTGATCTGCTGCGCCGCACGCAGGCAGGCTGCGAACAGCCCTTGTCCATTCCGGAAAGTCTGCTCGAGGAGGCATACGGAAGAATGCAAGAGCAGCCGGCAGGTCGAACCCTGGACTAAAGGGAGTCGCTTGGGTTTGTACAGATTCGACGACTTCCCCGCTTTTTCAGGAGACGCTTCGAGACCCGGAAGACGCGGGCGGCTACAGTGAAACACGGCTTCTGTCCAACGAAATTTGAGCTTGGGCTTCCTTACATTATTCCAATCGTTGCGTGGCTCAGGGTATCGATTGAAACGCCTCTTCCTGTTCAGCCTGCTGCTGCTGGCGGCCTGCTCCCCGCGGGAGTCCGACCGGATGGTGACCATCTGGCACCAGATGACTCCCGCCGAGCGCGTGATCCTGGACGACCAGATCGCTCTCTTCGAACACGCCCATCCCGGAATCCAGGTGCGCGCCCTCTACAAGGAAACCGAAGAGCTGCGCAGCGGCTTCCAGGCCGCGGCCCTGGCCGGCACGGGACCTGAACTGATCTACGGCCCTTCCGACGTGCTCGGCAGTTTCCAGACCATGGGCATTGTGCAGGACATGAGTCCCTGGTTCGACGAAAGCCGGCAGGAAGAGTTCCTGCCTCAGGCCCTGACGCGCCTGCCTTCCAACAATGATCCCGCCTCCAAGGAGCTGCTGCAGGTCGGAGACCGCATCGGCAACCACCTGGCTCTCGTAATCAACCGGAACCTCCTGCAGGAGACTCCGCAGACCACGGAGGACCTGGTCCGGCTGGCGGTCGAGCAGACCCGCGACGAGGACGGCGACGGGCGCCGCGAGCGCTACGGCCTGGTCTGGAACTTCGTCGAGCCCTTTTTCGTGATCCCCTTCCTGACCGGACACGGTTCCTGGATCTTCACCGACGAGGAAGGATCGACCACCCCGGCCCTCGACACGCCGGAGGCGGTCGCCGCCTATGAACTCGTGCTCTCCCTGCAGAACGAACACAAGGTGATTCCCGCCAACTGCGACTACGAGACCGCCGACGCGCTCTTCAAGAACGGCCAGGCGGCGATGATCATCAACGGCGACTGGAGCTGGGGCGACTACCTGGCGAATGCGGAGATCGACGCCGAAGTGGTGCCGCTGCCGGTGGTCGCCTCGACGGGAATCCCCATGGGGCCGATGGTCGCCACCAAGGGCTACAGCCTGAACATCAACGCGAAAGAGGAGCAGGCCGGAAAGGCCATGGAGCTCGTGCGCTTCCTGACCTCCGCCGAGGTGCAGCGCGTATACATGTGGTCCCTGAAGACCCTGCCCAGCCGCAAGGAGCTGCTCGACGATCCCCTGCTGCAGGAGGATCCCACGCTGAAGGCCTCCGCGATCCAGATGGCCAACGGCCGCGCCATGCCCGTGGTGGCCGAATTGCGCGCCATCTGGGACAGCATGCGGCCCAGCTACCAGGCCCTGCTCGGCGGAAGCATCACGGCCGCCGAGGCCGCGGCGAAGATGCAGCGCGACGCCGTCGACTCCATTCGCAAGATGAACCAGAAGCTGGAGCCCGGGCTGGGAGCCACGCTGATCAAGGGACTGGGCGGACTGCTGCTGGCCCTGGGCCTGTTCTGGGCCCTGCGCAGCCTGCATCACATGATCAAGGACTGGAAGCACAACCGTCTGGCCTATGTCTTCATCCTGCCCTCGCTGCTGGTCCTGCTGCTGACGATCGTCTTTCCCTTCGTCTACAATGTGATCCTCAGCCTGTCCAACATGAGCCTGAAGCATTTCCAGGACTGGCAGGTGATCGGTTTCCAGAACTACATCGAGGTCTTCCGCGAGGCGGTCTTCTTCAGCGTGCTCTTCAAGACCGTCATCTGGACGGCGGTCAACCTGGTCTTCCACGTGGGGCTGGGCCTGCTGCTGGCCGTGATGCTCAACGGACCGGTTGTCGGCAAGAGCATCTATCGCGTGCTGCTGATCATTCCCTGGGCCGTTCCGGCCTATATCACGGCGCTGACCTGGCGCGGCATGTTCGACTACGAGTACGGCGCGATCAACCTGATCGCCAGCCAGTACCTGAACATGCCCATGGTCAACTGGCTCGGTTCGCCTTTCGAGGCCTTCCTGGCCTGCATCCTGACCAACATCTGGCTCGGCTTTCCCTTCATGATGGTGATCGCCCTGGGCGGCATGCAGGGCATTCCGCAGGAACTCTACGAGGCCGCCCGTGTGGACGGCGCTTCACGCGGGAGGCAGTTCTTCAGCATCACGCTGCCGCTGCTCAAGCCCGTGCTGCTGCCGGCGGTGACCCTGGGCGCCATCTGGACCTTCAACAACCTGAACGTGGTCTGGCTGGTCTCCAATGGCGGCGAACCCAGCGACCAGACGCACATCCTGGTCTCCTATGTCTACAAGGCGGTCTTCAACCTCTACCGCTATGGCTACGGCGCCGCGCTGAGCATGGTGATCTTCTTCCTGCTGGCCATCTTCTCCATCGGCTTCCTCAAGAAGGGCCGGGCCACACAGAGTGTATACGGATGAGAGAGCCGCGCCTGCTGACAGCCGTGCGGCACCTGGTGCTGCTGCTCTTTGTGGGCATCGCCGTCTACCCGGTGCTGAATGTGCTCTCGATCTCCCTGCGGCCGGGCAACCGCCTGCGCTCGACGGATCTTTCGCTGATTCCGGACAATGCAACGATCGCCTCCTACGTGCAGCTCTTCACCGAGCAGCCCTTCCTGACCTGGCTCGGCAACAGCCTGCTGGTCAGCGTGCTTGTCACACTGACCGGCGTCGTGCTCGCTTCGGTGGGCGGATACGCCTTCAGCCGCTTCCGCTTCGTCGGCCGCGAGTTCAGCATGCTGGCCATCCTGACCACTCAGATGTTCCCGGCGACCATGCTGCTGCTGCCGCTCTACATCCTGATCGCCAAGCTGCACCTGGTCAACACCTTCATCGGCCTGATGATCTTCTACACGGCGACGGCCCTGCCCTTCTGCGTGTGGCAGATGAAGGGCTTCTACGACACGATTCCGCCGAGCCTGGAGGAGGCGGCCCGCATCGACGGCTGCAGCCGCTTCCAGGCCTTCCGGCTCGTGATCCTTCCCCTGGCCCTGCCGGGCCTGGTGATCACGGCCCTTTTCAGTTTCATGACGGCCTGGTCGGAGTACATCGTTGCCGCCCAGGTGCTGCAGGAGCGGGAAATGTTCACCCTGCCGCTGGGGTTGAAGAGCTTCCAGGCCAGCATGTCGACGGAGTGGGGGCTCTACGCCGCCGCCTCGATCCTGGTCAGCATTCCCGTCGTCATCGTCTTCGTCTCGTTGAGCCGGTACCTGGTGTCCGGCCTGACCCTGGGCAGCGTCAAGGAGTAGCATGTCTTTCCTGCGGTTGAGCGACCTGGACAAGGTCTACCCCAACGGCTTCCGCGCCGTCAACCAGGCCAACCTGGAGATCCGCGAGGGCGAGTTCGTCGTGCTCGTCGGCCCTTCCGGCTGCGGCAAGACGACCACCCTGCGGATGATCGCCGGGCTGGAAGAGATCAGCGAGGGCTCCATCGAGATCGACGGCACGGTGGTCAACGAGATGGCCCCCGCCGACCGCGACATCGCCATGGTCTTCCAGAACTACGCCCTCTACCCGCACATGTCGAACCGCGAGAACCTGGCCTTCGGCCTCAAGCTGCGGCGCATGCCGAAGGACGAGATCGAGCGGCGGATCACGGAAGCGGCCCGCTCGCTGAGCATCGAGCACCTGCTCGATCGCCGGCCGCGCGAGTTGAGCGGCGGCCAGCGGCAGCGCATCGCCCTGGGACGGGCGATCGTTCGTGATCCGAAGGTCTTCCTCTTCGACGAGCCGCTCTCGAACCTGGACGCCAAGCTGCGCGTGCAGATGCGCACGGAGATCGCCCGCCTGCACAAGCGCCTGAAGACGACGATGGTCTATGTGACACACGACCAGGTGGAGGCGATGACCCTGGGCGACCGCATCGTGGTAATGAAGGACGGCGTGATCCAGCAGGTCGATTCGCCGATGAATCTGTACGACAGCCCGGTCAACCGCTTCGTCGCCGGCTTCATCGGCAGCCCGGCAATGAACTTCTTCGAGGGAAGCCTGGTGCGCGGGCGCTTCAGCTGCGAGGGCATCGCCTGCCCTGCCGACGAGAGCCTGCCGGAAGGGCCGGCCGTGCTCGGCATCCGCCCCGAGGACCTGCAGGTCCAGCCGGGCGGCGCTTGCCTGGGCGAGGCGGAACTGGAAGTGGTGGAACACATGGGCCACGAGACCATGGCCTACTTCAGGCTGGGAACGCAGACGGGCGTGGCGCGCCTGTCCGCGGACTTCCCCGGCCGGCCGGGCGAAGCGGTCACGCTCTACGCCCGCAGCAGCAGCTGGCATTTCTTCGCACCCGGCGAAGGGGGCGCGCGCCTGCTGACGGAAGAGACGAAAACAACGGGGAATGCGGAAGCATGAGAAACAGAACCCTTCTGGCCCTGCTGCTGGGCCTGGCCGCGGCCGCCCAGGCGGGCATCACCGGCAAGATCACCGGAACGATCACGGACACGAGCGGCGAGCCGCTGCCCGGCGTCAACGTGATCCTGCTCGAGACGCCTTCCAACCTGGTGCTGGAGACCGCCACTCCTGCCGATCTCGCGCCCTACAACACGCGGCGCGGCGCGGCCTCCGACTTCGAAGGGGATTACATCCTTTCGAACATCTCGCCGGGCATCTATGTGCTCGAGTTCAGTTCGGTGGGCTATTCGAGAACCTTCGTCGAGCAGGTGGTGGTCAGCGTCGATCTGACCAGCCGGCACGATGTCGTGATGCAGACCAGCGCCATCGAGGGCGAGGTGATCACGATCACTGCCGAGCGCCCGCTGGTGCAGGTGGACCAGACCTTCAGCGCGAGCTACGTGGGCAGCGAGGAGCTGTCCAGCATGCCGGTGACCGAACTGAACGAGGTGGTCCAGGTGCAGGCCGGCGTCGTCGACGGCCACTTCCGCGGCGGCCGAAGCGGCGAGGTGCTCTACCTGGTCGACGGCATTCCGGTGACGGATGTATACGACGGCGGCCGCGGCGTCGACGTGCAGGTCTCGATGGTGCAGGAGCTGCAGGTGATCAGCGGCACCTTCAACGCCGAGTACGGCCAGGCGATGAGCGGCGTGGTCAACACGGTGACGAAGGACGGCGGCGAGAAGCTCGAGGGCAGCGTCAGCATGTATTCGGGGGACTACTTCTCGAATCACACCGAGCAGTTCATGAACATCGACGAGCTGGACCCGCTCAACCTGCGCAACCTGGAGTTCTCGCTGAGCGGCCCGATCCCGGGGGTTCCCTCGCTGAGCTTCAGCGGCACCGGCCGCTATTTCGCCAACGAGGGCTGGTACGAGGGAGTCGATCTCTTCTCGCCCCAGGAAAGCTACTTCGTGATCCAGCACCCCGTGACCGGCAACGAGTCGCGCGTCTTCAACACCGAGACGCTGCTGGGCATCGGCGAGCTGGAAGTGGACGAGGACGAGTACTACATCTTCGCCTTCGACGAGTATCTGGAGCAGCTGCTCTTCGACGAGTACATCGGGACCTACAATTATCCGCCCCAGACCGACGAGGACCGGGCGGCCTGGCGTGAGTTCGGACAGATCGCCATCGAGCGTTCGCAGGAGCTCTACGAGCGCTCCAGCGGCGACAAGGACGGCGCCGAGAACGTCCGCATGAATTCGGAGCTCAAGCGCAGCGGCCAGTTCAAGCTGACCTGGGAGCACACGCCGACCAGCAAGTTCCGCATGAACTACATCGTCAGCGAGCGCTCCTACCGCGAGTACGCCGAAGCCTGGCGCTACACGCCGGACGGGCGGCTCAACCGCTACAGCCGCCAGCAGAACGTCAGCCTGAAATGGAACAAGGTCTTCGGCGACAACACCTTCCTCGACGCCAGCGCCTCCAACGTGCTCAGCACCTACAACCACAAGCTCTACGACGACATCATGGATCCGCGCTACCGGAACACGGAAGATGTCACGCGCAGCGGATTCTACTACTACGATTTCGGCGGCATCAACTGGAACAGCGGCACCTACGATGACGACGCCGTATACGTGGGCACGGCGAATATCGGCGGCACGGAGAACGAGCACTTCTATCGCAGGACCAGCACCTGGCAGTTCAAGCTCGACCTGACGCGGCAGATGGGCAAGATCCACCTGGTCAAGACAGGGTTCATTGCCCGCCAGCACGTCATGGACTACGATCGCCGTGTCGTCTCTTTCGACGGCAACAACATCGTCGAACCCCAGGGCGCGAACAGTGACATCTATACGCGCTATCCCTGGGAAGGCGCCATGTACCTGCAGGACAAGATGGAGTTCCAGGACATCACTCTGAACGTGGGCGTGCGGCTGGATGTCTTCGACGCCAACTGGCACCTGCCCTACGATCTGACCGACCTGACGGACGAGCGCATCGTAGACACGACCATCAAGTACCAGTTCAGTCCGCGCATCGCCGTGGCCTACCCGATCACCGACACCGGCGTGATCCATTTCAGCTACGGCCATTTCTTCCAGCGGCCCAGCTTCGAACAGCTCTACCGCAACCCGGACTTCGAGTGGACGGGACAGTATACGCTCATGGGCAACCCGGACCTGAAGGTCGAGCGCACGGTGCAGTACGAGATCGGCCTGCAGCAGCAGATCGGCGAGAGCGCCTCGCTGGATGTCAGCATCTACAGCCGTGACATCCGCGACCTGGTCAGTTCCGACCGCAAGATCACCATGCGCGGGGAGAACACGTACTACATCTTCACCAACCGCGACTTCGGTACGGTGCAGGGAGTCGCCGTGACCCTGGACCAGAACTTCGGCGGCGGCTTCAGCGCCGGCGTCGACTACACCTGGCAGATCGCCAAGGCCAACGCCAGCAACGCCGACGCCGCCAAGAACGCCCTGGAGGGCGGAGGCGAGGTCAACAAGTACCTGGTGCCCCTGGACTGGGACCGGCGTCACACGCTCAACCTCAGCGCCCGCTACCAGAACCAGGATCTCTGGGGCATGGGACTGCTGGGGACCTACGGGAGCGGCCTGCCGTATACTCTGACTCCCGCCAGCGACGACATTGTCGTCGGCCTGCTCGAGAACGGCGGACGCAAGCCGACCTACATGAACATGGACCTCAACGGCTGGCTGAACCTAGAGCGCTGGACGGGCGGGCAACGGATCCGGCTGACCTTCCAGGTCAAGAACCTCTTCGACCGCCTGAACGAGAACAACGTCTTCGCGCGCACGGGCCGCGCGGGCTACAACCTGGACTGGGAAAGCACCTTCGCCGAGCAGTTCATCACACCGACCAACTACTCGCGTCCGCGCGAAGTCATCGTAGGATTTCAATTCAGCTTCTAGGGCTGAAAGGATTCAATGCCGCATATGAAACGAAGCACACGACCCCTTGCCCAGGGCGCCCTGTGGGGAGCGCTCCTGCTGCTGCCGCTGCAGGCCATTGCCCAGGAATGGTACGACGACGTCTGGGCGGATCCGCTGGAGAAGCGCAAGAACACGCTCAGCGGCAACCTGGTGCGCACCACCTTCTACAACACGGGCCTGGTCGGCCGCGTGGGCAACGAGTTCTCCTTCGAGTGGCCGCGAGGCACCGGGGACGAGTACATCGGCGACATCAGTGTGCTGGTGGGCACCGAGTACTTCAATCCCCTGCTGCAGCGCGAGGTGCTCAGCGTCGCTGTCACACAGAGTCCGGCGCGCGGCCGCGACGAGGTCAATCCGGCGGACCCCAGCGAGTTCTGGACCTTCATGCCGCTGCCCGGCTTCGCCGCCCCGGACACGAACCTGATCGCCATGTCCCACCAGCCTTTCTCCTGGCCCACGGTCTGGCCCGACAAGGGCTGGCCCGGCAGCTGGAACGGCTACTTCGGCCGCGACGTGCTCAACGCGGACCAGGAGGCCTACTTCTGGGTCGACGACAGCCGCGACATGGAGTTCATGACCAAGGAAATGGCCTATCGCGACTCGGTGGACGAGGACCTGTGGCTCGAGCATTTTCCCGACGACCCGGACAGCGCCCTGGTGCGACTGATCCAGCCCTTCGAGGACGACACGACGCATGGCGGCCTGGGCCTGAAGATGAGCGTGCGCGGCTTCCAGTGGTCGCACGTGCTGGCGGAGGACGTGGTCTTCTGGTTGTATGACATCACAAACACCAGCGACATCGATTATGACAAGATCTGCTTCGGCATGGTCTGCGGCACGCTGGTCGGCGGCAACGGCGACACGGGCGACGACATCAACACCTTCGACCTGGACGAGGAGTTCACCTTCACCAGCGACAACGACGACCGCGGCGAGGCGGGCTGGGTGCCGGTGCATCCCGGCGTGCGCAACGTGGGCGTCGTCGGCTATGCCTTCCTGGAAAGTCCGGGCAACAACACGGACTGGATCGACAACGACGGCGATTCGAACCAGGGAGACGCCGCGCCCCGTCTCACGGAGGCCGTGCTCGACGAGATGCTGACGCCGCGGCCGCTGTCTGCCGGCGAGTCGGTGATCGCCATCAACTACAATGATCCCTTCTATCCGCGCTCGATCGTTCAGGTACCTGCTTCCGGTGATACACTGGTATTGACCTGGCGCGACCTGGAGATCGAGATCTACGACGGCAAGATGGTCGCCGAGGATCCGACCAACCTGATCGACGACAACTTCAACGGCGTGATCGACGAGAGCCCGGCCTACGAGGGCGTCGTCTACGTGGACTGGACGCAGCTCGGAGTGAGCGAGGGCGAGATCGGCGCGGGAGTCGTGCTCAACTGGGACCCGCTGGTCGACGAGCGCCGCGACGATGGCGTGGACAACGACGGCGACTGGGACATCGAGAACGACGATGTCGGCGGCGACGGCCAGCCGGCCACCGGCGATGCCGGCGAGGGCGACGGCGTCCCCAGCCCCGGCGAGCCGCATTTCGACGCGCTGGACATCACCGAAAGCGACCAGATCGGCCTGACCAGCTTCAACGAGTTCACCTTCCCGGAATTCAGCTCACGCAACGACTTCGACATCTGGAACCGCATGATTCCGGGCGAGTTCGATTCGACGGCGGGCCAGCCGGCCGACGTGGACTTCCTCTACGGCAGCGGCTACTTCCCGCTGCGTCGCGGTGAGACACAGCGCATCAGCCTGGCCGTGGTCTTCGGCGAGTCCGAAGAGGACATCTACAACAACCTGGCCACGGTCCGGACGATCTACAACGAGAACTACAACTTCATTCAGCCCCCCGCCAAGCCGACGGTGCAGGCGGTGGCCGGCGACGGCCAGGTCACGCTCTACTGGGACGACGCCGCCGAGCACAGCGTCGACCGCATCAGCGGCCTGCGGGATTTCGAGGGCTACCGCATCTACCGCGCGACGGACGCCGGCTTCCTGGACACCTACAACATCACCGACGGACACGGCACGGCCAGCGGCTTCGCGCCCACGGAGCAGTTCGACCTGATCAACGAGGTCGAGGGCTTCTTCGAGCTGCCGCTGAATGGCACACAGTACTACCTGGGCAGCAACACGGGCCTGGTCCACAGCTGGACCGATACCACGGTGGTCAACGGCCAGAACTACTTCTACGCCGTCACCTCCTACGACCGGGGAGACGCCGTCGCCGGCTTCCTTCCCGCCGAGTGCGCCAAGCAGGCCAGCATCGACGAGGCGGGGCGCGTGACGCTCGACCTGAACACGGTCTACATCCAGGCCGGTGTGCCGGCCTCCGGGTATACGCCGGGCCTGGTGATGGAGGAGGCCGAGCACCTTGCCGGCACGGCCACCGGCAGCCTGTCGCTGGAAGTCGTCGACGAGAGCCAGCTGGTGGACGGGGCGCGCTACGAGATCAGCCTGGCCGCGGACACGACGGGGCGCCTGAAGGATGTGCTCGGCTGGGAGTACCTCTCTTGGGTGCCGGACACGCATTTCGTCTGGAACCCGACGGATCAGGTCTACGACGCGGTCATCGACTCGATTCCCTTCGACTCCACGCGGGCCGTGCTCAGCGAGATCCACGTGCCGGCCTTCGCCTGGACGATGAGCCGCGAGAACCAGGAGCCGGTCAGCGAGTCCTTCATCATCAACAAGGACACTCCCCAGCAGATGCTCAGCCATCCCGGCGTCCTGCCGGAAGGCTTAAGCGCCGTGCGGCTGGATACGAATGAGCCGCTCTCGATCTGGATCCGCCTGGACACGGGCGACACCCTGGACGCCGAGGGCGAGTTCAGTTTCGACTTCGACGCCGGCCGCGTGATCTACCGGCCGAGCTTCCTCAATACCCTGGCCGATGACGATGTCGTCGACGTGCTCTTCACCTATTTCCACAACCTGGTGCACAAGCAGCTGGTGATGGACCTGACGGGCTACGCGACGACGAGCAGCAACTACCATCCGGTCGTGGATGGCGTACGGCCGGTCTTCCGCAACGACTGGCGGCTCGTGGCCAATCCGGACCTGTCCTACTGGTCCGAGCAGTCGGCGGAGAACATCATTCCCTGGGGCCTGCGCCCATTGGCTTTGCTGGACTTCTCGCCTTCCCTGCGGCAGATCAACGGCAGCGTCCAGCCCCGCGACTACAAGATGGAGTTCGTCGCGGCGGGAGAAGGGGCGGTCTGCCAGGGGCCTGACAGCTGGTTCGATCAGAGTCTCACGCAGACCCTGAACCGCCTTGTCGACCCGATCACCACCAACTACCGGATCTACGAGGTCACGGATCCGGAGAATCCCGTGGAGCTGGATTTCTGGATCTACAACGCCAAGCTCAACGAGGGCAATCCCGCCCTGCGCCGTGATCCAACCGTGCCCTTCGATACGCGCGACGCGATCCTGGTCCGCGAGGACGGGGCCGGCGCGACGAGCGGCGCGGCCCATGACCTGACCTGGATGTTCCAGATCAGCCAGCCCTACGATACCACCTCCATGAGCCTGCCCATGGCAGGGGATGCCTACACCGCCGTGACACGGAAGCCCTTCAGCGCGGCCGACCGCTTCGCGTATACGACGCAGGCGCCGAGCTACGACCGCCAGGCCGCCGCCAGCGGGCTGGACGCGATCAAGGTCGTTCCCAATCCCTATGTGGCCAGCGCCACCTGGGAGCCGACGCCGATCAAGGGCAACCGCGGCGCGCGAAAGATCCAGTTCACGCACATGCCGCCGACGGCGACGGTGCGCATCTACACCATCCGCGGCGAGCTGGTGCAGACCCTGGATCACGACGCGCCCCTGTGGGACGGGACGCTGGACTGGAACCTGAAGAGCAAGGAGGGCCTGGACGTGGCCTACGGTGTCTACATCTACCATGTCGAGAGCCAGGCCGGCGAGAAGATCGGCAAGTTCGCGCTGATCAAGTAGGAGACGACCATGAAACGATTCATTCCCCTGCTTCTGCCGGCCCTGCTTGTCACACAGGCTTTCGCGGCGAGTTCGATCACGCGCGTGGGAACGACCGCGGCGCCCTTCCTGGGCATCGGCGTCGGCAGCCGCGCCATGGGCATGGGCGGCGCCTACACCTCCGTCGGCGAGGATGTCAGCTGCCTCTACTGGAACCCTGGCAGCGCGGTCGTGCTCGAACAGTCCGAGGTGCTGTTCATCCAGAACGACTACCTGGCGGACACGGACCTGAACTACATGGCTTTCGTGACACACCTGGGGGACGACAGCAGCGTCGGCATCTCGATGACCTACCTCGACTATGGCGAGATGGAAGTCACGACGCTCGAAGATCAGGAAGGCACCGGGGAATTCTTCCAGGCCTCCGACCTGGCCCTGGGCCTGACCTACAGCCTGCGTTTCACGGACCGCTTCTCGATCGGCTTCACCGGCAAGTACGTGGAGAACAAGATCTGGCACGAAAAGGCCAACGCCATGGCCTTTGACGTGGGAACGCGCTTCCGCACCAATTTCAACGGCATGGTGCTGGGCATGGGCATCTTCAACTATTCTTTCCAGGAAATGGAGATGTCGGGCACCGACCTGCTGGTGGGACACGACCTGAACCCGAACCAGGGCGGCGACAATCCGGCGGTGCCGGCCAACCTGGATGTGCTCTCCTGGAGCCTGCCGGTGACCTTCCGCATCGGTGTGTCGATGTATGCCTTCGACAACCCCCTGCACAGCCTGTTGCTCTCCGCCGACGCCTCGCATCCGGTCGACAATTCGGAATCCATTTCGCTGGGATCCGAGTATGGTTTTCGTGACCGCTTCTTCGTCCGGGGCGGCTGGCACCAGCTGTTCCTGAAGGATCAGGAAGGCGGCGCGACCCTTGGCGCTGGCCTGCATCTGCCGCTTGCCAGCGCGGGGAAACTGTATATTGACGCCTCGTGGCAGGATTTCGGACGGCTGGAAAGCGTCGTACGCTACAGCCTGCGTTTCGCCTGGTAGCGTGCGCGCAAGCGCGCACTTTGGAGTTTTCCTGCGGAAAACTCTCGTGTCAGGTGGATAGAGTTTCTGGAATGCCTGGTGGGTGGTTCCGAAGCTTGATTGTAGAAGTCGGCGGGCGGTTTGATGGAAGATGGCGGGTTGGAATGCCGATAGAGTGTGGATCCTGGAAGGATCCTGTAGACTTCGGCAGTAAAATTGCATTGAACAGAGCATGAGGTGGACCGAAGCTTTGCCATGGCAAGCTGGGCGGTCCGTCGGGTGACAAAGCGCGGCAAAAACTGCCCGATCGTACCCGGCTTGTTAGATAGAACGAAACGAGAACCCACATTCAAACGCCGCGCAGTGCGGCAAGAGGAGGAACGTATGAAGAAATGGATCGGTTTCCTGATGCTGGGCCTGGCCGCTCCGGTCATGGCGATCCAGACCATCACCTTCCAGATCAACATGTCTGTGCAGGAAGCGCTGGGGAACTTCACCCCGGGCAGCGACCTGGTGGTGGCGCGTGGATCCTTCAACGGCTGGGGCGGAACCAACCCGACCCTGACCGACATGGGTGAAGGAATCTATTCCGGAACCTACGACCTGGAAGACTCGATGATCGGCGAGACGGTGGACTTCAAGTTCGTCATTTCCGGTGAAAGCGACGTCTGGGAAGACGATCCCAACCGCCAGTTCGTGGTTGGTGATACAGGCGCCCAGACCGTCGACGGCGGCTACTTCAACAACATCGACGCCGTGCCCGAGTTGGTCGACGCCGAGATCACCTTCCTGGTGAACATGGAAATCCCCGTGGACAACGGCACCTTCGATCCGGGAACGGACCTGATCGTGATTCGCGGCGGACACGCCAACATCGGCAACTGGGGCGGCGCCGTCGCCATGACCGAGGTCGGCGGCAATCCCGGCCACTACTTCCTGGAAGTCCAGTTCGACCAGCTGAGCAGCGAAACCCCGCTGGAGTACAAGTTCGTGATCCTCGAGGATGGCGACGAGGCCCTGGCCATTTGGGAAAGCGTGGCCAATCGCACCGTGCAGCCCACCGAGGAGTGGCCCGACGAGGACACGGACGGGTATCACGAGTATGTCACCGAGGAAGTCTTCTTCGACAACGTGACCTGGGACGACATCCTGAGCCAGGAAGTGGCCGTGACCTTCAATTGCGACCTGCACCTGGTCGACACCTGGTTCAACGACCATCCCGGCGAGGAGAACCAGGGCATCACCGGTTGGGACGCCATCGACTATGTCGCCATCTGCGGTCCGTGGAACAACTGGCCCTGGGACCTGGTGCCCCTCGAGTACCAGCTGACCCACGACAGCGGTACAGTCTTCACGCAGACGATCACCTTCGCCCAGGGAACATCCCGTGAGATCACCTACAAGTATGGCATCAACGGCAGCGACAACGAGGCCGGTTTCCAGGCCGACTGGGTCACCATGCTGGATGACAGCAATCCGACTTTCATCGTGAACAACGACTTCGGCTCGCAGGGCGACCTCTGGCAGGATGTCAACGTCAACGCCGTGGAGCTTCCCGGTGCCTTCAGCCTGGGCGAGGCCTACCCGAATCCCTTCAACCCGACGACGACCATCGAGTTCAGCCTGAACCGCGCCAGCGTCGTCGACCTGGCCGTCTACAACCTGGTCGGCGAGAAGGTGGCCACCCTGGCCAGCGGCATGCACCAGGCCGGCCAGCACACCACCAGCTTCAGCGGCAACGGCCTGGCCAGCGGCGTCTACTTCTACGTGATGAACGCCAACGGTCACACGGAAAGCCGCAAGGTCCTGTTGGTCAAGTAGAACTTCGCGTCTGCTTTTCCACCCGACAATTCAAACCCCGCGTGCTTCGGCGCGCGGGGTTTTCTTTTTTATTGCGGGAACGGGAGACGCCCCGTATCGTATGCAGCAGGAGGTGTCCAGCGCGAGCAGACCGTATGGTAGGCTTACCGTTTCAAGGAAGTCAAGGGAGGCGATATGAGTGAAGTCGGCAAGGCAGCCCTTCGAGTCGGTCTGGGAACGGCAGCACTGCTCTGCCTGCCCGCCCTGGCGATGAGATACACGGAGGAGGTCCGTTGGAGTGGCGGCGATTTCCTGGCGGCGGCAATCCTGCTGCTGTCGGCCGGAGCAGCCTTTGAATGGCTGGCAAACCGTGTCGGCGCAACCGTCGGACGCGCAGCCGCTGTGCTGACAGCAGGAACCGCCCTGCTGCTGGTCTGGAGCACGCTGGCCGTGGGGCTGATTGGGGCAGAGGGCCAGGCGTACAACCTGTGGATCCTCTTGCCTGTCGCGGGCCTGGCGGGCGGCGTGTTCGTCTCAGGCCGGCAAGGCGCGGGTCTGGCAAGAGCCCTTTGGGCGACGGCCGGATTGCAGCTTGCGGTCCTGCCGATTGCCTGGATCACGACCTCCGCCCGGAGCATCGGCTGGCCGGCGGACCTTCTGTCTACAACGGCCTTCTTCTGCCTGCTGTGGACGCTCGCAGGATGGTTGTATCACCGTGCCGGGAAGACCGGGAATCTTCTGGCGGGCAGGAACTGAGGCACCTTACCAATCCTGTCATTTCCGCGCAGGCGGGAATCCCGCTCCATCGCCGATGGGTTTCCCGCTAAAGGCCTTGAGACAGGAAACCCACTCGCTATGTAACCTCTGCTGCAGATTGTAACATTTATAGTGGTACAATTTATTTTCAATGTTACAATGTCAAAGATGAACAAGCTATTGCCAACCCTTCAGAGGTATCTGGATCTGTCACTTGGAATCCGGATCGAACCAGAGCCGTGGGACGGACAGGTGCCGCCCTTCCTTAGAGATGTCTTTGAAATTTATACGGTTCAGTTGCTGAACCATCCCCTGCTTCTACTTCTGCATAGCCATGAAACAGAGATCGCGCCTGTTGCGCTTGGCAAGCAAATCGCAAGCATTCGCCGACTGTGGCCTCATGAAGTCGCCCTGGTTCGGCGTCATCTGAGCGCATACAGCCGCAAGAAGCTGATCGAGTCGGGCATCTCTTTCATCATCCCGGAGAAGCAACTTTTCCTGCCGGAAATGGCCGTCTGGTTGAAAGAGTCCAAGTCAAAGGCCATCGAAAAGAGGGATTTCCTGCGCCCGTCCAGCCAACTGCTGTTCCTCTATCTCCTTCTGACAGGGATCGGAGCGAAGAACACACGAGAAACCGCCGACCGGCTTCACTGCTCGGCCATGAGCATCAGCAGGGCCTATGATGAACTTGAACATGCAGGTTTGATCCGCTCAACCTTGACGGGACGCAGGCGATCTATCGAATTCGCTGAATCGCCGCGGACACTCTGGAAAGATGCTGGTTCAATCCTTCGCACTCCAGTCGTTCGCCAAACCTGGCTCAGTGGAGTACACACGCTTGCCGCCCAGTATCCGGCCGCGGGTCTTTCGGCCTTGTCCGCGTACACTGTTCTCGCGCCACCGTCCAGGCGCGTCATTGCGATGAATCGATCGGAGTTCAAGGAGACAATGAGATCCACACACGTGATGGAAACACCCGCTGCCGAGGAGGACAGCATAGGCGTGGAGATCTGGCGCTACCCTCCACGCATTCTCGCGAGAGAAGGCCTGGTGGATCCCTTGTCTCTCTACCTGTCCCAGTGCGGATCAAGCGATGATCGTATACAGGACCGCCTGGAGGACCTCTTGGCGGAACACGTGGAATGGTGACGGGGCTGGACCGTTTTCGCGAAGCCTTCGCCGACCTTTCCGGCCACTATGTCCTGATCGGCGGCACCGCGTGCTCTCTCGCCTTCGAGGATGTCGGCCTGGAGTTCCGTGCGACGAAGGACCTGGACATCGTGCTGTGGGTCGAGTTGCTGAACCCCGCATTCGCACAGCGCTTCTGGGATTTTGTGAGACATGGTGGATACTCCATGCGCGAGGGAGCGCAGGGCCAGAGACAGCTGTTTCGGTTTGCGCGACCGGAGCGCACCGACTATCCAGCCATGCTGGAACTCTTCTCCCGGCGGCCGGATGGTCTGGCAATCCCCCAGGGAGTGAAGATAGCCCCAATGACCATCGAGGAGGAAATTGCCAGCCTGTCCGCGATACTGCTGGATGATTCGTATTACAACTTTATTCGGACAGGAATCCGGGAGACGGAGGGCTTGCCCTGGCTGGACGCGAATCATCTTCTGCCCATGAAGGCGCGCGCCTGGCTGGATCTGTGCGAACGCAAGGAGCAGGGAACGCGAGTGGACTCCAGAGACATTCGGAAGCACAGGAATGATGTCTTTCGCCTGTACCGGATACTCGAACCTCAACGGGTTCAGGTTCCCCGGGTCATCCAGCAGGATATCAAACGATTCGTAGACGCAATGCTCCAGGAGCCAGTTGACCTGCGGGCATTGGAACTGACCGGCGAGAAGAGAAATGTCCTGGAAGACATGCTCCTGAGATACACGACGAGTGTCTAGAGCGTTCGCCGGTTCCGCACCACTATCGTTGTGCTTCCCCCGAAACCGTGATTCTGAGAGTATCTGCATTACAACAAAGGCCCCGCCGAATGGCGGGGCCTTTGTTTGAGTCTGTATCGGGGGTCGTCATTTCCGCCTTCGCGGGAAGGACGGAATGCAAGGCACATGGCGAAGAGTGCCAGCCTAGTCGTCCTTGCCGCAGAGGCTGGCCTTCAGGTAGTCGCTGTTCATCAACGCGATGTTGGTGATCTTGATCTCCTTGGGGCAGGCGGCCTCGCAGTCGTAGGTGTTGGTGCAGTTGCCGAAGCCCAGGCGGTCCATCTGGTTGACCATGGCCAGGGCGCGGCGGCTGCGCTCGGCCTGTCCCTGGGGCAGGTGGGCCAGGTGGCTGATCTTGGCGCTGACGAAGAGCATGGCGCTGGCATTCTTGCAGGTCGCCACGCAGGCGCCGCAGCCGATGCAGGCGGCGGCGTCCATGGCCAGGTCGGCGTCGTGCTTGGGCACCGGCAGGGCGTTGGCGTCCTGGGCGCTGCCCGTGTTGGCGCTGATGAACCCGCCCGCCTCGATAATGCGGTCAAAGGCTGCCCGGTCGACCACCAGGTCACGCAACACGGGAAAGGCGCGTGCCCGCCAGGGTTCGACGACCACCGTGTCGCCATCCTTGAAATGCCGCATGTGCAGCTGGCAGACCGTCGTGCCTTCTTCCGGTCCGTGGGCCTCGCCGTTGATCATCATCGAGCACATGCCGCAGATGCCCTCGCGGCAGTCGTGGTCAAAGGCCACCGGCTCCTTGCCCTCGATCTCCAGCTTCGTGTTCAGCACATCCATCATTTCCAGGAAGGACATGTGCGTGCTGACATTGTCCAGTTCGTAGGTCTCCAGGCGTCCCTTCGCGTCGGGCCCTGCCTGTCGCCACACTTTCAGGGTCAGTTTCACTTGTAGCTCCTTTGCGAAGGTTTGCAGTGCTCGAAGTCCAGCGCTTCCTGGTGTCTCACGGGTTCGTTGCCGACTCCCTTGAATTCCCAGACCGCGCCATGGCAGAAGTTCGCGTCGTCGCGCAGGGCCTCGCCCTCGTCGGTCTGGCTTTCCTCGCGGAAGTGGCCGCCGCAGGATTCCTTGCGCACCAGGGCGTCACGGGCCATCAGTTCGGCGAACTCGTAGAAGTCGGCCACGCGGCCGGCCTTCTCCAGGTTCTGGTTCAGGCCTTCGCCGGTGCCGAGCACCTTGACATCCTTCCAGAAGCGCTCGCGGGCCTCCGGAATCCAGTCCAGCAGCGACTTCAGGCCGGACTCGTTGCGGGCCATGCCGCAGTTGTCCCACATCTGCCTGCCCAGTTCGCGGTGCAGATCGTCGACGGTGCGTGATCCATTCACCGACAACAGCTTGTCCGAGCGCTCGGTGACAGACTGGCGGCTCTCCTTCGCTTCCGGCACGTCTTCGCCCATGCCGTCCGGCTTGTGGCCGGCCAGGTAGTTGCCGATCGTATACGGAATGACGAAGTAGCCGTCGGCCAGGCCCTGCATCAGGGCGCTGGCGCCCAGGCGGTTGGCGCCGTGATCCGAGAAATTGGCCTCGCCCAGCACGAAGAGGCCGGGAATGGTCGATTCCAGGTTGTAGTCGACCCACAACCCGCCCATGGTGTAGTGCACGGCGGGGTAGATCCGCATCGGGGTCTTGTAGGGGTCCTCGTCGGTGATCTTGTTGTACATGTGGAAGAGGTTGCCGTAGCGCGCCTCGACCACGTCCTTGCCCAGGCGCTTGATCGAATCGCCGAAATCCAGGTAGACCGCCAGGCCCGTCTCGCCGACGCCCTGGCCCTTGTCGCACATCTCCTTGGCGCGGCGGCTGGCCACGTCTCGCGGGACCAGGTTGCCGAAACTGGGATACATGCGCTCCAGGTAGTAGTCGCGCTCGCCTTCCGGGATCTGGTCCGGGCTGCGCTTGTCGCCCTTCTGCTTCGGGACCCAGACGCGGCCGTCGTTTCGCAGGCTCTCGCTCATCAGCGTCAGCTTGCTCTGGTAGTCGCCGCTCACCGGAATGCAGGTCGGGTGGATCTGCGTGAAACAGGGATTGGCGAAGGCCGCGCCGCGCTTGTGGGCGCGCCAGGCGGCGGTCACATTGCAGCCCTTGGCGTTGGTGCTCAGGTAGAAGACATTGCCGTAGCCGCCGGTGGCCAGGCAGACGGCGTCGGCCATGTGAGACGAGACCTTGCCCGTCACCATGTCGCGCACCGTAATGCCCCGCGCCTTGCCGTCGACGACGATCAGGTCGAGCATCTCCGTGCGCGGATACATGGTGACCGCCTTCTTGCCGATCTGCCGCGCCAGGGCCTGGTAGGCGCCGAGCAGCAATTGCTGCCCCGTCTGGCCGCGAGCGTAGAAGGTGCGTGATACCTGCGCGCCGCCGAAGCTGCGGTTGTCGAGCAGGCCGCCGTAGTCGCGGGCGAAGGGAACTCCCTGCGCCACGCACTGGTCGATGATGTTGACGCTGATCTGCGCCAGGCGGTATACATTCGCCTCGCGGGCGCGGTAGTCGCCGCCCTTGACCGTGTCATAGAAGAGGCGGTAGATGCTGTCGCCGTCGCCCTGGTAGTTCTTGGCGGCGTTGATGCCGCCCTGGGCGGCAATCGAGTGCGCCCGGCGCGGGCTGTCCTGGTAGCAGAAGCAGGACACATTGTAGCCCAGCTCTCCCAGGGTGGCCGCCGCGGCGCCGCCGGCGAGACCCGAGCCGACCACGATGACCTTGTACTTCCGCTTGTTGGCCGGATTGACCAGCTTCATCTCGAAGCGATGGCGGTCCCATTTGTCCCGGATGTCGCCGGAGGGGATCTTGGCGTCCAATTGCATTGCGAATTCTCCCTTCTAGCAACCGCAGCCGAGCAGGACGGCGATCGGGACGGAAATGAACCCCGCGCAGATCACGAAGACCAGGACGGCCAGGGCGCGCTGCAGCAGCGGTGTATACTTGGGATGATTGAAGCCCAGCGTCTGCAGGGCGCTCTGTGTGCCATGGATCAGGTGGAAGAAGAGCACCACCATCAGCAGGATATAGAAAATGGCGATGCCGGGATGGCTGAAGCCGGCAACCACGTTGGCGTAGGCGTCGGGAACGTGTCCGCCCGCCTGCAGCTTGTGTTCCGGTCCGACCACTCCCATCGTGAGATGCAAGAGGTGGAAGATGGTGTAGCCCAGGATCAGGAGACCCGACTGGACCATGGTGCGTGAAGCCAGCGTGGACTTCAGCGGGGACCAGCTGGCGTAGCCTTCGGGCCGCGCCGCCTTGTTGGCCAGGTTGAGCTGGATCGCGGTCACGATGTGGATCACGAAGATCAGCCCCAGTCCCACGCGCATGCCCAGCAGCAGGGCCGGGTAGTGCCGCAGTTTCGCGGCGTAGGCGTTGAGCACGTCGGGCCCCAGGAAGAACTGCAGGTTGCCGGCCATGTGGCCCAGCAGGAAGAGCAGCAGGGCCATGCCGGTGAGCGCCATCAGGAACTTCTTCCCGATGGAGGAGCCCAGGAAGGTCGAGTACCAAGTCATTCTGAAGACCTTTCCTCCGGGTTGGAGAGTGTTTGCGAAGCGGCGACCCGAAAGGCGGGTCCTGCGCGGGGTTGTGCGTCTGAAAGCGGCTAGTGCTGGTGACTTGTTCAAGCGGCTGGAAAGTAATACTTCCAGAAGGCGTCGTCAGCGGGGCTGCCGGATCCCGCAATCTCCGACCTTGAACGGCGCGCAAATTTGATCTGTGTCAAATCAGCAACAATAAGAGACACTTCATGCCCCACGATCGCGAGGCCGCCTGGGCCCTTCTCTGCGAATACACCGACTCCCTCAGCCTGCGTCGCCATGCCCTGGCGGTCGAAGCCATTCTGCGCCATTCCGCTCGCGAGACGGGCGAGGACGAGGAGCTCTGGGGCTGCTGCGGCCTGCTGCACGACTTCGACTACGAGCGCTGGCCGAATGCCGAGGAACATACGGTCGCCGGCGGTCGTATTCTGGCCGAGCAGGGCTGGCCGGAAGAGCTGATCCGCGCCATTCACTCGCACAATCCGGCCAATGGTCTGGGCGTGCCCATGGATACTCCGCTGGCAAAGCACCTGTTTGCCGGCGACGAGATCAGCGGATTCATCACCGGGGTGGCGCTGGTCCGGCCGTCGAAGAGCCTGCACGACCTGAAAGCCAAATCGGTCAGCAAGAAGATGAAGGAAAAGGGCTTCTGCGCCGCGGTCAATCGCGAGGAGCTGCGCCAGGGCGCGGAACTCGTAGGGCGTGACTTTGCCGCCCATGTGGACTTCTGCATTCAGGCCATGCGCGGTATTGCCGGCGAACTGGGGCTGGATGGCGAAGCGGCCTGATCGGCGCACCTGATCCCCTTCCATATAGGAGAAGCTCATGAGTCAGATCAAGCTGAAGGTAGAGGGCATGAGCTGCGAAGGCTGCAGTTCGGCTGTGGAACGGATCCTGACCCGCGCCGCTCCCGGCGCTGCCGTCCAGGTCGACCTGGAAGGAGCCCGCGCTTCCCTGGAGGGAGAGGATCTGCCCTCCGCCCTCGAGTTGTCGCAGGCCATTGAACAGGGCGGATTCAAGGCGCGGGAAGAAGAGTGATGCGCATGCTGTTTCCCATGCTGCTGGTGCTTGCCGGGCTGGCCTGGGCCAGCGAACGGGGCGTGCCCCTCAACCGCGCCGACCTGGATGCCGTCGAGCTCTACCGGGAAGTGAGTTCCCAGTGCAAGTCGGAACGGAACCTGCTCTGGAAAGCGCGTGAGGATCGCTACCCCAGCGAGATCTGCGCCTTCTGCGACCGCGGCCTCGCCGATCGGCCCGGCTTCAGCGTCAACGTGGGCGATCTGGCCCTGCGCATCTGCGGTCCGCGCTGCCAGGAAGGACTGAAGGAGATGGATGATGGCCAGCGGCTGCAGCTGGCCGAGGACCTGCGGGATTCGGTCATCGAGCGGGACCTCAAGGACTATCCGCTGGCCGAGTGTCCCGTCAACGGGACCGCGCTGGATTCGATCCAGGATCCGCTGCGCATCGTCTACGACTGGACCCTGATCCAGCTCAGCGACAGCAGCGCCTTGCGCGAATTCCGGCGGGATCCCAAGGGCTATGCCCTGACATTGCGGCTGGCCTGGCAACTTCGCATGGCCAATGCCCTAGGAAAGAAGGTGGGCGGATGAAATGGGTCGAAGAGGAAAACCTGCGGCCTCCCGAATGCTGGGATGAGGCCGCCTATCGCGCCCTGGACCTGCAGGAAATGTCGGGCGGCGCGGCCTATCACCTGATGACCGCGATGATCGTCCCGCGCCCGGTGGCGCTGGTCAGCAGCCTGCATGCCGACGGAGGCGTCAATGTGGCTCCCTATTCCTTCTTCAACGGCATCTGCTCCTCGCCGCCCCTGCTGAGCGTCGCCGTGATCCGCAAGCCCGGCGATGCTCCTCCGGAAGAGCGCATGAAGGACACGGCGGCCAACATCCGCCGCGAAAGGGAGTTTGTCGTCAACATCTGCCGCCCCTCCATGGCGCGCGCCGTGCAGGAGGCGGGAACGGACCAGCCGCCCACCGTTTCGGAAGCGGAACTGACGGGCATGGAGCTGCTGCCCTCGAAACACCTGCGGGTGCCGCGGGTCGCCAATTGTCCGGTGCAGCTGGAATGCCGTCTGGAGCAGGTGATCGAGCTGGGCGACAGTCCCACGGACCTGGCCATCGGCCGCATTGTGGAAGCCCACGCCCTGGACGAGCTCTTCGATGATCGCGGCCGGCTGCAGGTGGACCGGCTGGACCCCCTGGCCCGTCTTTCGGCGGGCGCCTTCTCCGGCATCGAGGAATCCTTCCGCTTCAAGCCCCCTGCTTGATCCAATCCTTCGATCAGCCCGATCCAAGCCTTTCAACATGGAAACAGGATCTTTTCTGTCCACTTTCCGTATTTTCCCCTGAACACAACACACACCAGCTGACAAGGAGACATCCATGCATACCCTGCCTGATCTGCCCTATGATTTCAGCGCGCTGGAGCCCAGCATTGACGCCCGCACGATGGAGATTCACCACGGCAAGCACCACAACGCCTACGTGACCAAGCTGAACGAAGCCCTCGACGCCGCCGGCGGCGACCTGGGCAGCCTGGACATTACGGCGCTGTGCAAGCGCCTGGACAGTGTGCCCGAAGCCCAGCGCGGCGCCGTGCGCAACAACGGCGGCGGCCATTTCAACCACAGCCTTTTCTGGTCCGTGATGAGCCATGGCGGCAACACGGAGCTCAGCGCCGACCTGAAGGCGGCCATCGACAGCGCTTTCGGCGGCATGGATTCCCTGCGCGAAAAATTCGGCACCGCGGCCGCGACCCGCTTCGGCAGCGGCTGGGGCTGGCTGGTGGTCAAGGACGGCAAGCTGGCCGTGACCAGCACGCCCAACCAGGACAATCCCCTGATGGACGGCAGCGGCACGCCGATCCTCGGGCTGGATGTCTGGGAGCACGCCTACTACCTGCACTACCAGAACCGCCGCCCGGACTACATCAAGGCCTGGTGGGACGTGGTCAACTGGAAGGAAGTCTCCCGCCGCTTCTCGGAAGCGCGCTAGACCTTTCGTATCACAGACATGATCCTGCGCCTCCGCCTATCGGCGGGGGCGTTTCTTTTTACAGGGACTCTTCCGCCTGGATCCGGTAGCAGGCGAAGCGCTTCCGCAGCCAGAAGACGCCGACGAGGTCCGCCAGTCCGACCCACAGGCGGTTGCCGATGCCGTACTTGCTCTGGCCGTGCGAACGGGCGCGGTGGCGGCAGGGGACTTCCGTGATGCGGAAGCCGGCGTACACGAAGAGCGTGGGCAGGAAGCGGTGGACGCCGCGGAAGGGCGGCAGATGTCTCACACATTCGCGGCGGAAGACGCGCAGGGAACAGCCCACGTCGCGCACCGTGCGGCCGGTGATCGCGTTGCGGCAGCCATTGGCGATGCGGGAACTCGCCAGGCGGATCACGGAATCCCGCCGCTTTGCCCGGTAGCCGTTGACCGCATCGAAGCCTTCGCCCTGCAGCAGGCGGATCATTTCGGGAAGCGCGTCGGGATTGTTCTGGCCGTCCGCGTCCAGGGTGGCCAGCAGGGGAGCGCGGCTGGCGGCGAAGCCGGCGAGCAGGGCGGCGCTCTGCCCGGAGTTCTGCCGCAGGCGCAGGATCCGGTGCCGCTTGTCGGAGCCGGCGAGCTCTTCCACTTCGGCGGGCCCCGCGTCCGTGGATCCATCATCGATCCAGATGCATTCCCACTGGATCACGCCGTCAAGCACCTGCTCCAGTTCGCGGGCCAGGGGCAGAAGGTTGCCCTGCTCGTTGTAGAAAGGAATCACAAGAGTCAGTCCGGGCAGGCTCATGGCAGGGGCTCCAGTTGCAGCAGGACCCAGCCGCGACGGCGGTCCGGGCGAAAGGGGTCGATTTGTTCGCGGCGCAGCACTTCGCGGGCGATGCCCTCGAGGCCGGCGGCGTGTTTCGCTTCGCTGATCAGCCAGCCGCCCTCAGGCAGGCGTGTGCGGATCTCGTCCACCTGGCGCACAGGATGCACGTGCCTTTCCAGGTAGAAGCTGGCCGAATAGCGGTCGTTCATCCAGTTTAGCACGCGCGTGTCCACCCCGATTGTCTCACGCACATCGGCATAGAAGGCGCGCGGTGAGCGGTATTCGTCCAGGGCGGGAAACAGCCCGAGTCCCGTCGCGCCCATGGCCAGGGGGAAGACCACGCTCGCCGCGAGCAGGCTTTGCTTTCCGTCTTTTCGTGATGCAAGGAGCAGTGCCGGCAGGACCAGGGCGATCGCCAGTCCCAGGGCCTGCTGCATCGGGTGGTGGGCCGATTGCCACAGGGTCCACGCCAGCGCGATCGGGAGGAGCAGCGCCACGAGCCAGGCCAGGCCGCGCAGCAGGATCCGTGTATACGTCTCCCATGGCGTGGCACGCCCGCCCCAGGCCGGCAGGAGCAGCAGGAGCCCGGGAAGCAGGCACAGCATGTAATGCGCGCGCTTGCTGGTGGCCAGGCTCAGCACCAGCAACCCCATGACGAGCCAGACCAGGGGCCAGGCTCTTTGCAGAGCCTGCCGCCCGTCGCCGGCTTCCGCCACCAGCTGGCGAATCGCCAGGGGCAGGACCAGGATCCAAGGGGACCAGCTGAAGAGGCGCGGCAGGTAATACCAGAAGGGCTGCCGGTGCACCTCGAAGTCCGCATTGCCGATGCGCGCCACGCTCTCGCCCATCCAGGTTTCCCGGGCGCCGGGGACTTCCTGCAGCACCAGCAGGAACCAGGGCAACACCAGGGCCAGGTGGGCGACGAGCAGCAGCAGCCAGTCAAGGGCTTTCAGGCGGCGCTGTCTGCCGGCGCAGAGTTCCGCGGCGAGCAGCGCTCCGCCCCCGAAAAGCCAGGCCAGGGGACCCTTGACCAGGAATCCGCCGCTCAGGCCGATCACGATTCCGAGCAGGCCCAGGGGGCGTGAGACAGCCAGCCGACTCCAGCCCGCGATGCTCAACACCGTGAAGAAGAAGAGCAGCGGCTCCGTTTCCGCGTTCTGCCCCATGCCTGCCAGCAGGGGCAGCGAGGCGGCGCCGAGCGCTGTCCAGTGCGCCTTCTCCAGCGCCTCTTCCTCCTTCGCGCCCTCCAGCAGGGACTCCCTTCGCCGAATGCCGAAGAGCAGCCAGCAGCTGGCGAGCACGGCCGCCAGGCCCGGCAGGCGCGCCTGCAGTTCGCCGACTCCGAACACGCTGAAACTGCCGGCAATGCTCCAGTAGAGCAGGGGCGGCTTGGTGATGAAGGGCTCGCCAAGGAGTTCGGGCACCAGCCAGTTCCCGCTGACGACGATTTCCCGGGCGCACTCGGCACGGCGTGATTCACCGTGTGCGCCCCAGAATCCCTTGTGCCACAGCCCGGCGCTCATGGCGAAGAGGAGCAGTGCCAGGGCGATCCAGGGCCTCGGAGATCGCAGGGCTTGGCGCAGAAAGCGTGTACCCATCAGCCGGCAGTCGCCGGTTTTCGCTGCAGGAACAGCAGGTTGCGGCTGTAGCACAGGAAACCGACGGACTGGCCGCAGAGAATGACCCAGTCCCGATTCATGCCGGCATAGAGAATCAGGAGGCTGCTGCCCGCCAGGGAGAGGATCCAGAAGATGCGCGGTAGCCCTTCCTCGTTCCGGGTTTCCGCCAGGTACAGCTGCAGGGGAAAACGGCTGAGGAACAGCACCTGTCCGGTCCAGCCGGCCAGCAGCAGCAGATCATGGACATCCGGGGCGGGGAGCAGCCAGGCCAGCACGGGCAGCAGCAGGAGAAAACTCCAGACGGGGAGGCCCCGCTCGAGCGATCGTCCTTTGGCTTGCAGGGTCTGGCGCTGCAGGTTGCGCAGGTAGATCAGGAAGTTGACCGCCTGGCCGCTCAGGATCACCGCGTCCCCCCGCAGGGCGGCATAGGAGCCGAGCAGGCAGGCCGCCAGCAGGCTCAAGGGCCAGTAGAACCACGGGACGCAGCTTTGCCCCTTGCGTTCGCTGGCAGCCCACTGACCAAAGGTGCGTCCGAAGTAGAGCCCCTGGCCGGACCATCCCAGCAGGTGAATCAGTGCTTCCTGTCCCGGCAAACCCTGCTTTTCGTTTTTCTTTTCGGTTTTGGAAAGGCCTAAAATACGCCTTGCCGTCAAGTCTTGCCTCTGGCGAATGACCAGAAGGCATCTGTCATTTGGCGCATGAGGCTGAAGATTGTCTGAATCCCCTTCCGTTTTCCTGGCTGGCAGTCTTCAGGTATTCTTCAGCGCCAGGAGTATTCTTTATTGGGCTGTCGTACCAGGACTCTCCGATTGATCGATTGAGCGCGGATCTCGCATGAAACTCCTCTTGGTGGAAGACTCGCCCACGCTTCGCCGCACGGTCAGCACCGGGCTTCGCAGCCTCGGCTTCCAGATCGAGGTGGCCGCCGATGGCCGGGAGGCCCTGGACCACCTCGCGGACAGCTCCTACGACGTGGTGATTCTTGACCTGATGCTTCCGCGAGTTCCCGGTCTGGAGGTCCTGCGAGAAATGCGCCGCAACAGGGAAGAGGCGCGCGTGCTGATTCTGAGCGCCATGGATCAGACCGAAGACCGGGTGCGAGGGCTGGACCTGGGGGCGGACGACTACCTGGTCAAGCCCTTCGCCTTTGATGAGCTGGTATCCCGCATTCGGGCGCTTTTCCGCCGGAACAGCGGCAGCAGACAGGTGGAAATGGAGATTCGGGAGGTACTCATCGACACCATTTCCCGTCGCGTCCGCTTCCAGGGAAAGGACGTCGTGCTCACGCCGCAGGAGTACAACCTGCTCGAATTCCTCGTCCGTCGCAAGGGGCAGGTCTTTTCACAGGACCAGCTGATCGATCGCCTCTTCACCGACAGCTCCTTCGTGACACGCAATGCCGTCGAGGCGCATGTAAGCGCCCTGCGACGCAAGCTGAAGGCGGTCGGCGCACCGCGCCTCGTCGAGACACGCCGCGGCTTCGGCTACCTGGTGGAATCCTGAAAGCGAAAACGGGTATACGGCGCACCCTGCTGCGCACCCTGGCCACTGGCGCCTCGGCGATCCTGTTGCTGACGGCGCTGCTCCTCTCGCGCTGGGTCACACATCCGATCAGCGAACGTTTCGACCGCGCACTCGTCGAGAGGGCGCACACGCTTGCCGCCCTCTGCGAACTGGATGACGGCGTGCTCGAATTCAGTTTCGCCGGGCGCGAAATGCCCGAGTTCGACACGGGGGGCGACCAGTATTTCCAGCTGTGGGACGAGCAAGGGCGCGAAGTCAGCCGCTCTCCCAGCCTGGGGGACTCTTTTCTGGATCACGCCAGGCTGGATGAAGGCCGGAGCAGTTTCGAGAACACGCCGCTGCCGGATGGACGTGAGGGGCGACTGGTGCACCTGGCGTTTCGACCGCGCATGGACGAAGAGCTGCTCGACGAGGAGGACGAGCCGGATCCCGAAGAGCAGGCCTGGCTGGAAAGCGCGGAGGAGCACACGCCTCCCCTGGTGCAATTGCGACTGGCCATCGAAAGAGAGAGCCTGGATGCCGAACTGCTGCGATTGCGCGTGACCATCTGGGCATCCCTGGCCTTCGCCCTGCTGGTCCTGCTCTGGATCACGACACGGCTCGTCGAACGGGGGCTGCGTCCGCTCGGCGCGCTGGCGGAAGAAGTGGGACGCATCCAGGCCGACACCCTTTCTTCTCCCCTCAACAGCCCGGCGGCCGGCATCGAGGAGCTCGCGCCGATCGAGGCCGCGCTCAACCGCAGCCTGGCCGGGCTGGCCGAGGCCTTCCGGCGCGAACGCGAGTTCTCGGCCAATGTGGCGCACGAACTACGTACGCCCCTGGCCGAGCTGCGCAGCCTCTGCGAAGTGGCTCCCATGGTGGAAGCGGATCGCGAAGCGCTGCTGGGCTTCTTTCGTGACACAGAGCGCATCACGCTGCGGATGGAGCGCGCCGTAATCGCCCTGCTCGAGCTGGCGCGCCTGGAAAACGGGCAGGAGGAGCCGCTGCGACAAGCCATCGATCCGGTCCGTCTCCTTGAGGAAGCGCTGCGGCGGGCCGCTTCGGGACCGAATGCAGGGCGTGTGCAGTTGCCGCGGGCCGAAGGGCTGGAGATCCTCGCCGATGCGATGATCCTGGAACGCCTGCTCGCCAACCTGCTCGGGAATGCGCTCAGTCATTCCCCGGAAGAGACTCCGGTGCAGGTCGAGGTCGAACGGGAGCAGGCGACTCTTGCGATCTGTATCACCAATGAAGCTCCCGCCCTGGAGCAGGAGGACATGCGCCATCTCTGCCGCCGCTTCTGGCGCAAGGACGAGTCCCGAACCGGGGACCAGCACGCGGGACTTGGCCTGGCGCTCGTGAAACACTGGTCCGATCTCCTGGGGCTGGAACTGGCCTTTACCCTGCTTGCCGGAAAACTGCGTGTCCGATTGTCCGGGCTGCCCCTTTCTTCCTGAATCCGGATTCAGCCTTTCTTCAGCCACCCTTTGCAGTTTACCCTCCGTCGAAAACAGTCTCACCACATGGGGAGGGTTCGCAATGAACAGGCACGCGACATTCATCCTGGCCAGTCTGCTGGTGCTTGGCTTCTCTGCGCAGGCGGAAGAGCGTGAGCGCGGCCCTGGTCAGCCCACGTCGATGTTCGGAACCTACATCGCCAAGGGAGACCTCATCGTATACCCCTTCTTCGAGTATTACCTGAACGGCGACGAAGAGTACTCGCCGAACGAGCTGGGATACGGCCTCGACGAAGACTACGAGGGATCCTTTCGGGGCACGGAAGAGCTGCTCTTCATCGGCTATGGCTTCACGGATCGCCTGGCGGTCGAGTTCGAGATGGCGATGATGCAGGCGACGCTCGAGAAGGCGAACGACGACCCGAGCGCCATGCCGCAGGAAGTCAGCGATTCGGGCCTTGGGGACGTGGAAGGCCAGTTCCGCTACACCTGGAATCCCGGAGTCGCCGACTCCTGGGAAAAATTCAGCTACCTAGAGGTCGTGTTTCCGACCGTGGACGAGGGCTCGCTGATCGGCACCAGCGACTGGGAGTTCAAGCTGGGGAGCGGGGCCGTGCGCCAGTTTTCCTGGGGCACCTTCACCACACGGCTGGCGGTGGAGTACGACAACTCGGAATCAAAGACCGAGCTGGGCGAGATCGCATTGGAGTGGATGCGGCGCTTCTCGCCGAAGTGGCAGCTCTACCTGGGGCTGGAAGGAACACAGGACGAGTGGGAAGGCATCACGGACCTGCAGTGGTTCCTGAGCTCCGACATCAGCGTCCGCATCAACAATGCCTTCGGTATCACGCCCAAGGCCACGGACTACGCCCCGGAAATCGGCATTGTCTTCCGCTTCCCCGGATAGGGCTAGAGGCGGGCGGCCATCTGCTCTGCCGCATCAGCCGGCAGATCCCGGTGACACACCAGGCGGATCTCCGTCGGGCTGACATCCCAGCAGAGGATCCCCAGGCCGTTCAGCCGCTCCACGTTGGCAAGGCAGGCCGCGTTGTCCGCGTGATCCAGGAAGACCATGTTGCTTTCCGGGTTGCGGACGGTCCACCCGGCCCGCGTGTCCCCGGCCAGGACCTCGGCCAGAGAACGGGCGAGGGCGTGATCCTCGCCCAGTCGCGGGAACTCGTGCTCCAGGGCATGGAGCCCCGCCGCGGCCAGGATGCCGGCCTGGCGCATGCCGCCGCCCAGCATCTTGCGGTGTCGCCTTCCTTCGTCGATCGCCGCTCGATCCCCCACGAGCAGGCTGCCCGCCGGGCAGCCCATCCCCTTGCTCAGGCAGCAGGAAAGCGTGTCACAGAGCCCGCCGAAGGTCTCGCCGCTCCAGCCTCCCGCACTCAGCGCGTTCCAGATGCGCGCGCCGTCCAGGTGCAGCCGCAAGCCCTTGTCCAGGCAGAGCTGCCGGACTTCGGCGATCTCCTCCGGGCTTCGCACCAGGCCCCCGGCGATGTTGACCGTGTTCTCCAGCACCACCAGCCGGGTGCGCGGGTGATGCACGTCCTCAAAGCGCAGGGCGCCCAGGACGTGTTCGGCGCGCAGGCGGCCATCCGGGCAGTCGACAGGCCAGTAGCTGGCCCCGACGACGGCGGCGGCGCTGACGGCTTCATGCGCCAGGCAGTGGGTGCGCCGTTCGAGCACGATCTCCTCCCCGCGCCGGCAGTGCAGGGCAATGGCGATCAGGTTGGCCATGGTGCCCGTCGGCACGAAGAGCGCCGCCTCGCGCCCGAAGAAGGCGGCGACGCGCTCTTCCAGCAGGTTGATCGTCGGATCCTCCTGCATCACGTCGTCGCCCACCTCGGCAGCGGCCATCGCCTCCCGCATGGCGCGGGTCGGCCGTGTGACGGTGTCGCTGCGGAAATCCAGTGCCGTGTGCTTCATGAAGTTCCTTTCGGCAGGGGCTGGCAGCGCGGGCAGTACCAGGTGCTGCGCTGCTGCTGGACGATGCGCTCGATGCTTCCGCCGCAGTGGGAGCAGTTCTCGTCCCTGCGATTGTAGACCTTCAGGTACTTCTGGTAGCTGCCCTCGACGCCCTGCGCGTCCTGGAAGTCGGAGAAGGTGGTGCCGCAGGCGCGGATCGCGGCCTGCAGGATGCGCTTCGTCTCGCGGTGCAGCCGGCTGCACTCTTCCGCGTCCAGGGAACGCGCCTCGCGCAGCGGATGCAGGCCGGAGGCGAAGAGGATCTCGCTGGCGTAGATGTTGCCAATGCCCGTGATCCGATCCTGGCGAAGCATCCAGGTCTTCAGCGGGCTGCGGCTGTGAGACAACACCTCGCGCAGCCAGTCCGGGCGGAATTCCGCCTTCATCGGGTCGATGCCGGGAGCGACGATCGGCTCCATGGAGCGCACGATGGTGCCGAAGCGCCTGGGGTCCCGGAAGAACAGCCGTCCGTGATCCAGCTCGAAAACGGCGCGCAGGTGGCGCGTGTCCGTGCTGCCGTCGTGATCCACCAGCAGGCGCCCCGTCATGCGCAGGTGCACGCCAAGGTAGACGGGCCTGCCGCCCTTCTCGAGCCGCAGCACCACCTGCTTGCCGACGCGCTTGACTTCGAGGATGCTGGAGGATCCGAGCCCCCGCCCGATGGTGCCCAGCTTCGCGTCCAGCACGCGCAGTTTCTCAAGGCGGCGCCCCTGCAGGGCGGGTGCCAGCTGCCGGGCGACCGTTTCGACTTCCGGGAGTTCAGGCATCCAGTTCCTTCAGGCTCTCGAGCACTTCCTGCGCGTGTCCCTTGACCTTGACCGGGCTCCAGACCTTGCGCACCGTGCCTTCCGGATCTACGAGCCAGGTGCTGCGGATCACGCCCATGTACTCCTTGCCCATGAACTTCTTCAGGCCCCAGCAGCCCAGCTTTTCCAGGCCCTTGTGCTCCTCGTCGCTCAGCAGGACCAGGTCCAGCTCCTTCTTTTCGATGAAGCTCGTGTGCTTCTTCGGGCTGTCGGGGCTGATGCCGACGACAAGGGCTCCGGCCTTGCGGAACTCCGCCGCGAGACAGGTGAAATCCAGGGCCTCCATTGTACAGCCCGGAGTCAGATCCTTGGGATAGCTGTACAGCACGAGCCATTGACCGCGCAGGTCTTTCAGCGAACGGGTTCCGCCGCTCTGGTCGGGCAGCTTCAGATCGGGAATCTTGCGTCCTTCGGCAATCACGAAACCTCCATGGATTATTCCCTGACGGCGTTCTTCCTGTCAACAGGTCGGGCTCCTTCCCTGCGGGCAAGGAACCGCGGGCAGGGAATGTACATTTCACAAGAGCGGGATGTCGCCGAAGGACGGTGGCATCAGACTACGGGAGGACCCATGCAGAATCGACGTGTCCGCGCGCTTGCCTTGTCCAGCCTGCTCTGGGCGATGGCTTGCGACGACAGCAGCTGGAATCCGCAGGGCGGGCTGCAGGACCTGAGCCTCTTGCATCCGCTGGATGGCGACACGCTCAGCGGCGAAACCGGCATCCAGTTCCAGGCCAGTCCCTGGGAAGGACTGGCGCGCGTGGAGGTGCTGGTGGACGGGGAAGAGGTGCTTGGCGCCTCCGCAACCCCTTTCTCCCTGCCGCTGGATGTCCTGCCCTGGGCCGATGATTCCCGGCACAGCCTGTCCCTGCGCGCGGCCGCCGGCGACGGGATCTTCGTCGAGGCGCCGGCCATCGAGGTCTGGATCTCCGCCGACAGCCAGGGGCCGGCCGCGTATACGGCCTTCGACCGGCGGCTTGCGGAGGGAACCGTGATCCATGCCCTGGTTCCCGCGCCCGCCGGCTGGCTGCTCGGAGGAGAACGGGACGGCGCCGCCTGGCTGCTTCGCATCGACAATCGCGGGGAAGCCCTCTGGGAGCGCGTATACGGCGAATCCGGGGGGCGTGTGCTCGCCATCGAGAGGAGCGGGGACGGCTCCTGGCTGGCGGCGGGAGCACTGGGCGGCACTCCCTGGCTGGCCCGCCTGGGCGCGGACGGCAATCGCATCGAGGAGCGCCTGTATACGGAGGATGCGCCCGGCGAAGTGCGGCGCATGCTTGCCCTTCCGGGAGGGGATCGCCTTCTGGCCCTGAGCGTCCTGGGCGCGGCCGATCAACCGGACCCCGTCCTGCGGCGTGTGGACGGGGCCGGCGTCAGCCGCTGGAGGATGGATCCCTTCTCCGTCGACTACGGCCTGGTCCACGAACTTCGGCTGGAAAGCGACGGGCGTATCACGACGCTTCTGGCCTCCCGGGACAGCGGGGATACAAGGACCCTGCTCGCGCGCATCGAGGAATCGGGAGCGCTGGTCTGGATGGAAGACACGGGTCCCGGCGAGGCCCTCGACCTGCAAGCGGATAGTGGAGGATACGTGCTTGCCGGACGTCTCACGGACAACGGACCCGCCCTGCTGCGCCGTGTGGATGCCATAGGCCAGCCCGTCGACGAGCGGGTGGTCTCCGACGAGGGACTGCTCGAATTCCGTCGATTGCTGCCAGTCGGATCAAGCTGGCAGGTGCTGGGTACGCGAATCCAAGACGATGCCGACATGGTGCTGGCGCGCGCCGGTTTCGAAAGCGGGCTGGAGGCGATCGTCGCACATGGGGGCAGCGGTGACCAGGCCGGCATGCGGCTTCTGGAGCCGCTCTCGGGTGGGGTGCTGCTGGCCGGCGAGGACCGTGGACGCGCCTGGATCCTGCGAACGGCGAGCGGCCTCTAGTCGAACCAGATGCTCAACCCAAGGCGGACGCGACCGGGTTCAAGGTCCCAGCCACTGGAACTTCTTTCGGAGCGGCGGGATAATTCCCCCTCATTGAACTCCCAGTATTCCGTCTCGTTGTTCTCCCAGGCGAGAATGGGCATGTAGCTGGCACTCAGACTCAGCCCTCGTGCAAGCATCCATTCGCCTGCGATGAGTCCCTGTACTCCGAAGGTGGTTGTCCTGCCCTCATTGGTAGATTTTCTCCCGTCGATGAACAGGTTCTCACTTGTGCCGTTGCTGGTTCTATAGCCTGCCAATGGTCCCGCTCCAAGCACTAGCCAGGGACCGCTTCCTCGAACGATTTTCTGGTACAAAACTTCGACGGCGACCTGATGGTTGTCGCCCTCAAGCCGTTCCTGCTCGACGATCAGGCTGTCGGGTTCATAGGTCCATCCGTTCCAGTCACGCTCATTGTCACCCGCAGTCAGGGTCACCCCGACCGACAAGGCGGTGGTTTCCGACATCCAGCGGCGCATGCTCAGGGTGCCGCCACTGCCTTCTTCCAGTCGAAAGTTGCCGCCAAGGGCAAAATCCAGGGTCAACACGCCTTCGGCGGGACGAATATCTGCAGCATCCCCCGCTTGGCCGCGGATTGGAGAAACTGCCAACACAAGCGCCAGAAAAATCAACGATTTCATTCCGACTCCTCTCGCAGGGTTCGCAGTCCGGCGTACCGGACGGTTTCTTCGAATGGCGAATTAGATAAGGAAAACTCCAGCAGTCGAGGACGACAAGGGTCAAGAAATCGCCACGGCATCCTTTTCTATGAAGAAGACAGCCTCGTCAGCCGATAGGGGTAAATGACGGGGCAGATGCACGCGGGATGGAGGCGTGGATGAGTTGGAAGCGACTGGACGGCCTGAAGCCGGGTATGGTGATTGCAAGCGATGTGCTGGACAGCCAGGGGCACCGGGTGCTCTCGGAAGGCCAGGTGCTGGACGCCACAGTGATCACGCGCCTGCAGTCCCTGGCCCTGCGCGGAGCAGTGGTGCGCGGCACGGCGGCCGAAGAGCCCTGGCCCGAGCGCGTGCCCTACCAGTTCGCCTACAGCAACATGAAGGATCCCTACGTGCTGCGCCTGGTGCGCGCCGTGGAACAAGGTTGACGAGGAAAGGCGGAGCATGCAGCGAAAGGCCATGTCACCGGAGGAACTCGTTTCCGCGCCGGTCGCCCTGGGCAGCCTGCCCCGCGTATACCTGGACCTGGTGGCCGAGATTCGTGATCCACGGAGCAACTCCATGCGGATCGCCGCCGTGATTCAGCAGGACCCTGCCCTGAGCGCGCGCCTGCTCAAGCTGGTCAACAGCGCCTTCTACGGCTTCCCGCGCCAGATCGCCACCGTGAGCCAGGCCGTGACGATGATCGGCACCCAGCAGCTCAGCGACCTGACCCTGGCGACCACCGTGATCCAGAACTTCCAGGACATTCCCCAGCACCTGCTGCAGATCGAGTCCTTCTGGCAGCACAGTCTGGCCACCGGCATCTGTGCCCGGCAGATCGCCGAGAACGGCCTGGCGGTGGAGGCCGAGCGCCTCTTCGTCTGCGGCCTGCTGCACGACATCGGACGCCTGCTGCTCTGCCAGCTGATGCCGGACGAAATGACCGCCGCCCTGCGCCTGGCCGCCGAACGCGAGTGGCTGCTGGTGCAGGCGGAGAAGGAGATTCTCGGTTTCACGCACGCGGAGGTCGGCGGCGAACTGCTGCGCCGCTGGCAGCTGCCGGAGGTGCTGCACCATGCCGTCGAGTATCACCACCGCCCCGCGCGGGCAATGAAGCATCACAAGGAGGCGGTTGTCGTACACCTTGCAGATGCGATCGTCAACGCACTCCAGTTGGGTGGCAGCGGTACCTCCTTCGTGCCGCCGATCTGGACCGAGGCCTGGCACGTGGCCGAGCTCGAACTGGAAGACGTGGATTCCCTGGTCGACCAGACCCGCGCCCTGTACGACGAACTGCAGGTCGTCTTCCTG
>JAUIFJ010000074.1 GCA_030429345.1 bacterium | reverse complement strand
AGACCCCGGCTGCCGCCAGACCCAGCACAAGCCCGACAACGAGGCCCACCGGATTGGCGGCCATGGCCGCGTTGAGCGCCCACTGTACGCCCGCCCAGGCCTTGGTCGCGGCCACAATGGTGTAGGTAGTGAGCCGAAAGAGAAGGGCGCTGCGGTTGGCCCAGGCGTAGGCCAGGGCGGCGCGCATGGCCGCCACCCGAGCGACCAGGAAGCCGCCGGCCGCGCGGGTCCCGCCCAGCACAGTCTGGGTCGCGAAGCTCCACACCGCGGTCGCCGCACCGGCCAGCAGCGGCCATGTGAAGGCGACCAGGCTGGCGAACAACAGGCCGCTGACGATCGGGTTGGCTTTCACCAGGTTCCAGGCCCGGACCAAAGTGCCGGCCATGAAGCCCAGGCCCCAGGCCACTGTACCAGCAAACAGTAAGATGGGGCCTATTCCTGCCTTCATGTGAAAGGACCACGATTCCACAAACTCCCTTACTTTTGTGCTCGCCACTCCCAATGCAGAAGTCAGGCCGCCAAACACGCGCTGGACTCCGCCCCAAAATGCGAGAGCACCTCGTCGTACGGCGAACCAAACCTCTTCTACTGTATCACGGAAGCCAAGGAAGTTGGTTTCCCAAGCCTTGACCAGGCCGAAGATCGCAGCGCCCACCAGGGCGAAGGGCAACATCAATTTCAGCGCCGCCAGTCCCAGGGCCTTCAGACTGACGATCAGCGGCACTGCCGCGCTCTGTGTGACACCCATGGAGAAAGCGATCTGCCCCAGCCTGGTCGGCACCTGCAGTGCCATTCCAGCCAGGTGGAGCATTCCCCCACCGGCAAAAAGCAGCGCGCCCCCCAGTGCCAGCCCCACCGTCGACACAAGGGCAAGGGTCGATCCGATCTTGGTCAGCACTGGATGGGCCCGCATCCAGTCGAAGATTCCTTCTGCCACGCCCCGGATGCCATCCATGATTCGGATCACGTGGGGCATCATGTTGTCGCCGAGCGTCAGGGCCACGCCGTCGATCGCGCTCTTCATCAGGTTCCAGTGGCCGACGGGAGTATCAAGCATCGTCTGCTCGAGTTTCTTCATCGCCCCCGTTCCCATGTCGATCTGGGAGCGCATGCCCGCAATCTCTTCTCGCGAGCTGGACATCAACAGGGTGAAGGCCTTGATTCCTTCCTGCCCAAAGAAGTCGGCCATCATCTTGTTCTTGGATTCGTCGCCCATCGTCCCCATGCGGGCTTTCATTTCTCCAAGAATGTCCACCAGGTCCCTGGCTTTCCCGGTGGCCTTGTCGTACGCATCCACGCCAAGAGCCGTGCGCAGCTTGTCCCCCTGGGTGAACACGCGTGTCATCGACATCGAGAGCCTGGTACCCGATCGCGCACCCAATTCGTTGCGGTTGGAGAGCACACCCAAAAGGGCCAGATTCGTCTCCAGCGACTGGCCGAAAGCGGCGCCCGTGGATCCGGAGTTCAGCAGTGATTCGGATAGGTCCGAGAAGGCCAGATTGGACTTGTTCATCGCCACGGTGAACATGTCACCCACGCGCGATGCTTCGCTGAAGGGCTTCTTGTAGGCATTCATGGTGCCGATCAGCAGCGCGCCCGCATCCGCCATTTCAACCTGCTGGCCGGTCGCGAATGCAATGGTGTCGGCCATGATGCCGTGCTTGTTGGACACCTGATCAGCGGTCAGGCCCATGCTGGCCAGAGCGGTCTGTCCCTTCGCGATCTGGTGTGCCGTGAAGCTGGTCTTCGCCCCCAGGTACTTGGCTGCATCACCGATGGCCAGCACCTGCGGGGCCGTCGCTTCGGCAATCCCGCCGGCCCGGGCGACTTCCGTAGTGAACTTCGCTGTCTGGATGATCGGACCGGCAAGTGCCAGGCCCATGCCGGCACCGACGAGCATGGTGGTCTTGCCGGCTTTCTTGACACGCTCTGCCGCCTTCTCAAAGCTGCCGGCAAAGGTGTTCAGCCGCTTGGTCGCCTTGTTGAAGGCGCTCAGGTTGCTGGCGCCGAAGACGCTGATGGTGATCGCGCTATTGAAACCCTTGATCATCTGTGCTCCTTTCGGGAGTGGCGCTGTGTGCTACGGGCTAGCGGCGGCGGCTGCCTCTACGCCCTCGACGATTCGCAGCCTCAGAAGTTTTCGCCTCCTGTTCCCCGAGCCACTCCGCGCCGGCCACGAGATCGAAGATCCGTTCCAGGGGCAGGGCGTCCAGACACTCGAAGGTGTAGGCGGGAAAGCGATGGGCGATGAGCGCGCGGGCCTGTTTGTACCACACGGAATCCAGGTCCGCGCGCGCAGCCCTCAGAGCTTTTTTACCGTGATCTCCTTCGAGTAGCCCAGGGTCTCCTGAACCTGCTCGGAAAGGGCCATCACCAGGCCGGGCTCCCAGTCGCCGGATGTGTTGTACTCCAGCTCCTGGGCCGGGATCTCTGGCCAGACAACGAAGGTGCGCACGAGATCCATGGGCAGACGGGTTTCGCGCCCCTTGGCCGCCCGCTGCATCCGTTCAAACTCGTCGTAGGACGATCCACGGATCACGAAGGTCCGGCCATTTGCCATCTGCAGCTGGTACAGGTTGTGCTTCGGATACTCCTCGCGCAGCTGCGCCAGGTCCTCAGCCGTGGGTTCAAGAATCAAGGTGTCCATGTGTGTCTCCGGGGATTGGATGGATTACAAAACGGGGACACTGACGCAGGTACTTGATTCCCCACGCCAGCGTCCCCGAAGAAAACTAGAAGCCGCCCTGCATGCCGGTGGCGAAACCGCTGCACTTGATGTTGATCGCCTCGGCGTCCTCGGCGTCGGCAAAGCCGCCCGAGGCCTCGGTAATGTCCACGCCGCTGAAGGTCTTGGACATCGCGATGTTGGCGCCCGGATAGGCCAGGACGATCAGGGCATTGCGGATGTCGGTCGGGTCTTCGTAGACCTCTCCGCCGGCCAGGGCACCGGCCGCCAGGATGGCCTTCAGCTCGACGAAGCTGACCAGCATCTCCGTGATTTCGAAGTCCAGCTCGTACATCTTGTGATGCGAGCGCACGGCGCCATGGGCAGCCGGAAAGCCCGCGCCATGCACCGGCTTCTTGTCCTTCGAGACCTTCCAGTTGAAGTTCTGCAGCCCGAAGACCGGCGCGCCGTTGATCAGCATCTTGATCGAGTTGCCGCTGACGCCGTCAGCGAAACTGGGTGTGACAGGCATGGTGATACTCTCCGTTTATCGAGAGGCCCCTGAACTAGTCCAGGTAGACCTTCTCCAGAATGACCTCGAAGGCCTTCAGGCTGTTGACGCTGATCCGCACCTCGGCCTCGCCCAGCGCGCGCATCTCGGGGGTCGAGGAAAGCTCGAGCTCGAAGCTGTCGATCTCCCCCTTCTGGACCATCAGGTTCAGCGGCTGGCGGATGTCCGTCTCCATCAGAAGCAGGCCCTGGCCGTCCTCGTCGTTGGCCTTGCCAAGGTGGGGCAGGGCGGCCAGCCGGCAGGACTTGCCCGCGGCGTAGACGGCGCGCACCTTCTCCACCCGGTTGTAGGCGCTGCCAACGGGTGGGCGGTTGTTGCTGTTGCCGAAGATCAGCCCCAGGCCCGGCTCGCTTCTCATGTGGATCACGTTCTGTGTGACCAGCGTGGACTGGCTGCCCGCGTTCCACTCGGGACTGATGGCGCTGATGTTGGGCGGGGACTTGGCCAGCAGGCTCTCCTGGATCTTGCCCGCTGCGAGCACACCGGACACGGTGCTGGTGATCCGGTTCTGGTAGGTCGTGCCATCCGAAGACAGGAACGTGGCCTCGCCGGCGCAAATGACCGCGTTCTGATCGGCCACCGTGGCGA
>JAUIFJ010000042.1 GCA_030429345.1 bacterium | reverse complement strand
TCGTCGTCGCATCCATCGAGATCAGCTTGTTTGGGAAATCAAATTTGTGCTTTCCTCGAAGCGGGGCGCGCTTTGCCAGCAAGAAGTAAAGCTCTCGAAAGATCTCCCAAGGCTGCTGACTGTTCGCTCGAGAAAGCGTCGATCGTGAAATGCCCTTGCAGCCCAGGTGATAGTAATACTGGGAATTCGACAAGAATCCGGAAACGGCTTCTCGAAGGCTGCCTGCGCCTGAAATCTGGGCTACCAGCATCACCAGGAAATGAGACCAGTGATTGATTTTCCTGAACTTCTGACCTACATGATGCTTCAGCCCGATCGCTTCCACTTCATGTCGGGGGATCATTTTGAGGACTTGAGAGAGTACTGTATGTTGGTAAGCCAATGCCCGGATCTCCTTTGCTGTACTTGTTTTGTTAGCACTTGCAATGTACTACAAAAGCCAGAGATTCGGGCATTTTCGTCTCAAACTGTGGGACAGCAGTGATCTGGAGGATCATTCTGCAGTATCAACAAGTGGGCTATCCGCTGGAAACTCAATCAGACCGGTGAATTGGCTTGTCATACAGCGGCATCCTTCATGCCGAGTCGACGAAACAGCAGCAAGTGTCCAAGCAGCGCGAGCTGAACCAACACCGTGGGGAGCCAGATGTAAGGGAACGTGCCGGGCAAAGTATTGAGAGGACCATCGAAGAGGGCCGGATCAAAGACGGGGGTTGCCAGGACCGCGATGATGATGATCGTGATCAGGAGAAGCAACCCGGCAACATTCCATGCCATCAGGACACGCTTGTCGACTCGGCCAACCGCAAGCAGCACCCCCAGAATTCCCGCCGTGATACCACTCGCTATGTCGAAGTTCCATCCGGTGAAGGTCATTGCCTGGGGAATCTGCCCCTCTTTCCACAACTGGTGCAGCAAGAGCTCTACGGGGATCCGGAATGCTTGAAAACCGACCAGCAAGGCCAAAGGCGTCGTTCTGGCCAACCTGGCACCGAGAGGGGATCGAGCAATCCATACTGTAATACCTGTCACGAGTACGACGACAACCATCGGACGAGGAACTGGATCGTAGCTGTCCAACAGACCGCCAAGGGCCAGCACGGCTGGAAGAATGAGATAGACCAGCGTCGCACTGCCTCCGACCCTTGCCTTCGATGCAGAACCATCAGAATGTCTGACAAGCAGAGCGCCGAATGCTGCAAAGAGGAACACAACCAGAATGGCGAATAACAAAGATGTCATGACTCTCCTGCCTCTTGTCGGTGCAACAGTCGCCTTCGAACACGCCGGTGGAGCGATCCAGCCCAGTCTTCCTCGAATTCTGATCCAGGAGATCTGCCCTTCGCCCCACTGCACGTCCAGTTGATCCTGCCGCGAATGTATCACCAGAAGTCCCGGCACTGTGGACCAGGAAAATCCGCAGATCCCGACACAACAAGCCACTCACCCTGACGGTGGCTACACAGCTGGTTCGCGCACCAGGTTCAGAAGATTCCATTATCCGTTCAAATGTGGGAGTACAAAAGGGCCGCACCAACCAGGGCGGCCCTCCCATTGTCTACAGTCTGGCGGATGTCTACATCGCGTTCAAAATCGCCTCGACCTCGCCGATGTTCTTGCGCACCGCGGCCACGCTGCCGTCGAAGAGCTAGGGCTTCTCCACGTTTCGCCAGAACTGGGGTAGGCGCAGCCTTTATCGTGAGTAGTTTTACTCAATGCATTGAGTAAAGGGTGGTAATCCTGCAGTGACAGTGACTTGCGAAGACATCCTCGCCAATAGGACACCTTCCATCAATGCAAAAGGGCCGTCCCAACGGACGGCCCTTCCAAAAGTCTACAATCTGGCGGAAGTTTACATCGCGTTCAAAATCGCCTCGACCTCGCCGATGTTCTTCCGCACCGCCGCGACGCTGCCGTCGAAAAGCTTCTGCTCTTCCGCGTTCAGCTCCAGCTCGAGCACCTGCTCGGCTCCGCCCTTGCCGATCTTCAGCGGGACGCCCATGTAGAGGTCCTTCAGGCCGTACTCGCCCGTCAGCCATGCGGCGCAGGGGAGGACGCGCTTCTGGTTGCGCATCACGCTGGCGGCCATCTCGACGGCGGCGGCGCTGGGGGCGTAGTAGGCGCTGCCGGTCTTCAGCAGGCCGACGATCTCCGCTCCGCCCTTGCGGGTGCGGTCGACGATGGCCTCGATCTGCTCGGCGGGCATCAGCTGCGGCAGGGGGATGCCGCCGACCATCGTGTAACGCGGCAGCGGGACCATGGTGTCGCCGTGTCCGCCGAGCACCAGGGCGGCCACATCGCGCACACTGACATTCAGCGCTTCGGCAATGAAGCTGCGATAGCGCGCCGTGTCGAGCACGCCTGCCATGCCGAAGACGCGCTCGGTGGGGAAGCCGCTGGCCTTCAGCGCCACGTAGGTCATGGCGTCCAGCGGATTGCTGACGACGATGATCACCGCGTTCGGGCTCTGCTTCGCCGCGGCGCTGATGCAGTTGTGGACGATTTCCGTGTTCTTCTTCAGCAGGTCATCGCGGCTCATGCCCGGCTTGCGCGCAAGGCCGGCGGTCATGATGATCACATCGCTGCCCGCGGTCTCTTCGTAGCTGTTGGCGCCGATGACGCGGCTGTCGTAGAGCTCGATGGGAGCGGTTTCCCACATGTCGAGGGCCTTGCCCTGGGGAATGCCTTCGAGAATGTCGACCAGGACGACCTGCTCGGCCAGTTCCTTCTCCGCGGCGCGCTGGGCCGCTGTGGCGCCCACGTTGCCGGCGCCGATGACGGTGATCTTGCTCATGCTGGGACTCCGTATTGTCAGGTATGAATGAATCGCGTCGAAGCCTTCGGGAAGCGCTGCATCACGGGCGCAACCCGCTTAGTCGGTCAACTTGCCAAGCCGCGGCTGGTCCGGACTTGACCTGGGTCAGATTCGTGCTTAGACCCTTGCAGATGCCATGTGCTCGCGCGCGGGGCGGCTCTCCCGGTACGCGACGGGATTCCCGCTTGCCCGGGGTGATGGCGTAGCCCTTCGGGTTCCTGGATGGGCCCCCGCCTGCGCGGGGGCGACGGAATCGTTAATCCGCTATTCTCTTCTCCGTGCCCTCCGTGCGAGCTCTTAGGAGGCCATCGCCACGCCGCGCGCTTCGCGGATCACGACGACCTTGATCGCGCCCGGGAATTCCATTTCCTCGCTGATCTTGGTGGCAATGTCGCTGGAGAGCTTCTCGGCGCGGCCGTCGTCCACCTTGTCGCCTTCGACGATGACGCGGATCTCGCGGCCGGCGTAGAGCGCGTAGACGCGGTTGACGCCGGGGAAGCTGTCGGCAATTCCTTCCAGGGTCTCGACGCGCTTGGTGTAGCTGTCGACGCTGTCGCGGCGGCTGCCGGGACGCGCGCTGGAAAGGATGTCCGCCGCCGTCACCAGCTCGCTGATCGGGTCGATGGGCGGGGCCTCCTGGTGATGCGCCATCACGGCGTTGATCACCACCGGATGCTCGCGCACACGGCGGCAGACCTCGACGCCCAGGGTCACGTGGCTCTTCTCGCTGCCGTTGGAATCGGCCTTGCCGATGTCGTGCAGCAGCCCGGCGCGGCGGGCCAGCATCACGTCCATGCCCAGCTCGGCGGCCAGGCCGCCGGCGATCTTCGCCACCTCGGCGCTGTGATCCAGCACATTCTGCCCGTAGCTCGTGCGGTACTTCAGCCGGCCCAGCATGCTGAGCAGGGTCGGATGCACCTTGAGCTTCAGGTCCTTGAGCACGCGGGTCGCCGCCTCGCGCATCTGGTTCTCGACCTTGTTGGCGGCCTTCTTCATGGCCTCCTGCACCGTGCGCGGGCTGAAGTTGCGGCTGCGGATCAAGGACTCGAGGGCCACGCGGGCCACTTCGCGTCTCACGGGATCGAAGCTCGAAATGAGAATCGTGTCCGGGGTCTCGTCGACGATCATCTTGCAGCCGCTGACCGCCTCGAAGCACTTGATGTTGCGGCCCTCGCGGCCGATCACCATGCCCTTGATGCGGTTGTTGGGAATCGCCACTTCCTTGATCGTCGTCTCGCTGGCCGTTTCCGCGGCGTGCTTCTCGACGGCGGTGGTGATGATCTCGCGCGCCAGGCGGCCGGCGTTCTCGCGGGCATTGCCCTTGATCTCGGCGGCAATGGTGGCGGCCTCGCTCTCGTAGGTCTCACGGGCCATGTCCATCAGGCGCTGGCGGGCCTCCTCCATGCTCAGCGAGGCCAGGCTCTCGATGCGGGCTCGCTCCTGCTCGACGAGCTCCTTGAGCTCCTTCTTCAGGGTCGCCTGCTCCTCTTCCTTGTGATCCAGCAGCTTCTCCTTGAGCTTGAGCTGCATCTCCGTCTCCTGGGCCGCCTTGCCCTGGGCGCGGATCTCTGTCTCACGGCTCTTCAGCTGCCGTTCCTTCTGGGTCAGCTTGCGCTCGCGGCTCTTCAGGGCCTCCTTGCGCTTCTTCTCCTGCTGGGCCCATTCCTCGCGGCCTTCGTTGATGGCGCTCTTCTTGAGGCGATCAGCCTCCTTGCGCGCCAGGTCGAGCAGGTCGCGCCCGGCGTTCTTGCGCTGGCGGTTGGTCACCAGCACCACCAGCAGCACGGCGACCGCGCCGGCGATCAGCCCTGCTCCCGCTCCGATCCAGACTGTCTGATCCATGTGTCGTGTTTCCTTGTTTGCTACCGCCGACCTTCGTCGGTCGCGGGGTGCGCGATCCGCGCTAGCCGGCCATTTTCAGGCGCTGGCGCAGCCGCTCCTCCAGGGGGCCGCCGACCCGGGACAGCTCCCAGCCAGGCTCCCGGTAGGCCCCCTTTTCGGGAATGCCATGATAATCGCTGCCGCCCGTCGCCGACAGGCCGTTCCTGCGACAGAGCGCCAGCAGCTCGCGCCGCGCCGCGCTGCCGTGGGACGGGTGTATACATTCCAGTCCGTCGATGCCGGCCTCGATCGGCAGCTGCCACTGAGCGGGGGCCAGGCTCTTGCCCGGGTGCGCCAGCACCAGCACTCCGCCCCATTCGCGGACGCGACGGATCACCTCTTCTCCCGGGGGTGCCACCTTGGGCATCCAGGCGGCGCCTTCGTCCCCCAGCCAGCGGCCGAAGGCCTGCTCGATGTCCCGCACCTGGCCATGGCGGATCAGCAGCTCCGCCAGGTGGGGCCGGCCCGGGTTGCCGCGATCCGCTGCCGCCAGGACTTCTTCCTCCGGCAGGCGGACTCCGCCGGCCAGGAGCTTCTCGTGCATCTTCAGGAAGCGTATACGCCGTTCGCGCCGGATGCCGGCCAGGAAGGACTCGATGTCCGGATGCTTCTCCGGCAGGTCGTAGGCCAACAGGTGCAGCTCCTTTTCGCGGCCCCCGATCTGCCAGAGGCTGGAGATCTCGACGGCCGGCACCGTGGCCACTCCCAGGCGCCGGCAGGCCCGGCGAAAAGGGGCCGTGCCGTCGAGGGTGTCGTGATCGCTGAGCGCCGCCAGGGAGACGCGCCGCGAGGCCAGCCGGTCGGCGAGGGCGTGCGTCGATAGCCGTCCGTCGGAATGCAGCGAGTGCGTGTGCAGGTCGAGGCTTTCAGGCACCTTCGCCGTAGGCCTTCAGCAGGTCCGCGAACAAATGCACTCCCACACCGGTCGCGCCGGGCAGGCAGCCTTCCCGCTTGCTGTCGCGGCTGGCGGTGCCGGCCACGTCCAGGTGGGCCCAGGCCGTGTCCTGCATCAGGCCTTCGCGCACGAAGGCCGCCGCGGTGATCGACTGGCCGTAGCGCGAATTGGGATGGTTGCGCAGGTCGGCGATCTTCGACTTCATCACGCGGGCGTAGTTCTCGGTCAGGGGCAGCGGCCAGCAGAGGTCGCCGGAAGTGCTGCCGGCCTCGATGACCGCGTCCTGCAGGCCGGGGTCGTTGCCGATCACGATGCTCATCTCCTGGCCCAGCGAGACCAGCGCTCCTCCGGTCAGGGTCGCGATGTCGAGGATCGCGTCGGGCTTGTGCGTCTTCTCGACCCAGGAGACGGCGTCGATCAGCAGCAGGCGTCCCTCTGCGTCCGTGTTGATCACCTCGATGGTCTTGCCGTTGAAGGCGCGAATGATGTCTCCGGGCTTGACCGCCGCGCCGTCGGGCATGTTCTCCGCCGAGGCGACGACGCCGATCACATTGACCTTCGGCTTCAGTTCGTCGACGATGCTCATCAGGCCGAGCACGGCGGCGGCGCCGCCCATGTCGAATTTCATGTTCTCCATGCCGGCGGCGGGCTTGATGCTGATGCCCCCCGTGTCGAAACTGACGCCCTTGCCCACCAGGGCCACCGTGGGCGCGTTCTTCCTGCCGCAGCTCCAGGAAAGCGCCATCAGCGCGCTGGCTTCGCGGCTGCCCTGGCCGACACAGAGAATGCCGCCCATGCCCAGGCGCTTGAGATCGGCGTCCTTGTATACGGTGGCCTTCATGCGCGGGCATGCCTTGGCCAGGGCGCGGGCGCGGGAGGCGAGCCAGCTCGGGGTCGCCGTGTTGGCCGGCTCCATGGCCAGTTCGCGGGCCGTGTTCGCTCCCGTGGAGATCAGCAGGCCGCGCTTCAGGCCCGCCAGCGCTTTTGCATCACGCGCGCCGCCCAGGCGCAGCCCGACCCTCTTCAGGGCCAGCTTCTGGCGGCTGGCCAGGTACTTGTCGAAGATCCAGGTCCCCAGGCCGATGCCCTTTCCCAGCGCCTCGGCAAGGATCGCGGCTTCCGGCCCCTCGTCGAGCACCGGCAGTTCGCAGACGACCTCGCGGAAGGACTGCCCCTTGAGCCAGATGCCCAGGTCGCCGGCGAGCTCGCGCCAGACCTGGGCCGTGAAGCGCTCGACCTCTCCCAGGCCGAGCAGCAGCAGCCGCCGGGGCCCTTTCACTCCGGAGGCGAAGAGCAGCAGCTGCTCGCCGGCGCCGGCCTTGAAATCACCGTCCTTGAGGCGCTCGGCAAGGCCGAAGGAGGCCAGGGCCTGCTGTTCCTCGGGGGTCAGGGACTGGCCGCTGAAAAGCGGCAGGACATAGAGCTCGGCGCCCAGTCCGCTGAGGGCGCCTGTCTTGAGCTGGCATTGGATCACGGGGTCTCCCGGGTTGCTTGCGGTTCGTGGGTTCTCAGGCGTCGACACCCTGGCCGATCCAGTCCTGGATCTGCGCGTGGATGCGTTCGGCTGTCAGCCCCGCCAGGTCCAGCAGGATCCAGCGGTCGCCGTGTTCGATGTAGCGGTCGGGGATGCCCAGGCATTTCAGGTCGCCGCGGAAGCCCAGCTCGGCGAGGCGTGTGCGACACTGGGCGCCGAAGCCGTTCAGCACGCTGTTCTCTTCCAGGGTCACGATGCGCGCCTTGCTCTTTGCCAGGCGGCGCAGGCAGTCCTCGTCCATGGGTTTGACGAAACGGGCGTTGACCACGCCGACGCTCTGCCCTTCGGCCTGCAGGCGTTCGCGGGCCTCCAGCGCCTCCTCGACCATGGCGCCTACGGCCACCAGGACCAGGTCGCTGCCCTCGTGCAGGATCTCCCAGCTGCCGATGGGCAGGCTCTTCGCCGGGGCCTCCTTGTCGAAGCGGTAGCTGTTGTCCTTGGGGTAGCGAATGGCGAAGGGGCCGTCCGTATACGCCTGCGCCGTCGCCAGCAGGTCGCGGAACTCGTTGCCGTCCTTCGGGGCGGCGACGACCATGCCGGGGATCATCGAGAGATAGCTCAGGTCGTAGGCGCCGTGATGCGTCGGGCCGTCGGGACCGACCAGGCCGGCGCGGTCGAGGGTGAAGATGACGGGCAGCTTCTGCAGGGCGGCGTCGTGGACGATGTGATCCACGGCGCGCTGCAGGAAGGTCGAGTAGATGCAGACGACGGGGCGGGCGCCGCCGGCGGCCAGGCCGCTGGCAAAGGTCACGGCGTGTCCTTCGGCAATGCCCACATCGATGATCGCCTCGGGCCGCTTCTTTTCCAGCCTGGCCAGCCCGGTGCCCTCGGTCATCGCCGCCGTCACCGCGACCAGCTTGTCGTCCTTTTCCATCATCGCGTCCAGCAGGTCGGGCAGCAGGTCGTTGTAGTTGGGCGCCTTGGAGCGCTCGGGGCGATCGATGTGCTTGGGAAAGGCCGGCTTGACCTTGCCGCCGACCGCGTGATGCTTCAGATGGTTTTCCCGGTTGCCCGGCATGCCGCGGCCCTTTTCCGTGATCACATGCAGCAGTTTGGGACCGGCGATGTTCTTCATGCGATCGAGCACGTGGATCAGCTCGTGCAGGTCGTGGCCGTCGACAGGACCGAAATAACGCAGGCCCATGTCGGCGAAGAACATGCCGCTGACCACCATGTTGCGCATGCTGTCCTCGAAACGCTTGCCCATTTCGCGGGCCAGGCGGTCACCGCCCTTGGGCAGCTTGCCGAGCATGTCCCACAGCTGATCGCGCAGCTTGTTGAGCAGCGGGCTGGTCGTCGCTTCGGTCATGTAGCGGTTGAGCCCGCCCACATTGGGACTGATCGACATGTTGTTGTCGTTCAGGATCACCGTCAGGTCGCGGTTGGAATGGCCGGCGTTGTTCAGCGCCTCGAAGGCCAGACCGCCGGTCATGCTGCCGTCGCCGATGACGGCGATCACGCTGTGGTCCTGGCCCAGGCGGTCGCGGGCCTCGGCGAAGCCCAGGGCGGCGCTGATCGAGGTCGAGGCGTGCCCGGCGCCGAAGTGGTCGTGCTCGGATTCGCTGCGCTTGAGGAAAGGGCTCAGGCCCTTGTACTGGCGAATGGTCGGCAGCTCGTCGCGCCGCCCGGTGAGCACCTTGTGGATGTAGCCCTGGTGGCCGACATCCCAGCAGAGCACATCGCGCGGGCTGTCGTAGACCTTGTGCAGCGCGACGGTCAGTTCCACCACGCCCAGGCTGGCGCCCAGGTGTCCGCCGACGCGGGTGATGGTCTCGACGGTGTAGTCGCGCAGTTCCTTGCAGGCGCCCAGCAGCGCCTCGTCCGACAATAGCTTGAGATCGGCGGGGCTGTTGATGCGATCGATGATGCGGCTCATGGGGTCTCCATCAGGGGCGGAACGATTCCCGCCTTCGTGCTCAGGCATTGTTCGAGGCGCACTACCCGGTCGATCCATTCGGCCGGAAGCAGTTCCTCGGGACGCGCGCTCTGGCCTTCGCGAACCAGCAGCGTCAGCTGCAGGCAGGCGCCCGCGCTGGACGGATCGGCCGGATCCAGGGCGCAATAGTCGAGAAGAAAAGGCCGCAGGTCGATGGTGCGCCGGCGGCCCTTGCGTTCGCGTTCTACAATATAGGAAGATTGCGCTGCCACTTTTGCCATTTCTTCCAGCAGTTCGGGGCCGCGGCTGCTGCGGATTCCCAGGCGCTGGCTGTGGATGCGGCCCGCCGGCGAGGCCAGCTTCTGCGCGCTGAAAAGGGAATCCACGTAGTCGATGCCTTCGGGCAGCAGGGCGAAGAGCGTCTCGGCCTCGTTCCATTCGCCGTTCAGCTCGATGTCCAGCATCTCCCGCTCTCCGGCCCAGCCCAGGGGAAGAGGCGGACCGAAATTGAGCCTCATCCGTGGATTGAAGCCCTGGGTCCAGGCCACCGGCGCGCCCAGCATGCCCAGGGCGCGGCCCACGTGCCCCTGCATGTCCAGGTGTCCCACATAGCGGCCGACCCCGCGCTTGGCGTAGAGAATCCGCAGCGTGTGACGCGGCAGGTCGCCGCGCTCCGGACGGCTGGCCACGCTCTCGCGGGCCTTCAGCCTGGAATCGTCGCGATCGGCCACCGGGGTCAGGCTGCCGACCACCTTCTTGACCATTTCCGGCGTGCAGGCTCCGCAGGCGTCGCAGGTGCTCTCGCGGCAGTCCGGCTTCCAGACTTCCTGCTGGGCGTTGTGCCAGCTCTTGAGCAGGAAGCGCTTCTTGATGTGTCCGCTGGTGTGCTCCCAGGGCAGGGGCTCCTCCTCGCCCCGCGGGCGGGTGAACTCCTCCATGTCGAGACCGCATTTCTCGAAGGCCTGTTCCCAGAGCTCGATGCGGAACTCGCTGGACCAGGCGTCGAAACGCGCGCCGCGCCTCCAGGCCTCCTCGATCACGTGTGACAGCCTGCGATCGCCGCGGGCCAGGGCGTCCTCCACATAGCTCACTTCCGGATCGCGGTAGTCGAGCTTGACCCCCTTTTCACGCGGCACGCTCTTCAGCACGTGGACCTTGTGCAGGAACTGCTCCGTGGTCGGCTGGCCGAACCACTGGAAGGGCGTGTTGGGCTTGGGGCTGTGGGGACTGACCGCGGCGCGGACCGTGACACGTCCGTATTCGCGGCCGATGCGAGCCACCTCGTTGGCCGTGTGGACGATGCCTTCCACGTCGCTGTCCTCCTCGAAGGGCAGGCCGATCATGAAATAGAGCTTGATGTGTCGCCAGCCGTACTCGAAGGCCGTCTTCACCGCGGCGTAGAGGTCCTTGTCCGAGTTGCCCTTGTTGATGATGCGGCGCAGGCGCTCGGTGCCCGCCTCCGGGGCGAAGGTCATGCCGGAGGTCTTCATCGTGCTCGCCGCCTGGGCCATGCGCGGGGTGAACATCTCCGTGCGCAGGCTGGGAAAGCTGATCGATGTGTCACTGGCGCTGAACTCGTCAAGGGCCTCGTCGAGGAACTCGTGCAGCGGCTCGTAGTCCCCCGTGCTCAGCGAGAGCAGCGAGACCTCCTTGAAGCCCGTGTTCTTCAGGCTCTCGCGGGCCTGCTCGAGGATCTCGCCGGGCTTGCGCTGTCTCACGGGACGGTAGACCATGCCCGCGTGGCAGAAGCGGCAGCCGCGGCTGCAGCCGCGCATCACCTCGAGCGAAAGCCGGGTGAAGGTGGCCTCGATGATCGGCACCAGGGGCTTGTCGGGATAGTTGTCCGCGCTCAGCTCCTCGATGATCGCCGGGCGGATCAGGGGACGCGCCGCATCGTCGAGACGCTCCATCTCCAGGAAGGGCGAACAGCTCTTTTCGGGATCGAAGGCTCCGAATACGGGCCGGTAGAAGCGCGGCACGTAGATGTTCTCCTCCTGGGCGAAACGGCGCAGGCGCTCGATGCGGGGAAGGCCCTTTGTCTCACGCACCAGCTGCAGGAAACGCGGCAGGGCCTCTTCCCCGTCGCCGGCAAGCACGCAGTCGAAGAAGTCGGCCGCCGCCTCGCAGTTGTAGGCGCAGGGGCCTCCGGCGATCACGAAGGGGTCGTCCTCGCCGCGCTCTTCCGCGCGCAGGGGCACGCCGCCCAGGTCGAGCATGGTCAGGATGTTGGTGTAGTGCAGTTCGTACTGCAGGGTGAAGCCGACGACCTCGAAGCGGTGGAGGGGCTGGCGGCTCTCCAGGGAGAAGACCGGCTGATCGCGCTCGCGCAGGGCGGCTTCCATGTCCGGCCAGGGAGCGTAGACGCGCTCGGCCAGGGCGAAGTTCATGCCGTTGACCAGCTTGTAGAGGATGCCGAAACCGACCGTGTAGCTCATGCCGATCTCGTAGACATCCGGAAAGCAGAGCGCCAGGCGCACCTCGGTGTTCTCGAAATCCTTGCGGATGGTGTTCAGCTCGCCGCCGATGTAGCGGCCGGGCTTGTTCACGGAAGGCAGAATGTGATCCAGGACCTGGTCGATGTCCAGCTCCCGACGTGTCCGGGTGGGTTCCATGGGGCTCTCCGAATTGGGTCGTGATCCCCGCCGGGCGGGGAGGCGGAATCGAACCGCCGGTTGTCGGAACACGGGACAGGGTCCCGGGGGATGTACTCGCATTTTCTCGCGCAGAGACGCGGAGACACGGAGGAGGTTTGTTTACGCTGCCGGCCTCCGCGGGCGAAGCCATTCTCTCTGAAAATCCTCTTTCCTGCGCCTCTGCGCCTCTGCGTCTCTGCGTGAGTCTCTATTCACCCGCCACCATGGCCTCGGCGGCCTGCAGGATGCGGGGCTGGATCACGGCCAGCGGCTCCTGGATGGTGGCGCCGGCGGCGTTGTGGTGTCCGCCGCCGCCGAAGAGGCCGGCCAGGGCGTTGACATCGTAGCGTCCCTTGCTGCGGAAGCTGATCTTGCAGCAGAACTCGTCGACCTCCGTCATCAGGATGGCGACTTCGCTGCCGGCGATGTTGAGCCCCAGGTTGACGAAGCCTTCGGTGTGCTCGCGGCCCGTGCCTGTCTCACGGAACATGGCCCGGCTGATGGTGAAGGCATTGATCCTGCCCCCGGCCAGGCTGCGGATGCCGTCCATCATGCGGCCCATCAGGCGGTAGCGGCCCAGCGGGTGCTGCTGGTGCAGGCGGTCGTAGATCCGGACCGGGTCCGCTCCCTGGCGCACAAGGCTGGCCGCGATCTCCATGTTGCGCGCCGAGGTCGCCGTGTTGGCGAATCCTCCCGTGTCGGTGTAGATCGCCGTATACAGCGCCGTCGCGATGGCGGAATCGATGGGTGCCCCCATGGCGGACAAGAGCTCGTAGAGCACTTCGCCGGTGCTGCCGCTGTCCGGAAAGATGTAGCACAGGCTGCCGTCGTACTCGCTGGAGACATGGTGGTCGATCACCAGCTCGGGCAGATCGCGGGCGCGGAAGAGCTCGTCCATGGCTCCCGTGCGGCGCCGGGTCGAGACATCCAGGATCACGCTGCGGTCGCAGTCCGCCGGCAGCAGGGAATCGGCCTCGGCGCGATCGGCGGCGATGGCCAGGTCCAGTCCCTCGACCAGGTAGGCGTAGGTGTGCTCGATCCGGGTCGGATTGAGGATCCGCACCTTCTTTCCCATGGCCAGCAGGGCGCGGGCCAGGGCCGACTGGCAGCCCAGGCCGTCCCCGTCGGAATTGATGTGCGTGGTCAGCGCGAAACTGCTGCCGCTGCTGAGGAACTCGATTGCCGGACCCCAGTCGGCGCGACCGGGCGAGGCGGCCTCGGCAGGGGAGAAAGGATCTGTCATGTGCTGTACGGCCAAGCTGTGGCGGCGCGAGGTCGCCGCGGAATGGATACCGGAACCATTCGGCGAAGCTAGCAAAGGCCCTGCAAGGCCCCAAGGAGCGAAGGGCCTCAGGCCCGGCGGAAGCGCCGGTTGAGTTCCTCTTCCTCCACGCCCGCGGCCACCAGCTGCTCCAGGGCCAGGCTGTAGCGCAGGGGGTCCTCCGGGTCCAGCAGGGCCAGGTTGCGGCTGGCCTCGACCACCGCCCCCCGGTTGCAGGTCGTGCGGGTGCTCAGCTTGAGGCTCAGCAGCAGCTTGTGCTGGGGCTGATCCAGGGGCAGGTAGAGGTCCTTCGGCCTGAGGCAGCTCCAGATGCCGGCGTCCCCTCCGTCGACGGAACGGGCCATGTGGCGCAGGAAGAGATGCAGGCGGCGCACGCTGCTGCCTCGCGCCGGCCGCGGAAGCAGGTGCCCCAGGCCGCGCCGTGCCCGTTCCTCTGCCGAAAGGGAACGCGCCAGCCGCAGCATGAAGCGATCCAGGTTCTGCAGGTGCTGCCCCGCGTGGTGTTCGGCCACCTGGCGATACAGCTCTTCCAGGTTGCCCTGCTGCCGAATCGCCTGCTTGAGCACATGCAGCAGCAGCTCCAGGTCCCGTTCCTCGAGGAAGCCGAAGGCCAGGCCGCGGACCAGTTCCATCGTCATCTGGCGATTGGCCCGTCCCAGCACGCGGGCCGGCTTGTCGCCCAGGCGATTGAAGAGTTGATCCAGGCAGCGCGTGCGGCCTTCCCGCGGGCCGAAATCCAGCAGGCAGACCAGCAAGGCGCCCAGTTCGTAGTCGCGGGGATGGCTGTAGACCGCCAGACGGCGAAAGGGCGCCAGGGGGCGCGGACCCTCCAGACACTCCTGGAGCGGTGTTTCCAGCAGGCGGCGCAGCTTCTCGAGACGGGCTGGCTTCATGCGGTCCTTTCAACGGCAAGGGAAGGTATCCGGACAGTCTTCCGGCACGGGGCGAAGATAAGGCAATCCGGGTGTCGATCGGTCTTCGCGGATCCCGCCCTCGAAGATTCCTGACCAGGAAGAGTTCCATAGCGAAACCGGCAGGCGCTTCGGCTGTCCAAGCCTGCAGATTCCAATCCACAGCTTCCCATCACGGAGGAACATCAACCATGAAGACAACCGGACAACGCGGCCTGCTGACCCTTGCGCTGCTCTTCCTGCTTGCCGGATCGGCCGCGGCCAAGGCCTTTCTCGGCGTCTACCCCGGCAAGGAGGTCAACCTGGAGGCGCGCGGCCATGACGGCAGCGGCCTGATGATCAACGACATCGTCGAGGACGGTCCTGCGGAAGAAGCGGGCCTCTTTGCCGGCGACGTGCTCATCCGCTTCGGCAAGATGGAACTGCAGGACAACGACGACCTGGGCTATTTCCTGCGCAAGCACAAAAAGGGCGACAAGGTCGAGCTGACCGTTTTCCGCGACGGCAAGGAGCGGAAGATCGACGTGATCCTGGGCGCGCGCAAGAGCGGCAAGACGAACTGGAATTCGGACGAATTTTTCGGTCACTGGAAGGAAAAAAAGGACAAACAGGGCTTCCTCGGCGTGACCACCATTGAATTGAGCGACGAGCTGCTCGAGACCTGGCAGGTCAAGGAAGGCTACGGCATCCTGGTCAACACGGTGATCGAGGGCAGCGCCGCCGAACGCGACGGCGTCAAGGCCGGCGACCTGATCATCGAGCTGAACGGCAGCCCCGTCTACTCCAGCGATCGCCTGGGACGCCTTTGCCGCCGCAACGATCCCGGCACGGAAGTCGACCTGCGGCTGCTGCGCGACGGCAAGATGAAAACCCTCAAGGTCACCCTGGGCAAGCGCAGCGACATTGACAGCTGGGATTTCGGCATGGGCGAGTTTCCGGACCTGCTGGACGAGATGGACTTCGATTTCAACATCCATTTCGACGAGCACACTCCCGGCCTGATTCACATCGACCCCGAAGCACCGGAGGATGTGATCATCCTGGAGAACGGGATCCACGGGCAGTCCGGCCAGACCTTCTAGACGGCAAGGCGACGATTTCCCCAGGGCCGTGAGACCTTCTCGCGGCCCTTTCTCTTTGTGTGCGCCGTCTGTTGGATTGTGTCATTTGAGGGTGGATGCCGTCTGACATCTGACGTTTGACGTCTGCGGGCTTGCGCCCGCAGCTAATATGGGTGCCGCCGCGTTGCGGCTGGCTCTCCAGGTATACCAGGCGGGGGGAAGAATCGAATCTCCGCGAGGCACCGCGTAGCGGTGCTTGCGTATAGCCGCAGCAGAATGCTGCGGAGAGCTTGCAACTAGCCTCAACAGAATGCCGCGGACAATGAGAAACGGGGACCCGCAGCCTTGCGGATCCCCGTTCCCATTGTGTCGCACAAAAGGCGGAAGAAGTTACTCGTTCAGTTCGATGGCCAGGTAGCGGGCGGCGCTGCCGTTGAAGACCAGCACCAGGATGCGCTCCTCGTCTCCGGCCTTGTCCACCCGGTCGTAGAAGGCCTCGGGATCGGAGACCGGCTTGCGATCGACCTCGAGGATCACGTTGCCCGGCTCCAGGCCGGCGTAGTAGGCCGGGCTGCCCATCTCGACGGATTCGACCTGCACGCCCTCGCGGCCGCCGATGCGGCTCTTCATGCGCGCGTCCAGCTCCTTGACCGCCAGGCCCAGGCCACTGCCGGCCTTGTCGGCAAGCTGCTCTTCGGGGGTCTCCCCGTCCCGGTAGCCGATGGTCGCTGTCAGGTCCTTTTCGCGGCCGTCGCGCAGCACCCGGATGCCGGCCTTCTCGCCGGGGCGGATCAGGCTGATGGCATTGCGCAGCTGGCCCGTATCGTCGACCTCCTGGCCGTTGACGGCAATGATCACATCGCCGTTCTCCACACCCGCACGCTCCGCCGGCGTGTCCGGCTGCACGGTGCTGACCAGGACGCCCTTGTTGTCCTTCAGGTTGAAGGCCTGCACCAGGTCGGCGTCCAGGTTCTGGATGTTGACGCCGAGGTAGCCGCGTGTGACACGGCCGTCGGCGACCAGCTGTTCCTCGATCAGGTGCACCATGTCCATGGGAATGGCGAAACCGATGCCGACGCTGCCGCCGCTGCGGCTCATGATCGCGCTGTTGATGCCGACCACTTCGCCGTCCAGGTTGAGCAGCGGGCCGCCCGAATTGCCGGGATTGATCGCGGCGTCGGTCTGGATAAAATCCTCGTATTCGGCGATGCCGACCTGGCTGCGCCCCATGGCGCTGACGATGCCCGCCGTGACCGTGTGAGACAAGCCGAAGGGATTGCCGATCGCCACGACCCATTCGCCGATCTCCAGCTTCCCGCTGGAGCCCAGGGGGACGACGGGCAGGTTGTCGGCATCGATCTTGAGCACGGCCACGTCGCTGTCCGAATCCTTGCCGACGACCGTGGCGCGCAGCTCGCGGCCGTCGGCCAGGGTCACGTTGACCCGGTCCGCGGTCTCGACCACATGGGCATTGGTCAGGATGTGTCCGTCGGAGCGGTAGATGAAGCCCGAGCCCTGCCCGGAAGGACGATAGCCTTCACCGTTTTCGGGGGCGCGCTGGCGGGGAGTGCCGAAGAAGCGCTCGAAGAAGGGGTCGTTGTAGAAGGGATGCAGGCCGCGGCGATCGGCGCGCTGCTTCTGTTCGGTCTGAATGAAGACCACGGCCGGCGAGACCTCCCTGGCGATGCGCGCAAAGGTCTTTCCGGATTCCTTGAGCGCATCGACGGCGGGATCCGAAGCGGCCTGTGCCACGCCGAGCGGCCCGAGGACGAGCAGGGCGACAAGGGTCCAGGCCAGGGCGCGCAGCTTGCGCGCGGGAGCAATCGTTCGCGAAGAAAGAGCAGGCATGTTGGGGCTTTCCTCCGGTTTTCTCTTTTTTAGGGAACCGTGCGCGGCCTGTGCGCCGCTGCTGATCTTCATACCCCGCAACAAGCTGGAAGTTCCTTGAGTCCTGCTCCCTTTTACGCCTGCTCCCTCCCCGGCGACTCGGCCCTGCTGGGCACCGCCATTCACGATGGCCACCGCCTGCGTCCTTCCCTGGAATCGTTCTGCGCCCTGGGCCGGGCCGGCCGCCTGCGCGAAGAGGACCCCTTCACGCGGCCCTTTGCCGAACTCTGCCCGGAGTGGCTTGCCGGGTGTCACTCACGCTTCGAGGTCGACCTGAACCGCCCGCCCTCCAAGGCTGTATACCGCCGCCCGGAGGACGCCTGGGGGCTGCGCTGCTGGAAGGGTGATCTGCCCGAGGAAGAGCGGGAGCAGTCCCTCTCGCTGCATCGCTCGTTCTACCGCATGCTGAAGGAGGACCTGCTGCGGCGTCTTGTGCGACACGAGCGCCTGCTGGTGCTCGATTTCCACAGCTACAACCATCGCCGCGACGGCCGTGATACTCCCCCCGCGGATCCGGCCGAGAACCCGGAGATCAACATCGGCACCGGCGCCCTGGACCTGGACGAATGGGGCGACCTGCTGGAAGCCTTCGTAGACGGCCTGCGCGAGCGCGGCCGCGATACGCGGCTCAACGTCAAGTTCAACGGCGGCTACCTGAACCGCCGCCTGGTGCGGACCGGCAAGGGCCGGATCGGCGTCTTCTCCGTCGAATACCGCAAGGACTTCATGGACGAATGGACCGGCGAACTGGATCACAAAGCGCACCAGTCCCTGCTGCAAGACACGAAAACCGCCGTACAACAGGTATTGACGGTAATGGGGGAAGAATGAAACATGAAGCTACGGTGTCAAATGCATAACCAACTGTCAATCCAAAACACCCCCTTCCAATAATCCTACCCTAAAAGACGCGAAGCGGCGACAGAATAGCTGCTGCGGGCGCCAGCCCGCAGAGACGGTCCGCGCTGAGACTGGAGTGCCTCTCCCCTGTCCCGCGCAAAAAAGGGGCGGCACCAGATTCCTCCAGCACCGCCCCTCACTTCATACCTGCAACCTTCAACCTTCGTACTTACATCACGAAGTAATCCTTCCCTTGCTCTGCCGCCAGTCCTCCAGGTCCTTGACGGGCTCTTCGGCGATCTCCGCCGGTTCGCTGTCCTTGGCTTCCACGTAGATGCCCAGATGCGCCCAGCTATCGGCGCTAAGGGCGGGCAGGAAGGCGGCGCGGAAATCCTCCAGGTTCAGCTCGTCCAGGGCGGCGAGCACTTCCTGCTTCCAGCCGAAACGGCCGTGACGCTCGTGGCCCAGGGTTTCCAGGGTGTTCATGCGATCGCCCAGGTCCTTGTCGGGCTGGGCCAGCTGGACGGCAATGGCCTGCTTGATGGCGTCGAAGGTGCTCTCGTCCAGTTCCTGCAGGGCCGCCTGCTGTCCGCCCAGGAAGGTGACGGCGCGGCGACGCAGCTCGTCGGCCGCGTATTCCCCGGACTGGATGGCGTAATACATGCCCACCGCCGGCCGGTTCAGCATCGGTCCCGAGAAGACAATGTAGCCCAGCTGCTGCCGGGTGCGCATCTCGCCGTAGAAGGGGGCCTCGAGCCAGGTGCTGCCGACGCGCAGCACGGCCTCCAGCGCGGGGCTGTCCGCTCCCAGCTGCGTGTAGCCGAGCCAGCAGTGGTTGGTGCCCAGGGTGCTGACACGGCGTCCGTCGCGCTCTCCCTCGTTCAGAAGGACCATCGGCGCCGGTTCACGCTCTTCCATGGCCAGGCGGCTGCCGCCGATGGCTTCCTGGAAATCCAGCAGCGAGGCCTTCATTTCCTGGCGGGAAAGATTGCCGCTGGCCGAGCCCTCGAGGGCCGTCCTCGCATAGAAGTCCCCGGCGTAGGCCTTCACCTCCTCCAGCGACACTTGTGATACAAGCTCGCGGTAGTCGCGCCGGTGATGGGCTTCGGGGTTGAGCAGGATGTTCACTTCGTAGAAGCCGTGCTGGTAGGCCTGGTCGAAATCCGTGTTGGCAAACTCGCGGCTCAGGCTTTCCTGGATCTGCCGATAGCGTTCCTCGTCGATCTCCAGGCGCTTGAGGCGCGATCCCAGCTGGCGCAGCAGCTCCGGCAGACGCTGGCTGAATCCTTCGATCTCGATGCGCAGGCCGCGGCTCTCGTCGGCCAGGTCCAGGTCCAGGCCGGCCTCGCGGGCCGGGTAGCTCCACTCGTTGAGGCTTTCGTTGAGGGAGCGCACATAGAGCTTGTGCAGCAGGCGGGTGCGCGGATCCTCGTTGGCCTTGTCGCTCAACACGAGCAGGCTCAGGCGGCCGCGGGGCACGCCGAAGCTCGTGTTGCACTCGAACCAGAACTCCCCCTGCTCCTCGTCCAGCAGCTGCAGGGGCCGAGGACTGTCCTGATCCTGCAGAAGGGCCAGGCGGTCGGGCATGTAGGGGTTCTGCCGCGGCAGGCGGAAAGCGCCCGGAAAGGCGGCCTCGCGGAAGCGCGCCTGCTGCTCGGCGCTGAATGTCTCACGACTGTACTCGGTGCCGTAGTGCGGTTCGACCCGATCCAGCCCTTCCAGGTCCGGCGACAGCAGGACCGCGCGGAAGCGTTCCGGCTGCAGGCTGTTCAGGGCGCGCGAGATGCCCGCGGGGTCGTACTCGCTGATCAGGAAGGCGCGCGACTCGATCTCCTCGCCCGGATGCTCCTGCATCTCGCCCGCGTACCAGCTGGCGAGCTGGGCGCCTTCCCAGTGCTCGCGGTAGACGAACTCCAGCTCGCTGCTCGCCTTCTGCTCGGCCCAGTACCAGTCGGGAATGCCTTCGTCCTTGAGCATGCGCAGGTAGGCGAAGCACATGGAGGCCACTTCCTCCGGCCGGCGGCTGCCTTCTTCCGTCAGATCGACGATGACGCGGAAATAGGTGGCCCACTGCTCTTCCTGGGTCCAGGGGCTGATGCCGGTGGCCAGCCCGGCCTCCTTGAGGGCGCTGAGCAGCGACCCCTCGCCCTCGTGGCCGATCAGGCTGCCGATCAGCCGGTAGGGCTTGCTGCGCCAGCGTTCCGGGTCCGGCGACTGCGGGAAGACCAGCTGCAGCTCGCGCTCCTGTGTCACGGCCTTGACGCGGATCAGCTCAGGCAGCAGCTGCTCGTCGTATACATCCTCCGAATAGGCGAGATCGCCGCGATCATGGTCCGGTATGTCGCTGAACCAGGTGCGGGCCATGTCCTCCAGCTCGTCCAGGCTGTGGGGGCCGAGCAGGCAGAGACGCATCACGTTGGCGGAATAGAATTTCTCGTAGAACTCGATGACCGCCTCGCGGGTCGCCCCCTTCAGGGTCTCGAGATCGCCGGTGGAGAAGCTGCAGCGCGGGTGGTCGGCGCGGTGCGTGGCGCGCTCGACCATGCGGCGGCGCCAGTAGTCGCTGTCCAGGTTCTTGCTGTGCTCGCTGTGGACGGCGTTCTTTTCGCGCTCCATGAAGTCCGCGTCGAAGAGCGGGGCCTTGAAGAACTGCGAAAAGCGGTCCAGGGCGTTCTCGTAGGCGTCGGGGTTGACCTGGAAATGGTAGTTGGTGCGCATGGCCGCCGTATAGGCGTTGGAATAGCCCTGGTTCTCGTTGAGGTAGGCCTTGTAGCCTTCCACGTCCGGGTACTTTTCCGTGCCCAGAAAGAGCATGTGCTCCAGGTAGTGGGCCAGGCCGGGCGCGTCCCTGGGATCTTCCAGGCTGCCGACGGCCACGTCCAGGGCCGCCGAGCTCTTGTTGGCGTTGGCGTCGGAGACCAGCAGCACTTCCAGGCGGTTGGGCAGGACGATGCTGCGCTGTTCCTGGTGAATGCCCGGACGATGCTCCAGATCCACGACGGGGGGAGGCACGACGAAACGGCTGGTGTCCTGCATCGCTCCCCCGGGCGCCTTGCAGGCGGTCAGCAGACCGCCGAGCAGGGCCAGGGAGAACAGGGATCTAAGAAAAAGGCGAGCGCCTTTCCGGCTTGCGGGAATCATTGCATCCTCTCTGTGCTAAATGGAAGGAAAGAGGGTTCGCCCTCCGGACCCGGAGTCCCCCCGAAGCACTTAAGACGCCAAAGAAGGGCAGAAGTTTCAAGGGGCGGCCTCCCTTCCTTAGATTTTTGCCGTCGCCCCGGTTTTTCACACCGGACGGTCGGGCAGTGGAAGCTCCTGCTTCCATTCCCGTTGCACTACACAGGATGTTCGCATGCCCGATCCCTATTCCCTGCTGAAGCCCCTGCTCTTCCGCCTCGATCCTGAGCGCGCCCATGGCCTGGGTTTGCGCGGGCTGCGTCTGGCGCGTCCCCTGGGCCTGTTCCGCGCCCCCGCGCTCCCCGAACGAGAGCTGCGCGTCCTGGGACTGCGCTTTCCCAATCCCGTGGGCGTGGCCGCCGGCCTGGACAAGGACGCCGAGGCGGTCGCCGCGCTCTTTGCCCTGGGCTTCGGCTTTGTGGAAGTGGGAACGGTCACTCCACGCCCCCAGGCCGGGAACCCGCGTCCCCGCCTCTACCGGCTGGTGCGCGAAGAGGGACTGATCAACCGCATGGGCTTCAACAATGCCGGCCTGCAGGCCTTGCGAAGGCGGCTGGAGTCCCTGCGCCGGGAGTCCCTGCCCGGCCCGCTGGGCGTCAACATCGGCCGCAACAAGACGACGCCCAACGAGGAGGCCCTCGCCGACTACCGCAACTGCCTGGAAGGCCTTCACGAACTGGCGGACTACGTGGTGCTCAACATCAGCAGCCCCAACACGCCCGGCCTGCGCGAACTGCAGAGCCGCGAAGCCCTGCATGCCCTGCTCGAACCGCTGCTGGAGTGCCGGGATCGCCTGAGGCCCTCCCTGCCGCTGGTGCTCAAGGTGGCGCCCGACCTGGAAGAACAGGAAATCGAGGCCATCTGTTCGGTGGTCGAGAACCTGGGACTGGAGGGGCTGATCTCCGGCAACACCACCCGCTCGCGGGCTGAGATCGCTTCCCATGCCCTTGCCGGCGAGGAAGGCGGCCTTTCCGGCGCGCCGCTGCTTAAGCGCAGCAACCGGGTCCTGGAACTGTTCCGCGCCGGGCTTCCGCCGAGCGTGGCTCTGATCGGCGCCGGGGGGATCACGCGCGGCGAACACGCGGCGGCGAAGCTTCAGCGGGGCGCGGACCTGGTGCAGGTCTACAGCGGGCTGATCTTCCGCGGTCCGGCCCTGGTCACGGAATGCCGCCGGTCCTGCCTCGATGTACTACAAAGGGAAGCCCAATGAATCACGAACTGGAGCTTGAGCGCCCGCGAGGCCTCGGCGACTGTTTCACCTCGGGACTGGACCTCTTCCGCATGCACTGGCAGGCCCTGGTGCCGGCCCTGCTCCTCCTGTCCTACCCCTTGACCTGGCTGATGCAATGGGCCTCCTTCGGCATGCAGGTCGATCCGGAAGTGATCGCCGCGGACCCCGCCGCGATCTTCAGCGGAAGCAGCCTCTTCAGCTATCTGCTGCTCCTGCTGCTGGGCCTTCTGTCTCACGCCATCGTGCTCAGCGCCGTCTGTGTGCTGCTGCAGCTGCACGCTGCGCCGGGGCAGGTCCGCTTCGCGACGCTCTTCCACGGCCTGCTGGGAAGACTGACCGGCAACACGCTCTCGCTGCTCGCCCTGGCGATCCTGCAGGGACTGCTGGCCCTGGTCAGCCTCGGGTTGCTGGCCTTGTCGGTGTTCCTGCTGGCGGGCCTGCTGGATGCCATTCCATTCGTCGGCGCTGTCCTCGCCACGGCGCTGTCGCTGCTGATTTTTCCCCTGTGGGCCGCGCTCTTCCTGCCCGCATTCCTGCTGATGCCGCTTCTGCGGATGTGGGACGAGGAGAGCATCACGGACAGCGTCCTGCTCGGTCTGCGGCTTTCGCTTAGGCGTCCCCTGCGCGGCATGCTGCTGCTCGCCGCCTGCTTCCTCCTCTCCGGCGTGATCCACCTGCTGCTCGGCTTCCCGACCTATCTCGACATGCTGTCCAACTGGCTGTCCGGCACCATGGACAGCGCCCTGGCGGCGCCCTACCGGCCCGAGGGCTGGCAACGATTCTACCTGCTGCTGGCGTCCCCGCTGACCGTGCTGGCCAATGCCCTGGTCTGGCTGCCCTTCGCCCTGCACCTGCGCAGCCTGCGCGCGGAGAATCCGGAACTCTAGCCGCGTCCTTCTGTCATACGCCAGGCGCTGCAAAAGCCCTGCGCCACAGAGCACAAAAAAGGGGGACCGCAAGGCCCCCCTTTGTGGATCGGGATCGCGAGGCATCACTTGATCAGCGTGACCTTGCGCGTCAGGATGCCGCTCTGCGCCTCGAGGCGCAGGAAGTAGATGCCGCTGGCCAGTCGACGGCCGTCCACGTCCAGCACATGGTGACCGGCGGGCAGGCGCCCCTGGTAGACGACTTCCACCTGCTCCCCGAGCAGATTGTAGACGGCGAAGCGCAGCTCCTGCTCCACGGGCAGGCCGAAGGCCAGCCGCGTCGTCGGATTGAAGGGATTGGGCCGCGCCGGCGCCAGGTAGAGGCTGACCGGCCTCAGGGCGTCGACACCGACTGGATCCCAGTCCACGCTGACCGGATTGCTGGGAGCGCTTTCGCCTTCGTCGTAGCTGGCCGTGACCTCGTAGCTGTAGACACCGGCTTCCGGCAGCTGGTCCACGTAGAAGGGTTCGCTGCTGCTGCCGACCATCGCCCCGTCGCGGTAGACACGGAACTCGATGAAATCGCGGGAGGCCTCCGCCAGCGGCGGGACCTGGCCGAACCAGCGCCGCAGTCCGCGCTCCGCCTCGCGGGAGGGCGCCTCGGGGCGTCGACCCGGCGCGACAGGACTCAGCATGGCCAGGCGGTCCTCTTCCTCGTAGAAGACGAAGGCGCGAATCAGGTAGGCCTCGTTCCAGGCGCCCCAGGTGCCCGCATGGTCGTAGTCCCAGCTGCGGCCATTGTCCAGGTTCTCGTCAACGGCCAGTCCCGCGGCGTCGTTGAGCGACCCGAAGCCGACGACGAAATCGCCTTCGAAGGTGATCTCCTCGTCGAAGAATTCCGTGTAGACCCATTCGTTGTCCAGGGCGCCCAGGTCCTGAAGGCCGAGCAGCGTGGTGTCCGGCTCTTCGCCGGCCCAGCCGTAGATCTCGGCCTGGAAGGGACTGTCGACTCCCGAGTCCGTCGTCAGGAAGGCCACGCCGGCCAGCCGGCAGGGACCTTCGGGGGACATCCGCGTCGCCATGGCGTAGCCTTCGTAGGTATAGCTGCCGCTGGCCTCGTCGTTGTCGTAGACCAGGGCGGCCGGCGGATCACCGAAACTCCACTCCAGGGCCACGCTGCCGTCTTCCGGATCCAGGTCGGCGACCAGCTCGTAGGGATCCTCGATCGTGATCCATTCGATGTCCGTCTCCGTGGTCTCGGACTCGCCTTCGTCGTAGAGCGCGCTGACCTCGTAGAAATAGTCTCCCGGACCGGGAAGCGTGTCCGTGTAGGACATGACCGCGGTGCTGCCCAGCAGCACGTCGTCCCGGTATACATTGAACTCGATGAAGTCGCGCGATGCCTCGCCGTATTCAAGGAAGGGCAGGGCCACCGGGGCCTGTGTCGCGAGGCGCGGTCCGTCCATGCCGGCCAGCCGGTCCATGTAGGGGTGGCTCGCGGGCTGCAGCACCCTCAGCTCCTCCTCGCCGATGTACTGCACAATGGCGCGGATCGCGTAGGCCTCGTTCCAGGCGGACCAGGTGCCGTCGTGGTCATAGTCCCAGCTGCGGCCGTTGTCCAGGTTCTCGTCATAGCCCAGGCCCGCCATGTCGTTCAGCGAGCCGAAGCCGACGACGAAATCGCCGGCGAGCTCCAGGTCCTGCATCCAGGTCTCCACGTAGACCCACTCGCCGTCCTCGGCGGTTGCGGTCTCGGCATGGACCAGGGACGTGTCCGGTGAACTCTCCCCCCAGGGGTAGACTTCGGCCAGGAACTCGCTCCCGCTGCCCGTGTCCGTCGTGTAGTAGGCCAGGGCCATCAGGCGGCAGGGGGCGGAAGGACTCATGTGCACGGCCATGGCAGAACCTTCGTAGGTGTAGCTGCCGCTGGCTTCGTCGTTGTCGTACATCAGGTAGACCAGGTCCTCGAAGAAATTCCAGCTCAGGTCCACGCTGCCGTCTTCCGTGTCGAGCACGGCCTCCAGGTTGAAAGGCTCTTCCAGCGGCTGCACGTGCAGCTGCAGGGTCTCGGTGGTCGTGCAGAGGCCGTCGCTGACCTCGACATCGAAG
>JAUIFJ010000008.1 GCA_030429345.1 bacterium | reverse complement strand
TCCCTGGCACCGTCCCTGGCACCGTGCCTGGCACGGTCCTTGGCACCGTCCTTGGCACCGTCCCTGGCACCGTCCCTGGCACCGTCCCTGGCACCGTCCTTGGCACCGTCCCTGACACCTCTTGACCTTCCCCCGTTCCCATCAACTTTCACCGGCAGATTTCTCCCGTTTCGTTTTGCATGCGCACTTCCCTGGCGGCTTTCGCTCCAGTTTTTCCCGAATCCGCCGATTCCGGGACCTGGACCGGTGGGGAAACTCCGGTCCGGCACACTGGGGGCCCCATGGAACAGATCCAACCACCGGCGCCGGCTCCGTCGGAGCGCTGGCAAGGAAAGCGCGGACGCCCATCCCTTAAAGCGAAAGTCAGGGTCAGGGAGAACGAGGCGGCAGAGGAAAAGGATGAGCGGAAAGAGGTTCCGCATCCTCCTCGAGACGAAAACCGCCTTGACATCATCGCCTGAGAGAGCGGGAAGAAATTGCCAGCAGGCGGAATCCTGCTTGCAGGGCTTGCCCCATCCGGTCTGGAAAATCGTCGCAGGCGTTCATCGCACATTGCGCCAAGTGATTGAAAAACAGCTAAGAAGGGAATGCCCTTCCCGGTCCGGGCCAACTGTCACGGTCCTTGCTTTCCCCGGGGCAGGTCAAGAGGAGATGCTGAATGTCTAGTGCCACATCCACCGCGATCAGCGGAGTCAGCTCGGGCATCGACTGGCGTTCCACGGTGGACAGCCTGATGCAGATCGAGCGCCAGCGCGTGACGACGCTGGAGCAGAACCAGGAGAGCACCCGGGAACAGGTGGCGGCCTGGAACGATCTCTCCGATCGCTTCGGCTCGCTGCAGCAACAGCTGCGCAGCTTCTCGGACCTGGACAGCTTCCTGACCAAGGCGGCAAGCAGTTCCGACAGCGATGTGGTCGCTGCCAACGCGGACACGGACGCCGTGACCGGCAGCTATTCCATCGAGGTGGATCAGCTGGCCACCGCCAGCAACCTGATCCACTCGGGCTTTGCCGACCTGAACACGACGGCTGTCAACTCCAGCGGATCGAGCCAGCAGTTCGTATACACCTATGGCGTCGGCGCGGAGATGGAGACCGTTTCCATCGACGTGGCGGACGGAAGCACTCTTTCCGAACTGAAGGACCTGATCAACCGCGACGCGAACAATCCCGGTATACGGGCCAGCATCATCAATGACGGCAGCGGCAGCGCGACGGCGTATCACCTGGTCCTGACCAGCGATGACACGGGCAGCGAAACCGCGATCGCCATCGACGACGGCGCGACGACCCTGGGAGACGGCAGCAGCTTCGACAGCGCCGCCTTTCCCGACGGTTCCGTCGGCGTCAACGCCCGTATCCGCGTCAACGGCTACCCCACGGCCGACTGGATCGAAAGCCAGTCCAACACGGTCGAGAACGTGGTGGAAGGCGTCAGCTTCACCCTGAAGACCCTGACCGCGGGAACGCCGGTCGAAGTCACGGTCAACCAGGACGAGGCGACCGTGAGACAGAAGATCGTCGGCTTTGTCGGCAGCTACAACGCGATCATGGAGAAGATCGACGAGCTGGGCGCCTACAATGCCGAGACCGAGACCCGCGGCCTGCTCTTCGGCAGCGCGGCCATGCAGCAGATGCGGCGCAATCTGCAGAATCTCACCAACCGCACGCTGGCGGGCATTCCGGACGGCAACGCCTACAGCAGCATGGGCGAGATCGGCCTCAAGACCGGCGACAAGGGCATGATCGCCATCGACGAGGAGAAGCTGGAAGCGGCGCTGGAGGACAATTTCGAGGACGTGGGCGAACTCTTCGCCTTCACCACCTCCAGCACAAGCAACGTGATCCAGTATTTCGAGAGCGAAGAGTATACGGACGGTGGCAGCGTCGAGGTCAGCGTGACCTACGGCGTCGACGGCAGCATCAGCTCGGCGACAATCAACGGCGAGAGCGCCGTCATCGACAACAACTTCGTCCTCGCGCCGGAGGACAGCGATTTCCGCGGCCTGCGGCTGCTTTTCAACGACCCCGACGACGGCGGCGGCACGGTCAACGCCACGATCAACCTCTCGCAGGGCATCAGCGGCAGCTTCCTCAAGCGGCTGGAGAGCATCACCAACAGTGATACAGGCTCGCTGCAGTACCAGACCGGCGCGCTGGAGGAGTCCATCGAGCGCCTGCAGAGCGCCATCGAGGACCAGGAAGACCGCCTGGAGCAGATCCGCGCCAAGTACGAACGGGAATTCATCGCCATGGAGATGGCGATCAGCAGTTATCAGTCACAAGGCAATTTTCTGAGCAGCCAGCTCGGCGGGCTGTAATACATCAACCAGTTCCGGAGAAAGACGGGACCGTGTGTCACGTCCAGAGGAAAGGAACCGCATGGAACAGGACACCAGGACCCGGCAGTACCGGCAGACCAGCGTGCAGACCGCGGACCGCGGCAAACTGCTGCTGATGGTCTACGACGTGGCGATCAGCAGCCTGCAGGAGGCGGGACGCTGCATGGACTGCCAGGATCACGAAGCCAAGGGCCGCCACATGGACAAGGCCTTCCGCGCCGTCGGCGAACTGCGCAAGTCGCTGAACATGGAACGCGGCAAGGACATTGCCCGCAACCTGGACCGCCTCTACGATTTCATGATGCACCGCATGACGGAGGCCAACTTCAACAACCAGTCCGCCCACCTGGATGTGGTGCTGAACATTCTGGGGGACCTGCGCGAGACCTGGACCCAGGTCGTGCGCCAGCAGGCCGCGGAAGGCGAAGAGCCGGCCAGCGTTCCTCAGAGTAGCGGATTCCTGGCGTGAGCGCCGCCGCTCCCAGCAGCGTCGGCTGCCATCTGCAGACCCGGGCCTACCGGCCGGACCTGCTGCGGCAGCCCGAGGCGGAGAACAAATCGACGGAGTCCAGGGCGGACGCCCCGGAAGAGGCCAGCGCGGCATCCCGGGACGCCCATGGCCGCAAAGGCCTGAGCCTGGACCTGTACGGCTGATTGGCCCGACCCTTGCTATGGGCAGGGGAAACTCGTGGAGGCATGAAATGCAGATTCGGGAAAGCGGGCAGCTCAATGCCTACCGCAACATACAGCGGGCCCAGATCGAGAACGATTTCCAGCGTAGCCAGACTGCGCAGGGACTTGATAAACAAGGGATTGAAGAAAAAGTGCAGTTTAGCGGATCCGGGCTCCAGCGCGCCAGGCTGGTCAGCACCCTGCGGCAGGAAGCCGCATCCCTGCCCGACCTGCGGGAGGAAAAGCTTGCCGAGGTCCGGGAAAGAATGGCCCTTGGCCATTACGACGGACCGGCCTTTTCCGACGAGCTGGCTGGAAAGCTGGAGGAAAGCGGGCTGATCGACCTGGCCCGCCAGGCCGCCCGAAGCGAGGCCGTCGGTCCGAATCCGGAAAACTATCGTCCCGACCTGATGCAGGACGTGGACCAGAAGCTGGACGCCGGCTTCTACACCGGCGAGCAGGTCATGGACTTCGTTGCCGAACGCCTGATCGACCTGTACCGCATTTAGCCCCCCACCTATTTCCAATGCTACCGGGCCCGGCATTTCCATTGCCGGGCTCTTCTTCTCTCAGGTTCATTGAAACCGGTTCTCAAAGCTGGACAAGCAAGACTGTCAAACATGGCGGGGCAGGCAAAACTGGCGCAGCGCAAAGCTGGACACGATCCTAAAAAGAGCCCTTGTCTTTCTTTTTCCTTGCCAAAGCAGTCACTGAGTGTTATTTCGCTTTTGCCCTTGCCTGAATTTCGATCAGCCAGACGAACTCTGACCGGGACGGACTCCGTCCACCGGTTGCATAGACTGCCTGGGTCCGCGTGCGGGCCAAATCACATAGCCGAATCACGAACTCCGCCCGGCGGAGAATTCGTGGTGAGGGAAGGAGTGGCGGCCGTTCTCTTCGGAGGGCGGCCGTCTTTATTAAGGATGAAGGATGAAGTGAGGACCCTATCAGGCAACCAGGATTTTTTCTTCAGCCAGCACCTGACAACCCCCTCCCACCCGGCCAGCACCTTCTCCCAACTTCACCCTTCATCCATCCCCCCACCCCTCTGACAATGCCTCCCTCATTTGGTACTTTCGGCTCCCTTGATGTGAAACCGGGAAAGGCGGTCCCAGCCGTGATCGAAGTCGAGATCAACGAAGTCACCTTCAACCCCAGCAGCAAGAGCTACATGGTGATCCTGCGCCAGAAGGATGCGGATCGCTGGCTCCCGATCTACATCGGGCCGGGCGAGGCGCAGACCATCACCTTCAACATGCGCCACAGCCAGTACCCCAGGCCGATGACCTTCGACCTGATGCAGAACATGGTCGAGAAGCTGGGCGGCGTGGTCAGCCGGGTGCTGATCTCGCAGCTGCGGGACGACACCTTCTACGCGGAAGTCGACCTGCTCAAGCCGGACGGCGACCTGCTGACCCTGGACGCGCGGCCCTCGGACGCCATTCCCCTGGCGCTCAAACTGCGTCTTCCCATCTATATGAATGAAGAGGTGATGCGCGTCGCCGGCCACGACGGCTATCCGAAGATGATCTCGATTGACGAGCGCATCAGCCACCTGGAGCGGGAATTGAACAAGGCCGTCGAGGCCGAGAACTACGAGCACGCCGCCGAGCTGCGCGACCAGATCAAGCAGTTCAAGGAACTGCAGGGCGGCAGCAGCGATACCCGGAGCAGCGAAGAGTGAGCGCCACCCTGTCCGCGCAGGACCTGCTGGACAAACTGCCTTTTGCCGTCTTCCGCCGCCAGGCGGGGAGACTCGAGGCCCTGAACTCCCCGGCCGAGGCTCGCCTGAAGTGGTGCGCGGAAGACGCGGAACTCCAGCCCGTGCCCGAAGAGCCGGCGCCGGTCGTCGTGTCCCTGGAAGAGGGCGCGGAACTGGTCTTCTGTATTACACCGGAGAACGCCGGCCGCCTGGCGGTCCAGGAAGCGCTCTTCGGCAGCACGGCCTCGGGCTTCGTGCACAACCTCAACAATCCGCTGAACGCCATGGCCGGGTTGACCCAGCTGATGGAGATGAAGCTGGGGCCCCAGCGCGATCTGGGGAAGATCGAGAAGCAGCAGGACAAGCTGGCGGAAATGATCCGCAATCATGGCCAGCGCTACCGCCGGCTGCACAGCAGCACCAGCGCCACTCCCGGCTGGGCCGAGATCGTGGCCATGGAACTGGAGTTCTTCCAGGCCAGTTCCGTCTTCAAGCACCAGTGCGAGGTCCAGGTCGATCTGCCGGAAGAGCAGGTCTGCCCGCTGGAGTATACGGACGCATCCTGGCTGCTGGACCGCCTGATCCTGGCCGTGATCCCCCTGGCGCCGAAGACGGGCTGCCTGCCGATTCGTATCACAGAAGATGAGGGCTGGCCTTCCCTGCGCGTGCAGGGCGATCCCGGAATCGAGATGCGTCGCCGTGTGATGCAGGCCTTCGTCGACGGAACCTGCCAGGCCTTCCTGGCCGAACACGGCCGCCGGCTGGACATCCGGCTGGAGCAGGCCGAACTGATCCTGAGTTGTGGAGAACACCATGCATGAGACCAACGACGACCAGCTCTTCCAGGGGCTGGTCTTCCAGTACCAGCAGCTGACGATGATGGCCCTGGGCAAGATCAGCCGTCCCGACGGGGGCATGCAGCGCAATCTGCAGGAGGCCTCGCTTTTCATCGACATGCTGGCCATGCTGCAGAACAAGACGAAGGGCAACCTCAACGAGACCCTTTCGGCCTTTCTCGACCGGACCCTCGCGGACCTGAGGCTGAACTACGTGGACGAGAGCCGTCGGCCGGAAGAGGGCGAAGACGCGCCCGCCTCCGGGGACGACAAGGCTTCCGAATAATAACAGACAGATCGTACGGGGGCCGCGAAGGTGTGTGACACGAACGCGGCCCCGGTCTCTTGGAAAGGAAGGCCATGAGCCGACTGATGAAATCCATTTCCGGCATCCGCGGCATCGTGGGCGCCGGCCTCGACCCGGAGAGCGTGGCCCGCTACGCCGCCGCCTTCGGCAACTACTGCGGCGGAGGAGCCGTCGTGCTCGGCCGCGACACCCGGCCCAGCGGCGAGACCATGCGGCACGCCGTGATCTCCGGCCTGATGGCTACGGGCTGCGAGATCATCGATATCGGCGTCGTGCCCACTCCGACGGTGGCGATCATGGTCGAGGAATGCGGGGCCGCCGGCGGCATCTGCATCACCGCCAGCCACAACCCGATCCAGTGGAACGCGCTCAAGTTCTTCCATTCCGACGGCCTCTTCCTGGGGCCCGAGCAGGCGGCCCGCCACCTGGAGCTGGCCGAGCAGGGACCGGCCTACTGCGGCTGGGAGAAGCTGGGAACCCTGAGCAGCCGCGAGGACGCGGGCGACATCCACGTGGAACGCATCAAGGCCCTGGACCTGATCGAGGTGCCCTCCCTGCGCAAGCGGAACTACCGCGTGGCCCTGGACTGCGTCAACGGCGCCGGCAGCTGCATGGTCCCGCACCTGTTGCAGGAGCTGGGCTGCGACGTGGTCAAGATCGGCTGTGATTCAAGCGGCCACTTCTTCCGCGAGGCCGAGCCGACTCCGGAGAACCTGACCGAACTGAGCCGCACGGTGGCCGAAGGCGGTTTCGACCTGGGCATTGCCGTGGATCCCGACGCCGACCGCCTGGCGCTGGTCGACAGCAAGGGCGTGGCGCTGGGCGAGGAGCAGACCCTGGCCCTGTGCGCGCGCTTCCTGCTGCGGCACAAGAAGGGGCCCGTGGTGGCCAATGTCAGCTCCAGCTCGATCCTGGACGATGTCTGCGAGGAAGCCGGCGTGCCGCTCGAGCGGACCCGCGTCGGCGAGATCAATGTCAGCCTGCGCATGCGCGAGATCGGCGCCGTGATCGGCGGCGAGGGCAATGGCGGCGTGATCCTGCCCGACCTGCACCTGGGCCGCGACGCGCCGGTCGGCATGGCGCTGATCCTGCAGTACATGCTGGAAGCGGGCAGCGGCGTCCGCCTGCTGCGCGAGGAGCTGCCGAGCTACCACATGGTCAAGGAGAAGATCGAGCTGGGCGAGCGCGACGGCGCCGAGGCTGTCGCCGGCATCCGCCAGGCCTTCGCCGGGCGGAAGCTGGACGAGACCGACGGATTGAAGATCCTTGACGAGGACGGCCGCAGCTGGGTCCAGGTGCGCGCTTCCAATACGGAACCGATCCTGCGCATCTTCTCGGAAGCCGCCGATCCGCAGAAGGCTGCCGCCCTGGTGGCGGAAATCCGCCAGCAGCTGGTCCCGGCGTGATCCTGGCGCGTGTCACAGGCGAGGTCGTCAGCACCGTCAAGAACGCCGAGTTCAAGGGACACAAGCTGCTGCTGCTGCGCCCCCTGACCCTGGACGGCGAGGTGCAGGGCGAGGAGTTCATTGCCGTGGACACAGTGGACGCGGGCATCGGCGATCCGGTGCTCGTCAACAAGGAGGGCGGCGGCACGCGCCTGGCCCTCGACAATTCCCGCATTCCGCTGCAGGCGCTGATCGTCGCCGTGGTCGACGACTGGCATCTGCCGGAAACGAGGCACAAGGACACCCCATGACTTCGCGTGACCGACTGGAAGACATCATCAACGAGATGCTCGGCGAGAAGAGCTCGAGCGCCCCGGCCCCGGACGGCGCGACTCCCGGAGGCGGCCTCTCGGCGAGCGGATCCATGCAAGCCGCCGGCGCCGCCAGCTGGGCCCGCCCCGGAACGACTCCCGCCTCCGAGTGCGGCAGCTATTCCCCCGACAATGCCCTGGCCTGCGGCGCCGACCGCATCAGCTGTACCCTGGGCCTGATCGACCGCGTGCGCGGCGAACTCAGCCGCCTGATCGATCATACCCTGCTCAAGGCCGACGCCGACAAGAACGCCGTGCTGCGTCTCTGCCGCGAGGCCCGCGAGCACAGTTTCGCCAGCGTGTGCGTCAATCCCTGCTGGATTCCCCTGGCCAGCCGCGAGCTGCAGGGCTCGCCGGTGCGGGCCTGCACGGTGGTCGGTTTTCCCCTGGGCGCCTCCAGCCCCAAGATCAAGGCCGCCGAGACCCGCCAGGCCGTGCGCGACGGCGCCACGGAAATCGACATGGTGATCAACATCGGCTGGGCCAAGAGCGGCGACTGGAGCGCGGTCGAGGAGGACATTCGCGGAGTGGTGGAAAGCGCCGGCCGCGGCGTGTTGACCAAGGTGATCCTGGAAACCTGCCTGCTCGACGAGGAACAGATCGTGCGCGCCAGCCTGGCCAGCCGCCGGGCAGGAGCGGATTTCGTCAAGACCTCCACCGGCTTCTCCAGCGCGGGTGCCAAGGCCGAGCACGTGGCCCTGATGCGCCGCGTGGTCGGCGCCGGCATGGGCGTCAAGGCCTCCGGCGGCGTGCGCACCTTCGAGGACGCGGTGCGCATGGTCGAATCGGGCGCCGACCGCCTGGGCGCGTCGGCCAGCGTGGCCATCGTCGGATCCCGCCCGTGACCGCCTTCTCGATCATCCAGAAAAAGCAGCGCGGCCAGGCCAACAGCGCCGAAGAGATCCGTTTCATGGTCCAGGGCGCGCTGGCCGAGCGAGTCGAGCCGGCCCAGCTGAGCGCCTGGTTCATGGCGATCTACTTCCAGGGCATGAACCCGGAGGAGACCTGGACCCTGACCCGCGAAATGCTCGAGTCGGGGCGCGTGCTGCAGCGCGGGGAGCTTTCGGGCCTGCGTGTAGACAAGCACAGCACGGGAGGCGTGGGCGACAAGGTGACCTTCGTGCTGGCTCCCGTCTGGGCCGCCTGCGGGCTGCAGGTGCCGACGATCACCGGCCGCGGCCTGGGCCTGACCGGCGGCACCGTCGACAAGCTGGAATGCCTGCCCGGCATCGAGCTGGGCCTGGAGCAGGAGGCCATGCAGAAGGTGCTGGCCGAGACCGGGCTCTGCATCCTGCGGCAGACACAGGACCTGGTGCCCGCCGATCGCATCTTCTACGCCCTGCGCGATGTGACTGCCACCGTGGAAAGCGTGCCGCTGATCTGCGCTTCCATTCTGAGCAAGAAACTGGCCGAGGACCTGGACCAGCTGGTGCTGGATGTGAAGTGCGGCAGCGGGGCGATCTTTGCCACGGAAGAGCAGGCCGCCGAACTGGCCGAGGCCCTGGTGGCGATCACCGCGGCCGGCGGACGCAAGGCCTGCGCTCTGCTGAGCGACATGGACACGCCCCTGGGTCGGCAGGTGGGCAACTGGAACGAGCTGGTCGAAAGCGCCGAATGCCTGCAGGGCCACGGCCCCGCCGACCTGATGGAGGTGGTCTACGCCCTGGGCGCCGCCGGCCTGCTGGCCGCCGGTCGCTGCGCGAGCCTCGAAGAGGCGATCCGCCTGCAGCAGGAGGTGATCCATTCCGGCAAGGCCTTCGAGGCTCTGCTGAAGGCGCTGGAACTGCAGGGTGGCAATACGGAGCGCCTGCGCTTCCCGCACCGCGCCCCCCGGCCGACGCGCGGCCTGACCGTGACACACGCCCAGGGCGGCACCGTGCTTGCCGTGGACGCCCGGGCCATCGGGCAGGCGGCCCTGCTGCTGGGCGCCGGCCGGCAGCGGCGGGAAGATGCCATCGATGCCCTCGCCGGCCTCAGCCTGCATCGCAAGCCCGGCGAGAGCCTGCGCCCCGGCGAGGCCCTGGCCGATGTCTACTGTTCGACTCCCGAAGGCCGCCTGGAAGAGGCCGCGGCCCTCGTCCGCGAGGCCTACACCCTGGGCGCGGAGGAGGACTTCCGGCCCCGCCCGATGCTGCTCCGCGCCATTGGCGCGCCCTTTGATCCCGACGAATGGCGGCGCGTATACCGCAATGTCGGCGACGGCTTGAAGCCGCACCCCCTGTGGCGTCCCTGATGCTGCGCCTTGTGCTCCTGTCCCTCCTGCTGCTGACGGCCTGCGACGACGAGCGCCAGGAAGAGCAGCTGGAGCTCTGGTTCATCGACAGCTCCGAACGCGCGCTCAGGCGCCTGGATCCCGAGACCCGGAACTGCGACCTGCTCGACTATTTGAACGGCAACAGCCTGGTGCTCGCCGCCGCCGCCTTCGGGGAACTCTACTCCGTCGACCAGGTCACACGAGAACTGCTGCGCATTCGGCCCTATGCCAACGGCGAAAGCCCGGTCGGCGTCGTGGATCCGCTCAGCCTGCCGCAGTCCATGGCCGCCGACGACCTGGGGCGGCTCTACCTGCTGGACAACAACAGCAGGCTGCTGCGGCTGAATCCGGAGACGGCGGCCCAGGTGGGGGACTGGACCTTGCCCGGCGGACTCTACGCCTCCCTGTTCTTCAGCCCGGTCTCCTTCCGTTCCCCCCTGGGCGTAGACGTCGACGCCTGGGACCTGCTCGTCCTGCGCCAGGCGGCGGGGCAGAGCTGGCTGGCCCGCCTCGACCTGCGGCAGGATCCGCCGATTCTCCAGGACCTGGCCCAGCTGCCGGCGCTGATCTCGGTCTGCGCCTCGCGGATCACGGGGGAGTTCTACGCCAGCGACGGCAGCTCGACCCTCTACCGGCTCGATCCCGAAAGCGGCAGCCTGAGTCCGCTCTTCCAGACGGGATGCGGCCTGGAGGAAGCGCTGGAGCTCGCGGCCTGGTAGCCGGGAATGCCGCCGTATACATCGGGCTGGTGCATTTGCCCCCGGAGGCTGAATTTTGTGACACCCTGCCGGGCCCCGGAAGGATTCGTTATCCTGCCTTAATCTCTAACAATTTTCGCCCGGCCCCTCTGTTCCTGCTTTATCCGAGCGCTGCGGAATCCGCCGGCTATCCGGGCTTGGTATTCGGGCGAAAAATCGTCCCCAAAAGTGCTCGCCGGTGCCCCGTCTTCTTGAGACCCACCACAAGATGTAGTATCATGAGGGCCGGTTTCGTCGCATATCTTGTGGCGGTGGCCCAGGCCCGGGAAACGCAGTCCTTGCGGCTTCCACAGCAGGGTCGGTGATGCGCGAGCGCGCAGACAGCGCGCAGCGGGCACCGCAGGGATCCATTGATCAGCCTCCGACGAGCGCGAGCCCAACGGTTATCCGATCCTAGGCCTGATGTCCGGCCTCGCGAACACCCTTCTCGACCGGGCGTCCAGGCAGCCCTGACACGAAAACCGGAACAGCATTACAGCTCCAGACTAGCCGACAGGAGACCCTCCATGACTCAACCGGGCAAGGAAGCGACCCGCCCCCAGGGGCAGAACGCACCGGCATCCGACTTCGACGTGATGTTCTCGAAGCTGGGCAAGATGCGCCGCACCATCGGCGAGCAGCACTGCCGGGACTACGAGGCTGTCTACCGCGATCTGGGACGCCAGCGCGCGAACGGGGCCTTGCCCGAACACGCCGACTACCTGGGCGACAACGAGCTGGCCCGCAATGTCTACACGCGCAAGTACTACGTGAAAGACCTGAACGGCGAGCTGCTCGAGCACAGTCCGGAAGATGTCTTCCAGCGTGTCGCGTCCTTCGTCGGCGCCATCGAGCAGAGCCGGCCTGACATGAGCCACTGGGCCGGCGAGTACTACCGCGAACTCTACGAGGGCCGCTTCATCTGCGGCGGACGCGTGCTGGCCGGGGCCGGAGACCTTTTCCGCCTGAAGACCCTCGCCAACTGCTTTGTCTCACGGATCGACGAGGACAGCATCGACTCGATCTACCAGACGGCCTTCCAGTGCGCCCGCACCTATTCCTACGGCGGCGGCATCGGCGTGGATGTCAGCCCGCTGCGCCCGCGCAACGCGGTGGTGCACAACGCCGCCGACTGCTCGACCGGCGCGGTCTCCTTCATGGAACTCTTCTCGATGACCACCGGCCTCATCGGCCAGAGCGGCCGCCGCGGCGCGCTGATGCTGACCATCGATGTCAAGCATCCGGACATTCTCGATTTCATCCGCGTCAAGAAGGACCCCAACTGGGTCACCCGGCAGATCGTCGAGCAGTGCCGCTGGAGCGGCGAGTTCAGCGAGGAGCAGCTGAAGAAGATCGGCAAGCAGGTCGCCGAGAACACCCAGGTGCGCTTCGCCAACATCTCGATCAAGGCCAGCGACGAGTTCATGCAGGCCGTCGACGAGCAGAAGCAGTACGGCGACCAGGAGTACCTGGTCTACCGCAAGCTCAACCTGGAACGCTGCCTGAGCGCTCCCCAGGAAGGCGAGGTGCATTACAGCGCCGGCATTCCGAGCCGCCACCTGGCCGACTACGATCTCTGCGCGCGCTTCGGCAGCCTGAAGGAGCTGCAGGCCTGGCTCACCGAACACGCGGAAGGCAGCCTGGAAGCCTCCAGCTTCGAGGACGCCGGCCGCCGCGATGTCTACGGCGACATTCTGCTGCGGGCGCGCGGGGAAGAGGCGGACTTCGAGTACGCCGTGCGCCAGAGCGGCGACTTCCTGCTCTACTTCGCCAACAACGCCTCCGGGGAGACGCGCCGCCTGATCAAGGCCCGCGAGATCTGGGACGTCTTCGTCGAGGGCAACTACAAGACCGCCGAGCCGGGGCTGATCTTCTGGACCACCATGAGCCGTTTCAGCCCCAGCAACTATGTGGGCCGGCCGATCATCTGCACCAATCCCTGCGCGGAGGTTCCGCTGGAAGACGGCGGCGCCTGCAACCTGGGCAGCCTCAACATGAGCCGTTTCGTGCTCAACCCCTTCAGCGAGCAGGCGGAGGTGGACTGGGAGCAGCTGGAAAAAAGCGCCGCCATCCTGGTGCGCTTCCTGGACAACGTGGTCAGCTGGAACGAGCGCCTCAACGCCCTGGGCAAGCAGCGCGTGGCCGCCAGCGAGACCCGTCGCCTGGGCCTGGGCCTGATGGGCATCGCCGACATGCTCTACCAGCTGGGGCTGGACTATGATTGTGAAGAAAGCATCGAGCTCATTGCAAAGGTCAGCCGCGTGATCTGCAACGCGGCCTACGCCACCAGCGCCGATCTGGCGGAGGAAAAGGGCGCCAGCCCCATCTTCGATGCCGAGGCCTACGAGCGTTGTCCCTTCGTCGGCCAGGCCCTGGAGGACTCGACGCGCGAGAAGATCCGCAGCAAGGGCCTGCGCAACATTGCCATCATGAGCATCGCCCCCACGGGCACCATCTCGAACATCGTGCTCAGCGCGAAGGACGGCTCGCGGCACTACATCGGCGTCAGCGGTGGCGTCGAACCGGTTTTCGCCACGCACTACACGCGGCGCAGCGAAAGCCTGGACAACCAGTTCTTCAAGGTCTTCCATTCGACGATCCAGGCCTACATCGACAAGAAGGGCCTTTCCGACAAGGCCGCGGCCAGTGAGGAACTGGACAACCTGCTGCCGTCCTACTTCTTCCGCACCGCGCACCGCATTGACCCGGCCCGCCGCGTGCGCATCCAGGGCGTGATCCAGCGCTACATCGATCACAGCATCTCGAGCACGCTCAACCTGCCCGAGGACGTGCAGCCGGAAGTGATCAGTGACATCTACCTGGATGCCTGGCGCATGGGCCTGAAGGGCGTGACCGTCTATCGCGACGGCAGCCGCCTGCCGATCCTCAGCGTCGACGGCAAGACCACCGAGTTCCAGGAGTTCAAGAAGAAGACCTTCCGCCTCAAGGACGCGGCGGGCCAGGAGCAGACCTTCTCCGGAGACGAGGTCCTGCGCCTGCCCGACGGCACCCTGAGCACACCCTACCATACCATCAAGTTCAGCGATCTCAGCGTGGAGCGCGTGCTCCAGGGCGGGATTTTCGAGGAGGTGGACGCGTGATCCGTGTCGATGACCGTCAGTTTCGCCTGGAAGAAGTCGTCCAGGAAGAGAACACGAAGAATCAGCAGCCCGAGCAGCAGGCGCCCGCCGCGGCCCCGGAAGCCATTGCCGAGCGGCCGGATGTGGTCGACGCCCGCGTCTACCGCCTGCGCAGCGCCTTCGTGCAGCACAATGTATACATCACCCTCGGCTGGGTCAGCCAGCACGGGCGCAAGCGTCCCCTGGAGATCTTCTTCAATTCCAAGGATCTGACCCGCAGCCCCGAGTACGCGGTGTTGACCCGGCTGATCTCGGCCATTTTCCGCAAGACCGCCGACCCGGCCTTCATCCTCGAAGAGCTGCGCGGCATTCACGACCCCAACGGCGGCTTCTTCAAGGATGGCCGCTTCGTGCAGTCCTTCTACGCCGAAGTGGCCGACGTGATCGAGCAGTTCTTCCGCGACGTGGGCATCCTGGCCGGCGAGACGGCCAGCGCCCCCGCTTCTGAGGCACCTGCCCCGCGCGCGGAGGACGAGGCCAACGCCGCCTTCCGCATCTGCCCCGACTGCAACAAGCGCGGGCTGAAGACCGAGGCCGGTTGTGATACCTGCGTCGACTGCGGCTATTCCAAGTGTGACAAGTAGCGCCCACGGGCCTCCCTATCCCCGCACGGCTACCGCCCGCCTCCTGCTGGAGGCGGGCTTTTTATTCTCACGCGGAGACGCGGAGATGCACCACACCTCTCTCCGTGTCTCTGCGTCTCTGCATGAGAACTCCTCCTGGTTGCGCGGTGGCAGAATGTTTGGGGTGTGCCTGCCTCCGCCCCGGACTGAAGCCCGGGGCTATCGTTGTGCGCCCCTGGCGGGGCGATGATTGGAATGTCCTGTGCTACATGCCTCTCCGCGCCTCTGCGTGAGAACTCTTCTTCGTGATCCCCGCAAGAGAAGAAAAGGGGAAGCGCCCGAAGACGCTTCCCCTTTGTGCTCCCGCCGCCGCTGGGCGGGTTGTGGTGCTTAGGGTTGGGGCACGACCTGGTAGATCGCCTTGGTGTCCGCCGGTGCGCCGAAGCTGACTTCGGTCAGCGGGGTCGTAAGTACCGTGCTGAAGCTGCCGCCGAGTTCGCTGGCGCTCTGTACCAGATAGCTGCTCGCGCCGGGGACGGCGGTCCAGCTCAGGTGGATCGTGTTGGCGCCAAGGTTCTCGATGCTGAGGACCGGGGCGGCCAGTTCCAGGATCTGGAAGCTGCAGGGATCCGTCGTCGTGCCGTTCATATACTCGTCGAAGGCGGAAAGCGTGTACTCGACGCTGCTGCCCGCCGCCTGGCCGGGAAGGCTGCCGCTCCAGCTCAGGCCGTCGCCGGAGGACAAACCCACCGAGACGGGCGGATTGCCGTCCACGCTGTAGCTCAGATCCACCTGCGCGACCGTGGAGGCGTCGCTCGTCGTCACCGTCAGGGGACGGCTGTCCGTGGAATAGCTGTCCTCCAGGCAGTCGTGGGTGATGACCGGCCCTTCCGAATCCGCCGCGTTGAGCACGAAGGTCACCGGAATCGTATGCGTCAGCGGCTCATTGGTGTGGATGCGGATCTCGCCCGTGTAGACGCCGACACCCAGGTCCGCGCCGTCCATCAGCACCTGGAAGGCACCGGCCGTGCCGCCGCCCAGGGTGCCGGCCAGCGGAGTGGCGCTCAGCCAGATGGTTTCCGTGCTCTCCCGCTCGATGCGGATGGCGAAATTGTCGGTCACATAGGCATTGTTGAACACGATCTGTGTCGCAATGTCGCTGCTCGCGTTCTCGATGCCGATGGTGCAGCTGTTCTCGTCCCCGTCCAGCAGCTCGTACTGGTACTCAATGCTGCCGTCGTCATGCAGGATGGCCTGGAAGGTGTAGGAACCGGTGTTCGGATAATGCGGCACGCTGTTCCATTCGATCACGAAGCGGTCGGGGAAGGCCTGCGTGTAGACCTCGCCGCCGTTCGCCGGGTTCAGGTCGTCCCAGAAGGGGGCGACCATGCCATGGGGCTCGGCGCCGTCGGGAATCGCCTGGTTGGTGTAGGCCAGTTCACTGTTGGGAAGGAAGCAGGCGAAGCCATTGGAGCAGACGTATACATCCGAATAGCTCTGGCCGTAGAACTCGAAGGGGAAGCCCAGGGCGAAGGGGCCCTGGGTCTGGTCGTCGCTCATGCCGAGGGCCGTCCCGCCGGCGGAGATGCTCTGGAAATCGGCGACCGGGCCACCGGGCTCGTTGCTGTCGCTCCAGACATAGCCTCCGGCATCCGGTCCGCCGGCATCGTTGGGCAGCTGGCCGGGACGGGAATCCTCCTGGCCCTTGCGCAGGCGCAGGGGCGCCTGGATCTCCGTGCTGCGCGCCAGGGCCGGAAGCGGGTCCTGCACCAGTTCCAGGTTCCAGTCCAGGTCCGCGTCGCCATTATTGAAGAGGTTCACCGGCTGGGTGAAGCCGCCGCCCGGCACGGAGACTCCGATCAGGAAGAGCGGGTCGTAGGACAGCTGGGGCGGCAGCAGCAGATCGTAGGAGCACAGGCCGCTGGCGGCACTGTTGGCGTTGCTGCTCGCGTCAACGGCCTCCACGTAGTACTCGACCGTGTCCCCGAAGGTGCCGACGACGATGTCGCGCTCGTATACGTCTCCGCCTGCCGGATTCATCGGATAATCGCCCCAGGCGCCGCCGTTGAGGCGCACGAAGAGCACGACCGAGGAGAGGCCGGAGGCGTCGGTGACCGTCGCGAGCACCGTGCGCGCTCCCTCGTCCTGCGTATTCTCGAGGCAGTCGAGGACAATCGCGGGCGGTGTCAGGTCCGGCGGGGCCGGCAGCTGGTAATCGCAGACGGGGGAAGCGCCCGCGTTCGAGTTCGGGCTGGCGTCAATGGCCTCGATGAAGTACTCGACCGTGTCGTTCCAGCTGCCGACGGAGAGCACGCCCTCGTAGCTGCCGCCGCCGGTCGGAAGCATGGCCGATGAGCTGTATGCGCCGCCGTTGACGCGGGCCAGCAGGTTCACCTCTGCCACGCCGGAGGGATCCGTGACGAAGGCCGTGACGAGGCGCGGGGCGAGGTCCAGAGGATCGCCGAGGCAGGTGTGGGTGATCGAAGGCGGAGTATTGTCCGCGGGGTTGAGCACGTCATAGAGCGCCGAACCGAAGAGCGTCGAGACGATGCCGTCGAAGCCGCTCAGGCCGGCGAGTTCGAAGGAGGTTCCCGCTGTCGTACGGACGCCGTTCTGCGAATAGCCGCAGTTGTAGCCCGCGGCGTCGTTGCTGAAGAGCAGGTCGGCGCCGGTGGAGGTCAGGCGGTCGATCCAGGCGTTCTCGCCGCTGTAGGCGAAAGTGCCGCCCAGGATGCCCTGGCCGGTGGTCGTCGACAGGTCCCCGGTGCCGTCCGCGTCGCCGTCGATGCCGAAGGTGGGACCGAAGTCATGGCCGCCGGCGCTGGCAGGATCATAGTACCAGACATCGCCGCCTTCCAGGTATACATTCCCGCCGCTGTTGGCGAAGTCGACGATGGCGTTGGCCATGGCCGAATTGGCGTCGACGACGAAGTTGTTGCTGTAGATGCCCAAAAGGACCACCAGGGCGTCCGTCGAGGGACCGAGCACGATGCCGTCCAGGTTGTCCACGTTCATGATCGTACCACCATAGCCGGCGGCGGAAAGCGCCGCTTCCCATTCGCTGCCGCTGGAATAGGCACTGCCGGAGGGCGTCAGCAGGACGATGCCGTTGGTCGTGCTCAGGATGGTGAAGCTCCAGGTGGAGCTGTCGCCCGTGTTGGAGGGGTCGGCGCCGTCCGTGGCGCGGATGTAGTAGTCGATCACGCTGCCGGCGCTCTGGCCGGGAATCACGCCGACATAGTTGCCCAGGCTTCCGGACATGGCCGTCTGCGTATACGATCCGCCGTCGACGCGGTAGAAGAGGCTCGCGGAGGTGACGGAGCTGGGATCAGTGATCGTGGCTTCGACGATGTAGGGACCGCTCTCGTCGCCCGTGTTCTCGAGGGGCGTATGGCTGATGCTGGGCGGTGTCACATCCGGTCCGCCGCCGCCGATGGCATCGAGCAGCTCTTCGAGGTCCGGCTGGTTGCTGATCGGCTTGCTGCCGGACTGGCTGGCCTGGGGCGTGCCCGTGGTGCGCAGCAGAGTGCGCAGTTCCCAGGGGTCGAGCACGTCGCCGCCGTTGCGCTGCTTGTAGACGGCCTGCAGGGCGGCGATGGCGCCGCTGACGATGGGGCAGGCCGCGCTGGTGCCGCCGAAGTCGCTGGTGTAGTACTGGCGGTCGTCGCCGCCGCCGGTGAAGAGGTCGCCGTAGCCCGCGCTGTAGACGCTGCTGCCCCAGGAGTGGGCATCGATGCGGCTGCCGTAGTTGGTGAAGCAGCTCGGGTCGCCGCCGGGATCGATGGCGCCGATGATCAGCGCGCCGCTGTCTCGCTGGTTGAGGTCGTAGATGCCGCCGTACAAGGCGTTGTCCATGGGCACGCAGCCATTGGCCGCGCTGTTGACCACGATGTAGCCGTTGGCGGTGATACTCGAAATGGCGTCGAAGTCCGCCTGGTTGGACTCGGCGGGCTGGCTGCCGGTCTGGCCCGGATTGCAGCTGCAAGAGTAGCCGCCGGGCAGGCTGCCGCCCCAGCCCCAGGAAGCGGAGATCACGTCGCCGGGATTGAGGCTGTTGGTGGCGTTGATCCAGCCGCTGGATCCGCCGTCGATGCCGTAGCAGTAGAGGCCGTCGGCGCCGTGGGCCAGGCCGGTGACGCCGTAACCGCCGTCATTGGCGCCCAGGATGCTCAGGCAGGCCGTGCCGTGGTTGATCCAGTTGCTGCTGCCGATCTGTCCGCCGCCTTCGTAGGACACGTCGTAGTTCTCGTGATCCAGGGTCCAGTCGCCCTCGTAGTGGAGTACATTGACCCCCGTGCCCGTGCCGTTGGGCTCGGCCCAGGCGCTGGCGATGCCGACCCCATAGGGCGCGGCGTCGTGGTAGTCCTGGCTCGGTTCGTAGTTCGGGGTGGTGGGGGCAATGTCGACGGCGTGGGGAATCGGCACACCCGTCGCCGAGGCACTGCGGATGAAGGGGCTCTCGGCCAGCTTGGCGGCCAGCTCGCGGGCCGTGTGCTCATCCGGCAGGATGCAGGTATACCAGTTGGCCAGGTCGGGCAGGGTCTTCCCGGTGCGGGCCTCGCCGGTCGCCTTCAGCTCGTCGAGCTTGGCCAGGTCCTGATCGAAAAGACGGCGCAGGTCCTCGACCGCATAGCGCTGCAGCAGGTCCTCGATCTCCTCGTATTCCCACTTCATGGCGCTCTTGAAATCGACCCCCTCCACCAGGCGGACCCGGGTCATGTCGTCAAAGGCGAACTCGACGCGCGGGGCGGCGTAGTATCCCGTTGCGGGGCGCTCTACTCCTTCCAGCGGCCCATGCAGTTGCATGGCCTGCGCGGGCAGGGTCGCCATCAACAGGCTGGCGGCCAGTGTGCCGGAAACAAGCAGTCCCTTCTGCAGCAACATTCTTCCTCCTAAATGTTGTATGGATGCCCACAGAGACTCGACCAGATCTTGCCGGAAAGAGACCCTGCGGGACATGCGCGCCCCGGTGGGGCTATGTGATTTTCTGGTTTGGGTTGGACAGTGAGGATAGTAGAAAAGACAAGCCAGCCGACAAATGAAAAAATACTTGCCGCGGATTCCCTCCAGCTTGGGGAAGGCCCATCGGCAAAGCGGGGGTCTTGCGCCTCGAGAAATGCAATCCTATCTTCAGGTTCTCTGTCGGAAAGTCAGGCGCCATTAGCTCAATTGGTAGAGCAACTGACTCTTAATCAGCAGGTTCGGGGTTCGAGTCCCTGATGGCGCATCCATAATTTCAAGGGGTTACGATTGGTCGTGGCCCCTTTTGCTCTCCCATGGATCAAGCCTCCTCCCCGCAAACCCAACCCGTTCAAGTCTCAGGTGGACTTTGGCGTGGCGTACAACTCGCCGCTGGCTGACTCGGCGCGTCCTCGCGTTGCCGCGCTTCCTGGCGCAGCTTCTGGCGGATCGTCGCCGTGTGACTGTCCACCTGGCGGCGCAAGGCGAGGATCCAGAACAGGGTCGCTCCGATCAGTGCCAGCAGGCCGCAAAGGAGCATCTGCGTCTTCTGCGGCGTCTACCAGGGCGCGCGTTGCAGGACCGCGATGTCCTCCGGGTGTCTCAGCAGCAGGCGAAAGGATGGGGCAGCAGGGCCGTGTTCCCTTCGTGTACGCGGGGCTTCAGAGGGGCGGTGATCAGCTGCGCGATGCCTGTCAACTCCAGCGGCAGTGGCTCCCCGGGATCCTGGTTGAGCAGGACCTGGAAGCAGCGTTCTCCCTGTTGCAGATTCAGCCGGACGACGCTGTGCAGCGAATCCCGGCCCACTTGACGAACCACTCCGCACGCTCCGGCCCACTGGCTGTCCTCCTGTTCGGAATCAGGATACTTCGGATGAGCGGCAGGGGCGAATGGCTGGACGCCGGCGGCTTGCGGACGATTTGGCAGCGGTCTCTTGTACCTTCGATCGCATCCGCCCCCATTTACGCAAGACGATCATGAAACCACTGCTCCAATGAGGGCATCTGCCAGAACTCCCTGGACGGCAAGCGCAGGCTGGAACTACCGATTTCGCCTGGCATGGTCCTTGGCACCGTCCCTGGCACCGTCCCTGGCACTGTCCTTGGCACTGTCCTTGGCACTGTCCTTGGCACCGTGCCTGGCACCGTCCCTGGCACCGTGCCTGGCACCGTGCCTGGCACTGTCCCTGGCACTGTCCCTGGCACCGTGCCTGGCACCGTCCCTGGCACTGTGCCTGGCACCGTCCTTGGCACCGTGCCTGGCACCGTCCCTGGCACCGTCCCTGGCACCGTGCCTGGCACCGTCCCTGGCACCGTCCCTGGCACCGTGCCTGGCACTGTCCCTGGCACTGTCCTTGGCACCGTGCCTGGCACCGTGCCTGGCACCGTGCCTGGCACCGTCCTTGGCACCGTCCCTGGCACCGTCCCTGGCACCGTCCCTGGTACCGTCCCTGGCACCGTGCCTGGCACCGTCCTTGGCACCGCGCCAGACAGTGTTCCGAAGCTCGCCACTTTCTATGTTTGCACCATGACTGATTCCCCATCTACCCCCCGGGCGGTTGTCCTGCTGAGCGGCGGCCTGGATTCCACGACCTGCCTGGCCCTGGCCCGGGAGCAGGGCTATGCCTGCTACGCGCTGAGTTTCGACTACGGGCAGCGGCATCGCCATGAACTGGACTGCGCCGCGGCGGTGGCCCGTCAGCTGGGCGCTCGCGAGCACCGCGTTCTGCAGATCGACCTGGCCGGATTCGGCGGATCGGCGTTGACCGCTGCCATGGCCGTTCCAAAGCATGAGCGCGCCGAGGAGGTCGACCGGGAGGAGCGGATTCCATTAACCTACGTGCCGGCGCGGAACACGGTCTTCCTTTCCTTCGCCCTGGCCTGGTGCGAGGTGCTGCAGGCGGATCACATCTTCATTGGGGTCAATGCACTGGATTACAGCGGCTATCCCGACTGCCGGCCGGAGTACATCGCCTCCTGGCAGAAAATGGCCCGGCTGGCCACGCGTGCCGGTGTGGAGGAGGGCCGTGAGCTGCAGGTGCACACGCCCTTGATGGACCTGGACAAGGCGGCGATCATCGAGCGCGGCCTGGCCCTGGGTGTCGACTACGGCCGGACGACCTCGTGCTATGATCCGGACTCCGCGGGACGCGCCTGCGGACACTGCGATGCCTGCCTGTTGCGCCTGCGCGGCTTTTCCCGCGCCGGCCACGAGGACCCGGTAGCCTACTGCGAGCGCCCCGCATGAGCTACAGCGTCAAGGAAGCCTTCTACACCCTGCAGGGCGAAGGACGGCAGAGCGGCCGTCCGGCGGTCTTCTGCCGTTTCGCCGGCTGCAACCTGTGGAGCGGCCGCGAAGAGGACCGCGCCGAAGCGATCTGCCGCTTCTGTGATACGGATTTTCGCGGAACCGACGGCGAGGGCGGCGGCCGCTTTGAAGGCGCGGAGGAGCTGGCCGGTCACCTGCGCGGCCTGTGGGACAGCGGCGGCGACGGCGGCGGGCGGCCCTTCCTGGTCCTGACAGGCGGAGAACCGCTGTTGCAGCTGGACGAAGCGCTGCTGCAAGCCCTGCACGCCAAGGGCTTCGAAGTCGCCGTGGAAAGCAACGGCACGCTGCCCGCGCCGCCAGGCATCGACTGGCTGTGCATCAGTCCCAAGGCCGGCGCGCCGCTGATCCAGCGCAGGGGGCAGGAACTGAAGCTCGTCTACCCGCAGGAGGACCTGTTGCCGGAGGACCTGCCGGCCGGGGATTTCCTGTATTACAGCCTGCAGCCCATGGACGGTCCGCGCCGCAAGGAGAACACGGCGGCCGCTCTGGCCTACTGCCTGCGCCACCCGCGCTGGAGCCTGAGCCTGCAGAGCCACAAGGAACTTGGAATCCGCTGATGGAAATCTACAAGACCTTCCATTTCGAGGCCGCGCATCGCCTGCCCCATGTGCCGGAAGGGCACAAGTGCGCGCGCCTGCACGGACACAGCTTTCGTGTCGACATCCATGTGAAAGGCGAGCCGGACGGCCGCCTTGGCTGGATCATGGATTTCGCCGACATCAAGAAGGCCTTCAAGCCCGTATACGATCGGCTGGATCACCACTACCTCAACGAGATCCCGGGACTGGAGAATCCGACCAGCGAGCTGCTCTGCCGCTGGATCTGGGCCGAGCTGAAGCCTCGTCTGCCAGAACTCTCGCGCATCGTGATCCACGAGACCTGCACCAGCGGGTGCGTCTACGAGGGCGACTGAGGACCCTGCCGCAGCGCGGCGGCCGGCCCGCCCGCCTTGCGCGGCCCGTGCAGACAGCGGCCTTCGGGGGAAGGGTCCAGGAATTGTCCTTTTGCCGCGCGCAAAGCCCGTCTTCTGGACTTGCGCACACGGAAACGCCGCTATGGCAGCGGTATCCCTTCCTGCCCCCGCTGTTGCGTTGCATGGCAGCGCCTTTTGTCATAAACTCAGCCCTCGTCACAGGCGGGACAGGGGGCCGGGCAACCGGCAACCCGCACTGTGATACAGCACAAAGCGGCGATCACATGCTGGCGCACGCGCGGGACGCTCTGATTTGTACCACACGCCACGCCCACGCCCCGGAAGCACTGTGTTCGGCCGGTCCATCGACCGGAGGGCTCTTCATGCATCTGTTGCTCTGCGACCTGGACGGTACGTTGACGCGTACGGCCCGGATCGACGAGGCCTGTTTCTCCATGGCGCTGGAGCAGGAATTCGGCATTCGCGACTTCAACCGGGACTGGAGCAGCTACCGGCTGCGGACCGACTGGGGCCAGGGAAGGGAAATCCTGGAAACCTGGTTCGAGCGACCGCCCAGGGCCGACGAGCTGCACCGCCTGCACTACCGTTTCCTCAGCCTGCTCGAACAGGCGCGCCACAGCAATCCAGAATTTTTTCATGCCCAGAAAGGGGCCCGCGAGTTCGTCCAGTCCTTCCTGGACCATGCCGACTGGCAGCTCGCCGTGATCTCCTGCGGCTGGCAGACCGTCAGCCGCATGAAACTCAAATGGGCCGGATTCCCCGCCCTGCCGCTCTACTGCCCCCGGGACTGTTCACCGGAGGGCGAGGCGGGCCAGGACAAGGAAGGCCTCTTGCGGGAAGCCATGCGCAGCGAGGGGTCCTTCGAGAAACAGGCCTGCCTCTTCCTGGGCGACAACGAGTGGGATTTCGAGGCCGCTGCCGCCGTCGGCTGCCCCTTCCTGCTGCTGGGCGTAGGAGAGCTTGCCGAAAACCTGCAGAGACGCGGAGCGGCCGGGCACCTGGACGGCTTCCTGCAGAAGGACGCCGTGGCGCGGACCATGGACCTTGTCTCGCACCAGGGCGCGGCCTGACACGTCTTTCCTCCTTCCCCACCCGTCCCGGGGCATTTGCACGGAATCATTGACCGCTCTGCCCGCCTCCTGAATTCCCTTCGCCGGGACTCCGATAAGACTTCAGCCTGCATGGACTCCGTCACGACCCGCGGAGTCCGAATGCGCGGATGGCAGATGACGGTCATCGCGTCTGCAGGCCAGTACGGATGCAAGGCAAAGGAGTCACCGCATGAAAGTCCTGGTGGTAGACGATTCCAGCACGATGCGCCGCATCATCATCAATACCCTCAAGGCGGCCGGCTATTCGGACGTGGACGAGGCCGGCGACGGCCAGGAAGCGCTGGGAAAGGTGGACGCCGCGGAACTGGTGCTCACGGACTGGAACATGCCGGTCATGGACGGGCTGACCTTCGTCAAGGAGGCCCGGGGCAAGGGCTTTGACAAGCCGATCATCATGGTCACCACGGAAGGGGCCAAGAACGAGGTGCTCGAAGCGCTGAAGAACGGCGTCAACGACTACATCGTCAAGCCCTTCACCAAGCCGGTGATGGTCGAGAAGATCAACAAGGTCCTGGGACTCTAGCTCCTCTCATGGCCAAAGCGCTGAACAATCTTCAGCTCTTCGCCGAATCCCTGGGCAGTACGGCTGAAATGATGCTGGGCGAAGAGGTCCGCATTGACAAGCCTACGGTTCAGAAAGGCCACAAGGCCTTCGGCGACCTGAGCGCGGTCATCGGTTTCGGGGGCGATGGCGTGAGCGGTGTGCTCAGCCTTCGTTTCACCCAGGCCGCGGCTTTGGGGCTCTACGAGGCGATGATGGGCGAGAGCCTTGAGCGCTGCGGCCCCGAAGTGCATGACTGCATTGGCGAAATCGCCAACATTGTCCTTGGAAATGCCAAGACGCTTTTCGCGGCTCGGGACGTGCATTTCCTGATCTCGATCCCGACGATCATCGAAGGCCCCAACCACTCGATCCGCATGCGCAACCGCATGGCCGTGGTCGACATTCCCTTCGGCTTCCGCGAGCATTCCTGCCTGATGGAGATCGCCCTGGAACTGGGCGAACGGCCCGCGGGCGACTGAACGGACATTCGCTGCAGGCCCGCCGATCCGGCGGGCTTTTTTATTGCCTGCACCCTCTGCGGGCTGGCGCCCTTGTCTGCGGGCTGGCACCCGCAGATACTAGTCTGCCGCCCCTTCGGGGCTGGTCTCTTGGGGTGTCTGGCCCCGTAGGGGTCAATGGTCGGGGAAATTCTGCATATTGTCTGCGTTTGTGAGACAACGGGACTCCTTGTGAACTGGACGCACCTCGTATCCTTCCTTGTGCTGCTGATGATTGGTCGCGGGCTGGTGTTGCGGCGAGAACGGCTGCGGCATGTCCGCTGGATGCTCTCGGCGTTTCTGCTAGATACGGCCCTGGTGCTCTGGATCGAATTGAACCGCAGCGCCATCGAGCAGGCCTTCGACCCCGCCCTTCGCGGCATACTGGCGATCCACATCGGCTTCTCGGCGGTGGCGGCGCTGGGCTGGCTGGGGCTGGTCGTGCTCGGAGGGCTGCTGCTGCGCGGCCATTCGGGCCTGAGAGCCTGGCACCTGCGCCTGGCCGTTCTCTTCCTGGTGGCGCGACTTGGGAACTTCCTGACCAGTTTCCTCATCGTCTAGTCTTCTTGTCTTCCGGTTGACTGCGGTCTCGTTTTTGACCGATTCGTCTCCTTTCCTGTCCATCCCATCAAATCCGCCAATCGCTGTTCCGATATGTAGGTGAACAGTGGGAACCCCCTGGTGAATCAGAGGTGCGGGATGGACGACCTGGTCAATGAATTCCTGATCGAAAGCCACGAGAATCTGGATCAGCTGGACCGCAACCTGGTGCAGCTGGAAGAGGATCCGGAGAATCGCGAACTGCTGGCTTCTATTTTCAGAACAATCCACACCATCAAGGGCACCTGCGGCTTCCTGGGCTTCAATCGCCTGGAATCGGTGACCCATGTGGGCGAGAACCTGCTCAGCAAGCTGCGGGACGGAGAAGTCCGGCTCAACCCGGAAGTCACCAGCGGACTGCTGCACATGGTCGACGCCGTGCGCGAAATGCTGTCCGTGATCGAGAACGAGCAGAACGACGGCGCGGAAGAATACGCGGATCTCAAGGTCGAACTGACCCGCCTGCTGGAAGCCGAGGCCGCCGGTGCCGCCGCTGCGGCGTCCGGAGCCGCCGAAGAGCCCCAAAAAGAGTCCACGCCGACCCAGGCGGAGCCGGAGAAGGAGGCCGCGCCCTGCGGGCAGCAGGCCACCGCTTCCGAGCCCGTGCAGGAGCCGGCTGCGGAACAGACCGAAGCCGAGGTCCCGGCTGCCGCGGCTCCCAGGGGAGAAACCGGAAGCGCGAATACGCCCCGGCCGCAGAATGCCAGCATCGCGGACACCTCGATCCGCGTGGATGTCCACCTGCTGGACCGCCTGATGAACCTGGTCGGCGAGCTGGTGCTCAGCCGCAACCAGATCCTGCAGCACCTCAGCGGGGTGGAACTGCCCGCCCTGCACGCCACCAGCCAACGCTTGAATCACATCACCAGCGAGCTGCAGGAAGGCGTGATGAAGACGCGCATGCAGCCGGTGGGAAACATCTGGAACAAGTTCCCCCGTGTCGTGCGCGACCTGGCCCGCGGCTGCGGCAAGCAGGTGCGCATCGAGATGGAAGGCAAGAACACGGAACTCGACAAGACCCTGATCGAGGCGATCAAGGATCCGCTGACCCACCTGGTGCGCAACTCGGTGGATCACGGCATCGAGAGTCCGGAGATCCGCAAGGCGGCGGGCAAGCACCCGGAAGGCGTGCTCAGCCTGGTGGCGTATCACGAAGGCGGCATGGTGATCATCGAGGTCGGCGACGACGGCGGCGGTCTCGACGGGGAGCGGATCCGCGACAAGGCCATCGAGCGCGGCCTGATCACCGAGGAGAGCGCCGAGCGGATGAGCGGGAAGGAACTGCAGAACCTGATCTTCCGACCCGGCTTTTCCACGGCGAAACAGGTGACGAACGTTTCCGGCCGCGGCGTCGGCATGGACGTGGTCAAGACCAATATCGAACGCATCGGCGGAAGCGTCGACCTGGACAGCACGATGGGCCAGGGCACGACCGTGCGGGTCAAGATTCCGCTGACCCTGGCCATCATCCCGGCGCTGATCGTCAGCTGCGCCGGCGAGCGCTTCGCCGTGCCGCAGGTCAGCCTGCTCGAGCTGGTGCGCCTGCAGGGCGAGGACGCGCGCAAGGGAATCGAGAGGATTTCCGACGCGCCGGTCTTCCGCCTGCGCGGCAAGCTGCTGCCGATTGTATACCTGGACGAGGAGCTGGGCCTGCGCAAGGCCGGCGAGCCCCGCGAGGACGAGAAGATCAACATCGTCGTGTTACAGGCCGACAGCCAGCATTTCGGGCTGGTCGTCGACCAGATCAACGACTCGGAGGAGATCGTCGTCAAGCCGCTGAGCCGGCAGCTGAAGGCCATCGCCCAGTACGCCGGAGCCACCATCATGGGGGACGGCCGCGTGGCGCTGATCCTCGACGTGATGGGCATGGCCCAGAAGGCCAATGTGATCTCCAAGCTGCGCGACCAGGCGCTGATCGACATGGCCCGCGCCGCCGCCGAAGAGGACCTGGACCTGGAAAGCGTGCTCGTCTTCCGGCTGGGCAGCGGCCGTATGAGCATGAAGCTCTCCCAGGTCAAGCGCCTGGAGGAGATCGAGCTCGCCAGCGTGGAGAAGGTGGGCGGAGTGGAGGTGGTCCAGTACCGGGGCGACATCATGACCCTGGTGCGGCCCGACGAGATCCTCTCCGAGCGCCGCCGCGAGCCGCGCGAGGTCGAGGGGGCCGGATCGGCCAGGGAGGGCCTGCTTCACGTGGTCGTGTATACGACATCCTGCGGGCACGACGTCGGCCTGGTCGTCGACGAGATCGTCGACATCGTGGAAACCAACCTGGAAGAGACGCGCCAGGCGACCCGCGAGGGAGTCGGCGGCGTGATCGTGATCAAGGAGCGTGTCACGGAAATGCTGGATGTGGATCACCTGCTCGAGATGGGACAGGTGCGCTTTGTCGAAACAACGATGGCCTAGGGCGGTCGTCGCAAGCCGGAGAGTCTCATGGACGCGAAATACATCAACCCCTTCATCAATGGCGCGATCAATGCCCTGGAGACCATGGTCGGGATCGAGCTGGAGCGCAAGACGCCCTACCTCAAGCAGGAGAACAAGACGCAGGGCGACATCAGCGGCATCATCGGTTTCGCCGGCAACGATGTCTCCGGCGCCGTGGCGATGAGTTTTCCCCAGCCCCTGGCGCTCAAGGTATACAAGATGATGATGGGCGAATCGGTCTTCCGCATCACGCAGGACGTGGAGGACTGCGTCGGCGAACTGGCCAACATGGTGGCCGGCGGCGCCAAGACCGAGTTCGCCGAGATGGGGCTCAGTTTCCACATCTCGATCCCCACGGTGGTCGTCGGCCAGGGACACAACCTGGTGCAGAAGATCGACGCGCCGGTCATGGTGATCCCCTTCGGCGTCGGGAAGAGCCGGCTGATGATGGAAGTCACGATGAAGCTGTCACACAACGTCGGAGGCTGATATGGCTGAGCGTCGGCAGTTCTGCACCTTCATGCTCGGCGAGCACTTCTTCGGTGTGGAAGTCACTCGCGTGCAGGAGGTCCTGCGCTACCAGGAAATGACCCGGATCCCCCTGGCCGCGGAGACCCTTCCCGGCCTGATCAACCTGCGCGGCCAGATCGTCACCGCCGTCGACCTGCGCAGCCGCATGGACATGGAGCCCTTCGCCCCGGACGCGACTCCGATGAACGTGGTGATCAAGACCGGCGACGGCATGATCAGCCTGCTGGTCGACGAGATCCGCGATGTCCACGAAATGGACGAGGAGCGTTTCGAGCGCGTGCCCGAGACGGTCAGCGGAGTGGCCCGCGAGCTGCTGGAAGGCGCCTACAAGCTGGACGGCAGCCTGCTGCTGATCCTCGACGTGGACCGCACCCTGCAGTTCGAAGCCCAGGACGCCTGAGCCGGGACTGGCTCACTTCACCGACTGCTGCACGACCCGGTACCTTGCCGGGTCGTTTTCTCTCTGGTTCCCATCTGCGGGTGGGTACCCATCTGCGGGCTATCGCCCGCATTCTGCCGGTTGGCACCCGCAGCTACTGTTCTGTCGCCCCTTCGGGGCTTTTGCGGTGGAATTGGGCTTTGGGGGTCGTGGATCACCTGGTGCCTTTTGCCGATAGGGGAACTGCGGCAGTAGGTCCCGCCGGGTTGCCGCAATGGATCGTAACGCCAATGCAAGAGGATCCTGGACATGCACGCATTTGTCATTGATGACTCCAGCGCTATCCGCAAGATTTTGAGCCAGTACCTGCAGGCTCTGGACTTCGAGTGCACGGAAGCCGAGGACGGTCAGCAGGCCTTCGAGAAACTGCAGGAGCGCGGAGAAACCGATGTGCTCCTGGTGGACTGGGAAATGCCGCGCATGAACGGCATCGAGTTCGTTCGCGCAGTCCGCGCCGAGGAGCGCTTCAACGAGGTGCCGATCATGATGGTGACCTCGCTCAACGAACTGGAGCGCGTCATCGAGGCCCTGGAGGCCGGCGCCAACGAGTACATCATGAAGCCCTGCACCCAGCAGGCCCTGGTCGAGAAACTGGCCCTCATCGGCTTCAGCCTGGAAGGCAAGCAATGAAGGCAATTCGCGTGCTCATCGTCGACGACAGCAGTGTCGTGCGGCGCCTGATCGAGCAGGCTCTTTCAGCGGATCCGGAAGTGGAAGTCTGCGGACGCGCGCGCAACGGGCAGGAGGCCCTCGAGCTGGCGCGAAGCCTGCAGCCCGATCTGCTGACCCTGGATGTGGAAATGCCGGTGATGGACGGCCTGACCGCGCTCAAGGAACTGCGCCGCGAATGGCCCCGCCTGCCGGTGATCATGTTCAGCACCCTGACCCTGCGCGGCGGGACGGCCACCATCGAGGCGCTGTCGCACGGGGCCAACGACTACGTGACCAAGCCCGAGAAGGTGGCGGATCCGCAGGAAGCTGTGCGAGTGGTGCGCGGCGAACTGCTGCCCCGCATCAAGCAGCTCTGTGCTTCCCGCCGGAGTTCGCGAAACCCGGCAAGCGCCCCTCCCGCTCCCGTGCCGCGCCGAGTGGCCACCCGGAGCAACGCGCCCGTGCGCCTGCTGGTGATCGGCGTCAGCACCGGCGGCCCGGAAGCCCTGATGCGCCTCTTTTCGGCGCTGCCGGGAGACCTGCCGGTCCCTGTGGCCATCGTGCAGCACATGCCGCCCATGTTCACCGGCATCCTGGCCGAGAGGCTGAACAGCAAGGTGGCCATGACCGTGCGCGAGGCGAAGGAGGGCGAGGTCCTTCTGCCGGGCGAGGCGCTGATCGCGCCGGGCAACCGCCACATGGAACTGCAGGAGGCCAAGGGCCGGCTGCAGATCCGCCTGACCGACGATCCGCCGGAGAATTCCTGCCGGCCGGCCGTCGACGTGCTCTTCCGCTCGGCGGCCCGCACGGTCGGCGGGGGCTGTCTGGCCCTGATGCTGACCGGCATGGGCCAGGACGGGGCGCGCGGGGCGGAAACCCTGGTCCGCGAGGGAGGGCGGCTGCTGGCCCAGGACGAGGAAAGCAGCGTGGTCTGGGGCATGCCGGGAGCCGTGGTGCAGGCAGGCCTGGCCAGCGAAGTCCTGCCGCTGGACGCCATTGCGGCGCGCGTCACCGACCTGGTGAGCACCCGCTTGTCGCTGTCAATCTGAACGGGATGAACCCATGGCACTGAACCGCATGGACTTCGAGTATATCCGTGACCTGGTGCGCGAGCGCTCGGCCATCGTGCTGGATGACGACAAGGAATACCTGGTCGAACTGCGCCTGGCGACGATCGTCCAGCAGGAAGGCTTCGGCTCCCTGTCCGACTTCATTGCCCACTTGCGGGCGCAGCCTGTGGAACTGATGCAGCAGCGGGTGGTCGACCTGATGACCACCAACGAGACCTATTTCTTCCGAGATGTGTTCCCCTTCGAAGCGCTCAAGACTGCGATCCTTCCCGAGCTGATCGAGAAGCGCGCCGCCACCCGGCGCCTGCGCATCTGGTGCGCGGCGGCGAGCAGCGGCCAGGAACCCTTCAGCGTGGCCCTGCTATTGAAGGAGCACTTTCCGCAGCTCGCCGGCTGGCAGATCGATTTTGTCGCCACCGACATCTCGCACGAGATGATCGAACGCTGCAAGGAGGGCCGCTTCAGCCAGCTGGAGGTCAACCGCGGCCTGCCGGCGATGATGCTGGTCAAGCACTTCAACAAGGTCGGCGACCACTGGGTGCTCAAGGACGATCTGCGCCGCATGGTCGATTTCCGCCTGATGAACCTGATCGGCAACTGGTCGCTGCACGGAAGCTGGGACATCGTGATGATGCGCAACGTGCTGATCTATTTCGACCTGGAAACCAAGCGCCGCATCCTGGGACGCGTCAAGAGCCTGCTGGGGCCCGAGGGCGTGCTGGTCCTGGGCAGCAGCGAAAGCGTGTTGAACGTGGACCGCGGCTTCGGCCAGGAAAGCATGGGCCGCTTCATGTATTACCGCGTCCGCGAAGCGGTGCCCGCGCCCGCGGGACTCTGAGGAGGAGAAAATGTCCGACACCCGCGAATTCACCCGTGTCGTCGTACACGTGGAAGTCGACCTGGACGGCGGCAACAGCGTGGAAAGCAGCCGCACGCGAGACCTGAGCCTCAATGGCGTCTTCCTCTGCTGTGATACGCCGCTTCCCGAAGGGACCGAATGCCGCGTCTCCTTCGACCTGGGCCTCGAGAGCGGCGCCGCGATCCGCGCCGCCGCGAAAGTCGTGCGCAGCGACGCGGAAGGCATGGCCCTGAGCTTCGAGCACCTGGAAGGGCCGGAAAGCCTGCTGCACCTGCAGAACCTGGTGCGCTACAATGCGAGCTCGCTTCCGGAGGTCGAGGGCGAGTTCCGCCGTCACACAGGACTGAAGGTCCGGGAATGAGCCTGGAGGGAGCGGATCCCGCGCGGCATTCGACCGCGGCTACCGGCATGAGGATCGATCTCCGCCTGCGCCTCTGGCTGGGGATTCTCGCCTTGTGCTTCCTGGCCCTCTTCTTCGCCCTGCATGCGAGCGGAGGGCGCCTGGGCGAGCTGCGTCATGCGGCCCTGCTGCAGCAGCAGAAGGTCAGTAGCCTGGCCGTGCTCGACCACGGCATCGCGGACCTCTACAGGACCGTCGAGGAGCTGCGGCGCTCTCCGGACGCCTCGCTGCTGCGCCTGGCCGCCGGCCAGGCGGGAGAGATCCGGAAGCGTATCACGGATGTCGGCCTTCTGCCCCTTCCCGACGACCGCAGCCACCGCCTGAGCAGCATCGACGAGCAGTACGGCGGCATCCGCATGGCGCTGGCGCAGGCCCTGGAGACGGAGGACGCGGAACTGCGCGGCGCGCTGGTCGAGGCCGTGATCGCCGCCGTATACGCGAATACCTTCGGCTTCCGCAAGCTGATCCTGGCGGGGAACCGCGAGCTGCACTCCATCGAAAGGAGCATCGCCCAGTTCGAGCGCAGCCAGCGCATGTGGATCCTGCTGGGCAGCATGCTGCTGCTCGTCCTCTGCGCCGGATTCTACCTGGTTGTGCGACAAACGGCGATCCGTCCCCTGGAGGAGATGGCCGGTCGGGGGGTGGCCCGCCTGTCGACCGACGAGATCCGGCGCTGGGAGGAGCACCCCATTCCGGAACTGCGCCACCTGGGACACACCCTGCTGCGCCTGCACCGCAGCCGGCAGCGGCTGAGAGAGCGCTCGCGGCGCGATCTCGACGCGCTGAAGGCGAAGGTCGAGGAGGCAGGGCGCCTGCGCAACGACTTCCTGGCCGCGATCAGCCACGAGATCCGCACGCCGCTGAACAACCTGGTCGGCAACCTGGAACTGCTCGACGCGTCGCCGGGGCGCGGCAGCGAGCGGACCCTGATCGGCCGTATACAGGACGCGGTGGACCAGCTGCTGGAAGTCATCAACGACCTGCTGGCCTTCAGCCGGCTGGAGAACGAGTCCTTCGAACTGAGCCAGGTCGACTTCGACCTGCACAGCCTGCTGGAGTCGGTCTGCGACGCGCACATGCGGACGGCGCACGACAAGAAGCTGGAACTGGTCTGCCTGATCGAGCAGGACGTGCCCTTCCGCCTGCAGGGCGACGCGGCCCGGCTGCGGCAGATCCTGCACAACCTGACCGGCAACGCGGTCAAGTTCACCGATGCGGGGGAAGTGGCCCTGCGCGTCAGCCGCATGCACCAGGCCGAAGGCAAGGTGACGGTCTGCTTCGAGATTCGTGATACGGGCATCGGCATGGAGCCGGACCAGATGGCGACGCTCTTCGAGCCCTTCGTCCAGGCCGATGGTTCCTTGTCGCGGCGTCACGAGGGCCTGGGCCTGGGCCTGAGCATCAGCCGCCGCCTGGTGGAGATGATGGGCGGACGGATCACGGCGCGCAGCAAGCCCGGCGCGGGAAGCATCTTCACTTTCAAGATCCAGTTCGACCTGCTGCAGGCCGGACTGCCCCAGGTCGCGGGAGGGCAGCGGCTGCTGCTGGTCGAGCACAATCCGTTGATCTGCGAGGCCGTGCATTGCCGGCTGCAGGCCCTGGGAGTGGACTCGACGGATGTGGACGATCTGGAAACGGCCCTGCATCTGCTGCGCGACCCCCAGTGGAGCGAATGGCGGCCCCGCGTGATCCTGATTTCCTGGGAAGTCTTCAGCAACTGCCGTCCGGACCAGCTCCAGCGCCTGCAGCGCGAGCTGCCTGCCGAGACCCTGCGCGTGCTGCTGGCGCCTTCCAGCCTGGCGGAGAACGATCAGCTGGACCTGCAGCAGTTCTCGGCGATTCTCACGCGGCCGGTGCGCAGCCTGGCCCTTGCCAGCCTGTTCCAGGAAGAGGGAGTGCACTCCTGTGAAGGACTGCGCCGGGTTCTCCCGCCGAAAGAACAGCAAGCGAAGAAGGAAGAGAAGCCCCCGGCCGGCCCCGCTTCGGGCGTCGAGACGGGCTACGCGGGATACAGGATCCTGGCTGTCGACGACAATCCGGTCAACCTGAGCCTGATCCAGAACCTGTTGCGCCGCCGCGACTACCGGGTGGACACGGCGGTGGACGGCCTGGAGGCCCTGGAGCGCATGGTCGCGGAGGACTTCGACCTGGTGCTGATGGACTGCATGATGCCGCGCCTCGACGGCCTGAGCGCCACGCGGCGCTTTCGCCAGGAAGAAGCCGGCAAGTGGACCCGCATTGTCGCCTTGACGGCCAACGCGGTCGGCGGCGATCGGGAGCGCTGCATTTCCGCCGGCATGGACGACTACCTGGAAAAACCCGTCCGGCGACGGGCTCTCTTTGCCCTGTTGGACCGCTATCTGCCCCGACAGGAAAACGGGGATGTCCAGGAAGCCCTTTCCGGAGAGGCCGAGGCGGTTTCTTCCAAGGTCCCGGCAGCCGAGGAGAGCGAAGAATCCGCCGTGAGACTGGACCTCAGTCTTCTGCGCGACGATAGTGAAGGAGATGTCGCCTTCGAACAGGAACTGATCCGGCTCTTCCTGCGCGACGCCGAGCGCCGCCTGAACACCCTGGAAGAGGCCATCGGCAAGAGCGAGTCGGAAGTGGTCCACCTGGAAGCGCATACGGTGAAGGGGATCTGCGCCGGGATCGGCGCCCAGATCATGAGGGAAATCGCCTTCGAACTGGAACAGCAGGGCAGCCAGGGGCAGCTTGGTGAGGCGCCCGGCCTGCTGGGTTCGCTGCGCAGGGAATACGAGGAAGTGCGCCAGGAGCTGGAGCAGTACCTGGACCAGTGCCGCCAGCCTTCGGCCTGAAGTCGGGCGCAAGTGAACAAGGAGGAAACATGGGCGACTTTGATGCGGCCACCCCCGTGGACGTCGATCATCTGGAAGTGATGACCGACGGCGACAAGGAGTTCGCGGCCGAACTGATCGAAATGTACCGCGTGGATACTCGCCAGCGTTTGGACACGCTCGATGAGGCGCTCAACGGTTCCGACCTGGACCGCGTCGAGCGCGAGGCCCATACCATCAAGGGCGCGAGCAGCAACGTGGGCACCAACCTGGTGCGGGAAGTGGCCTTCGAACTTGAGGCCCTGGCCCGCCAGGGCGACCTCAGCCGGGGCATCGAGCTGCTGGATCGCCTGCGCCAGGAATTCGATCGTGCCGAGCAGTTCTTTTCATCCTATCTTGCCGATTGATGGATGGAGCCGGCGGACCTGGCGCCATGCGGGCGGATTCACGGGACGGAGCGAGGTGGCCGTGAGCTGTGATGCAAAAGCAGCGCCGATCCTGGTCGTCGAGGACGATCCGGATGTCCGCAGCATTCTCCAGAGCCTGCTGGAGAGGCTGGGGCACACGGTCTACCTGGCCGACTGCGGAGACTCGGCCCTGGACTGCCTGCGTGTGCGACAACCTTCTCCCTGCCTGATCCTTCTGGACATGACCCTGCCCCGCATGAGCGGCTCCGAGCTGCTGCGCCGTCTGCGCGGCGAGGCCTTCACCCAGCCGGTCATCGTGGCCAGCGGTCAGGAGGAAGAGGAGATTCGCGAGAACCTGGACGGGCAAGCGGTCGAGGGAATCCTCGTCAAGCCGTACTCGCTGCCCGACCTGATCGATGCTGTCCAGCGCTACATTCCGGACGGCTCACGGAACAGCGACTCCCCGCCCGCCTCCGCATGACCGCGCGGAGGTCCGCCAGGGCCTCCCTTCCGCATTCCTTTCCCAGCCAGCCCCTGCCTGAACCCACCGCCCGCGGACGGAACGGGGGCCCTGTTCATTTCATGGCAGACAGGGTTTTGCCACCTTGCGCGCGTTCCGTTCCTCGCGGGCGCGCCTGCGCATTGGCGCGGCTTGTCGGCAACTCCTCTAGCTTGGAAATCCCTGCATGCTCCTGCCTGACTCCCTGCTGGCCCGCGCGGCCGACACGGCGCGCGGACTGGCGATCGACGCCATCAGCGCCTGCAACTCCGGACATCTAGGACTGCCGCTGGGCGCTGCCGAACTGGGCGCGGTTCTCTTCGGCGACACCTTGCGGCTGGACCCGGCGGACCCCCGCTGGATCAACCGGGACCGCTTCGTGCTGAGCGCCGGACACGGCAGCATGTTTCTCTACGCCTGGCTGCACCTGGCCGGTTTCGACCTTTCCCTGGACGACCTGAAGGCCTTTCGCCGCCTGGGCAGCCGCACTCCCGGTCACCCGGAATTCGGCGAGACGGCGGGCGTGGAATGTACCACGGGACCTCTCGGGCAGGGCATCGGCAACGCCGTCGGCATGGCGCTGGCGGCGCGCTGGCTCAAGGCCCGCCATGCGGAAGCCCCGCTGGACTACAAGGTCTTCTGCCTGGCCGGTGACGGCTGCATGCAGGAGGGCGTCGCCATGGAGGCCTGCGCCTTCGCGGCCCACCAGGGCCTGGACGACCTGGTCCTGCTCTTCGACAGCAACCGTGTGACGCTCGACGCGCCTGCCTCGGCCACCCAGAGCGAGGACACGGAAGCGCGCTTCCGCGCCATCGGCTTCGATGTCTGCCGCGTGGACGGACACGACGTCGCCGCCCTTCGTGACACATTGGCGCGCGTGAGACAGGCCCGCACCGGCAGGCCCTGGCTCGTCCTCGTCGACACGGAGATCGCCCGCGGCATTCCGCAGGTGGCCGGAACGGCCAAGGGGCACGGCGAGGGCGGCACGGCCTTCGCCGCCGAAGCGCGCGCCGGGCTGGGCCTTCCCGCAGAGACCTTCCACGTGGACCCCCAGGTGGCCCGCGCCTTCGCCAACCTGAAGGAGAAGCGGGGCACGGACCGCGAGATCTGGAACGCCCGCTGGGAGGCTTTCGCCGACGAACACGCCGCGGCGGCGGAGCTGTTGCGGGATCCGGCTCCCGGCGACGAGGACCTGCTTGCGTCCATTAGCACCCTCGCCACGGGCAAACCCCAGGCCACGCGGGCGGCGGCGGGCAAGGCGCTGAGCGCCCTGGCTACCCGCCTGCCGCACCTGCTCAGCGGCAGCGCCGACCTGCACGGCAGCACGAAGAACCTGATCGAGGACGGCGGCTTCCTGGAACGTGAGACGCCATCCGGGCGCAACATCCGCTTCGGCATCCGCGAACATGCCATGGGGGCGATTCTCAACGGCATGGCCTACGACGGGCACCTGCTCGCCAGCGGCGCGACCTTCATGGTCTTCGCCGACTACCTGCGGCCGTCGATCCGCCTGGCGGCCCTGGCCGGCCTGCCGGTGGTCTACTTCCTGACGCACGACAGCGTCGGGGTCGGCGAGGACGGACCGACCCACCAGCCGGTGGAGACGGTCAGCGGCCTGCGGCTGATACCGGGCCTGGACGTGATACGCCCCGCCGATGCCGAGGAGAGCGCCGGCGCCGTCGCCGCGGCCTTCATGAGGCGGGAAGGGCCGACGGTGCTGTCGCTCAGCCGGCAGAACCTGCCCGACCTGGAACCGGCCCCGGCCTCGCTGCGCAGGCGGGGGCCGACACACGGCGCCTATGTGATCCGTCCCGAATCCGCCGAACTGGAACTGATCCTGCTGGCGAGCGGCTCCGAGGTCCAGTTGGCGCTTGCCGCCGCGGAACGCCTGGGGCCGGCTGTCCGCGTGGTCAGCATGCCCTCCATGGAACGCTTCCGCCGCGAGGGCGGAGGGTATCGCAAGGATGTGCTTCCCACAGGCTGCTGGCGGCGCATCGCCATTGAGGCGGGGGTCGGAGCCCTGTGGCGCGAATGGGTCGGCGAGCGGGGGCGCGTCCTGGGCATCGAGCGCTTCGGCCTGAGCGCCCCCGGCGATGTGGCCATGCGGGAACTGGGCATCCACGTGGACGCCCTGGAAAAGGAAGCGCGCGAGCTGCTGAAGGAGGAGGCGTGATCCTTTCCGACAGCACCCTGAAGGAGATGCTCGCCGCGGACACGCTGGGCATCGAGCCGCTGGCCGAACACAGCATCCAGCCGGCCTCCGTCGACTGCCGCCTGGGGCGGCACTTTCTCGTCATCGAGGCCAACACCATGCACGTGCTCAGCCTGGACGAGGAGATCGAGTACCGCGAGTTCGAAGGCGACAGCATCACCCTGCCTCCGCACAGCTTCCTGCTGGCGACGACCCTGGAGTATGTCCGGCTGCCGGACAACCTGACGGCCTTCGTCGAGGGCCGCAGCAGCATCGGCCGCATGGGCCTGTTCATCCAGAACGCCGGCTGGGTCGATCCCGGATTCGAAGGGCGTATCACGCTCGAACTGTACAACGCCAACAGCCTGCCGATCCGGCTGGAGGCCGGGCGCCGCATCTGCCAGCTGGTCTTCTGCCGCATGGACCGCAGCACGCCCAATCCCTACCGCGGCAAGTACCAGGGCCAACGCAAGAGCGTGGGCAGCCGGGTGTTCCTCGACGCCGACAGCGCGGAAGGTCCCGACAAGGCCCCGTCCGCATAACCTTCATAAGGAGTCCCCATGTCGATCAAGAGCGCCACCGCCGTCTGGAAAGGGTCCCTCAAGGACGGAGCCGGCAAGCTGGAACTGGAAAGCGGAGCCTGGAGCGGCCCCTATACCTGGGCCAGCCGTTTCGGCGACCAGACCGGAGCGAATCCGGAGGAGCTGCTGGGCGCGGCTCACGCGGGCTGCTTCTCGATGTTCCTCAGCGCCGTGCTGGGCAAGGGCGGACACGAGATCGCTTCGATCCGCACCGTGGCCCGTGTGACACTGGGCGACGGCCCGACGATCACGAAGATCCACCTGGACTGCAAGGCGACCGTGCCCGGCATTTCCGACGCCGAGTTCCAGGAAGCCGCCGCGGCCGCCAAGGCCAACTGCCCGGTCTCGAAGGCCCTCGCCGGCCCCGAGATCACGATGGACGCCGCGCTCGAGGCCTGAATGGCAGGCCCTGAATTCGAGGCCCTTCGCCGTTCGGCCCGCGAGCTGCTGGCCGCGGATCCGGAGAGGGCGGCGGAGCGTATCGTGTCCCTGTTGCGCGAGCGCCTGGAGGGCTGGGACTGGGTCGGCTGGTACCTGGTCGATCCCGCCTCGCCCCGGGAACTCGTGCTCGGCCCCTTCGCCGGCGCCGCTACCGACCACCGCCGGATCCCCTTCGGCCGCGGCATCTGCGGACTGGCCGCCGAACGGGAGGAGAGCATCGTCGTGCTCGATGTGCGACAGGAAGAGAACTATCTCTCCTGCGGCGACGCCGTCCGTTCCGAACTCGTCGTTCCCGTGTTCCACGAAGGAGCCGTCATCGGACAGCTCGACGTGGACAGCCATCGTGTGGCCCGCTTCGGCGAGGCCGAGCGCGACCTGGCCGAGGAACTCTGCCGACTCTACGCCCCGGCGGTGGAAAGGCTGCGCCGCCCCCTGTGATCCAATACTGGAGGTGCGATGCTTTCCCAGCTGCGCCGCTTTCCCGACAACCCGCTGCTGCGTCCCGACGACCTGCAGCTGCCTTCCGACTCCCCGCTCTTCGATCCCAGCGCGGTCTTCAATCCCGGCGCGGTGCTGGTGGACGACACGCTGCACCTGCTGCTGCGCGTCCAGGACCGGGGCCGCCGCACCTGGCTCCTGCACGCGACCCAGGGCAGCCGCTCCCAGTTCCACGTGGACCCGGAACCGGTGCGCCTGCTGGGCCTGGAAGGGCGCAAGGTCTTCCATGGTTATGATCCGCGGATCACGGCCCTCGAGGGACGCCTCTTCGTCTTCCTGGCCCTGGACATGGAGCAGGCCTGTCACACGGGCCTCTTCGAATGGACGACCCGGGATTCCCTGCAGCTGCTGCGTCTCTTCGACGAGGAGCCCGCGCGCAATTCGGTGCTCTTCCCCGGGCGGCCGGGAGGGCGCTACTGGATGCTGGATCGGCCCAATACGACCCGCGCGCCGGGCGAGCCTGCCAGCGGGGACCGCATCGTGGCCCGCAGCTCGGAGGATCTGCAGGACTGGCGCAGGGAAGGCGAGCTGCTGCGCGGGCGGCCCCATTTCTGGGACGAGCGCATCGGCGCCGGTCCCCCGCCCCTGCTGACCTCCGAAGGCTGGCTGTTGCTGTATCACGGTGTCGCGACCCACTTCGGCGCTGCCGGCGTTTACCAGGCCGGCCTGGCCCTGCTGGACGCGCAGGACCCTTCCCGCCTTCTTTTCCGCTCGAGGCAGAACATTCTCGAGCCGCGTTTCTCCTACGAGCAGACGGGACAGGTGCCCAATGTCGTCTTTCCCACCGCCTGGACCGTGTCGGACCAGGTAGAGGGCGAGCCGGCCCCGGACACGGCCATCGTCCGGGTGTATTACGGCGCCGCCGACACGCGGGTCTGCATGGCCGAGGCCACGGTCCGCGAACTGCTCGACGCCTGCAGGGCCGTCTAGTGCCGGACTCCTCCCGCGAGGCCGCGCTGCTGGCCCTGGACCTGGGCGGCACGAACACGGCCCTCGCCCTGCTCGACGCCGGGCGCAGCGTCCTTTCGGAACACAGTCTCGAGACCCGATCGGGGGAAGGGCCGGCGGCCCTGCTTGCCCGCTGCCTGGACTGGGCGCGTGGGCAGGGCCCCCTTCCCGCTCGCCTGGCCATCGGCGCCCCCAATGGCGATCCCCTGACACGCCGCATTGTCGAACCGCCGAACCTGCCCTGGGGAACGGTCGACCTGGAGCAGCTGCTCCTGTCCCTGGCGGATCCCGCTCCCTGTCTCACGGTCTGCAACGATGCCAGCGCCGCGGCCTGGGGCGAAGCGACCCATGGAGCGGGCAAGGGCCTGTGCGATTTCGTGCAGCTGACCCTGGGCACGGGTGTCGGCGGCGGCATCATTGCCGGCGGCGTGTTGCAGCAGGGGGCGCAGGGCTTCGCCGGAGAACTGGGCCACCTGGAACTGGAGGCGGGAGGACGCCCCTGCGGCTGCGGGGCGAAAGGCTGCCTGGAACGCTATGTCAGCGCCACAGGCATCCGGATCACGGCGCGCGAACTGGGACTGCCCGGCGAGCCCGGCGGCAGGGAGCTGGAAACACGGGCGCGCGCCGGGGACCGCGGAGCCCTGGAGTGCTGGAGTATCACGGGCGCGCGCCTCGGGCGCGGCCTGGCCCAGGTGGCGCTTGTGCTGAATCCGCAGGCCTTCGTGATCAGCGGGGGGCTGTCGCACGCCGGGGATCTGCTGCTGGAGCCGGCCCGCGCCAGTCTGGAAGCGCACCTGCTGCCCGTGATGCGCGGGCGGATCGAGCTGCGGACCTCGGCGCTGCCGGGCAGCCACGCAGCCTTCCTGGGCCTGGCGGAGCTGGCGATGAAGGATGAAGGCTGAAGTACGAAGTATGAAGTATGAAGTGTGAAGAAGATGGGTTCCCGTCCCGGACCAGGGTTCTAGCGAATAGCCGCGGTTGGTTGCCCGGGGATTGGATCGATCAAGGAGGCTGGATGCTGCGCGAAGGGATTGTAGCCTGGTGCATCATCGGGAGTGCTTGTCGTGTGCAGGCCTTCCCCGTTCCGGAAGGGGACGATTCCGTGCGCGAGTATCACTGTGTCTTCGTCGACCAGGGTCCCCTGGTTGACGGCCGCCTTGATGATCCGGCATGGCAGGCTGCCGAGTGGAGCGATCACTTTGTAGACATTCGCGGCAGCAGCCACCCCATGCCGAGACAAGACACGCGGATGAAGATGCTCTGGGACGAAGAATGCCTCTACATCGGCGCCTGGATGGACGAACCGCATCTCTGGGCGACCTACGACGAACACGACATGGTGATCTACCACGAGAACGACTTCGAGTTCTTCATCGACCCCGACGGGGACACGCACAACTACTACGAGCTGGAGATCAACGCCCTCGGCACCATCTGGGACCTGCTGCTGACGAAACCCTACCGCGACGGCGGCCAGGCCATCGATTCCTGGGGGATTCCCGGACTGCAGTCGGCGGTCTACCTGGATGGCACGCTCAACGACCCCTCGGATGTAGACAAGGGCTGGAGTGTCGAGCTGGCCGTGCCCTGGAGCGTCCTCGAGGAGTGTGCCGCACACCCGGGTCCTCCTGAAGTCCACGAGTTCTGGCGCATGAACTTCTCGCGCGTGCAGTATCACCTGGATGAGATCGACGGCGAGTATCACAAGCGTCGCGATGCGCAGTCCGGCGAGGAGCTGCCCGAGGACAACTGGGTCTGGACTCCCCAGGGCCTGGTGGCCATGCACTACCCCGAACGCTGGGGCTATGTGTACTTCATCCTCGATCCCGAGCAGCTGCCGCGATCGCAGTACGGGTCAGCCCATCCCGGGGAGCGCCAGAGACTGTGGTACTTCTACTATCTCCAGAAGAAGGCTCATGAGAAAGGGGACTGGATTCGTGATCCAGCCGATTTCCTGCCGGAGCAGACCGGGTTCATCGCGGAACCTGTATTCCGGATCGATCCTGCCGGTTGGCGCCTGACGCTGGACTACGGCCACGGCCTGGTATCCAGCATCGATCACGAAGGCCGCTTTCTCTACCGGGTGCAGCGATGAACCTGGGCCTGATCGACTGGACCATCGTGGCCTTCATCGCCCTCTTGATGTTCGGCGGAGTACAGATCAGCAAGCGCCACATGCAGGGTGTGGCCGACTTCCTCGCCGCGGGGCGCAGCGCGGGACGATATATCCTCAGCCTGAGCAGCGGTGTGGCGGCGCTGGGCGCGATCACGATCGTCAGCCAACTGGAGATGAACTACGAGGCCGGCTTCACCCAGACCTGGTGGGGTTTCACCATGGGCCTGGTGATGCTCGTGCTCACCGTGAGCGGCTGGGTCAACTACCGCTTCCGCCAGACGCGGGCACTGACCCTGAGCCAGTTCCTGGAAGCGCGCTACAGCCGCGGCTTCCGCGTCTTCGCCGGTCTGATCGCCTTCGCCGCCGGCCTGGTCAACTTCGGCATCTTTCCCAGCGTCGGCGCGCGCTTCTTCATCCACTTCTGCGGCCTGCCGCTCTCTTTCGATGTACTCGGGATCACGATCGGCACCTATCCCGCTCTGATGGCCTGCCTGCTGGGCATCGCGCTTTATTTCGTCTACAGCGGCGGCCAGGTGGCGATCATCATCAGCGACTTCATCCAGGGCGTCTTCGTCAACCTGGTCTTCGTGCTGCTGCTGCTTTATGTGCTTGTCGGCCTGGACTGGCAGCACATGGCGGAAGCGATGGCGATGGCTCCCGAGCAGGCTTCCAAGATCAACCCCTTCAAGACCTCCCACATGGAGGACTTCAACCTGGGCTATTTCCTGATCGGTGTCTTCGGCGTGATCTACGGAGCCATGTCCTGGCAGGGCACACAGGGCTACAATGCCAGCGCGACCAGTGCCCACGAGGCCAAGATGGGCGGCGTGCTCGGCACCTGGCGCGGCCTGGGCCAGTCGACGGCCCTGCTGCTGGTGCCGATCGTCGCCTTCATGGTGATGCATCACGGAGCCTACGAGGGCATCCGGTCTGTGGTCGACGGCAAGCTGGCGGCGCTGGAACCCGGCGCCATCGAAAGCCAGCTACGCGTGCCGCTGGTCCTGGTCGAACTGCTGCCTGCCGGCCTGCTGGGCGCTTTCGCCGCCGTGATGCTGGCCGCCTTCGTCAGCACGCACGACACCTACCTGCATTCCTGGGGCAGCATCCTGGTCCAGGACGTGATCCTTCCCTTCCGCAGGAAGAAGGAGCCGCTCAAGCCGAAGACCCACTTGCTGCTGCTGCGCCTGTCGATCTTCGCGGTAGCCGTGTTCATCTATTTCTTCAGCCTCTGGTTCCGGCCCAGCGAGTACATCGCCATGTTCTTCGCCATCACGGGGGCGATTTTCGCCGGCGGATCGGGGGCCGTGATCATTGGCGGACTCTATTGGAAGCGCGGCACGACGGCAGCTGCCTGGACAGCGATGATTACCGGCAGCAGCGTGGCGGTCGGCGGGATCGTGATCCGCCAGTTCAATCCCGATTTCCCGGTCAACGGCCAGCAGTTCTGGATGCTCTCCATGTTCGGCAGCAGCATCCTCTATGTGCTCGTCTCGCTGCTCGGGCCGCGCAAGGTCTTCGACCTGGACCGGCTGCTGCACCGCGGCAAATGGGCCCTGCCCGACGAGACGAAAATCGAGCGCGCAAACCCCTCGCGTGGCTGGCGCGTCTTCGGCATGGGCCGTGAATTCAGTCGACGGGATCGCGCGCTCTACCTGCTGACCTACGCCTGGACCCTGCTCTGGGGAGCGATCTTCGGGGTGGGCACGATCATCAACCTGAGCCGCGACGTGAGCGACGCCGAATGGATGGCGTTCTGGAAAGTCTACATCGGGCTCTACGCCGTGGTCTCGGCCAGCGTGCTGGTCTGGTTCACCGTCGGCGGGCTGGGGGACCTGAAGCGCATGTTCGCCCGGCTCGGCGCCAGCCGGCGCGACGTGCTTGACGACGGCATTGTGAGACAGGAGGACAGGCAATGAGTACCGGCAAGCCGAAGGGCCGTGCCTGGCTGGTCAGCCACACCCACTGGGACCGCGAGTGGTACCTGAGCGTGGGGCGTTTCCGTGTCGACCTGGCGCGCGTCGTCGGGGAGGTGCTGGACGCGCTCGACAAGGGGGAAATGGAGCATTTCGTGCTCGACGGCCAGGCCATCGCCCTGCGGGACCACCTGGAGTTCCGGCCGGAGGACCGCCGCCGCGTTTTGGATCACGTTCGCGGAGGAAGGCTTTCCATTGGACCGTGGTACATCCTGCCCGACGAGTTCCTGGTCAGCGGGGAAGCCACCCTGCGCAACCTGCTGGCCGGCCGCCAGATCTGCGACTCCCTGGGCGGCAGGGCCGATGTGGGCTACATGCCCGACTCCTTCGGGCACCTGGCCCAGGTGCCGCAGCTGCTGCGTGGTGCCGGACTGGACAGTTTCGTCTACACGCGCGGAAACGACGACGCCAGCCGGGCCATGGGAAGCGAGTACCGCTGGCAGGCTCCGGACGGCAGCGAGGTGCTCGCCATCTGCCAGGAAGAAGGCTACTGCAACGCCGCCGGCCTGGGCGTGCCGGAAATCTGGGAAGCGCACACGCCGCGACGCGTCGACACGGAGCTGGCGGTGGAGAAGATCGGTGCTCTGCTCGGGAAACTGTCCGAGCGGGGCAGGGCCGGCGTCTGGCTGCTCAACAACGGTTGCGACCATTTCCCGCCCCAGCGCGACTTCGGACGCGTGCTCGCCGCCCTGCGCGAGGCCTTTCCGCAGGTCGAGTTCCGCTCCGGCAGCCATCGGCAGTTCCTCGCGGACCTGCAGGCCCAGGGGGCGGAGCTGCCCCTGCACCGGGGAGAACTGCTGGGTGGCGTGACACATCACATCCTCAGCGGCGTCTGGTCGGCGAGAATGTACATCAAGCAGGCCAACGAGGAACTGCAGACCCTGCTCGAACAGCGCCTGGAACCGCTCAGCGCCATGGCGCATTTCCTGCATGGCCTGCCCGCCCCGCGCGGCGTGCTGCGCTGGGCCTGGCGCAGGCTGATGGAGAACCACCCCCACGACAGCATCTGCGGGTGCTCGACTGACCGCGTGCACCGCGAGATGATGGCCCGCTTCTCGGAGGTCCAGGAGGCCTGCGAGCAGCAGCTGCATCGCATCCTGCGCGACCTGCAGCCCTTCTTCGCGCCCGCACACGCGGACGACACGCACACACGCCTGGCGGTGACCAACAGCCTGCCCTGGCGGCGCGACGAGGTTGTCACACGAATGGTGATCCTGCTGCCGGGCCAGCCTCATATTGACCGGATGCGCCTGGAGGACGAGGCCGGGAAGGCCGTGCCCTTCGAGCTGGTCGAGCGTCATTGGCAGGAGCGTTTCTGGGGCATCGACTACCGCGCCGAACTGCATACCGAAGAACAGCTGAAGCTGCGTGACACCTATCTCCATGCGATGGGCGAACGCATCCGCCGCAGCGGGGACCCGGAGGACAAGGCGGACCAGTTCTGCCTGATCCGCTTCAGGGCCACGGATCTTCCCGGACTGGGGCACAAGGGCTATCGCCTGCTGCCGGCCGGGGAGGGCGATTCCAGCTGCAGGGAGCGGATCGGTACGGCCCGGGCGGAAGGCCGGGTCCTCGAGAACGGGTACCTGCGTGTGACACTGCACGGCAACGGCAGTTTCGACCTGCTGGACAAGCAGGGCGGCAAGGAATACCAGGATCTCCACCTGCTCGAGCAGCAGGAGGATGTCGGCGACGAGTACGACTACAGCCCCGCCGCCGAAGGTTTCTGCGGCACGAGCGACGGCCTCGAGGGCCAGGTGGAGGTGCTGGATGCCGGGGGCCTGGAAGCGCGCCTGGAAGCCCGCTTCCACTGGCCGGTCCCGAAGAGGATCGGCAAGGACCGCAAGACCCGCAGCGAGGAGCTCGTCGAGCTTCCGGTGCGTGTGCGCCTGAGTCTGCGCGACGGCGATCCACTGCTGCGTGTCGAGACCACGCTGGACAACCGCGCCGAGGACATCCGCTATCGCGCCCTCTTCCGCACCGACCTTCCCTGCACGACGATCCACAGCGAGGGGCAGTTCATGGTGCACGCACGGCCCTTGCGCACACCGGCCAGCGAGCACTGGGAGCAGCCCCACCCCGGCACCTTGCCGCAGCAGGGCTATAGTTTCCTCCATCAGGAAGGCCGTGGCCTGGCGGTATACAACCGCGGCCTGCCGGAGATCGCGCCGCTGGACGAGGGCCAGGGAGCGGGGATGGCGCTGACTCTCCTGCGAGCCGTCGGCTGGCTGAGCCGCGACGATTTCCCGACGCGCCGCAACTGCAACGCGGGCCCCACGCTGCCGACCCCGGAGGCCCAGTGCGCGGGCGAGCACACTTTCCGCTATGCCCTGCAGTGCCTGCAGGGGGACTCGCCGGTCGTGGAAGCCGCCAGGTGTTCTATGGCCTATCGCGCCCCCCTGCAGCTGCGCCAGGGGGTCTGCGCCGGAGCGGCGGCGGGTGCCGGCCTGCTGGAACTGGAAGGGGCGGGCGTGTTGCCTTCGGCGCTGAAGGTCCACGAGGAACGGGACAGCCTGGTGATCCGCCTGTGGAACACGGGCTCGGCGGTAGCCCCGGTCCGCCTTCGTTTCGGCCGCCCGCTGGCCAAGGCCTGGATCACGAACCTGATCGAGGAGCGGCAGGAGGAGCTGTCACTCACGGCGAAGGACAGCATCGAGCTCCGTTTTGGCAGCCACAAGGTGCTGGGACTGGAAGTGGTCTTCGCTTCTAGCGAAGCAGTGTGATACGGCGACTGGCCTGGTCATCGCCGGCCTGCAGGCGCAGGAAATAGGCCCCGCTGGCCAGGTCCTGCGCCTCGAGCGGCAACAGGTGTTCCCCGGCTCCCAGGCGGAAGACCGCCTCGGACCCCACTCGCGCACCACGCAGATCAAAGAGAGCCAGGCGCACCGTCGCCTCGCGGTGCAGCTGGAGCGGCAGCAGCGCCCGCGGGTTGAAGGGATTGGGATAGGGGGCACCCAGTTCGAAGAACGAGGGACGTTCCGGGCCCTGCGACAAGCCGGTGCCCTCGAGCACGCCGACAATGCGCCTCAGCGCCCGGCTGTTGTGGTCCGTGATCCAGAGCGTGTCCCCGCTCGCGCTGGCCAGGATGCCGTTGGGCCCGTCGAAGCGCGCCTCCGCCAGCGGGCCGTCGATCTGCCCGGAACTCCCGCTTCCCGCCCAGACTTCCTGTCCGCTGCCGTCGAGGGCCATCCGGTAGATCTGGTGCTCCTGGAAAGCCGTCGCGTAGACGAAGTCCCCGACGATCTCCAGGAAGCCCAGGTAGCCCGGCACATCGCCGATCTCCGTGACCTCGCCCTCGCTGTCGCGCTTGAGCACCTTGCCGTTGTTGAAACAGCCGATGTATACATTCCCTTCCGTGTCCGCCTTCAGGCCGACAGGCCCGCTCATGCTCGGGTGGCTGAGCCAGAGTTCGGTTTCTTCCTCCTCTGCGTAGAGAATGTCCACTCTGTTGTTTGAATAGCGCGCGATGAGCAGGCTGCCATCGGCGAGAGGGAGCACGCCGGCCGGGTTGTTGAGGCCCTCGATCAGCGTTTCGCTGACACCCTCCTGCGTCACGCGCAACACCCGATCCCCTCCCGCCTCGGCGACCAGCAGACGGCCCTCCGGATCGAAGGCGGTGCCGTTGGGATTGCCGAGGCCGTCCAGAAACAGCTCCGTCGAGCCGTCCGGCAAGATGCGCGTGATGCGCTGACCGTAGTAGTAGGAGCCGTAGAGGCGGCCCTGGGCGTCCAGGCTGAGAGCGTCATCGAAGGCCTCGGGACCGCTGAGCACGGTTTCGACGGTCTGGGCGGAAACAGAGGAGGCCGCCAGCAGGGCCAGCAGGCAGGATCGAAGGGACATGGGACTCTTCCTTTTCGGGGAACCGTGTGCGTGCCGGTGGCACTGGAATGAGGGTTTGACCGGGGAAAGGAAGAAAGGATTCAGACCCTGCAGGAATTCCTTCAGTGAAACACCGCCAGCAGCACATCCCCCAGCGTGGCCACCTGCGCCCCGCGTGCCCGGTTGGCCCGGCCGATTTCGAAGGCCAGCCGCCACTGCTGCCGAAGGGTCTTCCAGGCCTGCCGGACGCTGTTGCCGGGGTCGTAGATGTGCGCCATCTCCCCGGTGACGCCGTTGAGCTCGAGCACCTGCAGCTCCCGGCCTTCCTGCAGGGCCTGCGTGTCGGGGACCACCAGGTCGTAGCGGCCGAAGAAGAATCCCGGCAGCCGGCGGCTGATGCCTTCGATGGCGGCTTCCAGCTCCGGCGTGTTCATTGTGCGCGCGTCGCGGAAGGTGGCGCCCAGGGCGTGCGTGCCCAGCTCGGCCACGATGAAGGTCTCGTTGAGCGACAGGACGCGGTCGAGGGACTCGGAGTGTGCGCTCAGGAAATGATCCGCCATGGCGCGCGTGGCGGGATCGGACAGGATGAGTTCTTCCAGTGTGCGACGGCCATCTCCCCTGACACGGGTCTTCTCCTTGCGCGTGATCGAGAGCACGCGCCCCTGCTTCTCGTCCGGGTGTCGGGCGTAGAACACGCCGTACTCCTCTCCCTTCGCGAAGGCCTGCAGCAGCCAGTCCCGGGAGCTTTCCGCCTGGTCCAGCGCTTCCCGCAGGGCGGCCTCGTTGCGGCAGATCCGCACTCCCCGGCCGCGTTCGCCCTTGTCCGGCTTGAGCACCAGGGGGAATCCGAACTCTTCGACGGCCTGCCGGGCGATCCGCTGCCAGTCCTCGCGCCTGCTGTGTGACAGGACGCGGAACGGGGCGCAGTCCCCGCTTGCCAGCAGGGGCTGCAGGATTCCGGCCTTGGATTCCCCCCGGAAGCCGCCCAGCGGAATGCCGGGATTCGCCGCGCAGAAGAGGGTCGGACTGCGGTGCCTGAGCCCCAGGCCGATCACGTGAAGCACGACCGGCGCGTAGAAGAGCCAGGCGGGCCAGTGCTCCCAGCGCTTCAGCCGCAGCAGGCGGACTGCCAGCAGGCGGCGGCCCTTCTGTGTGACAAGCTGCGGCAGGGTGCGGAAAAGCAGATGCAGGAGCGCCAGCAGCAGCAACAGCGAAGGCAGGGCGGCCCAGGACCAGGTCTCGTAGGCGGCCAGCAGCTGCTCCCCGGCCAGCATCGCGGCGCCCACCAGCAGGGGCGTCCACAGGGCAGCCGCCAGCAGGAACCAGAAGAGGAAGAGCGGCGCCGAAGCCCCGCTGATGCCCGCGGCGACATAGGTCGGCAGCCGGGTTCCGGGAATGAAGCGCGAGACAAGGACCGCTGCCGCGCCGCGCCGGTCGAACCAGCGGCGGGCGCGTTCCAGGGCGGCGGCTGGAGCCAGGCGCCGGGTCAGCCTGTGTTGTGTCACGCGGTAGCCCATCAGCCTGCCCAGCAGGAAGAGCAGCAGGTCGCCGATCACGATGCCGGCGAAGGCGGCCGCCACCGCTTCCGGGTAGCCGATCCAGCCGCGGGCCGCCAGCAGCCCGGCGGCGATGCAGCTCAGGTCCTCCGAGAGCAGGGTCGCCAGGGCGATGCCGATCAGGGTCAGCCAGAGCGCGATGCCGTGGCTGCGCGGCATGGGGCGCGCCGGTTCGCCGGAGCGCAGGCGGCGTTCCGTGTCCGCGCTGGTGCGTGTCACGCCCTGACCGTGATCCACGGCTTCCATGAAGCCTTCCAGGGTCTCGGCGACTTCGGGAGCCAGGGTATAGGCGATGCTGTGCCCGCCGGACCAGGTCACCAGATCCGCCTGCGGCAGCAGGCGCGCGTGTTCCAGCGCGGCGCTGACCGGCACCAGGCGGTCCCGTGCGCCGTGAATCACAAGGGCCGGTCCGTCCCAGCGTTCGAGCATGCCGCGCAGGGGCCGCTGGTCGCCCTGGTGGAAGCTGCGCGCATAGGCCAGGTTGAAGGGGAAGTCGTCCAGCAGGCCGAAGTGCGGCAGGAGCCAGCCGAAGAGGCGGATGCCGATCAGCTGCAGCCCGTGCAGGCTGTGATTCAGCGTGTAGTCCCCCAGCAGTTCGTGCTCGATCACGCCGATGCTGCTCAGCAGGGTCAGCGAGGCGAGGAGTTCCGGGCGGGCATCGGCGAGGTGCAGGGCCGCGCCGCCGCTCTGGCTGTAGGCAACCAGGTGCACCGGAGGCAGGGAGAGGCTGTCCATCCAGGCGCCGAGCAGCTCGGCTTGTGTGCCGAAGGCATAGCCTCCGGAAGGCGTCGTGCTGTGGCCGAAGCCCGGCAGGTCGGGCAGCAGCACCTGCCGGCCGCGCTGGCCAATCACGCGCGCCAGCGGCTCCAGCAGCCTGTCGATGGGCGGGGACCCGTTCAGCAGGACGACGGGCGGCTGCAGCCGGCTTGTCGGACCCTTCTCGCGCCAGGCGAAGAACTGCGCGCCGGTCTCCGCGCCGGAAACGGTGATCTGCAGGCGGTCGGCGGGCAGGGGGGGCGCAGGTCCCAGCAGGCGCCAGGCGTTGGAAGCGGCCAGCAGCAGCAGGACCAGGAAGAGCAGGCGCAGGCCCAGGCGCTTCATCCGCGGGTCCCGTCGTCGGGCGTCGGCAGTTCGGCTTCGTAGTACAGGGTCGATGGTGCGACACCGAAACCCGCGGGCAGATCCAGGCCCTGCTCGCGCAGGGGCCGCGCGAGCAGGGCGAAGTGATGCACGGTATGGGAGAGCACGAACTGCAGTTCCCTCAGCAGGCTTGAGGCTGCGAGCAGGGGCGAGGGCGCGGCGGGATCGTCGTTGTTGCGAACGCGCAGGGGACGGTCCTCCCTCAGCTTCCCCAGGCCCTCCAGAATCTCGTCGATTCCGCGCAGGGCCGCTGCCCGCCGCTCTTCCTCGTTCGTATCACGCTGGCGCGCGTCGTAGTCGATCACGTCGCTTCCCGAGAGCAGGCTGCGGTAGTGGTCGAGAACATGCCTCAAGTGGCGAGCGGGGCGCAGGCTGCCCGTTTCCCCGCGGTAGGCCGGCTCCTCCAGTCCTTCCACCAGCCTTCGGCCCTGCAGCAGCAGGCGGCTATTTTCGGCGGCCAGGCGCTCGATGCTGTTCATGCGTCTCGTCCTTCAGTTGCGCCAGTCCTTGTGAGACACCGGCATGCAGTTCCTTCGCCAGCCTGCCGCGGTCCGCGTCCGGGGCGCAGCTCCCGCCGAAGTGGATGCGCAGCCGGAAGGGCGGCTCGCGCAGCACGCCAAGCAGGTGGCTGGCGAATCCCATGCCGCCCCACCAGCAGAGAGCTTCCGCGGGCGTCCTGCGGCTGGCGGGATTGTCGTACAGAAGCGCCATCCAGTGGACGGGGCGCTGTTGCGCGCGCGCGGCCTCGAGCAGCGCCGCGCGGAAGGGCAGAACCTCCTCGCCGGGGCTGCTCGTCCCTTCGGGAAAGACGACCAGTCCTTCGCCGGACGCGAGCCGTTGATCCAGTTCGCGTCTCACGCGGTCCGCGTCGCGCAGGGAATCGCGCTTGATGAAGATCGTTCCGAAGTCGGCGGCGATCCCGCCCAGCAGGGGCCAGCCTCGGACCTCGCTCTTGGCGACGAAGACCGCCGGCAGGACGCTCAGCAGTCCGACAATGTCCAAATAGCTCAGGTGGTTTCCCACCAGCAGGAAGGGCGGAGCCGGCGCTTTGCCGCTGCAGGAGACCTCCATGCCCAGGATGCGGCAGAAGCTGCGGCACCAGTCCTGGATCAGGCGCTGCGACCGTTCCGGGTCTTGCGCCCGCCTCGCTCGCCGAAGGGCGCGGCGAAAGCGGGCGCCAAGCCACAGCAGTCGCCCGAGCCGCAGGGGGGTCCGCGTGATACCTTTCAGCTCGCTTCCTCCTGTCCGCTGCCGAAATAGGTCTGCCGGTCCCGTCCCTTCAGGGTCCCGGTATCCAGCTGCACAAGGAAGTCGATGGTGCCGAAAGAGCGGTCGATCGCAGGCTCGCTGAGCACCGTGGCGCCGTGGCTGGCGTACATGCGGAAGAGGGGAGGCAGCTCATAGGGCACGACCGGTGCCGAAGGATCCTTGGCCGGAGCCGAGAGATAGGCCGGTCGCGCCGGTGCCTGGCGTGAATCCAGCAGTCCCCGGGTCCGCATCCAGCGCCAGGCGCGCCAGCCTTCCTCGGGATCCTGCGAGCTCAGGCTGCAGCAGCCGAAAAGGTGACGCAGTCCGGTGTGTTGCAGATAGCAGGCCAGGCCTTTCCATAGAAAAAACAGCACACGCGTGCTGCGGTGATCGCGGTGGATGCAGGCCCTGCCGACTTCGACGGCCTGGTCCAGCAGATCCGCGGGCAAGGCGCTCAAGTCGAATTCCTGGTCCGAATAGAAGCCGGCTCCCTTGTCGGCCATCGCCCGGGTCTGCAACCGGTAGGTTCCGACCACCTCTTCCTCGCGTTCGTCGGTGATCAGCAGGTGATGGCACTGGGAGTCGTACTCGTCCTGGTCCAGGCCGTTGCGCCAGGCTGCTGCCAGTCCTTCTTTGAGTTCCAGGTTGAAGACCTTGAAGCGCAGGCGCTGGGCCGCTTCCAGGTCGCGGGGCGTGCGGGCAAGAGTCAGACGGTAACGGCCGGCTCTCATCTCCAGGTCCAGTAGGGATGAACTCGTAGCACTCATCAGGGGCAGACCTTAGCCGAAGGGAGGAAAGGCGATCGGCGCGTACCGATCCATCAAAACACAAGATGGGAAGCGGAGCATGTGAGCCCTGCGAGGGACGTGTTTGCTTTTCTTTCGGCTACAGGTCCGATGGCTGCTCAGGAAGCGGAGGTCTGATAGGCTTCGAGAATGCGCCGGCCATCCCCGCTGTGCTGCGTCAGGAAGCGCGTGAAGCGGATGACGCGCTGCACGGTTTCGTGCGAAACCACGTGTTCCATTTCGCAGGCGTCGTCCAGGGCCACCTGCTCGGACACGCCCAGGACATCCCTCAGGAAGATGGTCAACACCCGGTGTCGCTCGACCACGTCCTCGGCGATCCGGCGGCCTTCCTCGCTCAGGTCCACGTAGCCGTAGCGATTGTGCTCGCAGAGTCCGCGGGCGACCAGTCCCTTGATGCCTCCGTTGACGCTGGACATGCTCACATCCAGACTGGCCGCAATGTCCTTGACACGGGCCACCTTGTGCTCTTCGCAGATCAGGAAGATGGTCTTGAGATACATCTCCTGGCTGGCGGTCAGCGCGTCGTCCCCGTTCTGCTTGTGCTGGTTGTGTTGAGTCATTGGGCTTCCCCGAGGTTATCCTGCGTGCATCCTCCAGGGAAATGAAGGATGGGGGGTCTGTGAGATCCATGCATCGAAGGCGGGCGCGCCGAACTCTCTTCCTCGGCGACAGACTCCCAGCCGAATCTAACAAGTCGACTAACAATGAACATGATCCTTGTCAATGATCATAGCTTTGTCGGCCTGCCTGCGCAGGATTCAGCCCCCCGCTCAGAAGCGTCGAGTCCAGCCGAACTGAATCGTGAAATCCGTGTAGTCGCGCTGCGCATCGTCGCCATCGCGGAACTGCCCGGTCTTCAGCTGCAGCTGCAGATTGTCCTTCGTGCTGAGCTTGTAGCGGCTCGAGAGGCGCAATTTGAGCCGGTCGTTGCCTTCCGTGAAGGCCCAGCTGCTGTTGAAACGGCTGACCAGGCGCCGCTCCCACAGGCTGTGGCGCAGGCCGAAGCCGGGGATCCAACTTTCGCGGCTCTGGCCTCCCAGGTCGGTGGTGATGTAGTTCAGCGTCGGGCCCATCACCAGGTTGGAGGCCGGTTCCATGCCCAGGCTGAGGCCTGCATTGTGCGAGTCGCCCTCGTTCCCCTTGCGGGCCTCGGTGCCTTCCGAGGACTGCTGGAAGGTGTAGTCCAGGCCGAAGCTGCGCCACAGGCCGCTTTCCGACAGGAGCCAGTTCTGCCGAGTGCCCAGGCTGAGCAGGCGGCTGTCGATGGACTCGGCCCCGCTGCCGTCGTTGCCCAGCTGGACCAGCGAAAGACTGTAGCTCGAGTTCCAGTTCCCGCCCGGAGTGTGCCGCATCTGGCTGCGGCTGGTCAGGCGCTCGGTCGTCAGCTCCTTGTCGCCCTCCAGGTTGTCCTCCTGCAGGCTCAGGCTGCTCCGCAGCCGGAATGCGCCCAGGTGGGCGTCGAATCCGGCGCGGCTTTCCTGGCGATCGCCCTGGCTGCTGACCTGGCCCAGGCTCTCGTAGCCCGGATCGACCCGCCGGAAGCCGCCTTCCAGGCGCAGGGAGGACGTGGCCTGCCAGCTGGCGCCGACTTCCGCCGCCTGCGCCTCCCGCGAACTCAGGCGATGGCTCATCAGGAAATCCGCCGGAGTGCTCTCCCCGCTTTCGGGGGAAAGGCGGTCGTCCGTGATCCAGCTCTGGCCCAGTTCCATATGCAACTTGAGCGCCTTCTCGAAGAGCTGCAGGCGGGCGCGCCCCAGGGCGACCAGGTTTTCCCGAGCCGTGGCGACGCGTTCCTCGTCGTCCGGAAAGGCCAGGCTGTCGAAGGGGAAGAGCAGCGTGTCCGTCTCCGTGGAATCCAGCTCGATGTCGATGGCGCTCAGGGTGCCGAGCAGATCCTTTGCGTGCAGCCCCATCAGCTCCAGCTGGCTCGCCTCGACGCCGCCCAGGGCCAGCCTCGCGCCGAGGAACTGGCGGTCGTACTCGGCCTGGGTCGTCGTGCGCACGCGCTCGCTGCCCTGGCGCATGCCGTAGAGCAGGCCCGCCTCGATCCGCTCCGTGATCCGGTGATCCACGTTGAGCCCGCGCATGGCCAGGCCGCTGAGGATGTTCGCGCCCCAGTCGCGGTGGAAGTCGCCGAGCTGGGCGCCGCCCGTGATCCAGTCGAAATCGACCCGGTAGCGGTTGCGGTCCAGGCGCCCGCGTCTCTCTTCCGTGGTATACATCAGGTCGGTGGAGATCCGCAGGCGATCGTTGACGACAAGGGTCGGCCTGAGGAACCAGCGCGTATACCCGCCGGGCTTGGCGGCATCCCGGCCGTCGACGCGGTAGGCTTCCGAGAGCATGCCCGCCTCGCCGGTCCAGCGCGTCTTCAGCCCGAAGAAGGTGCCGCGGGAAGGCGACCCGACCGCGAGCGGCCCGGTCGCCCCGGCCCGGGGCTGGATCACGAGTGGAGGAGCGGGCGCGGTGAAGCTCAGGCTGCGGCCGGGACCGGGCTCGCCGGCGGCCCCTTCCCGCGTCACGCTGCGCACGCGCCACCAGACCGCGTCGGCCGGGGCATCGCCTTTCGTGAGACGGTGCGCCAGCTCTTCGGTGCGGATCACGCGGGCGTCCTCGAAGGTCGGGGAGTTCGCCAGCTCGACTTCGTAGACGAGACTGTCGGCGGGAGCGGGATTCCAGAAGAGCCAGACCTCGTCCTTCGTGATCGCCGCGCCGCCCATCGGACTGACGAGCTGCGGCGCTTCGACAGCCTCTCCCGTCGCTTCGGATGCGGCCCGCACCGGCTCGGCCTGCCGCTCCGGGCTTTCGCTCGCTTCGGGGACTTCCGCCCCGGCCAGCGGGGAGGGCGGGGGCGGGGAAGGCGCGCTCGACGCCGGGGGATCCGGTGTGACACGCAGTTGCGCTTCCGGCGCGGTCACGGTGAAGGAGCGCTGCGGGCTGCGAGCGGCGAGGCCGGTTTCGTCGTTGACTTCCAGGGCCCAGTACCAGGTGCCGTCGTCCAGGCCGGCGGGCATCTCCAGGCCTGTCGGCCCCGCGGGGAGCGTGCGGGCATCGGCCAGGTCCTCGCTGCGGCCGAGCAGCAGGCGGTAGCTCAGGCGCGCGCCGGGGTCCGGATCCCGCGCCTCTTCCCAGCGGAAGGCGGGCATGCGTTCGGGCAAGAGGCCTTCCGGCGGAGCCAGCAGCGCGCCGGGTCGCGGGGCCTCGGGCACCTCGCAGCGGAAGAGGCCCTGGCGCAGCTCGCCCCGGACGTCATCCTGGCCGCGCAGCAGGGCGCGCACGCTCCACTCGATGTCTACATCCTGCGGCAGCTTCGCCAGCAGCAGCGTCGTGTCCTCCAGGGTCTCCTCGCCGAGGACGGCGCCCGTCTCCCCATTGCTCCAGCGGACCTGGTAGAGCAGGGGCATCGCGGCGCCTTCCGGCTGCCAGCTCAGGGTGACCGACTCCGAGGGCAGGACCTCGCCGACGCCCGGTGCCAGCAGCAGGACCTCGCCCGGCGAAGGCGCTTCGACGCCGCAGCCGGCCAGGATCAGTCCGAGCAGCAGCGGGCCGCCGGTCTTCCACTTCGCGCCAAGGCGCTGTGTGCTGTTCATGAAACTCTCCAGATCAGTTCCGCAGGCGGTAATCCACTTCGGCCGAGCCTTCGCCTTCCTTGCCGCCGGCCGAGAGGCTGCGCAGGCTGTAGAGATAGCGCACGCCGCCCTGCACGTCCGTATCACGAAAGCGGCTCTCCCCGAAGGGCACGCTGTCCAGCAGCCGGCTTTCGGCCTGGTCCTCGCGGCGGCGGTATACGCGGGTCAGCGTGCCTTCCACGCCGATCAGCGGATCCCACTGCAGGACCAGCGCCCCGGCCTCGGCATGGATCCGCAGATTGCCTGGAGCGGGCGGCGCCGGCACGAAAACGCGTCCGTCCATCACCGCGCTCGGCGGACCGGGATTTCCCTCGCGGTCTACGCTGAGAATGCGGTAGCTGTAGTCGACTCCGGGCGCGGCGCCGGCGTCGCGGTAGTTGGTCTGCTCGCGGGACAGCGCTTCCGTCGTCAGGCGTTGCCATGGTCCGGGGCCCGCGCCGTCGCGGACCATGCGTTCAACATGGAAGCCGGCGATGCGCCGGTCGCCGAGACCGCCCCAGAAGAGGCGCAGAGCGTGCTCGGCCTGCGTGATCCGCACCTGCGTCGGCGGATCGGGCAGGATCACGCCTTCCGGCGAGGCGGCCACCGGGCGCGAGTCGGCGCTCATCACGCCTTCGAAATTGACGCTGCGCACGGTATACCAGTAGCTGCCCTCGGGGGAGAGCGCGGCGTCTTCGTCAACGAAGAACAGGGTGTCCGGGTCAATCAGGTGGGAGACCTGCGCCTTGTCGCCGCCGATGGACAGGCTGCGGAAGATGTGATACCCCGCCAGGTCCGTGGCGCTGCCGGAGGGGCCCGGCTCCCAGTCCAGCCGGATGGCGCGCCCGGCGGCTCCGGCGCGAAGGTTGCCCGGCGGGAGCAGCGGGGCCGTGCTGCGGAAGAGACCGTCGAAGGCCACCGTATACGGACTGGCATTGCCCGCCGCGTCGAAGGCCTGCAGCCGGTACTCGTAGGTGCGGCCGGGCTGCGCCGAGCGGTCCACGAAGCGGTTGCTGTCCTGCCCCGCGGGCGCCAGCAGGCTCTCGGTCAGGGAGGAGAAGTCCTCTACGAGGGAGTCCTTCGTGCGCCGTTCGACGCGGTAGCCCGCCAGGTCGGCCAGGGCCTCGCTGGGCCAGACCAGCAGGATGCCTTCGGCCGCCGTGTCCACCCGCACGCCGACGGGCTGCGCCGGCGCCTGCGTGTCCACGGGGAGAACCGGCGGCGCCTCGGCGGGGGCGCTCTCGTTGCCGGCGAAGTCCTGCCCGGTCACACGGTAGTGCCAGGCGCGGTCCATGCTCAAGGTGGAGTCCGTGAAGCTTCCCGCGGTCGGCAGGCCGCCGCCCACGCTCATCAGCAGCAGGAGGCTGCCGTTCAGCTTCTGCCAGGGCCCTTCGGCGTCGGGGCCTCGGTATACATTGAAGCCCAGCGAGGCGCGGTCTTCGGGGTCGGCCTCCCAGCGGATGCGGGCGGAGTTCTGCCGCAGCTCGATGTCCGTTATGCGCGGGCTGCGCAGCGGCATGGCCGGTACGCCGACCTGCACCTCGCCGGCAATGCCGCGGCGCTCTTCGCGGCCGTCGGCCCCGATCACCGTGGCCAGGTAGCGGACCGTGGCGCCCGCGTCCCGTGCCTCTTCGTCCCGGTAGAGCACGCCGAGGGCCTCCATCAGGGCGGGATCCAGGGTGGCCCAGACGAAGAGCTGCTCCTCCCTCTGCCGGAAGGCGCGGAAGAGTTCCTCCTGGCCTCGGGCCGGGTCCAGGTCCAGTTGTCTCACGAGGCGCTCGATGCGTCTCCGGCCGATCACGCGGATCATCTCCTGCTCGTCGCCCAGGGCGCGCAGGCCGCCGCGATCGGTGATGCGCCGGAAGCCGCGGCCCTCGTCGCGGTAGACATGGAAGCCCGCGGCCGGATCGAGGCCCGACATGCTGAATCCGCTGAGCACGACGATCACGCCCCGCGGCCCCCAGATCGGCGTCGCGCGCAGCTCCTCGTCCAGCGGTAGTCCTCCGTCGAGCGACTGGGCGGCCGCCGGCCCGCTCCAGGCCAGGGCCAGCAGCATTGTGGCCAGCAGGGCGGCCATCCGTGTTCTGTGAATCATGCCTGTTCCATCATCCTTGTATTACAGGTCGACGCTGAAGTCCCAGCCGCTGCGGCTGTCGTAGCTGCCGTTAACTCCGGCCGAGATGCAGACCACGCCGCCCGTCGGGAAGCAGTAGGTCCAGCAGTCGTTGTCCCGGTCGCAGCTCCACCAGTAGCCTCGCAGGGAAACCGATGCATAGGCGCTGCAGGCGAAGTAGCTGTCGTTGCCGCTGACCGTGCCGCCCATGGCGAATTCCGCCGCGGCGCCGGCCACTTCCAGATCAAAGGAGCCGTTGGCCCAAATGTCCATGCTGCCGGAGAAGTTGCCCGACCAGTCCACGTCGAGTTGCGCCTGGAAGCCCATGTCGAGGGACCAGAGATCGCCGCTGGCCTCATAGCCCATGCCGCCGGAGGCGTGGATGCCGTTCCTGCCCTGGTAGTTGTGCGCGATCCAGGCCTCGCCCTGGCCCTCGATGAAGTCGGCGATGTTGACTTCCACCGTGCCGCCGAAGAACCAGAAGCCCGGCCCGACGGCGATCACGACCTGGGCCTCGACCAGGACCGGCCCCTTCTCGAAGACCATGTCCAGGGTGCCGGTGAAGGTGCTGTTGGGGCTGTCCCAGAGGATGTCCGCGTGTCCGGCGTTGATCGAGTTGGCCACCGTGACATCCGCCGTGCCGTGGATCAGCGGGCCCTCGTTGGTCGTGGTGACCTCGACGAAGACATCCAGGCGGATCGCGCGGTCGGCATTGGCGACTGTGACCCCTCCGCCGAAGCCGAAGATCCAGCTTTCGCCCTCGCGGCCCAGCGAGCCGGAGACGCTGACGATGGTCACCGGCCCCAGCGGGATGTGCACGCCGGCCGTGATCCGAATGTACCAGCTCGTCGAACTGGCATAACGGAACTCGGCGGCAACCTCGAAGGTCGGCAGCACGCGCAGCATCCCTTCGCCGCTGAACTCCTCGTCGCTCCAGGCGAAATGCAGGTCCACCGTGACCGCCCCGGCCTCGAAGTGGATCGAGATCTCGTCCATGGTCACGCTGCCGTCGGAGTCGATGCTGATGTCGCCGGTCTGGATCGCCAGGTTGGGAATCTCGAAGTGCAGGTTGCCTTCGATCGCCCAGTATACACCCTCTTCCTGCGTTCTCGAGAGCTCGATCCCGGTCAGGGTGATGGTCAGCACGCCCTTGAAGCTGGCGTCCATGTTCATGCAGAGCACGAGCGAGAAGTCGCCGTTCTCCGTGTACTTCAGTTCCTCGATCTCGATGGGATCGTCGAAGGCTTCCATTTCCAGTTCGCCGGCGAATGAGAAGGTGAAGAGGCCGTTCTCCTGGATCAGCGAGATCTCGGCCAGGGTCACGGTGGCCGAGTGGATCTCGATCTCTTCCGCCTCCTCGTTGCCCGGCGTGATCGTGACGCCCAGGAACTCACCGCTGGTGCTGAAGCGCAATCCCTCGAAATCGTACTGGCGGTTCTCCAGGGAGGTCAGCAGCACGTTGCCGTCGGCGAAGAAGCCCTCCTCGTCGATGCCCCCGGAACTGACGGTCAGGGCGAAGGATCCCAGGTTGACGGTCAGGGGCGGATCGCTGGAGATCGTCAGGGCGGCGATGTGCAGGCTGCCGTCCTCGTCGGCGCCGAAGGTCAGGCTGTCGACGCCGACCGTGACCTCGGAGAAGCTGACCTCGAAAGAGGGATAGGTCAGGCCGTCCCCGTTGAGCGTGCCGAATTCGTCCCCGTTGGCGAAGGCCATGCCCCAGATGCGGACCTCGCCCGGTCCGCGCTGTGTGACAAGATCCTCTTCGCCGCGGTGCTCGCCGTCGGCCCAGATCGCCGGCGCCGTATCGGCGCTGATGCGTTCCTGGATCCATTCGCTGTTGGGGATCTGCTGGGCGACGATGTTCTCGACCAGGATCTCCCCGTCCAGCTTCCCGACGCCGCTCTCCCCGTCGAGCCGCAAGGTGATGCCGTCCATCCGGCAGCGGAAATTGTAGACGCGTACCTGCGCATTCACCGGCATCAGGGCAACCGCTTCGTCGAGCACGTTGCCGTCGGGTCCGACCTCGACGGCGAAACCGAGCTCCACCTCCGGATTGGCCAGGCGGATCACATCGTTCTCCGGCACGTCGACCAGGTGCCCCGTGTAGCGTGTCACGCCGCTGGCCAGGGTCAGGCTGCTCTCGATGGCGACATTGAAGCCGTGCAGGCTTTCGAGGGTCTGCTGCGCCAGGAGCAGCTCGACGCCTCCGCGGTTCTCGCCCGGCTGGAGCACGATGTTCTCGGCGAAAGCGCTCTGGTAGCCTCCCCGGCTGCCGGTGACGAGCAGCGGCACGCCGGTCGGCAGGTTTCGCAGTTCCCAGGCGCCATTGTTGCCCGTCTGCGCCTCGAAGGCCGGGTAGCCCTCGACTGTGACACGGACCTCGCGCAGAGGCTGCGCGCCGGAAGCGCCCGGCGAGAGGGCGATGCCCGAGAGGCGGGCCGCCGCCTGCAGCTGGACCGTAGTGAAAAGAGAGCTGCCGGCTTCCAGCTGGAGGGTCGTCTGCACTTCCAGGAAGTCCGCGCCCTGCGGTCCGCGGACGCGCAGTTCGTGCAGGCCGGCGGAAAGCGCGGGCCGGGCGTATACGCCCTGCGCATTGCAGGCCTGGAAGGCGCCGCCGTCCAGGGATACCCGCGCACCGGACAGGGCCTCGCCACTGCCGGCGCGCACGACTGTCAGCTGGAGTTCCCCGCCCAGCAGGGGCAGCGTGAACTCGCGCTCCGTCGGCCCGACAGGCAGGTCGAGGGAAACGGGAAGATCCACATGGCCCGCCTTCGTCAGCAGCAGCTGCGCCGGACCCGCGGGAAGCAGCAGGCTGAAGGAGCCGTTGCCGTCGCTCTGCGTCTGCGCGCCGTCGCCGCCCACCTGCTGGATCTGCACGCCTTCCAGGGCTTCGCCCAGTGGACCGCTCACGCTGCCGCCCAGTTCCGCCAGGGCGGCCTGCATCACGCCGTCGAATTCGAGCTGGTCGCCCGGGCCCAGGTCCAGCTCTTCGGCGAGCACGAGCCGTTGCAGGCCGATGCGTACCGCGTCCAGGCGCAGACCGGCACCGCCTTCCAGGTTCGGCAGGGACCAGCTGCCGTCCGGGCTGGTCGTCGCCGTCGCTAGGGGCGTGTCCCCCTGCCAGAGCACGACCTGCGCGCCGTTGACGGCCGTGCCGGCGCTGGAACTCAAGGTGCCGTAGAGCAGGGCCGACGCGGCCTCGCTCTGCAGCTCGATCTCGTAGGTTTCGCCGTCGTTGACCAGGCGCGCGGGACTCCAGCTGTCGTACAGGCCCTGGGCGCTGACGAAGACCACGTGGCTGTCCTCGGGATCGTCGAGAGCATTGAGCGGCAGGTCGGGCACCAGGCAGCTGCCCTCGCTGCCGGTCGGAAGCGGCCCGGCCAGCAGGGTGCCCTCCGGCAGGCTGCCCGAGCCGATAGCGCCCGGGTCCAGCACCAGGCCCTGGCCCGCGTAGACGCGCACCTCGGCGCCGACGACCGGGGCGTTCCCCGGTCCCAGCAGGGTGGCGCGGATGCGGGCGCGCAGGGGCCGGATGGAGAAGACGCCGAGATCGCGCCCCTGTCCGCCCGCCAGCGTGATCTCCTCTCGCGAGGCGCTCGTCCAGCCGCTGCGTGATACCTGGAGGCTGTAGGCGTCGGAAGGCGGCAGGTTCTCGAAGGCGAAGACGCCGTTGGGCCCGGTCTCCTGGAGACGCAGCACCTGGCCCTCGCGGCTGAGCTCGACCCGCGCCCCCTGGACCGGCGCGCCTCCCGAAGGGCGCTCGATGCGCCCCTGCAGGCTTCCGCCGAGAGGCTGCAGCAGGACCAGCAGGCCTTCCCGGTCCCCTTCGAGGTAGTACTGGGGTCCCTGCAGCAGCTGCTCCTCGTGGCCGGGATGGCTCACCGCCAGGCGGAACCAGCTCTGGTCCTCTACGCTCTCGAAGAGGAAGGAACCGTCGCCGCCGCTGACGCGGAGCTGTTCGCTGCCCGGCACCTCCTGGAGCTGCCCGTTCGCCATCTCCAGCCGCGTATACAGGATCTGCGCCCCGTCGAGGAGCTGGTCGTCGTGGAAATCACGGATGACGCCCCCCAGGGCGGCCTCGTTGAGCACTTCGCCTCCCGAACCGGCGTCCAGGTAGTGGAAGCGGCCGACGGCGCTGTAACCTTCGTTCTCGGCGGCGGCATTGCCGTTGTCGTCCACCGCCCGCACCTGCCAGGCGTAGGACGAACCGCTCTCGAGCTCCAGCGCATCCTCCGGGTAGAGCAGGGAAGTGGCGAAGAGATCCTCCAGCTCGAGCAGGGGCGTGTTGCCGTCGAGGGCCTCTTCGGGCGCCTGGCTCTCGAGGATTTCGCTGACGCGGACTTCGTAGGCCGGCTGGAAGCTGCCGCCGATGGCTGTCCACTGCAGCAGCGGCGTGCCGGTGTAGACCGTGTCGTCCTCGGCGGGAAAGATCAGCTCGGGCGCGGTGGCCAGCGTCGCTTCCACATAGAGCTCGCCGAGCACATAGAGGCCGTTCTCTTCATAGAAGCCGTTGCCCTGCGTGTAGCTCACGCTGACATCGCTGTACTCCGTGTCCGTGCCCTCGCGCCAGACGCGATAGGAGAGGCCCTCGGCGTCCTCGAGACCGTCGAGCTCCGGTGTCAGGGGATCGTCGCCCCAGAGCGTGATCACCAGGTTGAAGCCGGTCCAGACGCCGGCGCCGCCGCAGACGCCGCTGCTCGCGCCGAAGACGCCGATCTCGTCGCCCGGCGCGAGCGGAACGCCGGAAATCGTCGGGTTGATGCCCGCCGGCACCGCCAGGCCCGCGTGGCGGCCGGTGGCAGTGGCACAGTCGAAGTGGAAAGGGGTCTGCTGAGCCTGCGCCGCAAGGGCCAGGAATACTGCGAGTCCCGTTCCGCGGGCAAAGCCGCGCAGGGTGCTGATCATCCGGTGTGTCCTATTTAAGCAGCATCATCTTGCGTGTTTCACGGAAGCCTTCGCACTCGATCCGGTAGAGGTACAGGCCGCTGGCCAGGGTCCCGGCGCGGAAGGGCACGCTGTGGCGGCCCGCCGGCAATTCGCCGCTGACCAGGGTCGTCACACGCTGGCCGACCAGGTTGTAGACCGAAAGGCGCACCGCCGCCTCGACCGGCAGGTCGAACTGGATCGTCGTTTCGGGATTGAAGGGATTGGGGTAGTTGGCGCGCAGCGCGAAGCGCGACGGCAGGCCGCCCGCGGCGCTGCCCCGGGCCTTCCAGACGCGGCGGTTGGCGTAGAACAGGCGGTTCTCCGCCAGCGCGCGGCCGCTGAGCGCGTCCTGCAACGCGTCCAGCCGCAGCTCCTCTTCCAGGCCCGTGGCGGGATCGTAGAGGAAGGCCAGCAGCTCCTCGCCGGCGCGCGCGCCTTCGGTGTGCTGCGGCGTGGTGAAGTCGTCGCCCCAGGCGGTGAGCACCGCCTGGCCGCTCTCGACGGGAGCCGCCGAGATCACGCGGCCGTCGGGGGTCTTGAGGGCGACTTCGGCGCTTTCGTGTCCGTCCAGCCCCTGCAGCAGGAGCAGGGCCGAAGCGCCGGTGCGCTTGTGATCCACGGAGTAGAAGCTCGTGCCGCTGTCCACGCGCCGCAGGGCGTGTCCGCCCTGTTGCTGCAGCTCGCCCTTGGAAGCGACACGCGGCTTGACGACGGCCGTCGCCTGGGCGGCCAGGCTGCCGGCAGGCTCGTCGGCGGGCCAGACGATGGTGTCGGCCTCGCTGAGGAAGAAGCGGTAGCCCTCGCCGGGCAGCAGCACGCCCAGCGTGTTGACTCCCTCGGCGGGCCAGTACTGTGTGCCGTCCGCCGCCTGGGCCAGCACCATGGTCGGCAGGATCGTCTCGAGCACGCCCGCGACGGGCAGTTCTGTGACACGGGGATAGGCCAGCAGGTTCCACCCCGCGGCCACCGGACGCGGATCCGCCTCCGGAACGATCTCCAGGCCGGAGAAGGCGAGCAGCGCCGCCTGTTCCACCTTGAGCTGGTAGGCCTGCAGGGGATCCCAGTATTCGACCTGGCTCACGCCCTGGGCCGGCCAGTGGTAGTGGCCCTCGATGTCGCTGAGCACGGTCAGGTTGTCTCCCAGGCCGGCAAGCAGGCTGTCGATGCGCGTTTCCTCAATCAGCAGGTTGGTCGAGACCGTGCTCCAGCCGCCGGGAAGGGGCAGCTCGCGGCTGCGCGGCTCGAGGGCGGCGAGCCAGCCCAGGCTCGTGGTCGCGCCGGCCGTAAAGCGCATCGGGCCTGAGAGACTCGTCGCGATCAGCTCGCGGGCCTCGTCCTGCCGCCGCGGATCCCAGACGCGCAGGACGAGGCTGTCGCCCTCGGCGAAACCGTCGCGCTGCGGCGTCTGCGGATCATCGCCCTGCAGGCTGATCATCAGGGCTTCGCCCTGCAGCCAGGTGCCGTGGCCGCCGTATACGGCGCTTCCCAGGCTGTCGACGGCGAAAGCGCCCAGCAGGTGGCCGTTGAGGAAGGGCTCCCGTCCCAGGCGCAGCACGGCGTCGGCGGGAAGCTCGAGCAGGTGCTCGGCCATGCCGGCCGAGGGCTGGATCACGTTCCACTGGGCGGGAGCGTCCACGTAAGGATATACACTGAAAGCCGTCGTGTCCGCCAGCTCGCCGTCGCTGACCGCCAGGCGGATCGTCTGTGGCCAGCCGGCGGCGTCGTAGCCGGGCGTGTAGCTCAGGAAACCGCTGTTTTCATCCAGCAGCACTTCCACCGGGCCTTCGAGCAGCGAGAAGCCCAGGGACTCCAGGTCGGCGTCCTCGGCGCTCAGGCTCAGCTCGAGGGTCGCGGAAGCCTCCAGCACCGTGTCCGCGGGCTGGATCACGAAAGCCGGGGCACGGTTGCTGTTGCTCACCGTCACGGTGAAGGCGGCGTCGAGAAAGGCGCCGTCCTCGTCGGAGACACGCACGGTGAAGGGGTAGCTGCCCGCCTGGAACCAGCCCGGCGCGAAACGGAAAAGGCCGCTGCCGGCGTCGATGCCGGCGTTCTCGACGCTCTCCAGCAGGCTGAACTGCGGCAGGGCGGTCTCGCTGTCCTGTGCGACAAAGGTGAAGAGCAGGCTGTCCTGCTCGGCGATGGTGGTGTCGGCAAGGGTCGCCAGGAAGACCGGCGGATCGTTGACGCCGGTGGCGCTGATCGGCAGCTGCAGCCCCGTCAGGCCCAGCTCGCCGTCGCTCAGATCCAGCACCAGGGCATCTTCGAGCACCTCGCTGCCGTTGTGCTGGTAGACCAGGAGCGCCGCATCGACCTGGGCCTGGCTGAAGGAGTCGCCCAGGCCGAGCGGAGCGCCGCCCAGACGCAGCTCGCCCTGTGAGACGGAGGCAGTGATCGTGTATGCCAGCTCCGCGCTCGTGTTGTCCGCGTCGCTTGACCGCAGCTGCTGAGAGCTCAGCGTGCGTGTGCCGCCCTCGCTGACGATCAGCGAATCGAGCACTTCCAGCACCGGGGCGTCGTTGACGGCGGCCACCTGGATCGGCAAGGTGAAGACAGCCATCGTGTCGATGCCGTCCGTATACCGCAGCACCAGGCTGTCGGCGAGAGTCTCGCTGCCGTCGTGGTTGTAGCTCAACTGCCCGAGATCAAGCTGCTGCTGGCTGAAGGAGGCATTGATCGGGGTCTGGTCTTCGCGCAGCTCACCGTTCGCCGGGGGTTGCTGCAGCAGGAAGCGCAGCTCGTCGGCGCTCTCGTTGCTGTCGGCGATCGCCAGCTCGGCGGCGGTGAGGGGGACGCTGCCCGCCTCGTCGAGGGACAGGCCCGTGTTGAGCACCAGATAGGGCAGGTCGTTGAGCAGGGCGATCTCGATCGGCAGGAAGAGGTCCTGGGGAGGGGCTTCGCCGTCACTCAGGCTGAGCGCCAGGCTGTCGCGGCGGCTGTAGCGTTCTCCGCCGTGGGCGTAGACGACCTCGTTGGCGCCCAGTTCCGTCTGGCTGAAGCTCTGGCCGGCGGACAGCGGCTGGCCGCCACGCTGCAGCTCGCCCCAGAGGGGCAGGGCCGTCACTGTATACAGCAGCTGCTCCTCGTCCGTGTCCGGATCGCTGGCCGAGATCTCGGCCGAGAGGGCGTGCAGTTCCGCTTCGTCGACGTAGGCTGTGTCCGCCACGCTGAGCAGAGGCGCGTCATTGACGGCCGTGATCACGAAGGGGAAGGAGAGCGTCTGCGTGGTGTCGGCCTCGTCGTATGCAAAGACCGCCAGGGTGTCGGAGTGCTGCTCGCTGCCGTCATGGATGTACCACAGCAGCCCGGCGTCGATGTCCGCCTGGCTGAACTGGCCGCCCTCGCCGATGGCCTCGCGCTGCTCTCTCAGCGGGCGCCGGTCGTGCCTTTCGTGTGCCAGGCGCAGTCCCCTGCCGCGCGTCTGCAGGCGAGCCGCCTCTTCCAGCCAGAGCGTGCCGTGCAGGGGAGCGCTGGCCACCGTATACAGCACCTGGTCCGCCGGCGTGTCCAGGTCGGCGCAAAGCAGGAGCCCGCTAGCGATCACGGTCGTGTCGCCTTCCGCGAGCACTGCGCCGCTGTTGAACACGGGCAGCGGCCCGCTGAAGGTGCGCACCGGAAAGACCTGGTCCTCGAGCAGGGCCCCGGCGCCGTCGCCGAGCGTGAAGTGCAGGTCGTTGACGAAGACCGCCGTGCTGTCGTGCTCCAGCCGCATGCGGCCCTCGTCGATGTCGAGCTGGCTGAAGGAGTCGTCGACACCCAGCGCCGTGTTCTCCAGCCAGAGGGTCGCGCCTTCCGGAGCGGCGGTCAGGGTGTAGCTCAGGTCCGTGGCGGAGTTGTCCGGGTCGCTGTAGCTCAGCTGCTCGGCGAGAATCGTTTCTTCGCCCGCCGGCAGCAGGCGCAGGGTGTCGAGGCTCGCCAGGAAGGGGGCGTCATTGACGGCGACCAGCGTGATTGTCACACTCGCCGTGTCGCTGGCCAGGCCTTCGCTGTCCACCAGCCGGTAGGCGAGGCTGTCCTGCGTGTCCGACAGATTGCCCTGCGGTGTATACCGGAACAGGTTCAGTCCGGCATCCTCTTCCTGCATGCTGCCGAACTGGGGCGGCAGGATGAGTTCCACGTCCAGGGCAGCTCCATCCAGGGTCTCTTCCAGGTCCAGGCCCGCCAGGCGGAGATGCAGATCCGCGTCCTCTTCACTGGTGTAGTGCGCGCTTTCCGGGAAGGAGGCGAAGAGGGCGCCGCCTTCCGGAAGCAGAAGGTCCGCGTCCTGGGCCCCGTCCAGGTAGCCGGGAGCGAAATCCTCGCTGCGCGTGCCGGAGACCTCCTCGCAGGGCCAGTAGTGTTTCAGGCTGGCCAGGGCCGGGTGATCCGGAGCCAGGGGCCCGCGTCGTTGCGCGTCGATCACGCTGCTTTCCAGGGCCTGGCCCCAGAGGCGCACATCGTCCAGTGCGCCCGTATACCTGGCCATGGGCTGATCGCCGGCGTCTCGGTATCCGCCCAGACGGAAGGCATGTGAGACATTGTCCAGGGAGCCGACATCTCCCAGCAGGCCCGGCTGCTGTACTCCGTCGACCAGCAGTACGCCCAGGCCGTTGAGGTGGTCGTAGACCAGGGCCAGGTGGCTCCATTCCCCGTCGGGGAGCGGAGCCGCGCTGAAGAGCTGCGTGCTGGTTCCATTGGCCGAGAGCAGGGCCATCGCCCGGCCGTCGGCGGCGCGCAGGAGGGCGAACTGGGACGTGGTCTCGCCCGGGTCGTGATCCACGAGCGCGCCGGCGAATACCTGGACGCCTTGCGGCGCTTCGGGGCGCACGCGCAGCTCCAGGCTCAGGCTTCCGGAGATGCCGGAGGAGACGGCGCCCTCCGCTTCCAGCACCGGTCCCTCGTTGAACAGGAAGCTGCCGCCGAAGGCCGCGCGCGGAGCCTCGTTTACCGGTGTCACATCGATGAAGAAGGCGAACTCGCCCTCTCGGGGAAGGCCGTCGCTTGCCGTATACAGGAAGCTGTCGCTGGTGCCGGGAAGAGGGTCCTCGCCGCCGGAATGGGCGTAGCTCAGGGAACCCGCCGCCAGGTCGTTCATGTCGAAGGCGGAGCCGATTGCGAGGGCTTGCCCGTCCAGGCGCAACTGCCCGAAGGCCGGCAGCTGGGTCAGGGTCATCCCGATCAGGTCGCCGTCGCCGTCCTGCCAGAGAAGTTCGCTCTCCGTGATCGGCGACTCGCCGCCTTCGATGCCGGTCAGGCCTGTATTGACCAGCAGTTGCGGGCTGGCCTCGCATTCGTCGTAGACGGCATTGGAGTTCTCGTCGTGCAACAGGCCTTCCGCCTGGTCGCAGCTGTCGAGGACGTTGTTTCCGTTGCAATCCAGCTCGCCGTCGGCGAGAATCTCGCAGGCATCGAGCGCGCCGTTCGCATCACAATCCAGCTCGGGCGAGGCCAGGATCTCGCAGTCGTCGGGCGCGTTGTCGCCGTCGCAATCCGTGCTGAAGCCGCTGAGGATGTCCGCCGGATCGAAGATCCCGTTGCCGTTGCAGTCGATGCGGATTTCCAGTGTGTCACCGGATGCCAGGGCGTTGTTGGTGAAACGCTCGTAGCCCTGTCCCTGGTAGTCGAAGTCGAAGCGGTACTGGGTGTTGGTGCCCTGGGGCACCAGGGTCGCGTAGACGCTGTTGGGGGGGAGGGAGACCGTGTTGCTTCCCTGGGTCGGCCAGTTGCCGTTCATCCCGCGCAACTCGGCCGCATTGGCGCCCACGCCGAGATGCGGCAGCTCGAGCGTCACATCCAGGAAGTTCACCAGCAGGATCATGTGATACCCGTTGAAGGGCGAGGTGAACCAGTCGCCGTGTCCCGGCGCGATGCGCTTCAGCATCACTCCCGGAAAGGAGTCCGCCAGGTCCGTCGGCTCCAGGTCCACGAAGCCGTAGGGCGCCGGCGAGGCCGTGATCTCCGGTATGTAGGGCGTGTCGCCAGGCGTGAAGGGATTGTCGCCCTGCAGGCCGTCCAGCGTGGCGCTGGTCGTGTTCTGCTGGCTGATCGAGCCGACGATGTGGTCGTTGCTGTAGAAAAAGCGTCCGTTGCCGCCGGAATGGACTCCCCCGGTTCCGCCCCGCGTATCGATGCTGCCGCCGGAGCTTTCGATGACGCTGGCAACAAGCTTCAGCGTGCCGCCGGATCCCCCGCCGCCGGAGCCGGCCGCGCCCGAGCTGCCGCCCTGTCCCCAGTTCCCGGGGCTGCCGCCCTGGCCGCCGTACCAGGTGTGGCGCTGTCCACCCTCGTCCAGGCTTTCCTGTCCCTGGCGCTCGTCCTCGCCGTAGAGGCGCCCGGGCTCGTGGCCGGGAGTGTCGGCGGTCTCGCCGCCTCGTCCGGAGGTGTTTCCGCCGCGGCTCTGCATGCTGCCGTTGAAAGCCAGGCGGCCCCGGCAATAGATTTCCAGCCCGCCGCCGCCGCCGCCGCCATTGTAGCCGCTGTGTCCACCCCAGCCGCCATAGGCGCGGCCGCCGTCCCAGTAGTAGCCGCCATTGCCGTTGGGGCCGGACGAGGTCTCCCACCAGCATTCCCAGCAGCCGCCTTCGCCGCCGCCGCCGCCGCCGCCGGGACCGCCTCCTCCTCCGCCTCCGCCGCCGCCTCCGCCGGCACCGCCGCCGTTTCCGCCGGTCAGCATGCCGAAGCTGTTGCCGCCATTGTTCTGGCCGCCCGTGCCGGGTCCGCCGGAAGAGCCCGAATGGCCGGTTCCGCCGTTCCCGCCGTCTCCGCCATCGCCGCCGTCGCCGGGAGCGCAGCCATTGCTGGAGCTGCCGCCGGACCCGCCGGACCCGCCGGATCCGCCGGATCCGCCGGATCCGCCGCCGCCGCCGTAGCCGCCGGAGCCGGCCGAGCCGATCGAATTGAAGCCCGGGGAGCCGGCCCCGCCCGCGTTGCCGCTGTAGCCGCTGTTGCCGTTGGTCCCGCTGCCGCCGGAGCTGCCGGATCCGCCCCCTTCGTAGCCGCTGTTCTCGCAGCAGCAGCCACCGCTGCCTCCTCCGCCGGGCAGGCCGCCCAGTCCGCCGCTTCCGCCGCTTCCGCGATAGCCGCCGTAGCCGCCACCCGGTCCGGGAGTCCGACCGCTGGCGTTGACCGTCAGATAGGTATTCGAGGGGATGTCCACGTTTCCGTTGACGCGCAGGGAGATCAGGTACCCGCCCGTGCCGATGACGGTGTCATTGGGCAGGAAGTGGACATCGTCGGAGAAATAGAAATAGCGCGTGTTGTTGCTGAAGGAAGTCGTGAAGGGCTGTCCGTAAAGGGCGCTTGAGTTGCCGTCGCCGTCCCCGGTAATGGTGCCGTTCGAGCTGTTGATGGTGATGGTGTAGGCTGTCGCGCTGCCGGCCAGGCCGAACATGCCAAGGGCAGCCCATGCGAAGGCACGGCGTAGGGGACGAAGCAGGCTCATCGTGTCGATCCTGTCAGTGAAGCAGTCGGGTGCGGGGACACCCTTCCGTTGTAGTGAGGTGCGAACTGTGTTACGGATGGAGAATCCGTTGCTGTGCGACAGATCAACACAACGAAGACCGGCTGGATTCGCAAGCGATTCCGTATGGAGGATTGTTTGTCCTGCAGCTTGCGAAGGGGGTGCCCCTGAATTGCCCCACTACTATTGAATTGCTTTCTTCCTTTCTCTGCCGGGCGTTCTCGTCCACTGTCGAGGCGCAGGCTCCGACCTTGTCCCCGGCGGCCGCACACGGCCCGTCGACGACTCCGCATCGCTGATTCCATTTCAGGGAGAATCCATGCCCCGTGAGATCCACTCCGTCGACGCCCTCGTGCGCGAAAGCTGCCGGCGGGGAGGAGAACGCCCCTTCCTGCACGATGTGGAGAAGGATCGCCACTACAGCTTCCGCCAGTTCGACGAAGGCATCGGTCGTGCCGCCAACGTGCTGAGCGGGCAGGGCATTCAGCCGGGGCAGGTGGTGAGCCTCTTTCTGCGCAACTCCCCGGAATTCTTCGACTGCTGGCTGGGCACCGTTCGACTGGGAGCGGTCAGCAATCCGATCAACCTGGGCCTGGAGCACAACCTGGAGCGGGTGGTCTACATGCTCGAGAAGAGCGAAAGCCGCCTGCTGATCCTTGAAGCCTGCTTTGCGGATCTGGCCGCCGCACTGCGCCGGGAGCTGCCTTCGCTGCCGATTCTCTGCATCGACGATCCTTCCCTCTCGGACCTGGACTGGCAAAAGGCTCTCGCCGAAGCCTCTCCCGATGCCCCGGTCGTCGACTGCGGTCCCGACGATCCCTTCCAGATGATCTTCACCAGCGGCACCACCGGCCTGCCCAAGGCCGTGGTCCAGCACCACGCCATGGTCGCCGACGGCTTCGCCCTGGTCGAGGACCATTTCGGCCTGGGCGAGGGCGATGTCTGCATGTGCGTGCTGCCCTTCTTCCATGTCAATGCCCAGTACACCAGCTTTTTTCCCATGCTGGGCTGCGGCGGCCAGCTGGTGCTCTTCGAGAAGTTCAGCGCCAGCCGTTTCTTTCCGACCATCGGCCGCTATGGCGTCAGCTATGTCAGCGTGGTGCCGAGCCTGCTGACGCGCCTGCTCAGCGCCGGCCTGCCGGGCTGCGAGGAGCACAAGGCCTCGATGAAGCTGATCATCTGCGGCGCCGCGCCGCTCAGCGCCCAGCTGCACGAGGAATTCGTTACCCGCTCCGGCATTCCGGTGGCCAATGGCTGGGGCATGACGGAAACCGGCTGCTGGGGGTGTCACATGGATCCCGCCCACCTGGTCTGGGGCGCCATGGGCAAGCCGCTCGCCATCAACGAGATGAAGATCGTCGACGCGGACAGCGGCGAGGAACGTCCCGCCGGGGAAACGGGTAGTCTCCTGATCCGCGGCCGGAACATCTTCCGCGAGTACTTCCACGCTCCCGAAGCGACGGAAAAGGCCTTCCGCTTCGGCGAGGGCTGGTTCGACACAGGCGACGACGCGCGCTTCGATGCCGGGGGCATGTTGTGGTTCGTCGGCCGCGGCAGCGTGGACACGGGCAAGGTCGACGGCGAGTTCGTCAACTACCTGAGCCTGGACGAGAAGCTCTGGAAGCTGGCGGGAGTGGAGGAGGTCTGCTGCGTCGGCGTGCCGGACCCGATCCGCGGCCAGGTGGTGACGGCCTGCGTGCGCCGGGCCGCCCCGGAGCTCCGGGAAGAAGATGTAACACGCTTTGCCGAGCAGGCGGGCTTCGCCTTCTACGAGATGCCGCGCCACGTGCTCTTCGTCGACGAGGTCCCGAAGGGCGATACGGGAAAGATCCAGCGCCGCGTGATGCAGGAACGCGCCTGCGCCCTGCTCGGCCTGTCGACCGGATAGATGATGGAGGAACGCGATCCCATGGCCCAAGCCAAGGCGCCCAGCGCCATTCCCAGCTACCTCGACCCCTTCATCGCGCAGCAGGAATACGAGAAGTATACGCCCATCGACCACGCCTCCTGGCGCTACATCATGCGCGTCTCGGAGGCCTTCTTCCGCGAGACGGCCCACCCCAAGTACCTGGACGGCCTGAAGGAGACCGGCGTGTCACGGGAGCGCATTCCGCGGCTGGAGGAGATGAACGAGCGCCTGGGGCGCTTCGGCTGGCAGGCCGCCGCCGTCAGCGGCTTCATTCCTCCGCAGGTCTTCATGGAGTTCCAGTCGCTGGGCATCATGCCCATCGCCTGCGACATGCGCAAGCATTCGAACATTTCGTATACGCCGGCGCCGGACATCGTCCACGAGGCCGCCGGGCACGCGCCCATGGTGGCGGACCCCGACTACCGGGCCTACCTGCGCAACTACGGCGAAGTATCACGCAAGGCGATCTTCTCCTGGGAGGACATGGAGCTCTACGACGCCATCCGCACCCTGTCCGAGACCAAGGAGAATCCGCAGGCAACGGAAATGGACGTGCAGAACGCGGAACGGCAGTTCGAGGCCAAGGCCGCCTCGATCAGCTATGTCAGCGAGGCGACCAGACTCAGCCGCATGTACTGGTGGACCGTGGAGTACGGCCTGGTGGGCGAACTTTCGGACCCGCTGATCTACGGCGCGGGCCTCTTGAGCTCCATCGGCGAGAGCTACCACTGCCTGAGCGACGAGGTGGGGCACATCGCCATGGGCCTGGCCTGCGTGGACCAGGAGTTCGACATCACCAAGCCCCAGCCGCAGCTTTTTGTCACACCGGACTTCCCGGCGCTGAACCGGGTGCTGGAGGACTTCGCCGACGGCATGGCCTTCCGCGTCGGGGGCATTCAGGCCCTGCGCACGGCGCAGAAGGCGCGCACGGTGACGACGACCGTGCTCGACAGCGGGCTGCAGATCAGCGGCGTGCTGCAGGAGATCCGCGTCGATCGCGAGGACCGGCCCTTCTTCCTGCGCTACAGCAGCGCGGTGCAGTTGGCGGAGGATGATCGCGAACTGCCGGGTCACGGCATGAAGACGCACGCCGAGGGCTTTTCCAGCCCGATCGGCGCGGTGAAGAACCTGGGCCTCTCCGCGGGCCAGCTGGGCGAACAGGACCTCGCCCGCATGGGCTTCCGCGATGGCCGGGCGGGCCGGCTGGAGTTCGAATCCGGCCTGACCGTCGAGGGCCGGCTGATCGAGGTGCTGCGAGGCGGAAAGGGCATCCTGCTGCTGCGTTTCGAGGACTGCCTTGTGACACAGGGAGCCGAGGTGCTCTACCGGCCCGAATGGGGAGTCTTCGACATGGCCTGCGGCTCGGAAGTGAGCTCCGTCTTCGGCGGCCCGGCCGATCGCACGAGCTACCCGATCACGCGGCCGCCGCGCGTCCTTCCTCGTCAGAAGAGCAATTTCATAGAGGCCGAGGCGGAACTGAACCAACTCTACGCCGATGTGCGACAAATGCGCGAGGGCGAGGACACGCGCGAGCACCTGGCGGGCGAGCTGGGCCGGATTGCCGGCGTGCTCAAGGGCAGCTGGCCCGGGGACTGGCTCCTGCGCCTGGAGATCCTGGAGCTCTGCTCCCTGCGGGAGCTCAAGCTGGACTTCCTGGACGGCCTGCGCGTCGAACTCGATGAGCTTGCCCGCAGGAAGGAGTTCAGCGAGGTCATCGAGCGCGGCCTGGCGCTGCTCGGGAACGACGCCGGCAACTGAAGCTTGTACACACTTTCAACATCATAGACGCCGCCCGTCTTCGGCGGCGAGAAAAGCGGAGGACGAGAATGTCCGAGAATGCATTGCCCCTGCGCAAGGTCCACCACGTTGAGCTGTGGGTGGGCAACGCCAAACAGGCCGAGTACTACTACCGCAAGGCCTATGGATTCAGCCGTGTGGCCTACGCGGGACCGGAGACCGGTGTCCGCGATCGCGCCTCCTACGTGCTGCAGCAAAACAAGATCCGCCTGGTGCTGACCAGCGACCTGACGGGCGAGGGCCCGATCGCGGAGCACGTCAAGCTGCACGGCGACGGCGTCAAGGACGTGGCCTTCGAGGTCAGCGACGCGGACCTGTGCCACAAGCTGGCCACCGAGCGCGGAGCCGAGAACGTGGCCGATCCCAGCACCCTGAGCGACGGCAACGGCAAGGTGCGTCACGCCTCCATCGCCACCTACGGCGAGACGATCCACAGCTTCCTCGACAACAGCGACTACGATGGTCCCTTCCTGCCCGGCTTCCGCAAGGAGAATGTGCAAGGCACGCCGACGGGCCTGCTGATCGTGGATCACATTGTCGGCAACCAGGGCGAGAACCAGATGGAGGTCTGGGCCGAGTTCTACAGCAAGGTCTTCGGCTTCACCCGCTTCCTGAGCTTCGACGACAAGGACATCTCCACCGAGTTCACCAGCCTGCGCAGCGTCGTGATGGCCGCCCCGAACAACGTGATCAAGATGCCGATCAACGAGCCGGCCCCCGGCAAGAAGAAGAGCCAGATCCAGGAGTACATCGAGTCCTACCGCAGCGCCGGCGTGCAGCACCTGGCCATGCTGACCACGGACATCATCAAGACGATCCGGCAGCTGCGCGACTCGGGAGTCAAGTTCCTCGAAGTGCCGGATACGTATTACGAGGCCCTGCCCGATCGCGTCGGCGAGATCGACGAGGACATGAACGTCCTGCGAGAGCTGAAGATCCTGGTGGACCGCGACGACAAGGGATACCTGCTGCAGATCTTCACGCAACCGGTGCAGGATCGTCCGACGCTGTTCTTCGAGATTATCCAGCGCAAGGGCAGCGACTCCTTCGGCAAGGGCAATTTCCAGGCCCTCTTCGAGAGCATCGAGCGCGCCCAGGAAGAGCGCGGCAACCTCTAGGAGGCGCCATGCCGTTCTATCATCGGCTGGGACGCCTCCCGGCCAAGCGTCACACGGCCTTCCGCGACGCGGAGGGGAAGCTGCTGCAGGAAGAGGTGATGGGCAACAAGGGCTTTTCCGGCCCTTCGACGATCCTGTATCACCACAACCTGCCGACGGCGATCCGCTCGAGCAAGGTGCTGAAGAGGATCGAGCTGCAGGCGGAGGAGGATCCGACCCTGCGCCAGCGCCACCTGCGCACCGGCAGCCTCGAGGCTCCGGGCAGCGCGGTGCTGGATCGCGTGCCGGTGCTCTTCAACAGCGACATCACGATGAGCATCTCGACGCCGGACAAGGCCGACGAGTTCTTCTACCGCAACGCGACGGCCGACGAGGTCGTATACGTCAGCGACGGCGCGGGCGTGCTCGAGACGAACCTGGGCCGAGTGCCCTTCCGCCGCGGCGACTACGTGGTCATTCCGCGGGGCATCCTGCACCGCTGGCGCTTCGACGCGGGCGAGACGCGGCTGCTCTGCATGGAAAGCACGGGCTACGTGCGCACCCCGAAGCGCTACCGCAACGAGCACGGCCAGCTGCTGGAGCACAGCCCCTTCTGCGAGCGCGACATCCGCCCGCCCCAGGAGCTGGAGACACGCAACGAGGAGGGCGACTTCCCCGTCGTGATCAAGGCCCGCGGCGTCTACACGGAAGCGGTGATGGCCTTCCATCCCTTCGACGTGGTCGGCTGGGACGGGTACTACTTCCCCTGGGCCTTCAACATCGACGACTTCGAGCCGATCACCGGCCGCATCCACCAGCCGCCCCCGGTCCACCAGACCTTCGAAGGCGACGGCTTCGTGATCTGCAGTTTCGTGCCCCGTCTCTACGACTACCATCCCGACGCGGTGCCCGCACCCTACAATCACGCCAATGTGATGACCGACGAGGTGCTGTACTACGCCAAGGAGAAGTTCATGAGCCGCAAGGGCATCGAGTACGGCTCGATCACCCTGCATCCCGACGGCCTGACCCACGGTCCCCAGCCCGGCAAGATGGAGGAGTCCATCGGCAAGACGGAGACCGAGGAGCTGGCGGTGATGATCGACACCTTCAAGCCGCTTCAGATCACGAAGCAGGCCCTGGCTGTCGACGACACGAGTTACGCGCAGTCCTGGCTCTAGGATTGTCTCACAGCATCGCTTGAATGGCCGGGCCGGGTTCCCTTGGGGAATGCGGCCCGGTTTGTTTTAGGGTTCGATCCTGCATCTCGTCTGAGCACGGCAAGCTCTGATTCGATGCTCTTGATCACCAGCTCCCGTCTGGCTTCGGGTGGAGACTCGGGAAGTGCTTCTGTAGTCCGGCCCCTTTTGGGGATTGTACCTTTTGATGAGGACATGTTACAATTGGCCAGTGGTTCAGATGTCAATCTGCCGCATTGCAAAGTAGCAAAATGCCATCTTTCCAGGTGGCTATTCGCCGGACCATGAGGTAGCAAATTGCCGAAGTCTATACCCACTCTTCCCGAGCAGGGCTATCTGCCGCGCCATCTGGGTGCAGTCCTTAAGGCGGCTTTGGCCGATACTCCCGTGGTCTGCCTGCTGGGACCCCGACAATGCGGCAAGTCCACCCTGGCCCGGCAGTGCGAACCCCAACGGCACTACCTGAGCCTGGATGACAGCGCACTACGGGATCTGGCCATCGCGGACCCGCAGGGCTTTGTCGACGAACTGCCGGAACAGGTGGCCATTGATGAGGTGCAGCGTGCGCCCGAACTGACACTGGCGATCAAGCGCAGTGTGGATGCCAGGCGCAAGCCGGGGCGTTTCCTGCTCACCGGGTCGGCCAATCTGCTGCAGCTTCCCCGGCTTGCGGATTCCCTGGCCGGCCGGATGGAATGCCTCTGGTTGCATCCCTTCACCGAAGCCGAAATCCGCCGCACACCGGGGAAGTTTCTGGAGAAACTCCTGGCGGGAGATCTTGGACCGAAGATCAGGGCCTCCGGGACACCGAAGCCATCGGAGTTGCCCGGGCTGCTTGTGGCGGGCGGTTATCCGGAATCCATCCAGCGTGATCCAGAGCGCGCAGATCGCTGGCGCCGAAACTATCTGCGATCCGTCGTCGAGCGGGACATCGGGGATATCGCGAAAATCAAGGACGCCAGCGACCTGAGCCGGCTGCTGGCGCTCCTCGAGACTCGTACAGCCCAGCTCCTGAACCTGAGCGCCCTCTCCAAGGCGCTCGGTCACTCACGGGCGACCATTGATCGTTATTTGGCCTTGTTGGAGCGTCTTTTTCTCGTCCGCCAGCTTCCGGCATGGCACAGTAATCGCAGCAAACGGCTAGTCAAAACCCCCAAACTCCACTTCGTCGACAGCGGGCTGGCCGCCACCCTTGGCGAACTGGAGGCCGGGAGCTGGCTTCGGGAAAGGCCACGCTTCGGGCACTTGCTTGAGTCCTTCGTCCTCCAGCAACTGATCTCGATGGCCGATTGCCTGCCCAGACCGCCACGCTTCTTCCATTACCGGGATCGTGATCAAACAGAAGTCGACATCGTCATCGAGTCAGGGCAGAAGATCTGGGGGGTCGAAATCAAAGCGGCCGCAAGTGTCAACCGGGGCGATGCCCGTGGACTTCTGAAACTGGCGGGTATTGCCGGTGAGGCCTTCCAGGCCGGCATCGTCTTGTACGACGGCGAAGCCACGCTGCCCCTCGTTCGTGAGACAGGCATTCTTGCCGTACCCATCTCCAGACTCTGGGAACCCTGAATCTGGCCGGGCTCGCTGAATCCGACCCTTTCCGAATCCTCCCCCGTCGACACAGGCAAATCGCACGCTGTCTGGCCTCAGGACATTCGTAGCACGGCTGCCGCACAGGTCTGGATTATCCGGACTGCATGTAAGCGGCTGGCCGTGCTCCACCGGGATGCGGTCCGGACTATGTTTTACGAGGTTAATGTGAAGACGATCTGGACCCGAAGATGACATCCAATCATATGCGAAGAAATGCAACGGGTCTGAAGGGATTCTTGGGGCCCTCCGTGCAAAAGGGACCTATTCAGACCTTTGGCGCGCCAACCAGGCCCAACTTTTCGGCTTTAGCTCAGTTCCGCTTGCCGAACGCAGCCTATGTCCTTAGATTCGAAATTCGCTGAAGAAGTGGTCGATGGATCAGTGCGAATCGATGATTTGTGTAACAAGAGACAATCTCATCCTGTGTGAAGAATCTACTCATCAAGCGGGTACTGAGAAAGTGTCTATAAGAATCGACTACTTCTTTCACTATTGGCAGGTCTAAGGTGTACTTCGCCGCCAAGGTAAACCACGTATGAACATATGACCAAATCCAAACAAACGCGCTTTCCGGATCTGAAGACCGATTCCAAGGTGCTCCGGGAAAGCCAGATTGAGTATGGTTTTATCGGGAAGCTTCAAGGTCTCAAATACAAGTACCGCGACGACATTCGCGATCGCAAGACCCTGGAAGAAAACTTCCGCGCCAAATTCGAAAGCCTGAATCGTGTCCGGTTAACGGATGGCGAGTTCAGTCGTTTGCTCGATGAGATTGTGACTCCAGATGTCTTCACTGCTTCACGATGCCTTCGCGAACGCAATAGTCTGATTCGTGACGACGGTACGCCTCTGAACTACACACTTGTCAACACCAGGGACTGGTGCAAGAATTCCTTCGAAGTCGTCAACCAGCTTCGCATCAATACAGACAATAGCTGTCACCGCTACGATGTCATCATTCTGATCAACGGTGTACCAACGGTGCAGGTCGAGTTGAAGACTCTTGGCATCTCTCCCCGAAAGGCAATGCAGCAGATCGTCGACTACAAGTCCGACCCCGGAAACGGCTACACCAACACGCTGCTCTGCTTCGTCCAGCTCTTCGTGGTCAGCAACCGGGACCGCACCTATTACTTCACCAACAACAACAACAAGCACTTTGCATTCAACGCCGACGAGCGCTTTCTACCTGTATACGAGTTCGCGGACTCGAAGAACAAGAAGATCAGCCATCTCGACGACTTTGCTGAAACCTTCCTCGCCAAGTGCACGCTTGGCCGGATGATCAGCCGCTACACGGTTCTCGTCGCCGGCGAGAAGCAGCTGCTCATGATGCGTCCGTACCAGATCTATGCCGTCCAGCAGATTGTCGACTGCATCAAGGACAACACCGGGAACGGCTACATCTGGCACACGACCGGCAGCGGCAAAACCCTCACGAGCTTCAAGGCCTCGACTCTGCTCAAGTCCAACGACGACATTCATAAATGCCTCTTCGTCGTCGACCGCAAAGACCTCGACCGCCAGACGCGCGACGAGTTCAACCGGTTCCAGGCAGGCTGCGTTGAAGAGAACACGAATACCGCCGCGCTCGTCCGCCGCCTGCTCAGCGACAACTACGCGGACAAGGTCATCGTCACCACGATTCAGAAGCTCGGCCTGGCCCTTGACGAGCAGAGCAAGCGCAACAAGCAGCGCGCCGACCGCGGCCAGGACACCTATTCCAACCTGCTCGCGCCACTCCGCGACAAGCGCATGGCCATCATTTTCGACGAGTGCCATCGGTCTCAGTTTGGGGACACACACAAGACGATCAAGGAGTTCTTCCCCAATGCCCAGTTCTTCGGATTTACCGGAACGCCCATTTTTGATGAGAACGCCACGGTCAAGAAGGTTGACGGCGACATCCAGACCTTGATGACTACCGCCGACATTTTCCAACAGCCCCTGCACCAATACACCATCACGGACGCCATCGAAGACCGGAATGTGCTCAAGTTCAATGTCGACTACTTCCAACTCGGTGGCGAGGATGCCCGCAAGGCAGATCCCGATGCGGTCAAGCGAGCGATTGTCGAGAACATCCTCGACAAGCACGACGCCGCCACGAACAGCCGCCGCTTCAACGCTCTCTTCGCCACTGCAAGCATCAACGACGCGATCGCGTACTACGACCTATTCGCAGAAGTCCAGGTCGTACGACAAGCCGAAGATCCGGACTTCAAGCCCCTCAAGATCGGAGCTGTCTTCTCTCCGCCCGCAGAGGGCAACGCCGATGTGCGTCAGCTTCAGGAGGACCTCCCCCAGGAGCTGGCCGACAACCAGCAGCAGCCTGACGAGAAGATGGCCGCCCTCACGCGCATCATGGCGGACTACAATGCTCGGTACGGCACGAACCACACCGTCGCCGAGTTCGACGCCTATTACGGCGATGTCCAGGAACGCATCAAGAACCACAAGTTTCCCGATGCCGACATACCCGGCAAGGACGGAGTGCCTGGCGGCGGGAAGCTTGATCTTGTCATCGTCGTCGAGATGCTCCTCACTGGCTTCGACAGCAAGTACCTCAATACCCTGTATGTCGACAAGAAGCTCAAGCACCACGGTCTGATCCAGGCCTTCAGCCGCACCAACCGCGTCCTCAACGACACCAAGCCCCACGGCCAGATCCTCGACTTCCGGGGCCAGCAGGACAATGTGAACGAAGCCGTCCGGATGTTCTCCGGCCTCGATGCCACCGGCGAGGGCGCCGAGGAGTCCCGCAGGATCTGGCTGGTCGATCCGGCACCGGTCGTCATCGAGAAGCTCAAGGCAGCCAAGGCCGACCTCGACGCCTTTCTCGAAGGCCAGGGGCTCCCCTCCGCGCCCAGCAGCATTGCCAACCTCAAGGGTGACGCCGCCCGCGCCGGCTTCGTGCAGCAGTTCAAGGAAGTCCAGCGCCTGCAGGTCCAGCTCGACCAGTACACGGACCTCTCCGATGAGCAGAAGCAGGAGATCGAGGCCACGCTGCCCAAGAACGAACTCCGAGGATACCGGGGAGCCTATCTCGAAACGGCCAGGCAGCTCCGTGACCAGTCAATGGCCGGCGACGAGCCCGATCCGACTGTGGACGACCTAGACTTCGAGCTGGTTCTCTTCGCCTCGGCCACGATCGACTACGACTACATCATGACGCTCATCAGCGAGATGAGCCAGGCGACACCGGCAACGGGCAAGTCGACCACATCCAGGATGACCCGCGAGGAGCTCATTGCCCTCATTCAGTCCGACGCCAAGTTCCTCGACGAGAAGGACGACATCGCGGCGTATGTCCGAAGCCTCGAAGCCGGCAAGGGCCTCAGCGTGCAAGAAGTCGAGGACGGCTACGCCCGTTTCAAGGCCCAGAAGCAGCAGCAGGCCTTGCACGATCTCGCCGCTGCGCACGGGTTGGCGACCGAAGCCCTCGCCGCCTTCACGGACGAAGTGCTAGACCGCATGATCTTCGACGGCGAAAAACTCACCGACCTCCTCGCGCCGCTCGGACTGGGTTGGAAGGACCGCCAACGCAAAGAGCAGGAGCTGATGACGGGCCTGATCCCGCTGCTCAAGCAGCGCACCGCTGGCCGTCAGATCAACGGACTGGCAGCGTGGGAGCAGTGAACGGGATGGCGAGGAAGATTAGTCGATGAGCAAGGACGACAAGCCAACAACGCCCACGCCGCGCCTGCGGTTTCCGGAGTTTCGGGAGACGAGTTATTGGCACACTAAGACGCTCGACGAGTGTTGCGAACGCATTTCCGAAAAGGTCGGGGAGGCCGAGTTAACACCGGTAAGCATCACCGCCGGGAAGGGCTTCGTCGCACAGGACAAGAAGTTCGGCCGCGATATTTCCGGCGACCAGTACTCCAAGTACATTTACCTACGGCGAGGAGACTTTGCCTACAACCGCGGCAATTCGAAGCGTTTTCCTCAAGGGTGCGTGTATCAACTCCACGAGTTCGACGAAGCAGCAGCGTCCAACGCATTCTTCTGCTTCAGGCTCGATGACGAGTACGATCCGAGATACTTCCTCAACCTGTTCGAAAGCAATGCCCATGGCCGGCAACTGGTCCGCGACATTACAAGCAGCGCACGTAGTAATGGCCTCCTAAACATCAATGCGTCGACCTTCTACGGAATCAAAATTCCGCTGCCAGCCGAGCCTGCCGAGCAGCGCAAGATCGCGGAGTGCCTCGGCTCGCTGGACGATTGGATCACGGCCGAGACGGAAGCGCTGGCGGCACTCCGCCGGCACAAGACTGGCTTGATGCAGCAGCTGTTCCCTCGTCCTGGTGAAACGCGGCCGCGGTTGCGGTTTCCGGAGTTTCGGGATGCGGGGGAGTGGACTGCGAAAACAATCGATAAGCTGTGTCATGTTCTCAACAACCGGCGTGTTCCGGTTACAACCGCGGACCGAGTGCCGGGGCCGTTTCCGTATTTCGGCGCTAGCGGCATCGTTGATTACGTCAACGACTTCATCTTTAATGAGCGCCTTGTCCTTGTCGGTGAAGATGGTGCGAAGTGGCAAGCGTTTGAGCCAACGGCATTTATCGCCGAGGGGCAGTACTGGGTCAACAATCACGCTCACGTGCTCGATCCGCACGGCGTGGTCGACGAGCTTCTGGTTGCGTACCTAACGCTTACAGACGTGGGAGGCTTTGTTACTGGAGCCGCGCCACCCAAACTGACACTGGGTAGTCTTAAGAAGATCCCCGTCCCCGTTCCGCCGACTGAAGCGGAGCAACACCGCATAGCCGACTGTCTTACTTCGCTTGACGCCCTAATTGCAGGGAGAGCCGAGAAGCTCACCGCCCTGCTAGTCCACAAGAGAGGCCTGATGCAGCAGCTCTTCCCAACGCTAAACGCGGCCGAGGGAGGTGACTGATGGCGCAGGTCCAGTCTTTCGGGGATCTCACTGTCCTGGCGGAGCACTTGAGGACCGAGCTGCAGCAGCACCGCTACATCCTGCTGTATGCGTACAACGGCACTGGCAAGACCCGGCTTTCCCGAGAGTTCAACCGGCTCGGGAAGCAATTCAACGAAGAAGGCGATGTCGTTTCGGGTGACACGCTCTACTTCAATGCATTCACGGAAGACTTGTTCTCATGGGACAACGACCTGGACAATGATGAGCGCCGTTTCCTGGAACTGAATGCTAGGTCGAGATTCTTCGCGGGGCTGGGCGAGTTCGAGATCGCGAACCGGGTTCAGTCCCTCCTGAACTACTTCGCCGATTTCGCGATCGACGTAGACCTGAAGTATCGAGTCCCCGGCAAAGACGACGAGAAGCCAATGCTCGACGAGGGGCGTGTGTCGTTCAGCCGCGAAATCCTGGTAAAAGAGGATGATGGATCAGAGCGCTCGGAGACGATTGAGCACATCAAGGTCTCGCGAGGCGAAGAGAACATCTTCATCTGGTGCTTCTTTCTGGCCATAGTTGAAGTGGCCCTCGACCCCGATCTGGATGCGTACGACTGGGTGAAGCACATCTACATTGACGACCCTATCTCTTCGCTCGACGAGCAGAACGCCGTAAAGGTGGCGACGCATCTCGCGATGATTCTCAAGCAGGCGCATCAAAGCCACACCAGCGGGGAAAGAACGATTGCTCCGCCTGGCGTGGTGATTTCGACACATCATCCGCTGTTTCACAATGTGCTTTGGAATGAACTCAAGAAGCATTCTTGCAGGTATTTCCTCAGCCGCGACCTGTCGACGGACGACTACCTGATCCGCAACACCGCGGCGACGCCGTTCTTTCACCATATCGCCTCCCTCACAGAGCTCTACGAACGAGGTCGAAGTGGCAACCTCGACACGTACCATTTCAACTCACTTCGGGTTATTGCGGAGAAGACGGCCAGTTTCCTTGGGTATAACGGCTTCTCGGATTGTATTAAGCGCAATGCGGATGACTTCGACGGCGTGCTGCACTCCCGCCTACTGAATCTACTCAGCCATGGCGGCTACTCCCTCTACGAGCCCACCGAGATGGTTGAAGACAATAAGGGTGTTTTTCGTGCGATGCTTCACGCATTTATCCGGGACTACGCGTTCAGTCGGCAACACTTCCCGGGACTCCCAACGAGTGGGTCGGATGACAATCTAGAGGCAGAATCCACATGACCAACGACGATCAAAAGCGACTGGGCAAAGTCCTCTGGTCCATTGCCGACGACCTGCGCGGTGCGATGAACGCGGACGACTTTCGCGACTACATGCTCGCTTTGCTGTTTCTTCGCTATCTCTCCGACAACTATGAGGAAGCGGCCAAAAAGGAGTTGGGCCGCGACTACCCCGACCCCGATGCGGTCGGCAACGGCGGGCGCACGCCGCTGGCTGTGTGGTACGACGAGAACGAGGGAGACATTCCGGCCTTCGAGGCGCAGATGCGCAAGAAGACACATTATGTCATCGAACCGCAGCACCTCTGGACGCACATCGCCCATCTCGCACGCACGCAACACGATGACCTGCTGAACACCCTGCAGGCCGGCTTCAAGTACATCGAGAACGAGTCCTTCCAAAGCACCTTTGCGGGACTGTTCTCGGAGATCAACCTTGCATCCGAGAAGCTCGGCAAGACCTACGCCCAGCGGAACGAAAGGCTCTGCACCGTCGTGACCCGCATTGCTGAGGGGCTGAGGGAGTTCTCCACCGACTCCGACACGCTCGGCGACGCCTACGAGTACCTTATCGGGCAGTTCGCCGCCGGGTCCGGGAAGAAGGCCGGCGAGTTCTACACGCCCCAGCCGATCAGCTCGATCCTGTCCGCGATCGTGTCGCTTGACAGCCAGGCCCCCGAGACCGGTTCACGCAAGAAGCTCGAGGCCGTCTACGACTTCGCGTGCGGCTCCGGATCGCTGCTGCTGAATGTGCGCCGCCTCGTGGTACACGGTGATGAGGAGCTTGGTATCGCGGGCGGCGGAACGGTCGGCATGACCTACGGGCAGGAAAAGAATGTTACGACCTACAACCTCGCCCGCATGAACATGCTGCTGCACGGCGTCAAGGACTCGGAGTTCCACATCCACCACGGCGACACGCTCATCAATGACTGGGAGCAATTGACGGACCCCAATCCGGCGAACCGCCCCAGGTTCGACGCGGTCGTAGCCAACCCGCCCTTCAGCTACCGCTGGACACCCAGGGAGGAGACAAGCAAGGACGCAAGGTTCAAGGATCACGGTGTTGCTCCCAAGTCCGCCGCTGACTTCGCGTTCCTCCTGCACGGGCTGCACTACCTCAAGGATGATGGCGTCATGGCAATCATTCTGCCGCATGGCGTGCTGTTCCGCGGCGCGGCCGAATCGAGGATTCGCCGGAAGCTGCTGGAAGACGGACACATTGACACGGTGATCGGCCTGCCGGCGAACCTGTTCTACTCCACCGGCATCCCGGTGTGCATTCTCGTCCTCAAAAAGTGCAAGCGAAGCGATGATGTTCTGTTCATCAATGCCGAGAAAGAGTTCGACAAGGGGAAGCGCCAGAACTTCCTGAGCAAGGCTCACATCCAGCGGATCATCGCAACCTACCGCGACCGTCCGGAGGAGCCGATTGAGCGCTACGCTCGGCGCGTTGAGATGAAAGAGATCGAGACCAACGACTTCAACCTGAACATCTCCCGCTATGTCAGCACCGCCGAGCCGGAAGTGGAGGTCGATTTGGGGCAGGTGCATGCAGAGATGATCGATATCGAGGAGAGAATCCGCGATGCGAAGACGAAACACAACGGGTTCCTGGAGGAGCTGGGACTGAAGCGCTTGCCGTGAAGCCGAAGAGGGATCGGGGATCGGAATCGGACGATTACGAGCGCCGCGACATTGTGGTGATCGCTGGAGTTTCTCCCGGACGGCCACGACGTGGAACCGGGAGTTCACGATCATTCCGGAGTATTCTAGAACAAAGCCTGATGGCGTATCGAGAGCATTCAGGCGGGGAAACCGCTCCAGGTCACGAAGCAGGCCCTGGCGGTCGACGACACGAGCTACGGGCAGTCCTGGCTCCAGGATTGTCACACAGCATCGCTTGAATTGCCGGGCCGTGTTCCTTGGGGAATGCGGCCCGGTTTGCTTTTCCTGTGTCTAATGGATTGGACACATCGGATGTCCGAGTCGAGTGCGTGCATTTTGATGTAGGGGATGTCCCACCCGATCCTTACTCTTGCCCTCAACAAAACCCGCCAAGGCTATGCTCTACGGAGTATCCTCAAATCGGCGGGTTGCTCTTTTTTTGAGGCGTGGACAGCGCTCTTGGCGAATCCATCTGTTGTTCTGCTTCAGCCTTTTCTTGGTTATACATGTCAATTATTGACATTCATCTGGAAATCGTTTAACCTACTTCCTGTACAGAGTCGAAGGATTGAAATCATGAATGTTTCCATTGGTCGTGAGTTCGAAGAATTCGTGAGGGAGAAGGTCGCCTCCGGGGACTATGCCTCCGCCAGTGAAGTGGTGCGCGACGGCCTGCGCATACTGCGCGAGAAAGAAGCTCTTTTTGAAGCCCGCATCCGCTCATTGAACGGTGAGATCCAGAAGGGCATCGACCAGGCCGAAGCGGGGCAGTCCCGCGACGGGGAAGAGGTCCTTGCAGAACTGCGGGCCAGGCTCCTCGCCCGAATGACCTGATGGCTGCATACCGCCTCGTCCTGCAGGCGATCGAGACTCTGGACCAGATTCTGGAATTCTTTTTTATCCCGTGAAGTCCTGCCTGGTTGTCTATCTTTCCATTGCAACACCTATCGAGATCGCAAGAATCATCCGTGCATCACAGGATGTTCAGTCGAGCCTCGACCAAGGTGCACCTCCATCAGCAAGGCGGAATCGCATGTCTCGTGCAGCCAAGGCCCTCTTCATCCCCTACATCCTGCTCCTCGCCGCCACCCTGGGCGCGACCGTATACGCCGGAGCCGTTGTCGCCCCGGTGACCTTCCACACGGCCGACTGGCTGGGCGAGCCCTTGCTCAGCCGCTTCCAGGAAGGGCTGATCATGACCGAGAACTTCGCCCGCCTGGCTGTTCTCGTGAGTACGGCGGGGCTGGCGATGCTGCTCTTCGAGGGGAGCCGCCTGCTGCGGGGAGAGCGGGACTGGATCTCCGCGGCTTCCGCGCTGCTCGCCATCGCCTGCGGCGCCGCCTTTTCCTTCCATTTCGTGCCCGGCATCGAAAGCCTGCAGGCCCAGGGCGCGGCCGTGACACAGAGCCCGGCCTTCGAGAGCCTGCACCGGGCCTCGGAGGGCACGGTCAAGGTCTACACGCTCGCCCTCCTGGTGCTGCTGGTCCGGCGGCTGCAGCTGGCGCTCCGCTGAAGCGATGAGCGATATGCCACAGATCCGGATCGTCGAGGCGGGCTTCGGGGCGCTGGATGCCTATTGCCGCATTCCGATGGCCTTCCGTGTCGACGCGATCGCGAGCGTGACACGGAAGCAGGACGGATCCTGGCGCCTGGCGAAGGTTGCGGTCGACGAACCGTGGATCAAGGACTACGATGCCCTGGAATCCCCTGCCGAGCTGCCCGGGACCTTCGACCTGGCCCACTGGACGCTCTTCCTGGCAGAGGATTCTTCCGGTCCACAGGGCGGCTGCATCGTCGCGCAGGATACTCCGGGCGTGGACATGCTGCAGGGCCGGCGGGACCTGGCCGTCTTGTGGGACATTCGCATCCACCCTTCCCTGCGCGGCGCGGGGCTTGGATGCCGGCTGTTCGAACGGGCCTGCACCTGGGCGGGGAAGAAGGGCTGTGTCGAGCTGCAGGTCGAGACCCAGCAGATCAACCTGCCCGCCTGCCGCTTCTATGCCGCCATGGGCTGCCGCCTTTCACGGGTCAATCGGGAAGCCTATGCCGAGTGCCCCGGCGAGGACCAGCTCATCTGGTCGTTGCCCCTCCAGGACCGCTTGTAGATCACGCCGGAGTGGTACACTACGGGAGCCTGCATCGACCCTGAACTCGTAGATGCGACAGCCACCCCCGTTCCCGAATCACGGATCCTCCTTCGCCGATGTCCCTTTCCGTATTCATCCCGATGCTTGCCGCGCTGCTCCTGGTCTTGCTCGGCCTGCAGGGCCTGCTCCTGCAGCGGCTGCTGCACTTCTTCGCGCCCTCCGGCAGCGAGCCCCTGCGCGTGCTGAGGACGCTGCTCTGGATGATCCTGGCCAACCTGCTGGTCGGGCTGGCCGTCGGCCTGACGGGACTCAATCGCCAGCAGTTCAGCCCGCTGCTGCTGCTGGCGGTCTTCTCCCACCTGGGAGCCAGCCTGGCCGTGTTGCAGATCCGCCATCCGCTGAACCTGCGCCAGGTGCTGATCGTGCTGATCGCCTTCTGGCTGCAGGGATCCCTGCTGGCCGGTTTCGTGAGACACAGCTTCGCCCAGGCCTATCGCATTCCCTCCGGGAGCATGCAGCCCACGCTGCAGGTGGATGACCACATTCTCGTAAGCCGGGCCAGCCACTGGAGGCCGGAGCGCGGCGCGATTGTCGTACATCGGGGAGTCGACGATCCCGGCGTATACTTCGTCAAGCGCGTGATCGGCCTGCCGGGAGAGATCGTCGAGGTGCGGGACCACCGGGTGCTGATCGACGGGGACAGGGAACTGGATCAATGGCACGGGCTGGCACCCGCCTCGCCAAACAGCCGGAGCGTTCCCGGGCTAGCCACTCAACCTGCTCTTCGCCTGGGAGTGGACGAATACTACCTGCTGGGCGACAATCGCCCCAACTCCGCCGACAGCCGCTTCTATGGACCTGTCCGCGGCGAGCAAATCATCGGCCCGGCCCTGCTGCGCTACTGGCCGCTGGAGCGGCTGGGGCCGGTGAACCCGACGGACCGCCATCTATAGCACCGCAATGGGGGATTTCCCCCGGACCCTCCTGGTCCAGATCCACCATCCCGCCTGCCCCCTTTCAATCCATATGTTGAAAAAACAAGCAGATGGAATCACTGAAAGAACTGGCACGGACTTGGCAATTCCCCTGACCGAAGAAGTGGAGTCAGGAGGACATCATGGGCAAGAGGCTGAAAGCACTGATGGCGCGCGTGGAACGCCGCCTGCTTCTGCCGGGAGGCAGCATCGAGCAGCTGAACCCGTTCAAGGCGCCCTGCCAGCTGTGTGGCACGCTGGGCCGTCGCCTGCGGCAGAGTCTCTTCGAGCTCCACATGGGCAACTGCGTGGTGCTGGTCAACTTCCGCGGCGAGACGGAACTGTACCCCGGCGAACAGCTGGCCCTGAGCTGCCAGAGCGATGCCTCTGTGCAACTGGACGGACAGCAGCGGCTCTGCTTCCGCGTGTTGTCCTACAGCATCAACTGATCCTCGAGAATGTGTGTGTGTTGACCAAGCCGGCCGATCCCAGGGGGTTTGCATCCGCCGGCCAAGGGGGGAAGACAGCGCCCGGTTCCTTGCGGAACCGGGCGCTTGCATTGGGGCGTGTGCCGGCTCTTCAGAAGTGCAGTGCGAGCGTCGTGAGCCAGCTCCGCCCCGCCGCGGGATACAGTTCGGGCTGGGGACGATAGCCGCCGGGGCCTTCTGCCCAGTCGTTCCAGTAGCCGCTGGTTTCGTAGTCCTCGTCGAGCAGGTTGTCGATCTTCAGCCCCAGTTCCAGCCGCAGGCCGTCCTTCAGCGGCAGGCGCCAGTCGGCGTCCAGTCCCAGCAGGGTGTAGCCGTCGAGCTTCTTGGTATAGGGAAGCGAGGACACGCTGCCGAAGCCCGGGTCGATCAATCCGGCGGTCTCGTAGAAGCCGTCGTTCCCGCTGTTGTCCAGGTACTGCTCGCCGACGACCTGGACGCGGGGCCGAATGCGCAGGGAGGGAAGCGGCGTCACACGCACCCAGCCGTTGAGCAGGAGCTCGGGGCTCAGGGCGATGGGGTTGCCGGCGAAGTCGCGGGCCACCAGTTCGCTGGACCAGTCGGCATTGTAGCGCGTGCTGTAGACGGTCAGCTCGTCGATGCGGTTGCGGCTGAAGGCCGCGTTCCCCCCGACCTGCAGCAGGCGCAGGGGACGCCAGGCCGCCTCGATTTCCAGGCCGCTGTGGTGGCTGCGCGGGGCATTGCCGCGGATCGGGCTCTCCTCGTCGAAGCCGCCGAAGAGGATGATCTCGTCCCTGAGCATCATGTGATACAGATTTGCCGAGAGCGCCAGGTCCTCCCTTTCCCAGCGGACCCCCGCCTCCAGGTCCAGGACGGTTTCCGGTTCGGCCTGGGGATCCTCCCAGTGCCGGCTGCCGTCCGCGCGCACGGTCACGGTCCGGAAGGCCGGGACCGCCCCCAGGTCGTCGGGCCCTTGCCAGGCCTGCCAGTACTCGCTGCGGCTCGGCTCGCGCGCGCTGTAGCCGATGCCGCCGTATACGGTGACCTCCGGCCGCGCCTTCCAGCTGAGCCCCAGGGCACCCCCGCCAAGCAGGTGGTCGGCCTGCAGGGAGTGCAGGTCCGCGCCGCCGAAGTTCCCGTCGGGCCGCTGCTCCAGCTCGTAGTCGGTGTAGGACAGGTTCAGGGTCAGTGTGGCCTGCAGGCCCTCCCGCAGGGAACGGCTGTAGCCCAGCCATGGGGAGACGCGCGTCTTGTGCGACAAATGGGTATAGTAGCGCCCCCCGGGAGGGCTGTCGGGCGGCAGGCGGTTGCCCCACAGGACCTCGCCGAAATGCTCCCCGCGGTAGAGCCATCCGTTGAGACCGCCGCGCAGCACGCCGCCCAGGGCGGGCCGGCTCAGGCCCAGGCCCAGGCCGTTCTGGTGCTTGCGGATCCAGCGCCGGTTGACGATGTCGCTCTCGCCGATCTCCACGGTCGTGTCGGCCTCCGCGTCCCAGCCGGTCCAGGGCTGGAAGCCGTAGTCGACCAGGTCCTCCCCGGTCTTCATGGTCTCGTAGAAGCCGTCTCCGTTCACGTGATACAGCAGCAGGTCGAGGCGCGTGCCGTCGTCGAACTGCCAGTCGAACTGCACCTGGGTCTGCGGCTGGCGGAAGTCGTCCACGCTGTTCGGGTAGGCGGCGTAGTTGTTCTGTGTACGGTCTCCGGCTTCGAGCGTTTCCATGGGGATCCCGTCCCAGGCAACGCGCGTCAGCTCGCGACCGCTGTAGTGCGACAGGCGCAGTTTCCCGCTTTCGCCGAAGAGCCGTGTTCCCGATAGGGCGACCCCCCGGCTGTCGCTGTCCGAGCGCTCGCGGAAACCGTCCGTCTTGACCTGGCTGTAGCGGGCGTCGAGCATCCAGCGTCCGTCGACCAGCCCGCTGGCCCACTGGACGGATTCGCGACGTGTGCCATGACTTCCAATGGTTCCTTCGACCCGGAAGCCGCCCTCGCGGCTCTCCTGTGTCACCATGTTGACCGTGCCGCCGAAGTTGTTGGCCCCGAAGACCGCCGTGCCGGTGCCCCGCTGGATCTGGATGTCCTCCAGGCTGGAGCCCATGTCCATCAGGTTGACCCAGTAGACGTAGTGGTCCTCGGGATCGTTGACCGGCACTCCGTTCAGCAGGACCTCGATGCGTTTCTGGTCGAATCCGCGCAGGCGAATGTCGTTGTAGCCCTGGTTCAGGCCGCTGTAGCTCGTGGTCAGCAGGGCCGGCGTCCCCTCGAGCAGGGTGGCCAGGTCCTGGCCGGCATTGCGAAGACTCAGCTCCTCCCGGTCCAGGTTGCTTCGGCTGACCGCCTCCCCGGATGTCGCACGGCCGGTGACCACCTTGACCTCGCCCAGGCTGACCCGGCGCGGAACCAGCGTGATCCGCCCCAGGTCCCCTGCCTCGACCAGGTCGCTGTGGTCGGTGTAGCCGATGTGTGTCACGCGCAACTCCAGCGGGCCCCCGGGTGCTTCCGCGCTGAAGCGTCCCTGGCGGTCGCTGCTCCCCAGCAGGGGCGCTCCGTTGGCCGGAACCAGCCGGATGGTGGCGCCCGGAAGGGCGCGGCCGCTCTCGTCTGTCACACGAAACTCGATCCGGCCCGCCAGGGCCGCCTGGGCGAGAAGCAGCAGGAACAACAGCTGCCCGCAAAGGGAATGCATGAAACCTCCAGTGGGACCAGGCATGCCTGTCCTGCCGGGCCGTCGGTCAATGGATGAGCGGGGTGAATGCAAGCGGTGAGACAAATCGAACCGGTTGTTTCCTTCGCCGGCATTACCCGGATCAGGTACAAAGGGTGTGATCTCAGCCTTTTCAGGCACCCCTACACCGTGCGGCTGCAAGCAGCCGCTCTGCAGTTGCCCTGCGGGCAACATGCGTGTATCATGGACCACGAACGGCATGGTGCCGCTGGCGGTCATCACGGGCAATATTCAACTCGTAGCGGGAAGTGTCAAGCCTTGGCCTGGCGAAGGCGGGGGAGAAGCCCGTCCAGGCTGGGGGCCTGGCGGTCCTTGTCGGAGAGGACCGGTTCGCTGATCGGCCACTCGATGCCGACCTGCGGATCATCCCAGCGGAATCCCGCTTCGTCCTCCTTGTCGTAGTAGGCCGTGCACAGGTATTCGAAGTCCGCGCTTTCGCCGAGGACGCAGAATCCATGGGCAAAGCCTTCCGGAATCCAGAGCCAGGAGGGATCTGCCGCGTCCAGGGTGCGACCGCACCAGCGACCAAAGGTCTTCGAATCCGGGCGCGCATCGACGGCGACATCGAAGACCTTTCCTGCCAGGACACGAACCAGTTTCCCCTGGGGCCGGTGGACCTGCAGATGCATGCCGCGCAGGATTCCCTTGCCTGAGCGGCTGTGATTCAATTGCGCGAACTCGGTCGGCAGGCCGTGTTCCGCGAAGCGACGAAGGTTCCAGGCTTCCATGAAAAAGCCCCTTGAATCGCCGTATACCGCCGGGCGGATGTGCTTGACCTCCGGAAGGTCCAGGGATTCGACCTGCATGTGCTCTCCTTTCAGTGCCGGAAACTAGCAATCCCGGATGCAGTCAGGAATGGCATGACAGTACCGAAAACCCGACAATAGGGCACAGGCCCTCCGATGCGCGAGGGGCCAGGGATGGGAAACAGGTGAACGAACGAATCCAGATCCTCGAGGGACCCCCCGGAGCGGAGGAGTGGCAGACGCTGCTGCAGGCCATGCCCCGGGCGTCCATCTACCACAGCCCCGAATTCGTCCGCACCCTGAGAGTGGCCGAGATTCCGCTGCATCTTTTCCAGGCGCGTCGCGAAGGGATGCTCTGCGGCCTGGCGGTGATCATCGAGGACAAGCTCCTGCCCCTGCCCCTGCTGGGGAGCAAGGGTTTCTGTCCCGCGGACCTGCTGGTAGAGGACGAGGAGGTGGAGCGCGCCCTGCTGCGGGCCATCGATCGCCGGCTGGGACGGCGCATGCTCTACCTGGAGCTTTTCCACCCGGAAGCGGCTTCGCATTTCGGCGACGCGGGCTTCCGCATTGACGGACACCGGAACTACATCCTGCATCTCGAGCAGGGCTACGAGACCCTGCGCGAGCGCTACAGCCGCAGCATGCGCCGCAACCTGCGCAAGGCGGAGGACAGCGGCCTGCGCCTGCGCAGGCTGCGCGGCGAAGAGGAACTGGGCCGCGTACACGAGCTGCTGAGCGCGACCGCCCGCCGTGTCGGGGCGCCCGCCCTGCCGCGCGTCCTGCTGAAGGCCGTGATGCGCGAACTGATACCCCAGGACATGGCCCGGATCTACCTGGCCGAGTGTCCGAAGCGGGAACGGGCGATCAATGTGCGCATCGAGTTGATCTACAAGGGCTACGTGATCGACTGGTATACGGGCGACGACCCGGATCACAGGGGCAGCCAGGCCGGCCCCTGGCTGGTCGACCGCATCCTGCGCGAACTCTGCGAGCTGGGATGTCACACCTTCGATTTCGGCGGCGCCGGCCGGGAAGGGCAGGTCTACGGACCGGCGGAATTCAAGCGCCGCTTCGGGGGCGAGCAGATCCGCGTGCTGCGGCGCATGCGCGTCTGGCATCCGCTGCTTTTGGCCCTGGCCAGGCGGGGATACAAGCTGGTGGAAAAGCTCTCCAGGCGCTGAGTTCCCGGATTGGCGGAAAGCGTGTCACACTGCCTCTGGCGATGGTTCCCTCTGCTCCCGCACGCGGCAGAGGCGCACCTTCAGCCCCTCCCCCAACAGCCGATCGATCCACTGCTCCTGTTCCGGCCGCAGGCTGTCCCCGGGGCCCTTGACCTCGATGAAGCACGGATGTCCGCCGCGATCGACGAGGCTCAAATCCGGAAAGCCGCGCCTCCAGTACGCGGGCTGCTCGAGCAGCAGCCGCAGGATTCCGGCGAGAGAGCGGGGCGGCCAGCCCCCGATCAGCTGCATCAGCAGTTCACGGTCCAGGGTTTCCCACTGGATGAAGGCGCTGTGATACCCGTCGCGCCGACGAAGTGTGTCACGGGCGATCTCCGGGGCGCGTCCTTCGCCCACGGCGCGCAGGGTGCGCTCGATCAGGCTGCGCCGGCGATCGGCGAAGCCTTCCGATCCCCAGTCCAGCGGTGCCGCCTGGAAGGGGTGCAGAAAGGCCCCGGGAAGGGGCGCGTGAAGGATCGGCCAGGCCAGCAGCGCCAGCAGCGCTCTCGGCAGGGCATTCTCCAGGTGGCCCCCCAGGCCGCCTTCCGCCTGCAGCACCTGCTCCAGCACCCAGTCCTCGACCGTCTGTTGCCCTTTCCAGCCCCAGCAGGCGCGGCCGGCCTGTTCCCTGTTGCGCGGCGCTTCCAGTTCCAGGACCTCGGCGGAGCGCCAGCGGGAGGCCGGGATCACCGCGTGGCCCAGTTTCTTCTGCAGGCGTGACCGGCGCCGTTCCAGTTCCTGCCGGAAGGCCGGCGACTGTCCTTCGTCCGCGCCGAGTCCGGTGTCACACAGGGCCAGGCACTGGCGGAGGTCCTTCGCTTCGCCCGCCCGGACCCCCAGGATCAGGGCGCGGCGCAGGGCGTGTTCGCGCGTGCGACGTCGCGGGGACTGCTCGAGCAGGGTGATCCATTCCCGGCCTGCCGCGGCCGGGTCTTCCTGCTGCTCGAGCCAGGCGCAGCGCAGGACCTGGATGCCCTCGGCGGCTGCGTCGAGCAGCCGGTCCCCCGGAGACCAGTTCCCGTCGCGCGGAGGACGGCTGCGGGCACGTTCCACGGCGGTTTCCAGTTTCGTTTCCCGGAGGCCGTCGTCCGCCAGGTCCTGTTCCAGTTCGTCCCGCAGGGAGGCGAGGGCCTGGAAATGCACCCGCTCGTCCAGGGAGCGGAAGAGTCGCACTCGTGATACGCGGACCGGAGGATGACGCAGATGCCCCAGGGCCTCGATGACGAAGCTTTCCAGGCCCTGGCGGCGATTGGCGAAGAAGAGCAGTAGGACCGTGTCCAGCAGCAGACGCGCCTCGAAGCGCCACCAGTCACGCAACACGGAGGCATCCGCCTCCCGCGGACCGCGTTCGAGCAGGGCCGTGCGCAGTTCCGGCAGGCGCCCTGTGTCACGCCCCCTGCCGAGGAGCGCCAGGCAGTCCCTGCGCTTGAGGCAGGCCAGCAGCCCCTCGGGCAGGCCGTCTTGCGGATTCCAGCGATGCAGGAAAGCGGCCTCTTCGAGCTCGCGCAGGGCCGCTGCCGTGTCGGGAATCTCCTTGTAGCACAGACCGGAGGCGGCGAGCCATTCGGGGCGACGGCCATGGAAACGGAGCAGCAGGGCCTGCGCCGGCAGGCCCAGGGCCAGGAGCCGCGCCAGGTCTTCGCGCTCCTTCGGGGAGAGCAGCGCCCGGTCGAGCTCGATCACGGTCCGGTATACGCGGCGGAAATCCTGCAGGTAGTAGGGGAGAACTTCTGTCCGGGAGGGTGCTGGGGGCGGGGTGGAATCCGGCATGGTGTCCTTTGCGGCTGTGTGCCGGAAAAGGTCCAACAGGGGTGGGACAGGCCGCGCCGCCTCTCCTGCAGGGGAAAGGCGGCGCGGCGCATGGATCACGGAATCAGCCGAGCACCTTCTTGGCGATGGTGGCCAGCTGCATGTTGCTGGTGCCCTCGTAGATCGACCCGATCTTGGCGTCGCGGAAGAACTTCTCGATCGGGTATTCCTTCGTGAAGCCGTAGCCGCCGAGCAGGTCCACGCAGAGACTGCTCACGCGCTGGGCCACCTGGCTGCTGAAGAGCTTGGCCATGGCGGCTTCCTTGAGGAAATCCCTGCCGGCGTCCTTGAGGCGCGCGGCATTGTAGACCATCAGGCGGGCGGCTTCCAGGTCCGTCTCGGCCTGGGCGATCTGGAACTGCAGGCCCTGGAAGGAGCTGATCGGACGGCCGAACTGCTTGCGCTCGTTGACATAGTCCTTTGTATACGAAAGCGCTCCGGCGGCCAGGCCGACCATCTGGCTGCCGATGCCGATGCGTCCCTCGTTGAGCGTCTCGATGGCCACCTTGTAGCCCTTGCCGACCTCGCCCAGGATGTTCGCCGAGGGCACGCGGCAGTCCTTCAGCACCAGTTCGCAGGTGGAGCTGGCGCGAATGCCCAGCTTGTCCTCCTTCTTGCCGACCGTGAAACCCGGCATGTCGCGGTCGACGATGAAGGCCGTGATTCCCTTGTAGCCGGCCTCCGGATCCACGTTGGCGAAGACGATGAAGGCATCCGCCTCGCGGGCATTCGTGATCCACAGTTTCTGGCCGTTGAGAATCCAGTCCTCGCCGTCCTGTGTGGCACGGGCGGCCAGGGCGAAGGCATCGCTGCCGCTGCCGGCTTCCGACAGGGCGTAGGCGCCGACCTTGCTTTCCGCCAGCCGGGGCAGGTAGCGCTGCTTCAGGTCCTCGCTGCCCCAGCGCAGGAAGGCATTGATGACGAGGGTGTTCTGCACGTCGACGACCACGGCCACGGCGGGATCGGCGGTGGAAAGGGCCTCGATGGCCAGGATGCTCATGAAGAAGCTGCAGCCGGCGCCGCCGTGCTCTTCCGGGATCTCGATGCCCATCAGGCCCATTTCGAAAAGCTGGGGACGGATCGAAGGATCCAGTTCTCCGGCCTGGTCCATGGGGCCGGCCAGGGGCGCGATGCTTTCGCGCGCGAATTCGCGGACGGTATCGTAGAAAAGCTGTTCTTCCTCGCTGAGCAGGGTCAGGGGCTGGCTCATGCGGAATCTCCTGTGGATTGTGGGTTGAACGGAAGCTCGTAGATAGCAAAAAGCTCGCGGTCGGGCTTTGCTGCTGGCCCCCGCTGGACGCATTTGGTAGCTTCGCCCGCAGTCGATATGCCTGTGTTCGCTTCTTCCGCGAGGTCCCATGCCTGCCCATTTCCCGCTGGCCGTCTTCCTGCTGGCCCTGGTCTTTTCATCCAGCTCTCCTGCCGCCGAGGGCGAGTCCGCGCGCTGGCTGCGCGACGTGGCGCTGAGCCCCGACGGCACGCGCATCGCCTGTCGCTGGCGAGGCGAAATCTGCCTGGCGGACGTGGAGGACGGAATCCTGCAGCCCCTGACGCGGGACAAGGCCTTCGACGGCGATCCCTGCTGGACGCCGGACGGCAAGGGGCTGGTCTTCGCCAGCGACCGCTGCGGCAACCTGGACCTGTATACACTCGATCTGCAGAGCGGGACAACGCGCCGCCTGACCTGGCACGAGGCGGACGATCGCCCCTGGCAGGTGACACATGATGGCGAGGTTCTCTTCAGCAGCCGACGCGGAACCGGCAGCGCCTGCGCGCTCGCGCCCCTGGGAACCAGCGGCGAGCTCTATGGCCTGCGTCTCGCGGACGGCCGCCTGCGGCGGCTGCTGGATACACCGGCCCGCCGGGCAAGCCGCCTGGCCGACGGCAGCCTGCTCTACGAGGACCTGAAAGGCATCGAGGATCCCTGGCGAAAGCACCACCGCAGCGCGGTGACCCGCGACATCTGGCTTGCGCCGGCGGATGGCGGCGAGCACAGGCGTCTCACGCCCGACGCCGGCGAGGACCTGGCGCCGCTGCCCGACGGCGCGGGCGGCTGGTACTGCCTGAGCGAGGCCTCGGGGACCCTGAACCTGTGGCATCACACGGCGGAGGGGGCGCGGCAGGTCACGCATCACGAGGACAGTCCCGTGCGCTTCCCCTCCCGCGCCGAGGACGGAACCCTGTGCTACGTCTACGACGGGGAGATCCGGCTCCTGTCGCCTTCCGGCGAAGGGCGACGCCTTCCGTTGCAGGGCTGGCTGCCCGCCCGGGGAGAGCGCCTCGAACTGCTCGAGGCGGATGGTTCCGACGCGGCGCTTTGTCCGACGGGAGAGGACCTGGCGGTCTGTCGCCGCGGAGAGATCTTCCTGGTGTCCGCGGAAAGCGGCGAGGCGCGCCGCCTGACGGATACGCCCTGGGAAGAGCGGGATCCCGCCTTCTCTCCCGGTGGGGACAGCCTGGTCTTCGTCTCGCGTGAGCCGGGAAACTGGCGCCTCAAGCTGGCGCGCTACGATGCGAGCGAAGGGGGATGGCTGCTGGCCGCTTCCATCCGGATCGAGGACCTGGGGCCTGCCGGCGAGCAGCCGCTGGGTCCGCGCTGGTCGCCCGACGGGAAGGCGCTGGCCTACGGTGCCCGCCGCAGCGGCGTTCATCTACTCGATCTGCAGAAGCCCGAGGCCCCTCGCGTGCTGCTCCCGGCGGAAAGCAATTACCGCTACACGGATGCGGCGCCGGAGCTCGACTGGTCGCCCGACGGACGCTGGCTGCTGTGTGTCGCCATTGCGCCGGATCGCTGGAGCGACGAAGTCTGGCTGCTTGACTCGCAAACGGGCGATCGCCGCAACCTCAGCCAGTCGGGCTACGAGGATCTGCACCCGCGTTTCGATGCCGACGGGGAAGCGCTCTACTGGCTGAGCGACCGGCTGGGACTGCGCACGCATGGCGGGGCCGGCGGCGTCTACGACCTCTTCCGCGCCTCGCTGACGGCGGAAGACTGGGAACGCAGCCGGATGGACGCGGAAAGCCATCGCCGCCTGCTGCAGCTGGAGCAGGCAGACAGCCTGGCTCGCCCGAAGAAGAAGCGCGGCCTGTTCTCGCCCCGGCCTGCCCCGGCGGACACTCCGGGACTCGAGCCGGACCTGGCGCGCGATCGCTTGCGCCGCATGACTCCCGTGTCGGGAGGCATCTACGATTACCTGGTTGTAGACGAAGGCGAAACGATCCTGGCCCTGGCCCGCTTCGGCGAGTCGATCAACCTGTGGAAGATCGAGCCGCGCGAGGACCGCTTCGAGATGCTGCTGCCCCTGGACCTGGAGCGGGGAGGAAGACTGGCTCTCGACGCCGGGCAGGAGCATGTATACATTCTTACAGGCGAAGGCTTCCACAGGGCCGGCCTGGACGGGGAAGAGGAGGACTTCCAGGCCTGGCCTGCCGGCCTGCGCCTGGCGGAGGCGCGCGAGCGCGAAGCCCTCTGGGAGCATGTGAGACTGCAGGTCCGCGACCGCTTCTATGACCAGGACCTGCACGGGCGGGACTGGGAAGGGCTCGCCGCACGCTACAAGGCTTTCCTGCCGCACGTGGACACGGCCAGGGGTCTGGCGGAACTGCTCAGCGAAGTGCTGGGGGAACTGGATGCCTCCCACACCGGCGCCTACGCGCTGGGCGGAAGCGGGGCCGACACGGAGACCGGGCTGCTCGGCGTGCTGCTGGCGGCCGAAGAGGACGGCATGCTGCGGATCACGGAAGTGCTGCCCGACGGCCCGGCCGCCCGCCCGGGCCAGGCTCTTCCGCCCGGTGCCCGGCTGCTCTCCGCCGACGGGCAGCCCCTGCGGCAGGCGGGAGACCTGTGGCGTGCCCTGCAGGGAAGCGCGGGCCGGCTGGTCGAGGTGGGCTGGCGCTCCAGGGAAGGACACGAAGGGCGTAGCACACTGCGTCCCTGGACGGTCCGCAAGGAACGCCAGGCCCTGTATCACCGCTGGGTCCGGGGTAACACGGCGCGGGTCGACAGCCTTTCCGGCGGCCGCCTGGGCTATGTGCACATCCCGGCCATGGAGGATCCCGGTTTTCGCGAACTCTTCTCGCGCGCGCTGGGGGAACACGCCGGCCGCGAGGGCCTGGTGGTCGATGTGCGCGGCAACGGGGGCGGCTTCCTGACGGATGATCTCGTCGAGTTCTTCTCCGGCCGGCGGCTCTACCGCAACGTGGTCCCGCCCGGAGAGCGCGTGATCGGCGAGGAACCCTGGGCGCGCTGGAATCGCCCGGTGGTGGTCCTGGTCGACGAGAGCTGTTACAGCGATTCGCACATTTTCCCTCATGCCATGAGGGAAATGGGCCTGGCGCGGCTGGTCGGCATGCCCATGGCGGGCACGGGCACGGCGGTCTGGTGGGAGCACGCCTGGAGCGGAACCCTGGGTTTCGGCATTCCCCAGGTCGGACAGAGAGACAACCGCGGGCAGTACCTGGAGAACCAGCCGCTGCATCCGGACCTGCAGGTCGACAACCTGCCCGGCGAACTGGCGCGCGGCATCGACCGCCAGCTGGAAGCGGCCACCGCGGACCTGCTGCAACAACTGGGAGGTGAATGATGCGAGGCGCCTGGATTCCGATTCTGCTGCTGGCGGGAATGTCTCACGCCGACTGGACCAGCCCGGGCGACGGTTCGGCCCTGGATCCGGAAGCGCTGGCCGCCCTCTCCGGGGGCGCGTTCAGCGGTGTGACACCGTCTTTCCTGCTCGAGGCCTCGATCACGATTTCCGCCGGGGACACGCTGAGGCTTCCCGCGGGCAGCGGCATTCTCTGCACGGACACGACGGGCGAGGTCGAACTGCGCGTCCATGGCGTGCTCCTGGCGGACGGGACACCCTGGCAGCCGGTCGTCCTGGCCGCGCAGAACGGCCAGCCGGGCGCCTGGGCCGGGCTGGTGCTCGACGAGAGTCCCGCAAGCGAGCTGCGCTTCATCGAGATCGCCCACGCCGACCGGGGCCTGTCCGTGCTGGGCTGCGCGCCCCGTGTCTCCTTCGCCGACCTGCATCACAATTTCGGCAGCGGCCTGCACTGTTTCCTGGGCGGGGATCCGATCGTCGCGCACACGGCGATCCGCGACAACGTCCGCTACGGGGTCGAGGCGACAGGATCCAGTTCCCCGGTCCTGCATCGTTGCCTGATCCAGGGCAACAACAGCGAAGCCGCCTCTCCGCGCAACGCCGTTTCCGTCGGCATCCAGGGCAGCAACAGCCCGCGCCTGGCCTATTGTCTGCTCGAGGGGCTGGGTCCCTCCAATCCGGCCAGCGGCTTCTCGCTCTGGATGTCCGGCGACCCGCTGCTCGAGTCCTGCGAGATCCGGGCCTTCCGCAGCGGCGTCGTGATCCAGGGCAGCGGCGCCCTGGGGAGGCTGGAGAACTGCTGGATCCACGACAACCGCTACCAGGATCCCCTGCTGGGCGGCAGCGGCGTCAACATCAACAGCTCGGCCGCGCCCGTCTTCCGCGGCAACTGGATCGCGAACAACGACTGGGGTGTCACGGTGACCTCCGCCTGTGATCCGGACCTGGGACAGCCGGAGGATCCCGGCAACAACGCCTTCGGCGGAAACGGGAACAATGGCACACACATGGAGCTCTTCAACAACACCTCCCAGGCGATCCAGGCCCGCGGCAACTGGTGGAACGAAGCGGATTCCACGGCCATCGAGGAGCGCATCAACGACGACAGCGACGGCGCCTACGGCACGGTCCATTTCACGCCCTTCCGCCTGGACAGCCTGATCGGCCTGCAGCTGGCCCTGCAGCAAAGCTGGATTCGGCTGGACGTGGGGGACAGCCTGTGGCTGCAGCCCGCCCGGCGCTTTCGTTCCGGCTCCGCCCTGGACATCCAGACGCAGGGCCCGGGCCTGTTTTCGGAGATCGGCGACAGCCTGCTCTGGCTACCGGAGGCGAACACGCCTTCGCCGGCGCTGCTCCGCTTTCTGGCCGAGGGAGAAGCCGGCGCGGCGGTCGACAGCCTCTGGGTCTTTCATCCCTCTGCCGCTCCGGAGGATCTCCAGCTGACCCTGGGCGTGGAGGCGCACGATCTCCTGCTGGAGTGGACCGCGCAGCCGGAGGCACTGTTCTATCGCGTATACGGCTCCACGGAACCCTGGTTCGTTCCGGGGGAGGCGACACTGCTCGAGGAAACCGGCAATCTGATCTGGCGGGATGAGGGAGCCCTTTCAGCCGGGCGCCGCTGGTACCGCGTGGAGGCCGTCGAAGGCGATGAATGATCCCTCCAGCGAAGCCCGCCGCCGCCTGCTGAAGGAGTGCGAGGTGCAGCGCAGCGTCGGCGGAGGACCGGGCGGGCAGCACCGCAACCGGACCGAAAGCTGCATCGTGCTGATTCACCGGCCGACCGGGCTGCGGGTCCGTTGTGACGAGGAACGCAGTCAGCACCGGAACCTGCGTCTCGCCCTGGATCGCCTGGCGGAGCAGCTGGAGGATCGCAGAAAGGTGCGTCGGCCCCGGGTTGTCTCGCGCAAACGGCCTCCCCGGGTGCAGAGGAAGATCCTGGACGAAAAGAAGAAGCGTGGCGAACTCAAGCGCGGCCGCAGATCTCCCCGTCCGGGGGATGAGTGAGCTGTGCGGAATCGGTCAGGCGCACAGGCAATTCAAAGCTGAGACAGTGCCGGATACTGGGCGAAGTTTCACACCCTAAACAATGTTATGGATTTCCTCAAATCCCAAGTGGTTTAAATCCAATGACTAGCATAAGGTGGCATACGGATTGCCATGAATCCCTGCGTCTGGGGTAGACTGAACACCACAGCTTGTTGCGCCACCCTTCCGGGTTTGGGCGCTGGTTGCCGGGCACTCGTGGGGGGCTGACCGGGAACCGATGGGATGAAACCCTTGTCTTCGGACAAGGGTTTTTTCTTTGCCCGCAGTCCTGCTTTTTGCCCTGCGGATGAAGAGGCGTGCCTGTCGCGTCCCCATTGCAGCCTGAGCCAGCGGAGGTTGAATGAGTCTGCCTTTTTACCAGTACGACAGTTTCGCGGAGGAAGTCTTCCGCGGAAATCCCGCGGCCGTCTGCCTGCTGGAGGAGGCCCTGCCTGACGCCCTGCTGCAGGCGATCGCCGCGGAGAACAATCTCTCGGAAACCGCCTTCCTGCTGCCGATGGGAGATGGCCGCTACGGCCTGCGCTGGTTCACCCCGACCCTGGAGGTCGACCTCTGCGGGCATGCCACCCTGGCAGCGGCGACCTGTATCCTGGAAGAACGGCATCCCGAATGGCCCGAGGTCCGCTTCGACACCCTGAGCGGGGAGCTGCGCGTTGTCAGACATGATCGCGGACTGGAAATGGACTTCCCCTCCCGGTCTTCCCGCCCGATCGACATCCCGACGGGGCTTGAGGTGGCGCTGGGCGCCAGGCCCCACGCATGTCGAATGGGTACGGAACTTGTCGCCTTCTTCCGGACCGAAGAGCAGATTCGTGCGCTGAGTCCGGATATCGCCGCCATTGCAGCGCTCGGTTACGGCCATGGGGCGATCGTCACGGCCCCCGGCAAGGACTGCGACTTCGTCAGCCGCTTCTTTGCTCCCCTGGCCGGCATCGACGAGGATCCTGTCACTGGGGCGGCCCACTGCCTGCTCACTCCCTGCTGGGCGGATCGCCTTGGCCGCACCCTGCTCGAGGCGCGGCAAGTGAGTGCTCGAGAGGGCCGCCTGCAATGCGAAAGTAGAGGAGACCGCGTCCTGCTGCGCGGCCGCGCCCTGAAGGTTATTGAAGGGCGGTTTCACCTGTCCGGGGAGGAAAAATGAACGAGGACTTCCGCCCCCGCGGCCTGCACCGCTTCATCGGCTTTGCCGTCTTCCTGCTCTGCTTTGCCCTGAGCATGTTCCTGGGGACGGTGCTTTTCGCCCTGGAAATGGGGCTGACGGCCGTGCTGGCGATGTTCATCGGGGTGTCCCTGTCCAGTTTTGCCGGACTGCTGACCACGCATCGCCTCTGCCGCAAGGACCTGGAAGCATTCAAGCGCTCCCGGGTGGGGACCTATGTCATGCCGGATGATCGTCTGGAGCACCACTAGGGGTCAATGACCGCCTTTGCCGCGCCGATAGGAACAGGACGAGTCTCTCCTGCGGGACCCTGAGAAGGCAGTGGTGGAAAGGACGGCATGGCGCGCAAACTGGTCGAAGACCTGGAAATCGGAATGGTCCTCAGCAAGGACGTGAAGGATGATCGCGGGCGCTTCCTGCTGCCCGAAGGCATCGAGCTGGGCGATTCCCACCTGCGTCTGCTGCGCCAGTGGAAGATCAGCGTCGTGCACATCGTCAGCGGCCAGGACGACGAGAAACACTGGAGCGAGGTCGATCTCACCGAGCTGCAGGTCGATCAGCACCGCGCCAACGAGAACCACCTGCACGATCTCTTCGCCCTCAACGACCCCGAGGACATGCTGATCCAGCACATGTACTACTTCTGCCTGGACCGCCTGGACCACATCGCGGTGCAACGGGAGGAGAAGAAGGCGTGAACCCACCGAGAACGGCAAGGGAAGTCGTCGACAGCATGGGCCAGCTGGCCACCATGCCCGAACTGCACCTGAAGCTGCTCACGGTGATCAACAGTCCGATGAGCAGCGCCATGGACATGGCCCGCGTGATCAGTCGTGATCCATCCCTGACGGCGCGTCTGCTCAAGCAGAGCAACAGCGCGTACTACGGACAGGGCTCCTCGGTGGCGACGGTCAGCAAGGCGATCACGGTCGTCGGCGTGCACCAGCTGCGCGAGATCTCGCTCAGCACCTCTGTCGTGCGCATGTTCAACCGCCTGCCCCAGGACCTGATCGTGATGGACGAGTTCTGGAAGCACAGCGTGCTCACCGGCCTGCTCGCTCGCGAACTGGCCACCATGGCCGAGATCCCGGACGTGGAACACGCTTTCGTCGGCGGGCTGCTGCACGACATCGGCCGCGTCCTGATGATGGCCTCGATGCCCGTCGAGTTCCGCAAGGCCCTGCTCTTCGCGCGGGCCTCGAAGCATTCCCTCAACAAGGTGGAACACGACCAGATCGGTTTCACGCACGCCCAGGTCGGCGCGGAGCTCTTCCGCAGCTGGGGCCTGCCGCCGAGCCTGATCGACGCGTTGGAGTTCCACCACTTTCCCGAACTGGCGAGCCGCAACAAGGACCACGTGGCCGTGATCCATGTGGCAGATGCCCTGGCGCACTGCATCGAGGTCGGCAACAGCGGGGAGTCCCGCGTGCCGCCCCTGCAGTCGGGAACCTGGGATCTGCTGAAGCTGAACGCGGAGGACCTGCCCACGCTGCTCAAGGAGGCCGAGGCCAACGTGCTCGACGTGCAGCGAAGCCTGATGCAGACGGAAGAACCCGCCGCGGAATCGTCCTAGCTGCCGCCCAGCATCATCCAGAGTCCCCCTGCCAGGAGCGCCACGGCCAGGATTTGTGACACCGTGATCCGTTCCCCGAAGAGCAGTCGCCCGGCCAGCAGCGCGGCGACCAGCCCCACGACCCGCTTGACCGTCTCCATCAGGCTGACCAGCGTATACTGGATCGCCAGCAGCTGGAAGCCCAGGCCCGCTCCGCCGGCCAGCACGGCGCCGACCAGCCAGAGGCTTTCCCTGCGATCCGGCAGGGGTGTCTCACGCCCGCGAAGGCGCCGGTAGAGGACCAGGCCGCCTCCCACCAGCAGGTTCTGGAGCAGGGCATGCAGCGGCGTGTCCGCGTGCTCCATGCTGCGCTTGTCGAGCACGGCGGTCATCGCCCAGCAGATGGCGACCAGCACCATCAGGGGAGCGCCGGGCTCGTTCATCAATGCCGCCAGCGGGTTGCGGCGTCCCCGGCCATGGAACAGGCCCATGCTGGCGATCACGACCAGGGCCATGCCGGCCAGGGCCCGGGGAGGCAGCCATTCGCCGAGCAGCACGGAACCCGCGCCCAGGGTGAAGGCGGGCACGAGACTCAGCAGGGGCACGGTCAGGCTGATCGGGGAGAGGCTGACGCTGCGCACGAAGAGCACGTTGGCGAAGAGGTTGAAGAAGGCGCAGGCCAGGCCGGGCAGCAGATAGCCCGGGGTGATACGGGGCATGCCTTCCGCGATCTGCCAGAGCAGGAAGACGGGAACCGTTCCCAGGCTGATCCAGATGACGACCAGGGAGGCCTCCAGCCGGCCGCCGAGCTGCTTCCTCAGCGCGTCCAGCGAGGCCCAGCCCAGCGCGCTGGCCAGGGTCAGCCCCAGGGCGAGAGCGTTCAAAACCTGTCCCGGGTCCGTTTGTGCGGCGTCTTGATCCTCAAGCCTCTTTTCCCCTTCTTTGCGCGTCGGCGGCCTGTTCCGCCGGCAAGAATCTAGAAATTGCGGACAGCGGTTGCTCTTCCGCGCCGGTCGTGATGCGCGTCCGGACGGAAAGCCGAAGAGGGAATCCCGTGAGACACGGGAGCGGCCCCCGCCACTGTGACCGGCGACGAAGGAATGGACGGAATCCGCCCGGATTCCCGACGCCACTGCGGCCCTGGCCGCGGGAAGGCATTCCCGAGAGTGACCCGGAAGCCAGTAGACCTGCCCTGTCCGTCATCGCCAGTCCCACGGGGTGCGGGACGGGAGGTCGCCCTCCGTGGGCTCTTCCTGCCGGACCCTCCTTTCCAGGAGGTCACATGTTCAAGAAAACCATCCCTCAAGCATTGACAGGCACAGGACTGTTGTTCGCAGTCGCCGCGGAGCTCCCTGCAGAGTCCGCACTCTTCGCCCTGCGCGGCTACAGCGAACCGCAGCTCGTGCGACACGACGACGGGGTCCTGCACAGCCTGCCCGTCGACCTCATGCTGCCAAACCGCGTGCGCGTGATCCAGAATACCCTGATGATCGTCGACTCGGGCAGCGACGAGTTGATTCTGCTCGACCTCGCACAGGCCCTGGCCTGGCAGCAGGCGGGGGATCCGCTGGCGGAAGCGCGTTTCGCGACCTCCGCCGTCTCCGGGGCCAACGCCTGGGATGTGATCGCCCTGGACACGGACCGCGTCTGCGTCAGCAACCTGGTCGCCGGGACCCTGGCCGTGCTGGGGCCTGCCGGCCTGCTGCAGGAGGTCCCCCTGTCCGCGGCCACTCCCCAGGGCATGTGGATGCAGGAAGACCGCCTGCTGGTCTGCGATTCGGGCTTCGGCAGCGGCACGCGGCTGGCGGTGGTCGAATGGCCTTCGCTGAGCGTCTCCTTCGTGCCGACCCTGGAGAACCCGCAGGCCCTCTGGCAGACCGGCTCAAGGCTGGATGTGCTCTGCACGGGCAACTGGAGCGACGGAGTCGGCCAGGTGCACGGCCTTGACGCGGGCAGCCTGGCGCCGCTGGACACCCTGCAGCTGGGCAGCCACCCCGGCAGCCTGGCCGGCGACGGCGAGCGCTTCGTCTACAGCGGCGATCCCTGGGGCAGCCAGGCCGGCGTCTACCGCTGGGACGCTGTCGACAGGGTGGTGACACATTCCTCTTCGGGGCCCTTCGCTCCCGGCGGCGGGACGAATGTCTTCCACGAGGGCGGCCTCTACACCAGCAGCGGCAGCAACGTGCTCCGCCTGGACGCGGAGGGGGCGACCCTGCAGACGATCCCGCTGGAGGACTCCGTGATCCACTTCTGCTTCGCCGCGCCTTCCGCCGGGCCGGATCTGGAGATCGCCAGCTCCGGCGCAGTGCTGGAACTTGCCTGGCAGGGCAGCCCGGGGGACGGGTTCGAACTGCAGCGGCGCCCGGCTCTCGACGCGGGGGACTGGATGACCTTCGACTGGAGCACGGAGCTTTCGTATACGCTTCCCCTCGAGAACGGAAGGGCCTTTTTCCGCGTGATCCGCCACGCGGATCCCTTCTTCGGCGCGGCCGAGTGATGCGCATCCTGCTGCCCCTGCTGCTGGCCTGCGCTCCCCTGCAGGCAGATCGCTGGGCCGACGCCGTCGTCGAGGTCGTCTACGGCGAAGGCGCGGGCTTCGGCCAGGACTTCCTGCCGGCGAACGTGCTCGGTCCCCCCGACCCCCTTGCGAGCCCGACGACTCCCGCTGCCGCGGAAGAGGAGCTGCTCAGCCTGGGGGACGGCGGGTGGATCGTGCTCGCCTTCCTCGACAATGTGATTCATGACCAGCCCGGCCCGGATCTGCGCGTCTGCGAGAACGTGTTCCGCGTGGGCGGCAACCCGGACAACCTGTGGCAGGAACCGGCGGAACTGGCGCTCAGCGAGGACGGCGAGGCCTGGCAGATCATGCCCTGGGACAGCCTGGCGCGAACGGGGCTGGCCGGCCTGCAACCCGTGGACGGCAGCGCGGATCCCGGTTCCGTGGAAATGGGCGGGGACCTCTTCGACCTGGCGGATGTCGGCCTGCAGGAGGCGCGCTTCCTGCGCCTGCGGGACCTGAACGGGGATGGCTTGAGCTTCGACCTGGACGCGGTCGGCGGTCTGCGTGACACGCCCGTCACGTCGATCCGGACCATGGATCGTTCGGCCCCCGAGCTGAGCCTGGGTCCGAACCCGCTACGCGGATCCTTGCGCTTTGAAAGCCCGGTTCCCCTGAAGCGGGTGGTGCTCTACAATCTGTTGGGACGCCGTGTTCGCGGGCTGGAAGGCGAGAGCACGACCGGGCGGATCCCGACAGCGGACCTGGCCCGGGGGACCTACCTCCTGCTGGCGGAGTGGCCCGAAGGATCCCGCCAGGTCCGCCGTCTGACGCTGGTACGGTGATTTTTGGTTGAGAGCGCTTGATTATCCTTTCTTCCTGAGTATATTCGCCGCTCTTCCAGGGGCGCCGCAGCATGCCTCGCATGCCAACAAGCCTGGAGTGGTTCGTTTGTTGGTGCGGACTTGTGCCGCTTTCCGATCAACCGGAGTCGCCGCCTGGGCGATTCCCCACTTTGGGCAGGACAATGCTTCTCTACCCCGACGCGCCCCTCGAGGAGGGGCACGATTTTCCGTCCCGCGAGCAGTTCACCGTCGCCGAGCGCGAAGGCGGAAAGGGCAAGGCCGTATACACCAATACGGGCCATGCCCGCGGGGAGTTGATCGCCCGTTTCACGGGCCTGATCGTTCCCTACCGCACGCAGCACAGCCTGCAGCTCAATCCCAACCTGCACGTGCTCGACCTGTATTTCGCGGGCTACCTGGCGCACAGCTGCGCTCCGAACGTATACGTGGACATGCAGGAGTTCGAGGTCTGGGCGCTGGAGGACATTCCGCCGGACAGCCTGCTGACCATGGACTACGCGAGCACCGAAGACGAGCTCTACGCCCAGTTCCACTGCCTTTGCGGCGCCGCCAACTGCCGCGGCTGGATCGCGGGGCGCAAGGAGCGGGTCAACGGCGAGGGACTCTTCTACCTGGCGGATCGCCTCGAGGAGGCGGGTTGACTGCCTCTTCGCCCCCATACTGGTGGCAACGGGAAGACCTGAAGTACTCGAGCGGACGCCTGGCGCTCGGCGGCCACGACCTGGAGCCCCTGGCGCGCTGCGCCGGGAAGCCGCTGTTCGTCTACAGCGCGGCGCGAATCAGCCGCAAGCTGCGCCTGCTCCACGAGGCCCTGTCCGCCACGGGGATGCCCTTCCGCGTGTTCTACGCCATGAAGGCCAACCGATTCCAGCCGCTCTTGTGCCACATCCGTTCCACGGGGCTCGCCGGGCTGGATCTCTGCTCTCCCGGCGAACTCCAGCTGGCCCTTTCCTGCGGATTCCGCCAGGAGCACCTGTCCTTCACGGCCGGAAACCTCTCCGCCGCCGACCTGGAGATCCTGGCCCGTCACACGCGCCTGCTCTGCAACCTGGACTCGCTGAGTGCCATCCGTCGCTTCGGGGAACTGGCTCCGGGCCGCGAGATCGGCCTGCGGATCAATCCCGGGAGGGGCGTGGGCTACGGGGACAACGAACGCCTACGCTATGCGGGTGGGGCGACGACGAAATTCGGTCTCTACGAGGATGCTTTCGGGGAAGCGCTGGATCTTGCGCGGGAACGGGACCTGCCTGTCCGTGCCCTGCACATGCATGTGGGCAGCGGTTTCCTGCAGGAGCAGGTCGGTGCCTGGGAAGAGGCGTTGGCCGCCGGGGCGGCGTTCCTTCGACGCGCGCCGGATGTAGAGCGTTTCAACATCGGCGGCGGGCTCGGAGTGCCGCATCGTCCCGGAGACCTGGAGCTCGATCTCGGGGCCTGGGCGCGGGCGATCCAGCGGCAACTCTCCCCGAAAGCGCTGGGAGGGCGGCGCATCGAGGTGCGCGTCGAACCCGGAGACTACCTGGTCAAGGATGCCGGCGCCCTGCTGCTCGAAGTGAACACGGTGGAGCTCAAGCGGGATACCTGCTTCGTCGGCCTGAACGGGGGCTTCAACCTGGCACCGGAGCCGGTGTACTACGATTTGCCCTGCCAGCCCGCTCCCTGTATCCTGCGGGAGGGCGATGCGCGCTGTGTCACCCTTGCCGGCAACATCAACGAGGCCCTGGATATCTGGGCCCGGGACGAGCTCCTGCCTCCCGTCGAGGAAGGGGACATCGTGGCCCTGCTGAACGCCGGCGGCTATGCATCGGCAATGAGCATGAACCACTGCCTGCGCGGCGATTTCCTCGAGCGCCTGCTGGTCTGATTCGCTTCCGCTTTCCGACGCCTTGCCTTGTCGTCCCGTGGCTTGACCACGGGATCCTGGGCGCTTGTCGCGTACAGGGGTGAGCTGTGGGGGAGAGCCGGTCCGGCGGGAGGACAGTTGTTTACGATGCACGCGGTTCCCGCGGTCTTGCCGCGGGTGGGGCTTGGGACAGGGTGTGGATGTGCCTGGCAGTTCCCGCGGTCTTGCCGCGGGATTTTTGATTGTATTGCAGCCTGCGGCTGCTTCCTTATTGAAAAGCCCGTCTTCCCAGACCGCTTCGGGAAGACGGGCTTGCCTGTCTGACAGGCAGGCAGTTTGTGTTTCGTCTACTTGATCAGCGTCATGCGGCGGGTCTCGATGCCGGCGGCGCTTTCAAGGCGGTAGAGGTAGGTGCCGCTGGACAGTCCGGCCGCGTCGAAGATCACGCTGTGCTCGCCGCGGGCGACCATGCCGTCGACCAGGGTGCTGACCAGGCGCCCCTGCAGGTCGTATACGCTCAACTGCACGGGGCCGGTCTCGGCGGCGCTGAAGGCGATGGTCGTGCTCGGGTTGAAGGGGTTCGGCCAGTTGCCCTGCAGGGCGAAGTCGCCGGCATGCTCGACGGCGTCGCTGGTCTGGCGACTGGTTGTCACACAGATCGTTTCGCAGGGATCCATGTCCGTCAGCTCCAGCCAGTTGCTGGTGCCGGGGTTCATGCCGCAGAAGCGCATGTCGTTCAGGCCCTGGGCATTCATGAACTCCAGGCAGAGGTTCTCCGGCATCTGCGCGCCGAACTCGAGCACCAGGCCGTCGGTGCAGCAGGAATTCCAGTTCCAGACCACCGTGCCGACGCCGGTCACCGGATCAAAGGCGAAGCTGTCGTTGTCATCGTCCATTTCCGTGATCGCGCCATCGATGGCGCCGGTGATGTTCAGTTCCAGGTGGCCGCCGCTGCCGTCGTTGATCTTGTCCACGATCACGCTGATGCTGTAGTCGCCCTGGTCGTCCTGGGCAAAGAGCACCACGACCTCGTTGCGGGCGGGGAACATGCTGTTGTTGCTCCAGTCGGAATAGTCATAGAGGTCCACCGCGTCCAGCCCGGCGGGGATCTGGTAGGGTTCGAGCTCGGTGGCGGAAGTGAAAGTCAGGTCGCTGCCGACCAGTGTCGCGGCAGAAACACTTCCAGCGGTGAGACAAACCAGGCCGGCGAGTGTACGAAGGGCAGTCAGAGAGATACGCATACGCTTTCGCGCTCCTTTCCTTGGCTTCACCTGGAAGCCGATGTGGTTTCACAATGCAGGTTCGGGCTGTCGGTCGGGGCGAAACTGATCGGTCCGGGCAAGGTCCGGTTCTCCCTGACGACGGCGGCCAAGAAAAGACATCACGACAACCTTGTCAAGAATAAAATTGACAAAAAGTGCAGAAAGCGCGTTTGTCCGATATCCGACGCTTTCCCGCTCGAAGGGCCCACCAAGTCCAAGAATATCAACCTTTCCAGATTCTGCAAGAATTGTCATAATTGTTGCGCCCTGCGGACTTTTTTAGTGGAGACCAGATGTTCACCCTGCTGCTCAGCCTGTTTCTAGGCTCTTCGACCGCCGGCGCTGCCGACGATTTTCCCGGCAGTTGCCTCGACTTCGACGGCATCAATGACTTCGTGGACCTCTCCACGGTTTCCGGAAGCATGGCCGGGGAGGACACCTTCACCTGGAGCGCCTGGCTGCGCCTGCCAGCCAACCTGCCTCACGGGGAACGGGCGGCCTTGTTCTCGGTCAACGGGCGAGTGCTGGTCTGCGCGGAAGGACTCTTCGGCTTCCAGAACCGCCTGGCCGTCTACGAGGGCGCCTTCCAGAGTCAGGAGATCCTTGCCGGTTCCGTTCCGGTGGGCAGTTGGGTACAGGTGAGCTATGTGCGTTCCGGCTCGCTGGGCTACCTCTATATGGATGGTGAATTGCTGGGTCTGCATACGGCGAACTACAGCTTCCTGTCCTCGGATACCTGGAGCCTTGGGCGCTATGGCAGCATCAGCACGGATCTGCTGGAAGGCCAACTGGACGAGATCGAACTCTGGACGGTGGCCCGCACGGAAGAGCAGCTGCGACTGGACATGCACCGGACCCTTGTGGGATCAGAAAACGGTTTGACCGGCTACTGGCAGGGCAACGGCAGCGGCAGCATCCTGCTGGACAATGCCGGCAGCAATGACGGCCAGCTGGAGAACGGAACCGGCCGAATCGAAAGCACCCTGTCCATCGGCGGGGGCCAGAGCGCGCTGCTGGACCTTGCCTCCGCGAGCGAACACGCACTGCCTGCCCTGGGCATTCTCCTGGGCGTGGAAAGCACGACCGGATCCCCGGAACTGGTTGTCACACACCTTTCGGAACCACCGAACCAGGGCAGCCCGCTGGACCAGGACTATGACCAGCAGCTCTGGGTCCTTCGCCACTACAACGGCGGCAGCTACGAGCTCATCCCGCGTGTCATGGTCGGCGAGGGCATCGATGCTCCGGACCTGGCGCTTCCGCCTTCGGATTTCCGCTGGCTGCAGAGAGACGCCGGATCCGCTGGCGGCTGGAGCGAGGCGGCCCGTGGAACAGCCCTGGACGAGGCGGCCGATCGGATCGCCTTCAATGCCTTCGGCGAGGAAGGGCAGTTCATGGTGGCGCGTGACACACGGGATGGCCTGCTGGCCCTTTCGCCGATGCCGGGTGCCCTCGAGGTTCCGGTGATGCATTCGCTGGAGCTGGAATTCGACACGGCGATGCAGCCCGGCTCAGGATCGATCCACCTGCTGCGCGTGGAGGACGACAGCCTGCTCCACTCCTTCCCGGCGCTTTCGCTCGACTACGACGGCAACCGCGTGATCGCAGACCTGCCCGCGCCCGCGGAGTTCGATGCGGAATACAAAGTCCAGGTCGACGCGGATGCCCTGCAGGACGGCATGGGGCAGTTCTTCGAGGGGATCACGGAAGACGGCGCCTGGAGTTTCCGCACGACGCCCTGGTTCGTGCAGGAGGACTGGGGCCTTCCCGCACTGCAGAGGGCCTGCCATGCCGCCGGTGACGTGGACGGGGACGGGGACCTGGACCTCTTCGTCGCCGGGGATGACGGATCACAACTGGTCGGGGGCCTCTACCTCAATTCGGGCAGCGCCTTCCTGCCGGGGCAGGAGCTGCTGGCCGTGGAAAGCGGCAGCGCCGCCTGGTCGGACGTGGACCGGGACGGGGACCTGGATCTGCTGGTCAGCGGGGACACGACCTTCGGCGGAACCAACGCGGTCTATGTCACACGTCTGTATCTCAACCAGGAGGGCCTGCTGATCGATTCGGGGCAGCAGCTTCCCGGCTCCGTACACGGCTCCGTCCTGTGGACGGACCTGGACGGCGACGGGAGCGAGGACCTGGTGATGACCGGCTCCATCGATGGTTCCGGCTGGCGGAGCCAGCTCTACTGGAACCGGGAAGGCTCCCTGGTTCATTCCGGACTGCTTCTGCCCGAAGCCATCCAGGGCCGCGCGCGCAGCGGGGACCTGGACGGCGACGGCGATGCCGATCTGCTGCTCTTCGGTTTCGGCCTCGACAGCAGTGGAAGCTACGCCCTCTTCCAGGACGACGGCCAGCTGGATCAGACCACCCTGCCCGTGCCCCTTTCCTTCGACGGCGACGCCCGCATAGCGGACCTGGACGGCGACGGCGACGCGGACATCCTGGGCCTCGGCGGCAACGAAGGCTGGCGCCTGGAGAACCAGGGCGGTGTATACGCCCAGGTGCCCCATGCCTTCGGCGAATGGCGGGAAGCGGGCTGCGACCTGGGGGATGCCGACCTGGACGGCGCCCTGGACCTGCTGATCGCCGGCAAGCCCCTGAACGAGAACCGCAGTGCCCGCCTGTACCTGAACCGGGGCGGAAGCCTCCAGGACACGGGCCTGCGCCTGGGGAGCGCCGAGGATCCCCTGCTGGATGCGAGCTGGATCGACCTGGACCGCGACGGGGACCTGGACGCCCTCTTCATCGGGCCGGATTCGCTGGGTGTATCACGCGCACAGGTGGTGCTCAACCAGTGGCCCGGCGTCAACCAGGCGCCCTTGCCGCCGACGAACCTGCAGCTGACACAGACCATGGATGGCCTCGCACTGGGCTGGGATGCAGGCCTGGACGCGGAGACGCCTGCCGCGCAGATGGAACACGCCTTCGGCCTGTCCCTCAACGGCGAAACCCTGGTCTCCCTGCCGGGACTTTCGGACGGCACGCGCTTCCACTCTGCACCGGGCAATGCCTTCAACGAGACCAGCTGGCGCCTGCCTTCCGTGCGGGGTGCAGATGCGCCATTGGCCCAGGAAGTCCGTCTCTTCGAGTTGGAAATGGTTGCCATCGACGGTGCCCGGCAGGCCTCGGCGAGGACCTCGCTGCAGGTGGACCTGAGTTCCACGGAAGCGGATCTCTGGCTGCAGAACGAACCGCTGCTGCAGGCCGACGGCCGACTGAGCTGGGAGCTGCGCGATTTCCTTGGCACGGCTTCGCATCGACTGCAGGTCTCGTCGGACAGTCTTTTCGCCACGGTGCTCGTGGACACGCTGCTGGCCTTCCAGTCGCCCGCCGCGCGTGACATCGCGCTCTCCGTGACCCTTGACGAACTGGCCGATCCCGCCGTATACGGAGAGGATCAGCCGCACTACTGGCGCGTACAGCCCTTCTACGCGGATGCCTGGCGCCAGACGCGCTTCGGCGACGCGCCGGCCAGCTTCGTATACAGCAACGGCAATGCGGCGCCTCTTCCGCCGCAGGAAGGCTTCAACCCCGCCGGCGGGCTGCCCGTCTTCAGCCTGCTGCCTCGCATCGGCTGGGCCAACGCGGAAGACGCGGAGGACGGGGCAGACGCCCTGCGCTACGAGATCCAGCTGGACAGCAGCGCGATTTTCGCCGCGCCGCTCTGGACGGAGATCTCGGACCCGGGCAGGACCTACAGCGATGTGGGCATGGCTTTGGAAGAGGGGCGGCTTCACCACTACCGTCTACGGACCCTGGATAGCGAGGGCCTGGTTTCGGACTGGTCCGCGATCAACAGCTTCCGGCCGCTGCTGCCACCGCAGAACCTGGCGGCGCAGAGCGACGGCCAGCAGCTGAACCTGTCCTGGGATGCCCTGCCAGCGGTGCCGCAGGGCACCTTCGTCTACACGGTCTACGCCGCCGATTCCCCCGCCGCCAGGTTCCCGGCGGAGTGGCAGGCCTTGGCCTCGGTGACCCAGGAAAGCTACACGGAAGCGGTCACGGAAGGCCCGCGTTTCTACCGGATCACGGCGGCGCTGGAATAGACGGGCCTCGCGGGAGCTACTTGAAGACCCAGCGATTGCTTTCCTTCTCCAGCTGGCTGCGGCGCAGGATCGCCTGGGCGCTGTGCGTCACGGTGCTGGAAAAGACGATGCCGCAGAGGCGGCCTTCGGCGTCCTGGACCGGCAGGTAGTCCGTGTGCGCCTCGCGGGCGGCCTCGATGAACTCGACCAGGCTGGTCTCGGGGTGGATCACGGCGGTCGGCGTCACCAGTTCCCGCACGCGCAGGATGCGAAGCGTCTCCGGTTCGCTGATGATGTGCCGCAGGTCGGCGAAGTCGAGCATGCCGCGTATGCGCTGCTCCTTGTCGACCACCACCAGGTCCTTCAGGTCCAGCTCGCCGAAGAGGTGGATCACGTCCTTCAGCGCAGCGTCCTCCGGGACCATCGGGCGCGTCTCGTCGATCAGCTCCCGCACGCTGGTCTCGGCCAGTTCGGCCGTGCCGTCCTTTTCCGTATACAAGTGCGCCTTCTTCAGCTTGTAGATGTAGAGCGAGCGCTCGTGGACCACGAACTGGATCACGAGCGTCGCCGCGCTGACGCTGATCATCATCGGCAGGACGAGGCTGTAGTTGCCGGTGATCTCCAGCAGCAGCAGGAAGGCCGTCAGCGGAATCCCGTTGATGCCGGCCAGCACCGTGCCCATGCCGGCCAGGATGCAGAGGGCCGGCTGGATCTCGAACCCCGCCAGGGCGAGGGCCTGGGAGCAGAAGCCGCCCAGCATGGCGCCGATGAAGAGGCTCGGCGCGAAGGTGCCGCCGAAGCCGCCCAGTTCCACCGTGGTCGCGGTCAGGAGGATTTTCAGGACCAGCAGGACCGCCGCACCAAGCAGCAGGACCTGGCCGTCCAGCATCTGCTGGATGCCGTGGTAGCCGACGCCGAGGATTTCGGGATGAAACTGCGCCGTCAACCCCAGCAGCAGGCCGGCCAGGGGCGGGAAGATCCAGCGCGGCACCTTGCGCCACTTGCCCCAGACCAGGCTGGCCAGCCACCCCGACCAGCGCATGAACCCCACCGAGACCAGTCCGCCCAGAATGCCCAGCAGCAGGAAGAAAGGCAGCTGGGCCGCGCTGGCCACGGCGACTTCCGGAATGGCGAAAATGGTGTGGCCGCCCAGGATGGCGTGCGAGACCACGTTGGCCACGACGCTGGCCAGGATCAGCACGCCGAAGGTCACTTCCTTCAGGTCGTTGAGCAGGATGATTTCCAGGGCGAAGAAGACGCCCCCCAGGGGAGCATTGAAGATGGCCGAGATGGCGGCTCCGCTGCCTGCGGCGACCATCACCTTGAGCCGGGCCGGGCTGACCTGGAAGAGCTGCCCCAGGCGCGAGGCGATGCCGGCGCCCAGCTGGCAGGCCGGTCCCTCCGGTCCCACGCTGCCCCCCGTGCCGATGCTGATCGCCGGGGCCACCATGTGGAACAGGGTCGTGCTTCCGCGGATCACGCCCTGCCGCAGACGCAGGCTTTTCATTACTTCGACCACGCCCTTGCGGGCCGCCGTTTCCGGCGCCAGGCGCGTTATGGCCGCCTGGATCACGCCGCCGGCCACGGGCACCAGCAGCAGGGTCAGCCAGTGCAGCTGGTCGAAGCCGGTCTCGTCGGCGCGGAAGAAAAGCTGCTGCACCAGCAGCAGGGCCCGGTAGAAAAGCGCGCCGACCACGCCCACGGCTCCGCCGATCAGCACGGCGTAGAACACGGTCAGCCCGTACTCGCTCCGCTCCCGGTTGCGAAACCAGCGCTTGATGAGGAATGGATGGCGGAATCGTGCCAGCACGAGCAGTCCTTCTTCGACGGGCCTCTCCGGTCCGTGCCATAGTTTGGCGAATGGCAGGCGGCGATGAAACAGGGGCCGCGGGCCGCGCGTTGTCCAATCGCCTGTTCACAAGTAGCTTGACGGAGTCGGAGGAAGAGGAGATCCGCCATGGCCCGACCGCGGGTGCACAAGATCCACAAGCGCAATGTGACCCGCTATCCGGGAGAGATCCTCGTCGGGCTGGCGGAGCTGGAGCCGCTGCGCGGCCGCTGGCGAAAGGAGCTGCAGCGCGAAAGGCTCTGGCTGGAGATCGGCTGCGGTCGCGGCGCCTTCCTATCGCAGCTGCGCGCCGGGCACCCGGAGGCCGGACTGCTCGGCCTGGAGCTGAAGCCGGACCGCTGTGTGACAGCGCGCAACAAGCTGCGCCAGTGCGGGGCGGAAGGCGGTTTCCGCGTTCTCTGCGAGTTCGCGGAGGTGCTTCCCCGCGTCTTCCGCGAAGGCGAGCTGGATCGCGTCTACATGAACTTTCCGGACCCCTGGCCATCCGAGACCAGCCGGCGGCGGCGCCTCTTCGGCGAGCGCATGCTCTGGATGATCCAGGACCTGCTGGCACCGGGGGGCGAGCTGCGCTTCAAGAGCGACGAGCCGGCGGCCTGGGAGGAACTGCTGGCCGGACGACCGCAGAACCTGGAGCTGCTGGAGGCCGGCCCCGACCTGGATCACAGTCCGCTGGCAGCCTCCAGCCCGCGCACCGAGTTCGAGGAGCTCTTCCGCCGCAAGGGCCTGCCGATCCATTTCGCGCACCTGAGGAAGGTGATCCCGCCGTTTTACGGAAGGACCTGGGAAGGCTGAAGGGCCGTCGCCCGCGAATGGGTGATACAAAAGCATGTGACGGTATCGATGGCGACGTCGAGAACGAGTTCGATCGAAAGGGATGAGATGTACCACGAACACCGCGAAAAGCTCTTCGAGGCCATGGACGAGGGCGTGCTCTTCGTTCCCGCGGCCAATGTCCTGCTGCGCAATGCGGACACGGATCACAGCTTCCGCCAGGACAGCGACTTCCAGTATCTGACCGGCTTTCCCGAACCGGACGCCATTGCCGTCTTCGAGAAGAAGGGCCGCCGCCGGCGTTTCACGCTCTTCGTCGCTCCCCGTGACCCGGCCCTCGAGACCTGGACCGGCATCCGCGCCGGCACGAAGGGGGCGAAGGCGGACTACGGCGCGGACCGCGCCTTCAACCTGGACGAGTTCGACGGGCGGCTGGGGGAGCTGCTGCAGGACGCGGGCACGCTCTACCTGCCGCTGGGGCCGGGCCTGCACGCCGAAGCCTGGCGGAAACAGGCGACGATCATCCGCAAGTGGCACACGGACAAATACCGCCGCAAGCAGGCGCTGACGCTGCCGGACACGGTGCGCGACAGCCACGACCTGATCGCCGCCCTGCGCCTGCGCAAGAGCGAGGCCGAAATCGAAGCCATGCGCCGCGCCGCCGCGCTGACCGCGGAGGCTTTCTCCGAGGCGATGGCCCTGGCCGAGCCGGGCTGCGCCGAGTACGAGCTGAAGGCGCTGATGAACTATGTATACGGCCGCGGCGGAGGCACCTGGGCCTTCGACACCATTGTCGCCGGCGGCGCCAACGGCTGCGTGCTGCACTACGTGAGCTGCCGGGACAGGCTGGAAAAGGGCCAGCTGGTAACCATCGATTCCGGCGCGGAGGTCGAGGGCTATGCCTGCGATGTGACACGGACCTTTCCCGTCGGCGGGCGCTTCAGTCCCGTGCAGAAGAAGGTCTACCTGGCCGTCCTGCGGGCCATGGAGGAGGCGATCGCCGTCGCCGTGCCCGGCAACACCATCGCCGATGTGCACGAGAAGGCCGTCGAGGTGCTGATCGAGGAGCTGCTGGCGCTGGGCGCCTTGAAAGGCACGCCGGCCACGGTGCGCAAACGCGAGAGCTGGAAACGGTACTTCCCCCACGGCACGGGACACTGGCTCGGCGGGGACACGCACGACGTGGGCGGCTACGCCGACGGCGCGGGCCCGACCGTGCTCGAACCCGGCATGGTGATCACCGTCGAACCGGGACTCTATTTCCCGCCGGGGGACAAGCGCCTGCCGAAAGGGCTGGGCGGCATCGGCATCCGCATCGAGGACGACATCCTGATCACCGAAAAGGGCAACGAGAACCTGACCGCCGCCATTCCCAAATCGCTGCGCGCGGTCGAGGCCGCCTGCAAGGGCCGGCTGCGCATCCTGCGGCGTCCGGGACGCTAGATGGCCTTCGTGCTGAGCGGCGCCGGCGGCTTCCTGGGCCGCGCGCTCCTGCCGCCCCTGCTGGAGCGCGGCGAGGAGCTCTTCCTGCTGGGGCGTGATCCGGCGCGCCTAGGCCGCCAGCTGCCGGAAGCGGCATCCTGCCGGTGTGAGACATGGGACATGCGGCAGGGCGAAGCGCCCGCCGTGGTCTCCGCCGGCGACACGGTGATCCACATGGCGGCCCTATTGGGAAATGCCCGCGTGGATCGCCGGACCTACCTGCGCGTCAACACGGAAGCCGTGATGCACCTGGCCCGCCAGGCCATCGGGGCCGGCGCGGAGTGTTTCGTCTTTTTCTCCACGGTCAGCGCCCACGGACCGATCGGGAGCGAGGAAGCGCCCTTGCGGGAGGACTTCCCCTTCCGGCCCGTGTCGCTCTACGGCGAAAGCAAGGCGCGGGCGGAGGAGGAGCTGGCCCGGCTGGACTGGGGCCGGACACGCCTGCTGACCCTGCGCCCCGGCGTGATCCACGGCGCCGATCCCAATGCCCACAGCAGCGCCGCGCGGCTGATGCGCATGATGGCCGCTCCGAGCTACCTGCGCGCCGGCGGCGGCCGCTCCTGCTTCAACGTGATCCGGCGTGAACACCTGGTCCACGCCCTTCTGTACCTGCTCGAGCAGAAGGCAGGCGCGGCCGGAGGGACGGAGGCCGCCTTCCTGGTGCGCGACGATCCCTGTCCGAGCATGGCCCAGGTCCAGGACTGGATCCAGCAGGCCATTGGCCACCAGGGGCGGCGGATCGCCCTGCCCGCGTTCCCCTTGAAGGTGCTGGGCCAGCTGGGAGATGTCCTGCGCGCCCGCGGCATACCCTTTCCCCTGAGCCGCGAGACCGTCGCCGGCTTCAGCGGCAGCGGCTACTACAGCGACATCTCGAAACTGCTGGCCAGCGGCTGGCGCCCGCCGGCCGACGCGCGAAAAGCCGTTCTCGCCAGCGCGCGGGAGTTTCACGGGCAATAAATCCGGCCTGGGGGCGTTTGAGGCAAAGGATGACAGACGCGGCTCTCATAGATCGGCACCGGCAGGGTGATCAGGCGGCACTGGGTGAACTGATCCAGCGCTATCAGCATATGCTCTTCGGCTACCTGCTGCGCATGACCCGCAGCCGGGAAGACGCCGAGGACCTGTTCCAGGAAACCTTCCTGCGCATGGTGCGGCAGCTGGAAACCTATGACGAGCGCAGCCGCTTCAAGAGCCTGCTCTTCACCATTGCCGGAAATCTGTGCGTGGACCTGAGCCGCCGTCGGCAAAGCCGCCTCAAGCGCTTCGAGGAGGAGGACGGGGATGAAGGCATCGAAGGCCTTGCCGACCCTTCCGGGGACTGGATTCCGGATCGCTGGCTGCAGCGGAAGGACACGGCGGAAACGCTGGTGGCCGCCGTCGACCAGCTGCCGGACGCCATGCGGGACCTGGTGCTGCTGAGGCTGGAAACCGGCATGACCTTTCAGGAAATCGCCGACACGCGGGGCGAGAAGCTGGGAACGATCCTCGCCCGCATGCACCGCGCAGTGGCGCGCATTCGCATGTATTTCGAGAAACAGGGCTATGAAACCGCAAGCACCCGATAGCCGTCCGCTGGAGAAGGGTTTTTCCGCGCTTGCCTGCGCCTGGCCCGCGAGCCGCGCTCCGCAAGGGCTGGCGGAAAAGACCCTGCGGCATTGCCGCGCCGCCGCGGACCTGGATCAGCTGGCCCGGCACTGGCCGGCAGCCCAGGTCGAGCCGCCGGCCTTCCGGCCACCGGAAGACGGCGGGGAAGAGATGCTGCTGGAATTGCGTTATCGCGCCCTCCAGCATGCCTGGCCGACAACCAAAGCCCCGGCCGGGCTTGCCGACAGGAGCCTGCGCCGGCTGCGGCCGGATCGCGGCGCCCGCTTTTTCACGCTATTCGGAAGCATGGCCGCGGCGGCGGTCGTGCTGTTGACCGCGGTGCGCGGCTTCCAGGAGCAGCCGGCGCTGCACGAACTCTGGTCCGCCGAACTCCGGGAACTGCCGCGAGTCGAGCAGGAGGACGCTTCCTGGGACGCGCTGGAGGACTTGGCGGAACTGGACCGCATTGAAGGATTCGAAATCGGAGACGAGCGCATGCAGGCTCTCTCCGAGGAATTGAGCAATCTGCGCGAAGACTTCAGCCGCTTCTAGCCGGCGACGCGCGGGAGGAAATCATGCAGCCGACGACTGCTTTCACTCACAGGAACAAGGGCCGGATCCGCCGCTGGCTGGTCCTCTTCACCTTGTCCTTCCTCTTGGTGGGACTCGAGAGCGCCGTGGAAGCGCAGGGGCGTTTTCGCAGGAATCCGGGACTGCAGCAGGAAGGCCCTCCTGGACTCAGCCACCAGGAGTTCCAGTTCATTCGAGAGCATTTCCCGGATCGCTTCAGCCGCCTGGAACGGCTGCGCGCCGCGGACCCGGAGACCTTTCGCGAAAAGGCCCGCGAGCTGCACACGGAAGTGCGTCGCCTGATGGCGATGCGCGAGGAGGATCCGGCCCGTTTCCAGGTGCAGATTGATGAGATCGCCCTGCGCAGCACGGTGCGTCGGCTGGGAGAGCGTGTGCGTGACAGCCAGGGCGTCGAGCGGCAGGAGGCCGAAACCGAACTGCGCCAGGCCCTGACCCGCGCCTTCGATCTGCGGCAGCAACTGAAACAGGCTGAATTCGAAGGGCTGAAGAAAGAACTGGACGAACTGGAAAACTCCTTGCAACTGCGCCTGGAGCGCCGCGAAGAGCTGATCGAGGAAAAATTCCAGGAACTGACCACCCGTCCGGAAGTGGACTGGTAGGATTTTCGCCCGCTTTCTGACTCCCATCGGGAGCAAAGTCCGGATTCCGGGAGTTGCACCTTCCGGTCGGGAGGGAAATGCTATATCCTTCCCCGTTCAGGACCGCATTCGACAGGAATGCTTTCACCTCTAGCGATCCGGATTCATGCCACGACCCCCTTTGCTTTTCCTGCATGGCATTCGCGGTTCCGCTCTTGTGCGCAAGAGGACGGGCGGCGAGACCCTGCTCTGGAACCTGGAGCAGGAGTTCCGCCCCGGCGCCGAAGCCCTTGCACTGCGCATCTGCGCCAACGGACGCGCCCTTCCCCGCGAACGAGGTGTCCGTATTGGAGCGGGTCCGGTGGAAGACAGTCTGTATGGCCCCTTCCTGGAAGATCGTCGCGGCAAGAGCCGCTTGATCGCTCCCTGCTGGGATTGGCGGCTGGCTCCGGAACAGGCCCTGGAAGCGATCCGGGGCGAGCTGCAGGTGCTCGATCGCGTGGATGTGGTCTGCCACAGCATGGGATCGCAGATCCTGCTGGAAGCTCTCGCCTGCGGCCTGTTGCGGCCTGAACAGCTGGAACGGATCGTCTTCGTCACTCCGCCCTTCTGCGGGAGCCTGGACATTGTCTCCCTGCTGCGGGACGGCCGTGACTGCGGCGGAAGCGAGGACGAAGCGGAAAGACAGTATGATTCCGCCCTGGCGCGCAGCTTTCCGGCCCTCTATCACCTTCTGCCGGGACCCGGTTGTCCGCCGCCGCTGGGAGACTGGCTGCGCAAGCAGGCCTGGCCGCGGGATTTTCCACCCAGCCATGCCGAGCGTCTCCAGTTCCAGCTCCTGCTGGCCCAGGCGCGCCGCGCCATGCTGCGTCGACGCAAGGCCCTTTGGCAGCTCTTTCGCAGCCATCCGCGCCAGGCCCTGATCCTGGCCGGCAGCGGCGTGCCGACCATCTCTTCCGTGGAGGGCGCGCCGCGGACCAGCCTGAAGGGCGACGGCCGCCTGCTGGTTTCTGTCACACGACCCCCATCCTGTCCCTGGCCGCGGCGCATTCTGGGCAGTCCGCAGCGCCCCATGCCTCACGGGGAATTCCTGGCCACCGATCGCGGAGTTGCCGCCTGCTGTGCCTTCCTGGATTCGGAGAGCCTTGCATGAGCGAAGCCCTGAGCCTGGACAGCCGCTTGTCGCCACTGGAGGGCTGCCTGCTGGCGACCCTGCACCTGCGCGCCGGTCGCCGTGCGCTTATGGATTGCCGGCGGCTGGTCCTGGACGAAGAGATGAGACGGGACCTGGAAGCCCTGCACCAGGAAAAGGGAGACCTGCAAAGCCTCTTCCGCCGTCGGCTTGGCAGCATCGACTCCGGCTCGCTGGCGGAGGCTGGAGCTCATCAGGCGCTGCTCGAGAACAGCGGCCTGAACCGCCTGCAGACAATCCGCGAACGTCCGCCGCGTCTCTTCCGGCGGGGGCGCCAGCGTCGCAAGCGCTTTCTGCACCTGCTTCAGCTGGAAGAGCAGTTCCAGACCCTGTGCCAGGGACTCGAAGAACTGTTCGCGGACAGCGGGTTTGTCGACGAGTTCCGTGCGGCACGCAGCCTGGCCCGCAGTCATCTGGCGCAACTCAAGACCTGGAACGAGTCGCTGCAGACCTAGTCCTTGCCGCGCTTGTTCATGCGCGAGCGGCGAATCCCGGGTGCCTCCTTTTCTCTTGCATCCAGTTGGACGCTTCCCCATTTTCCTCCTGCCGAACCAATTGAACGCGGCCCCGGCCGCATCCTGCAACCTTTTGTCTGACAGCCACGACATATCACGACACCCGGCGGTCTCCCTGCTGAGTGAACGGCGATACGAAGAGTGTCTCCGTTCTCTCCAGGAGGAACTGTCTCGGGAAAACAACCCTTTGCGCCATGCACGTCTGCTGTTGGTCAAAGGGAATGCGCTGCTCGGCGCCGGCAGGAACCGTGAAGCACGTGAACTCTACTTCCAGGTGTATCGCGCGTGCCGGAATCCCGAACATCGTTCTCAACTGCAGGAGACGGCGCACAAGGCCCTGATGAACGCCGGTCTGGCGACTCGTCGCCTGGGCGAGAAGCGCACGGCGCTGCAGTTCTATCGCGAAGTGCTGGATCGCGGTCTCTCTTTCCGTCCGGAGGAGCAGGTCCGCATGATCAACCTGCTGGCCTCCCTGCACACCTCCCTGGGCGAACACGACAAGGCCGAAGCGGAAATCGCCCGCGCGCTGGGCATGGCCCGGGAAATCGGACTGGAGGAGGAGCAGGCGGATCTGCTCGTCAACCAGGCCGTCCTCGACTATGCCCGCGATCGCTTTCCCCAGGCCCTGGTTCACCTGGAAGAGGCCCGCCAGCTGGCGGGCGAGGACCCCGAACGGCGTCTGCGCATCGAATTCAACATGGGCACCCTGCTGCAGGAGCAGCAGCAGCCCGGACAGGCCTGGATCTATTTCGACAAGGCCCAGGACCTGGCGCGTCGCCACGACCTGCCTCACCGCCTGCCGCTGATTCTGGGCAACATGGCACGCATCCGGCAACAGGAAGGCCAGCACGGCGAGGCCGCCGCCCTGGCCCAGGAAGCGCTTGAATTCTGTCGCCGCTATGACAGCGACAACACCTGGGTGCGGGAAACCTGCCAGGAAATCCTCAAGGACGATCATCCCCAGGATTCGGACCCCTTCCCCCTGGCGGAAACCCTGATCCGCAGTCACGGCATGGTGGCGGTCAGCGAGAACATGCGCCGCATCATCCGCGAGATCGAGGCCCTGGCCGGCTCGGAACTGCCGGTCATGGTGATCGGCGAGACCGGCACCGGCAAGGAACTGGTAGCGCGCGCGCTGCATTCGGCCGGTGTCCGGGCCACGGCGCCCTTCGTGCCCGTGAACTGCCCGGCGATCCCCGAAGGCCTCTTCGAAAGCACGCTGTTCGGTCACGTGAAAGGCGCCTTCACGGGCGCGACAGAGGATCGCAAGGGGCTGGTCGAGCTGGCGGAAAAGGGAAGCCTCTTCCTGGACGAGATCGGGGACATGCCCCTCTCCATCCAGCCCAAGCTGCTGCGATTTTTGGAGACCGGAGAATTTTCCCCCATGGGAAGCGCGAAGACGCGATATTCTTCCGCGCGGATCATCAGCGCAACCAATCGGGACCCCGCGGAGCTGGTGGCCAATGGCGCCTTCCGCAAGGACCTGTTGATGCGCATCAGTGCCTTCCGCATCGATCTCCCCCCCCTTCAGGATCGTCGCGAAGACATCTATTTCATTGCCGTCAGCGAACTGGACCGCCTCAACCGCAGGTGGGGCAAGCGGCTCGAGTTTTCCGCGGAAGCCCTGCAGGTGCTGAACCAGTACGGATTCCCGGGCAATGTCCGCGAACTGAAGAACGCGGTGGCGCGCGGAGCGCAGGTGGCTCGGCGCGAGATCCGGCCGCAGGACATGGGGCTTGTGTCCCCTTCGTCGACGGAGTGTCCACCCCTGGAAGGGAAGGCCTGGCCCGTGGTACCGCTGGAAGAGGGCAAGAGCCTGGAAGAGACAGTGCGCGAACTGGAAATCCGCCTGATCCGCAATGCCCTGCAGATCCGGGCGGGGGACCGGGAGCTGGCGGCGCGGGACTTGGGATTGAGTTTCCGCGCCCTGAAGTACAAGATCTCCAAGTACGGCATCCGCAGCCGCAAGCAACGCGGCCGGAGCGGGGGAGAAAGCGAGAAGGAGGCCAACCCGTGATCCAGCTGCAAGCGAAACTCTGCGGCGTGATCGCCGTGTTCGGGCTTGCCGGACTCGCGCTTGCCCAGGAGCGGAACAGCGCCTGGATCGAGTCTCCGCCGGCACGCAGCCTGAGTCCCGAATGGATCGAGTTCCGGGCCAGCATTCCGGCAATCGAAGACCAGGCCTGGGTCCTGCTGGCGGAAAATCGCGCCACCCTGGAAGTGGACACGCTCCACGTCGGCCAGGGAGCGCTGGATCCCTCCGAAACCCTCTCGGTCGGTCCTCTCGCACCTGGGCCCTGGCGTCTTTCCATCGCCCTGCCTGCAGGCGGCAGTTTTGCCCTGCCGCCCGTCGACATTCTGGTCGGCCGCGAACAGGTCGGGGGTTTCCCCGTGGGAGAAGCGCGTGAGATCCAGGGGCTGAACGCCCTGCCGACGCCCTGGCTGGATCGGCAGGGAGTGGTCTGGGCGCAGCCCGCCGAAGGGCAGGTTCTGCGTGCCGGATCCAGCATGCTGCATGCTCTTGGCCCTGAGGGATCGGTTCCCGCGGGTTTTCCCGTAGACCTCGCCCGACACGATATCAGCGTATACAGCGGAGCCAGTCCCCAGCGTGTGGCAAGCTCCGACGGGCCGGGCATCGCCCTCCTCGGCGAGCGGTACATGGCGCTGCTCTCCGGCAATGGCGCGCTGCTGCAGCGTATCGACCTGCAGGGCAGTCCGTCTTCGGAACTGGTTGGCTGGCGCACCCTTTCCGGCGAGCAGCGGCTGGCCTGGACCGAGAGCCTGGACTCCTCGCTGCTGCTGAGTATCAGCGACGGCGACCTGCAGCTCCTGCACGAACTCACTCTTCCCGTCACCTCCCTGTATTACACGGCACAGCTCTGCCTCGCGGATCTGGACGGGGACTGGAGCGACGAACTGTGGTGCGCGATCCACGACAGCGCCAGCAGCCAGGCCCTTCTATTCCGCGTCGACTGCGAAAGCGGCACGGCCCTGCCCGCGGCTTCCTTCGGCGACCGCGTGCCTTTCGCCCTTGCCAGCGGCGAGCTGAACGGGGATGCGTCGGCGGATCTGCTGTTGCAGACCGGCGACAGGCTGATCGCCCTGGACGCCTCGGGAACGCTGTGGACGAGAGATCTCGAGCTGGAGCTGGCCTCCCGCCCGACACTGGTCGACCTGGACGGGCAAGGGGGACAGGAAATCCTGCTCTGTTCCTGGCATCCCGACCTTCATGGTCAGCTTCGGATCCTGGAGGGCTCCACCGGCGAATACAGTGCCGCGTTCCAGGCTCCGGACCTGGCATCTGGGGAACGTTCTGTCCAGGCTCCGCTTGCCATGGACTGGGACGGCAACGGCAGTACGGACCTCGTCCTGCTGACCCATGTCAAACATCCCGAGCATTTTTACGGCCAGGTCAAAGTCTTCGCCGCCGACGGCCAACTGCTTGATTCCTGGTACCTGGCGGGCCTGCCCCTTTCCGGCCTTCGCGTCTGGGACCTGGACCAGGACGGCCAGGCGGAACTCCTGCTGCAGGATTCCGCAGGGCGTCTCAACTCCTGGAGTACGGCGGGCGGAAAGATGCCTTTGAACAAGGCCCTGGGCGAGGGCGGCAACAGCCAGCGCTATGCGCGGCCACTTCCGGCGGGCACCTTCGCCGGCGGCTGGCTGGAAGGGCGTCTGCTGGTGCAGGATACCTTGCTGCTGCCCGAAGAGGCCCAGTGGAAGGGAGCAGGCTTTTCCCTGGGGCGCGGCCAGGTGCGGGTGGAGGGCATCCTGGACTTGCAGGGCAGCGTGACTGTCGAAAAGGAAGCCCGTCTGGAATTTCGCACAGGCAGCCAGATTCTTGGCCCCTTGCTGGATCTGCACCTGAGGGGATCCCTCCTGCTGAAAGGGCAGCAGGCGCCCATGGCGCAGAATCTCACTTCTCCGCCTTCAGGGCTTAGCTGGGTGCTGAACAAACTCTCCCTGCAGCCCGCCGCAGGTGCCAGTCTGCGCCTGGAGAATACCCTGATCACGGGACTGCAACAGCCCCTGGTCTTCGGGCCCGAACAGCGGCTGGAGCTCGTCGACAGCTGGATGGTCGACGGAGAGGGTATCGTACTGCAGGGTGCCGCATTCAGCGCCAGCAACTGTCTTCTCAAGGGGAATGAAACCCTTCTGCATCTGCTGGAAGGCGCGGAGGCCGTGATCCAGCGCAGCAGTTTCAGTTCCAGCGATGAGGCCCTGATCCACGTCGAAGACAGCCGCCTCCAGGTGGACGAAAGCCTGTTTCTGTGCAACGCGACAGCCGTCCTGATCGAGAATCCGCTCGAGGTTCTCATGGATTCCTGCCATTTCCAGGGCAACATCCTGGCACTGGACGTGCTCCGGGGAGCGGCCGCCGTCCGCGTCTCCAACAGCGATTTTGTCGAATGCGGCCAGGCCGCCCTGCGCAACCAGGATCCGCTGGCGAGTGTAGACGCCCGCTACTGCTACTGGTTCGATCCGCAGTCCGTGATCGGTCTGGCGGACCTGGGCGGCAGCAGCGGCCAGCCCTATTTCGAACCCGAGCTGCCGGCGCCGATTTTCGACCTGCAGCCCTCGCCGATGATCGAGGGCGACGAACCCCTGCTGACCTGGCAGCCCGTACAGTACACGCAGAACGGCATTCCGGTCAGCCCGTCCTACCGGGTCTACAGCAGCACGGATGCCTTCGATGTCCTGCGGCCGGAGAACCTGGTCGAAACAGTCACCCAACCCGTGTATTACGGCCAGGTCCAGGAAGGCAAGATCTTCTATGTTATTGAACCCTGGCTGGGGAAGGTGAGCGAATAATACCTGGAGGCGGGGCGAAAGACAGGCCCCCGCCTTCGCGGGGGCGACGGAATAGTAGCCGCGGGTGCCAACCCGCGGAGCCGGTTCCCAACCGCGAGAGCTCCGCCAACCCGCGGAGACGGTCAATGCTTCCGGAACAACCCCAGCATGAAATGCGAGACCAGCGAAGGGTTCTCCTTCAGCCGGCGGGTCGAGTAGGCGAACCAGGCCTCGCCGAAGGGAATGTATACGCGGAGTTTGTGGCCCGCGGCCAGGATCTCGCGGCGCAGGTCGGGGAGCACGCCGAGCAGCATCTGGAACTCGCAGGCTGTTGGGGGCAGGCCCAGTTCCTCGATGAGCTGCCGGGCACCTTCCACCAGGACCTTGTCATGCGTCGCGATGCCCACGTAGTTGCCGTTCTCCAGCAGGCGGCGCAGCAGGTGCAGGAAGTTGTCGCGAACCTCCTGGCGGTCGTGGTAGGCCAGTTGAAGCGGTTCCCGGTAGATGCCCTTGCAGAGCCGCACATTGGTCTTCGCGGGCAGGATGCGTTCGCCCAAGTCCCTGTCCGTGCGCCGCAGGTAGGCCTGGATCACGACTCCCGTGTGGCCCGGGTGCTGCCTTTCCAGCCCTGCCTGCAGCTCGAGGGTCAGGTCCGTATACGGCGTGTCTTCCATGTCCACGCGGACGAAGTTGCCCAGCGAGGCAGCGTGTGAGACGATCTCCCCGTAGATCTCCCGGCAGAGCGCCGGGTCCAGCCCCAGGCCCATCTGGGTCGGCTTGATGCTGACGTTGCAGTCCAGGCCCTCGGCATGAATGCGGTCCAGCACCTGCAGGTACTGCCGACCGTAGGCGCGGGCCTCGCTCTCCCTGGAGATGCTCTCTCCCAGCACATCCATGGTGAAGCGGCAGCCCTCGCTTTCCAGTTCGTGGGCCGTGCGAATGGCATCGTCGAGTACCGGCCCGGCGATGTAGTGGCGGGAGAGATGCCCCACCAGGCGCTTCGGCATCAGCGGGACCGTGTTGGCGATCAGGGTATGGAACATGGTTGTCTCGCAGCATGGATCCGGCAGGGCCGGACAGAGATTCAACGGCGACGAATCTAGCTCTTCCGCTCGCTTGCGGATTGATCTGTGCCAAGCTCCGGGCTGTTTCCGCGCCGACCGAACTCGCGGTTCAGCTGTTTCAGGAAGGGGTCGGGGTTGAGGGCCTGATCCACCGTATAGGCACTTCCGCTGATCACGATGCGCGCGCCCTTCTCCCCCTCCAGCCGATTCAGGGCTTCGGCGGGATCCGCAAGGACGCGCAGCGGACAGGCCAGACCCGCGTCCTGCAGTTCCCTGCGCACGCCCAGCGGATCCTGGCCGGCGTAGGAAGCTTCCGTCAGCACGATTTCCAGGGCCAGCTCGAAGAGAGGCGCGAAGATCTCCGCGGCCTTCCGCTGGCGGCTGATCCCGAGCAGGAAACGGAAGCGTTCCCCCGGAAAGGCTGCCCGCAGGTCCGCCGCCAGGGCGGCGAGCTTGTCCGCGTTGTGCGCCACGTCTACAACAACGCCGGGCCGCATTTCGGCGAAGCGCCCTTCCAGCGGCGGCATCTTCCGCATGGCCTCCAGGGCCTTGCCCGGGTCCAGGTCCGGCACCAGGGCCCGCGCGCCCTCCAGGGCCAGGGCGGCATTGGAGAACCAGTGGCGCCTCTTCGGCTCAGAGGTCTTGCCGAGCAGCTGCGCCACCTGCTCCCGGTCCTTCTCGCCCAGCCCCTTGTAGCGCGCCTTGAGCTCGACCGCCGTCCGTCTGACAAAGACCTCGGCTTCCCCGTCTTCCATGCTCAGGAAGGGAACCCCCGGGCGCGCGATGCCCGCCTTTTCCAGCGCCACCTGCCAGGGCGAGCTGCCCAGGGTCAGGGGATGGTCGCGGCCCACGTTGCTCAGCAGGCAGAGCGCGGGATCGATGGCCATGGTCGGGGCGTATCGTCCGCCGACGCCGGTCTCGAAGACGGCGAAAGGGAGGCCGTGATCCGCCGCCAGGTGCAGGGCGATCAGGATGCCCGCCTCGGCGAAAGTCAGGGCGTGTTCAGTATTGGCCTCGGCGCGATCCAGACTGTGCGGCAGGACGCGCTCCTCCCAGATGCGGACAATGTGCTCGCGGGGCGCCAGGCCCTGCGGCAGGCGGAAGCGCTCGCCCCAGTCGAAGAGATGCGGGTTGACCCAGGCCAGGCAGCCGCCGTGATCCGCCAGCGCCGCCTGCAGCATGCGGCAGACGCTGCCCTTGCCGTTGGTGCCGGCCACGTGGACCAGTCTCGAAGGATGCCCCCCGGGCCAGAAGCCGGCGATGCTGCGCCTGAGCAGACGGATGCGCAGCAGCTTGCGCGCCGACCAGCCGTAGTGATACACCTGGTCGATGGTGTTGTACCACGCGGGGTCGAAGGCGCTCATGGACGCGGGGCTTCCTTCATGCGCCGGAAGTAGTCCTTCGTCAGTTTCGCCACCACCGGGCTGAGCACCAGCAGGGCGATCAGGTTGGGCAGGGCCATGAAGCCGTTGGTTGTATCACTGATGGCCAGCACCGTGTCGAGCTGGATCAGGCAGCCGACGGCGACCATCAGCGTGTATACGACGCGGTAGGGCTTGACGGCCTTCGGGCCGAAGAGGAAATCCGCCGTCCGGTCGCCGTAGTAGCTCCAGCTGATGGTGGTCGAGAAGGCGAAGAGGATGATTCCCAGGTTGACGATGAAGCCGCTGCCGTCCAGGCCGCGCTCGAAGGCGATGCTGGTGACCAGGCCGGCCTCCGCGCCCTGTTCGTGGGCTCCGGTCAGCACGATCACCACCGCCGTCATGGTGCAGACGAGAATCGTGTCGATGAAGGGGCCCAGCATGGCGACCAGGCCTTCGCGCACCGGCTCGCTGGTCTGCGCCGCCCCGTGGGCGATGGCGGCGCTGCCCAGGCCGGCCTCGTTGCTGAAGACGCCGCGGGCCACGCCCTGGCGGATCACGCCGCCGACCACTCCGCCGGCCACCGATTCGGGCGCGTGGAAGGCGTGGCTGAAGATCGTGCCCAGCGCCGCAGGCACTTCGGCCAGGTTGCCGAGGATGATGACCAGGGCCGCGGCCACGTAGAGCACGACCATCAGGGGAACGATGCGGCTCGAGAAACTGGCAATGCGCTGCAGGCCGCCGAGGATGACCGCGCCCACGCCCGCCGCCAGCAGTACGGCCATCAGCGCCCGGAAACCCTGGCTGACCTCCGCCTCGCGGCCGTAGAGCAGGGCGTAGAGGTTGGTGGTCACGTTGTTGGCCTGGAACATGTTGCCCGCGCCGAAGGAGGCGACGATGGTGAAGAAGGCGAAGGCCATCGCCAGCCAGCGCCACTGTCGGCCCATGCCGAGCACGATGTAATGCATGGGGCCGCCGCGGCTCTCGCCCTGCGCGTCTACATGGCGATAATGCACGGCCAGCGTGCAGCTGGTGAACTTGGTCGCCATGCCGACCAGGGCCGTGATCCACATCCAGAAGACGGCCCCGGGGCCGCCAAGGGTGATCGCCGCCGCCACGCCGACGATGTTGCCCGTGCCGATGGTCGCCGAGAGCGCCGTGCAGAGGGCGCGGAAATGGCTGATTTCCCCGGGATCGTCGGGGTCGTCGTAGTGCCCGCGAAGCACATCGACGCCATGCCGGAAGCCGCGGATCTGGATCAATCCGAAACGCAGGCTGAGATAGAGGCCCGTGCCGACCAGCAGGACGATCATCGGCACGCCCCAGGCGAAGCGGTTGAAACTGTCGAGGATGGAGCGGAAGTCGGCGGCGCCCGCGGCAGGCGCGAGCAGGAGCAGGGGCAGAAAGCGATAAAGGAACATGGGACCCCGGAAGCTGGTGTCTGCTGGTTGTCACACGACGGACCCATGGGCCGCCGCGGAATCTATTCGTAGTCGTAGGAGACGGGCGTCCGCCGCATGCCGTGTCCCTGGCCGCGGGAGGTCCCGGCGCTCCTGCTGCGACCGGGCTTCGTACATTCGGGACAGAGCCGTGTGGCGAATGGTTTCGAAGATAGGAAAGCAGGAGAAGGGCTTCTGCGGGCCACGGGAGAGAGGACAAGCAAGACAATGCATGCCGGACTGTTGATCCTGGGAGCCAACACGGCGGGCTTGAGTGCCGCTCTCGAGGCGCGTCGGCGGGATTCCCGGCTGGAGATCACCGTGCTCGAGGCTTCGCATGCCGCCTCCTGGAGCAACTGCGATCTGCCCTACAACCTGGGCGATCCGCAGCGCCAGGCGGAGGATCTGCTTCTGCGCGATCCCGCCTTCTTTGCCGAGCGGGGGATTCGGATTCTCTTCCAACACCGGGTCGCCCGGCTCGACGCTTCCGCCCGAACCGTCGAAGGCCTGCGGGAGCGCTCGCACCCTTTCAGCCTGAACTACGACCGGCTGGTGATTGCGAGCGGCGCGCGCCCCCGCCGTCTCGATTCCCTGCCGGAGGGCGTTCCGGCCCTGCGCAGCATCGAGGAACTGCGACAGCTGAAGCAGGCTCTCGCCAGATCCACCCGCATTGCGCTCATCGGAGCGGGCAGCGTGGCGCTGGAAGTGGTCGACGCCCTGGCCGGCAGCGGCCGGAAGATCCTGCTGCTCGAACAGGGGGCGCGGCCGCTTTCCGACTGGCCCTCCTTCGTCGGCGATGCCTTTGCGAATGCCCTGGCGACAGCGGGCTGCGACTACCGCCCGCGGACAGCACTGCGGGAAGCCCGGCGGACGGCGGAGGGCTGGCTGCTGCACACGAGCGACGGGGATACCCAGCGGAGCGGCGCGCTGGTGCATTGTGCCGGAATCCTTCCCGCAACGGACTTCCTGCCCTCCGGAGTCTTGCGGCAGGATGAGCGGGGAGCCCTGGTCGTCAATGACGAGCAGGCCACGAGCCTGCCGGGGATCTGGGCCGCAGGAGACTGCTGCTGCCGCGTCCTGCCGCGGGGAGAAGGGCTGCTTTGGAATCCGCAGGCCCTGGACGCCCGTCGAGCGGGCCGCGTCGCCGGAGCCAACGCCGCCGCCGACGCCGGACTGAAGACTCCGCTGCCGCAGGCGACCATGATTCTCAAGGCCCTGGGCCTGGAGGCCGCCCGCTGCGGCCGCTTCGATTCGCCATTGGAAATGAAGGACGGTCTCTGGTCGGAAAGACCGCCCGAGTCCAAGGTCGCGAGGGAAGGCAGCGGGCTGCTCGGGGCCCAGCTACCGGCAGTGTCGGCCCCCAGCCCGGCGGGCGCATCGGGTCGGCTGGCCTGGCAGGGAAACTATCCATTGAGCGGCCATGTGGGAGACACGCGCCGCCTGCGCCTGCGCCTCGAGGCGCGGCAGGACGGGCAGTTGCGCGGCGGAGCGCTGCTCTGCCAGGGCGAAGGCGCCCTGCGCATCAATGCCCTGGTCGCCCTGCTGGGGGCGGGCCTGGGCCTGCAGGAGCTCGAAGCGCTGGACCTGGCCTACACGCCGCGCCTGGGACCGGCGGTCGATCCCCTGATCCAGGCCGCCCGCCGCCTGCTGCGCGAGCTTCAGGCAGGTCAAGGCAACAGCGCCGGAAAGGACACGCAGGAATGATCATCGACGAAATCCGCGCCTTCGCCGACAACTGGGAAGAGGACTTGCTGGACTGCCGCCTGCGCCACGAGGCCTGGCTGGACCGGGCCTGGCAGGGCGAAGCAAGTGGTGCGCCCGCCCTGCGCCTGCCGGCCGATCTGGCCGAATCGGCCTGCGGAACCCTGCTGGAAATCCTGCTGGAGCCCATCGAGGACGAGGAGTTGTCCGAGCGGCTGGAGGAGATGCAGCGCCGCCTCCTTCCATGGCAGATCGATCCCGCCGCGGCGACGGCATGGGCCCTGAAGAGGGAGGAGCTGCTGGGCCTTGCCTGTCGCCAGATGCTGTCGCCTTCCCCGGAGAGCCGCGAGGCCCTGGCGCGCGACTGGCAGGAGCTGCAGATCGACTGGCGTTCGCTGGCCGAGAAGGGAGGCTTCACGGACGGAGGAGAGCTGCGCCGCCAGATGCTGCAGATCGACGCCAGCTGGCTGAATCCCTTGCGCGAACAGCTGAAAGCCATCCTGCAGGGGGGCGCGTTGCAGGAGGAGGTTTCGCGCCTGGCGCCTGAACTGGAGGTTCCGCAGTTCTCTCCAGCCCGCGAGATGCAGCTCTGCCGCGATCTATTGGACCTGCTGGGGCTCGATCCTCAGGCCCCGCTGGAATCCAGGCCGCTCGAATGCATGCTCCCGCTTTGCCGGCGGGGGCTGTCCGGCACACTGCTTCGTCCGGCTGCACGCAATGGCCTGGCCTCCAGGCTCGACCTTCTCGGACGCGCCCTGCTGCCGCATCTCGGCGGTCAGGAAGCCTCGGTCTACGCGGATGAGCAGGACCCGCTGCCGCGCAGCCTGGGGCGCTTGCTGGCGAACCGCCTCGCGGATCCCGCCTGGTGCCGGCTGCTGGATCTGCCGGAAGCGGATGGCGCGGGGCTTCTGCCGGCCCGCCGCGTGGCGCGCCTGCTGCGCCTGCTCGAGCTGCAGGAAGGGGCGGATGCGGGAGAACTTCCCCAGTGGCCCTCCGGCGGCCTGCCCCCCGAACTCTGCGGGCTGGAACCTCCGCTGGAGCTGGCCCTGGTGTCCGAGCTGCTTGCGCTCTTCCTGCAGCATGCCCTTGCCGGGCGGGAAGAAGGCACGGCCCTGGGCTCGCCCACTGGTGGTGGCCTGCTGCAGGAATGGGTGCCTCCGGCCTCTGGAGGCGGCTGGCCTCGTCTGCTGCGCGAACTGGCACCCCCGGATCCAGGCCGCCTCTTCCCCGGATCCGCACCCTGAAGCCCCGCTGAAGGATCCGGCTTCCAGGCGGATCCTTTGCTTGCAGCAGTCGCCTTTCCGGGCAGGCCTGCCCGCAATCCGCTCCCTTCGCCTGCCGATACCCCTTTCATGCAGGAACGACCACAGGATGCCCAGGACTTCCAGGCGATTCTTTCCCTGGATTCCCGCCCGAATCTCCTTCGCAGAAGCGAGACGGGATTCCTGCGGGCGCTGCTGGCTATTTTTTGTCTGCTGCAGGTGCTCATGTACCTGCTCTCGTCGGTCGAGGGCAAGGAAGATTTCCTCGCTGTGCGAGCAGTCTTCCTGCTGATCGGTTTCTTCCTCCTCGCCGCGACTCGCCGGAACAGCCCCTTTCGCCGGCGTTTCCACGTCTGGTTCTTCGGCGCGATGGTGCTCTACAGCAGCTATGTGTCCTACCTGGCCTGGACCTGGGGATTGCCGAACTCCGGCCTGACGAATTCAGTCCTGGTGGCAGTGGCCGTTGGACTGGCGCTTCGGCGTCCACTCCACCTTGCCCTCCATGCCTTCCTGATGTTGGCGCTTCATGGAGCCTGCGCAATGCTGGTGGACGGAGGCATGGCCCTGGCACGCGAACGCCTGGATTTCCTGCTGCCCTGGGTGCTGTTCACGGTTTTCCTCTATGTATACAATTCCATGCGGATCCGTTCCACCCGCCACCGCGAACTGAACCAGCGCCTGATGCGGGGAGTGTATCACCATTCCAGCCAGGCGATCCTGCTGGTGGATCCGGCGACGTCCAGGGTGCTGCACCACAACGAGCGGGCGCGCGATCTCTTCGCCCTTCCCCCGGGAGCCGGGCGCACCCTGGACGAATTCGTATCACGGGAGAGCCATGGCCGTGCCAGCTGGTCGGATGCCGGCGGCCCTTCCCTGGCGCAGTTCGAATGCAGCCTGCGCAAGCCACAGGGCGAGAACTTCCACGCGCGCGTGCACTACGAGAACATGCGCCTCAACGGCAGTCCCCTGCTGCTTGTGCGCATTGACGACCTGCAGGAACTCAAGTCGCGCGAGGAGACCCTGCGCGTCCAGCGCCTGGCCCAGGAAGAGTACAGCCAAAGGCTCAAGGCGCTGCTCCAGGTGACGAACCACGCCAGCGGCACCTCGGCCCATGTGATCCACACCGTCCTGATCCAGCTGCTCGACAGCCTGCCCCTCGGCTGGTGCGCGCTGATCGTGCAGGGGGAGGGCATGGGCACCTTCCTGCGGGATTCCTGCGAGGCGCAGGGCAGCGGGGAGCTGCCCCCGGGCAAGAGCCTGCTCGAGATGGCCGAGGCCGCCTTCCAGCGTTCCGAACCCCGCTATCCCGTGCTCGAAGAGAAGAATCGACACGCCCTTCCCGCGGAGTCGCTTCTCCTCTCGCTTCCGCTGGAGGCTGGCAGGGGAAAACGGGCCGTGCTGCTGGCCGGCGGCTGCAGCGGCAGTTGCCCCCTGCAGGGAAGCCTGCTCGAGGACCTGCTGGACCAGTTCGCCAATACCTTGAACCGTTTCCTGGAACTGGAAAGGCTGAACGAAGAGCGGGAAGAGCTGCTGCACCGGCACCAGAGCTTCTTCGACCTGAGCGCGGCCTTCCTGGGCGACCTGGATTCCCGGGGACGCCTGGTCGTCGGGAACCGCTACTGGAAGGAAACGGCGGGGATCGACCTGGACCCGGATACTCCGCCGACCTGGTGCTCGCTGTTGCATGAGGACGATCGCAGGTTTGCCGAGCGCAAGCTGGAGGAGGCACGTCGCACGCGGCGGCCGACACGCTTCACCGGGCGACTGCCCCTGGCTTCCGGCAAGGTTCTTGTGATACAGTGGGAGCTGATCGCCGACGTGGAGCGCGACATCAGCTTCCTGGCCGGACAGGACATCAGCGAGCGTCACGCCGTCGAGGAACGCCTGCGCGACAGCGAAGGCCTGCTGCGCGAGTTCGTGTTGCACGCCCCGGCCAGCATGGCCATGTTCGACCGGGAGCAGAAGTACAGGATGGCCAGCCTGCGCTGGCTCAACGAGTATCGCCTGCAGGGGCGGGACTGGATGGGCAAGGCCCACGGGGAGCTGATTCCCGTGCAGAAGGATGTCCTGGCGGAAATCCATGCCGCCGCCATGGAGGGCCGTTCCTGCGAAGAGGCCGCGGTGCAGCTCGACTTTCCCGGTCGCGGGCCGGAGTGGATCAGCTGGCAGGCCCGTCCCTGGCGCCAGGCCGACGGCGAGATCGGCGGCAGCCTGGTCTTCACGGAGATCATCAGCGAGCGGCTGCAGGAGCAGAAAGAACTCCGGGACACCAGCGAAGAGCTGCGCTGCGTGATCGAGGCGCTGCCCGACCTGTTCTTCAAGCTCGACGCGGAAGGGCGTTTCCAGGACTACCACGCCGAAAGCCGGGAGCAGCTTTTGGCGGATCCTGAGAACTTCATCGGGCAGCATGTGGAGGAGGTGCTTCCTCCAGCCCTGAGCGCCCAGGTCCTTCAAGCCCTCGAGCGGGCCAGGAAACACCAGAAGGAGCAGGACTTCGAGTTCGATGTTCCCCTGAAGGGCGAGCTTCGTTTCTTCGAGGCCCGGTTGCGTCCGCTGCATGACGAGCATGTGATCTTCCTGGTGCGGGACATCACGGATCGGCGGAGGAACGAGCAGGACCTGAAATCCAGCCGGGACGAGGCGCAACAGGCGCTGAAAGCCAAGTCCGACTTCCTGGCGATGATGTCACACGAGATCCGTACGCCGATGAACGGCGTCATCGGCATGACGCACATGCTGATGGAGACTTCGCTGGATCACGAGCAGCTCGACCTGCTGAACACGATCCAGCAGAGCGGCGACGCCCTGGTCACCGTGATCAACGACATTCTCGACTTCTCCAAGATCGAGGCCGGCCGCGTCGACCTGGAATCCCGAGCCGTCGACCTGCGCGATCTCTGCGAAAGCGTGCTCGACCTGCTCAAGTCGAACACCTTGGACAAGGACCTGGAACTGCTCTTCGAGATGGATCACACCCTGCCGAGCCACATCGACACGGATCCGGTCCGGCTGCGCCAGGTGTTGCTGAACCTGGCCGGCAATGCCATCAAGTTCACCCGGCAGGGGCATGTCCGCCTTCGGATCCGTCCGCCGGAAGAGGACGGGGGACAGCTGGTCTTCGAAGTGGAAGACACGGGCATCGGCATCTCGGAAGAGGCGATGACCCGGCTCTTCCAGTCCTTCAGCCAGGCGGATTCCAGCACGACGCGCAAGTTCGGCGGCACCGGCCTCGGCCTGTCGATCAGCCGCAGCCTGGTCGAAATGATGGGCGGAGTCATCGGGGTCGACAGCGAAGAGGGCGTCGGCAGCGTCTTCCGCTTCACTCATCCCCTTCGGCCTTCACGGGAAGCGCGAAGGGGGCGTGACCGCCGTTCCCTGTCCCTGCTGCAAGGCAAGCGCATCCAGCTGGTCGGCGGCCCGCCCGTCCTGCTGCAGCATCTTGAAAACGAGCTGCAAGGCTGGAGTGCTTCCTGCGTGCAGGTGCCCCTGGAAGAAGACCAGGTGATGAAGCTGCCGGATCGCGCGGACTGCGACCTGGTCCTTCTGTGTCTTGAGCGGGCGATTCCTCCCGGACGCGGCAAACTGGAATTGCTGAAGGCCTTCCAGACAGGCACCCTGCCGCCCTTGATCCACCTGAGCCGCGGTCGCGCGGACAATTCCCGCGAATCCAGGCAGTTCGGCCTGTTCCACAGCGTGATTCCCAGGCCCTGCCGGCGCAGGCAACTGATTTCCAGGGTGCTGGACGCCCTGGGGCTGGAACGGCGCAAGCCCTCGAGTGCGCAGGCGGACTCCTCCGAGGGGGCGCGCAAGCTGGGAGAACGGATCCCCTTGCGGATCCTGCTGGTCGAGGACAACCGGGTCAACCAGAAGGTGGCCCTGCGCATGCTGGAGAAGCTGGGCTACCGGGCCGATCTGGCGCAGAACGGCCTGGAAGCCTTCGAGATGATCCAGGGACAGGCCGGCTCCGCTTCCCCCTACCAGCTGGTCTTCATGGACATGCAGATGCCGGTGATGGACGGACTGGAGTCCTCGCGCCTGATTCGCGCGGAGATTCCCGCGGAGCAGCAGCCCGTGATTCTTGCGATGACCGCCAACGCCATGAAGGAAGACCAGGAACGCTGCATGGCGGCCGGAATGAACGACTTCATCACCAAGCCCGTCCATCCCAAGGTGGTGCAGGAAAAGCTGCGCCACTGGGCCGGCGACTCCGCGTTTCGCCTGCAGCCCCAGAGCTGACACTCAGCCCCCGAATTCCCACCTTTCCGGCTTGCCACAAGGCCGCCGGACGCGGATCGCGTCCGGCCCCCAAGCCAGGAAGCCAGCGCCCAAATGACCGCTCCGCGCTATTTCGTCGCCGACATCCACGCCGGAATCCGCCAGGATTCCGACGAAGCGGCCAAGCTGCGCGCCTTCGAGGAGCTCTGCGGACGCGTGGTGGCCGAAGGCGCTTCGCTCTGGGTGCTGGGGGATCTCTTCGATTTCTGGTACGAATGGAAGCAGGTGATCCCCAAACGGCACTTCCGCTGGCTGCGGGTGCTCGAATCCCTTGGGCGCGCCGGCTGCCCCCTGCACCTCTTTCCCGGCAACCACGATTTCCGTCTGGAGGGATTCCTGGAAGAGACCATCGGCGCGACTCTGCACCGCGAACCGGACCGCGATCGCCTGGGCGATCTTGGACTCGTGATGCATCACGGCGACGGCCTCGACCCCTCCGACCGCGGTTACCGCCTGCTGAGGAAGGGGATCCGCAATCCCGTGTCCTACACGCTCTTCCGCTGGCTGCATCCGGATGCCGGCATGGCCCTGGCCGACCGCAGCGGCAGCCGCGACCGCAGCCACGCCTGGGACGAGGCCTTCACGCGCCGCTACCTCTCCCTGGCCATGGAGCAGTTGATGGCTCCGGGCGACGACCTGCTGCTGATGGGGCACGCCCACCGTTTCGTGCGGCATGAAGTCGAGGGCCGCCTGGCGATCGTGCTGCCGCCCTTCCAGCATGCCTCCAGGGGCTGGCTGCGCTGGGACGGCGAAGAGCTCCTGTTGCACTACGCTGCCCCGGAACACGCCTCCCATGCCGATGGCACCCCCTTGCTCCGCCCGAAGGAGAAGGCATGAACCTCAGCCGCGCCCGTCTCACGCTCTTCCTTGGCGGCAGCGCCCTGCTCTTCCTGCTGAGCCTGGCGGCCCTGCTGCTGCTCTGGCTTGCCCGCGACCTGCCTCCGCTCGAACAGCTGGAGCGCTACCGGCCGTTGCTCAGTTCCCAGGTCTACGCCTCCGGAGGCGAGCCCCTGGGCGAGTTCTTCGAGGAGAAGCGTTCCTTCGTGCCGCTGTCGCGCATTCCGCCGCATCTCGTAGACGCGCTGATCGCCACGGAGGACCGCCGCTTCCGCAGCCACTGGGGCATTGATCCGCAGCGTGTGGTCGCCGCGCTGCTGGTGGACATTCGGCAGATGAGCTACGTCCAGGGCGCCTCGACGATCACCCAGCAGCTGGCGCGCAACCTCTACCTGAGCAGCGAAAAAAGCATCACACGCAAACTGCGCGAGATGCTGACCGCGATCCAGATCGAGCGCGCCTACTCGAAGGACGAGATCCTCGAGATGTACCTGACCCAGGCCTATTTCGGCCACGGGGCCTACGGGGTCCAGCTTGCCTCCCGGCGCTATTTCGGACGGGATGTCAGCGAGATCCGCCTGCACGAGGCGGCGATGCTGGTCGGCCTGCTCAAGGCGCCGGCCAACTACAGCCCCTTCTTCAGGGAAGAGGCCGCCCGCCGCCGACGCGCCACCGTGCTGCGCCTGATGGAACAGGACGGACGGATCACGCAGGAGCAGCGGCAGCGGGCGGAGGCCAGTCCGCTCACCGACCGCGAGTATACGGCCCACGAGGCGGGGCTCAAGGCGCCCTACTTCAGCGAGAACGTGCGCATCGAACTGGGCGAGCTGCAGGAGAAGCTGGGCGTCGACATCTACCGCGACGGGCTGCGCATCCACACCACCCTGGACCTGGCCGTGCAGCAGCACGCCGATTCCGTGATGCAGGGCTGGCTGCCGCTGCTCGACGAGAGCGCCCGCGCGAGCTTCCTGGAGCACGACTGGGAAGACTGGCACTGGATGACCGACTCCACCTGGACCCGCGCCGAGCTCGATTCGCTGAAAGAAGACTCGCTCTACGTGGAAGAGCTGCTGCGCGAGCGCCTGCACGCCCAGGGCGCCCTGGTGGCGCTGGATCCGTCGAGCGGCGCCGTCAGGGCGATGATCGGCGGACGCGAATTCGAGGACAGCAAGTACAATCGTGTCACACAATCGCGCCGCCAGCCGGGCAGCGCCTTCAAGCCCGTGCTCTACATGACGGCCATCGAGAACGGCTACGGACCGAGCACCCGCGTGCTCAACCAGGACGTGGTCGTCGAGGAGAGCGACGGCCGCCGCTGGACGCCGCAGAACTACGACGACAGCCGGGGCGGCCTGACCACGCTGCGCGAGGGCCTGCAGTTCAGCTACAACCTGGTCAGCGTGCGCCTGCTGATGGAGATCGTGCCCCCGCGGCTGGTGGTCGAGATGGCCCGGCGCCTGGGAATCACGACACGCATCGAGACCGACTACACCATGGCCCTGGGCAGCAGCGGCGTCTTGCCGATCGAGCTGGTCAGCGCATATGCCTGCATTGCCAATCACGGAGTCTGGACGCAGCCCTACAGCATCGAGCGCATCGAGGACCGGCGCGGGAACCTGATCTACCAGCACCGTGCCCGCTCGCGCGTCGCCGTCAGCGAAGGCGTGGCGGCGATCACCTCCGACATGCTGCGCACGGTGATCGATCGCGGTTCCGGCGGGAGCGCACGCTGGAAGTACAAGTTCAACGCTCCGGCCGCGGGCAAGACCGGCACGACCAATTTGTATACGGACGCCTGGTTCGTCGGCTACACGCCGCGTCTCGCCATGGGCGTCTGGGTCGGCATGGACAATCCGCTCTACCGCCTGGGAGAGGGCCAGAGCGGCGGCCGCGCGGCCCTGCCGGTCTGGGCGCAGGTGATGCATCGCATCCACGACGCCGGCCTGGTGGAACGGGAAGGCTTCGAGCTGCCAGAGTCGGTGGTCCGCGTGGAACTCTGCAAGGAGACCATGGAGAAGGCCGGTCCGCTGTGTCCCGGTCGCACGAGCGAGCTCTTCCTGCGCGAATACCGGCCGCTGACCAGCTGCAGCGTGCATCGCTACGACTACTAGGAGGTTCCATGACGACCCGCATCCTGTGTGTGCTCTGGCTTGCCTGGATCACGACTGCCGTGGCAGACACGCGTACGACACTGGACAGCCTGGAGGCCGTCGGAGCCATGCAGGCCCAGCTGGAGCTGGCCGAGCTGGCCCTGCAGCGCAATCCGGAGGATTGCGCCCTGCAGGAAGCCCGGGTGCGCGCGCAGATCAACCTGGCCGAGGAGGCCATGGATGCCGGGCGCGAGGACGAGGCCGCACAGGGCTTCGACGCCGCCCTGCAGAGCAGCCGGGAGCTGCTGAAATCCTGTGACGAGCGCAGCATGGCCCATTATTACCGGGCGCTGGCCCTGGGGCGTCGCGCGCTCTTTGCCGGCGGCAGGGAAAAGGTCGAACTCTCCCAGGGCATCGAGCGGGAGGCCCTGCGGGCGCTGGAACTGGACACGGACAACGCGAGGGCCCACGGCCTGATCGGGCGCTACTACCGGGAAATGGCGAACCTGTCCTGGTTCCTGCGCAAGGTGGCCGAGACGCTCTACGGCGAATTGCCCGAGGGCGGCAACGAGCTGGCGCTGGAACACCTGCAACGAGCCGTCGGGCTCTCCCCGGACTGGGTCTTCGCCCACTTCGAGCTGGGGGAGACCCTGGAAGGGCTTAAGCGCCCCGCGGAGGCGCGGGAACACTACCGGCGCGCCGTCGCGCTGCCGGCGACGGATCACCGTGATCCATTGCTGCAGGCACAGGCCCGCGAGCGGCTGGAAGCCCTGGGAAACTAGGCCCCGGGCGGATTCGCCGCGTACCCGGCCGTGACCGGGACTTCCGGCCACGGCATCGGGCGGCGCTTTTCCGGTTCTCGGTTTCGAGGTCCGTTGAGGACATGTATACAACTCCCGTGCCAACGCGGGGGCAGGTTGTCCGGCTTTGAGCCGGATGGTTGATCCGTCCGGATGCTGTCCGGCAGGTCAGCCGCTTGACGGGTGTGACACAAAGGAGACGCGATGGGCGGCAGACCCGAACTGGTCGGCCTGAAGGGCGAGGAACGCAAGAGCGGCGTCCGCGAGATGTTCGACCGGATTTCCGGGCGCTACGACCTGCTCAATCACCTGCTGAGCGGGGGAATGGATGTGCTCTGGCGGCGCAAGGCCGTGCGCCTGCTGGGAGTCAAAGCCGGCGAGGACTACCTGGACCTGGCCACGGGCACCGGGGACTATGCCCGCGAGATCCTGAAACACGGGCCCCGCCAGGTGATCGCCCTGGACCTGGCGCCCAAGATGCTCGAGATCCTCTCGCAGAAGGCGGAAGGCTGGCCACAGGGAGAGCGGGTCCGCTGCCTGCAGGGCGACGCGGAGCAGCTGGAGCTGCCCGATGCCTGTGTCGACGGAGTGACCATCGGCTTCGGCATTCGCAATTTCCCGGACAAGGAAAAGGCGCTCGGCGAATGCGCCCGCGTGCTGAAACCGGGCGGTCGGCTGGTGATCCTCGAGCTGGCGGGCATTCCGAATCCGCTGCTCAACCGGCTCTTCGGCCTCTATTTCAAGCACGTGCTGCCGCGCATCGGCGCGCTGATCTCCGGCGACGCGGAGGCCTACACCTACCTGCCCCATTCCGTGGAGGCCTTCCCGGCGCGCGATACCTTCCTGGGCTGGATGCGCGCTCGCGGCTTCACGAACGCCCGCTGCATCGACCTGACCCTCGGCATCAGCTCCATATTCGTCGGCACCAGGAGCGCCGCCTCCGCCTCCGCCCCCACCCCGGACTAAAGCCCGGGGCTATCAATCCTCGCCCCTTCGGGACGAGTGTGCGGGTATTTCTTCACTGTCTACGATCATCGCTCCCGCCAGGGGGCGTCGAACGATAGCCCCGGGCTTCAGTCCGGGGCGGCGTCGGCCCAACCCGTTTCGGCGTTTCCCCGCGACGACGGATCGCAACCGTTGAGGCGGCCCCACCCATGGCGGATCCACCGGGGGCGGTGATTCCAAACGGGGCGGCGTCGGCCCCACCCGTTTCGGCGATTCCCCGCGATGACGGATCGCAACCGTTGAGGCGGCCCAACCCACGGCGGATCCACCGGGGGCGGTGATTCTAAACGGGGCGGCGTCGGCCCCACCCGGATCGTTGATTCCATGCGACGACGGATCGCACCCGCGACGGCGGCCCCACCCATTGCGGCGTGATCCGCCCGTGTCGGTGATTCCATCCGGAACACGGACCCCACCCGGGGCAATGTTTCCGTTTGGCGGGTTGTTGTGATCCCTCTGCATCCACCCGCCTCCGCCCCGGACTAAAGCCCGGGGCTAGCTGTCTTCGCCCCTTCGGGACGAGTGTGCGGGTATTTCTTCACTGTCTACGATCATCGCTCCCGCCAGGGGGCGTCGAACGATAGCCCCGGGCTTCAGTCCGGGGCGGCGTCGGCCCCACCCACGACGTTGGCCATACCCATGCCGGCCACCCCAACCCACGGCGTCTACCCAACCCATGGCGGTTCCACCGGGGGCGATGGTTCCATCGGAACGTCGGCCCAACCCGTTTCGGCGATTCCCCGCGACGACGGATCGCAACCGTTGAGGCGGCCCAACCCATGGCGGATCCACCGGGGGCGGTGATTCCAAACGGAGCGACGGCGGCCCCACCCGGATCGTTGATTCCATGCGACGACGGATCGTACCCGCGACGACGGCCCCACCCATTGCGGCGTGATCCGCCCGTGTCGGTGATTCCACCCGTCACACGGACCCCACCCGGGGCACAGGGATCCACCGTGTAGCACACCGGAAACGGAAAAGGCCCCGCTGCATTCGCAGCGGGGCCTTTTTTGTGTACGAACTCTGGCGGTGTATCACCGCGCGGGAACTAGTCGATGGCAGGGCAGACGCCGTTGTAGCCGACCACCTTGTAGTAGTACTTGCTGCCGGCGACGCTGGCGTCGTCGGTGTAGCTGGTGGTGAACTGGTCCACGTCGGCCACCTGGTTCGCGCCGTCAGGCGTGAAGAAGGCGTCGGTGCTGCGGTGGATGGTGTATCCGTCGACCGGTCCGGGGCTGTTCCAGCTCAGGGAGACCGTGGCGTTGGGATCGTAGATCGTCTCGGCATTCACGACCAGGTCGAAGGGAAGGTCCGCCGCCGTGCCCCATCCGATCTGGATGAAGAAGCGCAGGTCGCCGGGGAATTCGCTGGTGCTGTCATCCGTGTAGTCATAGATGTAGGTGTGGCCTTCCCAATAGGGGCCGCCGTTGTCCTCGCTCAGACCCACAACGCCCGTGTCGTTGTTGGGATTGGCGCGCACGCCGATCCAGACCGGGGTGGTGCGGCACTTCAGATTGGGGAAGGTGCCGATGTAGCGGTTCATGATGTTGGGATTCAAGTCATCCGGACCGCTAATCGTGGTCGTGTACTGTGCCAGCAGAGGTCCAATGGTCATGTCGTCGGCGCCTTCGTCATGGACGACGATCGTGACTTCATCATCGGCATTCATGCCGTACAGATGCATGTTGAGGAACTCGCCGTCATAGGCGTATTCATCCGGATCCGCCTGGCCAGTGACAGAAAGCTCCAGCGGATCGAAACGGACCATGTACGCGGTGGCTTCCGCGGCATCCTGGGCCAGGCTCCAACCCGAACTGAAGCCGCTGTCATAGCGCAGGAAGCCAACGTTGTCTTCCTGCACGGTGATGGCGACCTGCAGGGTGTCGTTGCTGGTGTCTTCCTCGGTCCAACCACCCGGCACGCCGGAGGTATTGGGATATAGCACCGCGACGTAGTTGCCCGGAGCGCTGGGGACCCACTGGAAAAGAGCCGGGTTGGTAGCCAGCATTTCGGTGCGGACACTGCTCAGGCCGTCGACGGTCTGGGCGGTAAAAATGGCGAAGCTGTTGGCATGGGCCACGGGGCCGCCGACGCTGTCCTGGTAGACGGTCCAGTTGGCGCGCACGTTGACTGCCTGCTCGGCGCCCAGGTTGCTGATCTCGACCTTCGGCAGGATGGTGTAGCCTTCCACGCGCGGGTAGTCGAACCAGGCCTTGGTGATCGCCAGATCGTTCAGGGGCACGCTGGCCGTGGTGATGACCACGTTGTCCACATGCAGACCGGTGCCGTCGCCGCCATCGTCGTTGTCGTCAGTGGTCATGCGGAAACGGAGCATGAAGTCGGTCTCGGTGGGCAGGGTCAGGATCGAGCTGCCATTGAAGAGATCGTCCTCGTCCCAGGTGGCGAAACCGGCGGCAATGCCTTCACGAGCATAGTCGTAATACATGGTGACCCAGGTGGCGCCCATGTCCGTGGAATACTCCACGTGGAAATAGTCTTCCAGGAAACCGTCATCGTCACCGTCCTGGTCCGGCATGTCGCAGAAGATGTCCGCGGTGACCGTGATGCGGGCCGGAGGCGTGATGGCGATGTTGGGGCTGGCGATGTAGCAGCCCAGGTTGGCGGCGTCGTCGCAGACCCAGTGACCGTCAGGGTTGCCGCCGGAGGCGCTGTACATCCACTCGTCGCCATAAACGTGGAAACCGGTTTCGGCAGCGCCGCCGGTGTTGCTGCTGCCGTCATCGGCCCAGACCACGGTGCTGGCGGCGGAGCCATCGTCGACGACGATGTTGTCGACCTGCATGCCGGTCATGGTGTTGTCGTCGATGTAGTCGAAACCGGGGTCGGCGCACATGACGAAGCGCACGCGCACGTCGTTCTCGCCGTCATAGGCGCTCAGGTCGAAGCTGGCGGCCTGCCAGCCTGTGGCGGTATCGGTCCACTGGGGAATGCCGGGGCCCATGCCGAACTCGCTGCCGAAGGCGAAGGAGCTGGCGCCGTTGTAGGCCGGGCTGGTCGGCGTCGCAACGGCCCAGGTCGAGCCGCCGTCCGTGGAGACCCAGACATTGCAGCCGTCCCAGCTGTCGTAGCCTTCGGGTTCGCCGCCCGGAGCTTCGCAGGCGTGGTACAGATCGAAGCTCAGGCTGGCGCCGTCGGCTCCGCTCAGGTCGATGGCGGGCGTCTGCAGGTAGACGAAGCTGCTGCTAAGGTAGCCGCCGACGGAGGCGTCGGCGCTCCACCAGACATCCGTGTTGGCGGGATGGGTCGGGCTGACCGCTTCCACATGCCAGGTGTCGTTCTGCAGACCGGTGCCGAAGCTCGACCAGCCACCGTTGTCGGCGTCGAAGTCGTAGGACTCGTCATCGGTGGTCACGTCCTTGCGGACGCCGTTGTCGATGACGGTGATCGGAATCACCTGGCCCTGCGCGCTCGACGGGTGAGCGATGGGGTCGGACACCACGGCCGCAAAGCTGGCGGATGCCAGGGCCAGCAAAGTGGAAGTCACGACAAGCTGTTTCTTCATGGTTACTCCTCTTGATAAGTCAAGGGGGACGATTGTCCCATCCGTTAGAACCGTTATGAACTCGACTCAGCCGACCGGGAGACTTCCTGGTCGGTATACCTTGTGCATGTGTATGAATTGTGTCTGCGCGACAAAGCGATAGCAAGAGCGATCAAGCAAAATTCAGACCAGCTTCATTCTGATTCTAAGGCCCGGTTTTCCAATTATTTGATTTGTGTCAGGAGTGGCGGCTGTCCTGGCGGGTTGTTGGTTCCTGAACAGCCTGAAGGATATTGGACACCCGCCCGGCCCAAACCATTCGGAGTAACGGCTTCCACTGCTCCTGGAGGGCTCAGGTTTTGCAGGTTTGCCTCTTGTCTGACCCCGCTGCAAATTCTACCTTCAGGGCTTGCGTTTTTGGCGCGGGGCGTGGCTCAGCCCGGTAGAGCGCTCGCTTCGGGAGCGAGAGGTCGCTGGTTCGAATCCAGTCGCCCCGATTGTCCGCCGGTTTCCCGACCTATGGTTTTGACCGGATGGACCGAGGGTCCACGGAAGCAACGGAAAGCAGGTCGCCTGCAGCCGTCGTTCCGTGGGCCTTTTTATTTCTGGACTCCGCGGCCCGAACCGTGGAGGAAACGCGCAGGAGGGGGCCATGGCCCGCTACGATCACCAGGCCATCGAAAAACGCTGGCAGGACCACTGGGAGAAGGAAAAGACCTTCCGGGTCGAGATCGATCCCGACAAGCCCAAGTACTACATCCTCGACATGTTTCCCTACCCTTCGGGCGCCGGCCTGCACATGGGCCACCCGGAAGGGTATACGGCGACGGACATCCTGGCCCGCTGGCGGCGCATGCGCGGATTCAATGTGTTACGCCCCATGGGCTGGGACGCCTTCGGCCTGAACACGGAACGCTATGCCGAGCGCAGCGGATTGCATCCGGCGCGCGTGACCGAGGACAGCTGCAACACCTTCCGCCGCCAGATCAAGTCCCTGGGCCTGTCCTACGACTGGGACCGCGAGTTCTCCACCACGGACCCGGAATACTTCCGCTGGACCCAGTGGATCTTCCTGAAGCTCTACGAGAAGGACCTGGCGTATACGGCCGAAGTGCCGGTGAACTGGTGTCCTGCCGTCGGGACCGTCCTGGCCAACGAAGAGGTCAAGGACGGCCGCTACGTGGAGACGGGCGACCCCGTCGAGAAGCGCAAGATGCGCCAGTGGATGCTGCGTATCACGGAGTACGCCCAGCGCCTGATCGACGATCTGGACGAGCTGGACTGGCCCGAGGGGGTCAAGACCATGCAGCGCGAATGGGTCGGACGCAGCGAGGGCGCCGAAGTGACCTTCCGCGTCGACGGAGGCGGGCAGGAGTTCGTCGTCTTCACGACCCGTCCGGACACCCTTTTCGGGGCGACCTATTGCGTGCTGGCGCCCGAGCATCCGCTTGTGTCACAGGTCGTGACTGCCGATTGCAGGGAGGCTGTCGAGGCCTATGTGCGACAGGCCGAGTCCCGCAGCGATGTGGATCGCCGGGACGAGAACCGCGAAAAGACCGGAGAGTTCACGGGCGCCTATGCCGTCAATCCGGTGAATGGGGAGAAGGTGCCCATCTGGATCGCCGACTATGTGCTCGGCGGTTATGGCACGGGCGCCATCATGGCCGTTCCCGGACACGATTCCCGCGACTGGGACTTTGCCACACAATTCAACCTGCCGATCGTCGAGGTGGTCAGCGGCGGTGATGTCACACAGGAAGCGTATACGGACAACGAGGAGGGCGTGCTCGTCAACTCGGGCCTGCTCGACGGCCTGAAGGTGCCGGAGGCCAAGGCGCGCATCATCTCCTGGCTCGAGGAGCAGGGCGCGGGCCGCGGAAAAATCAACTACAAGCTGCGCGACTGGCTCTTCAGCCGGCAGCGCTACTGGGGCGAGCCCTTTCCCCTGCTGCACGGCAAGGACGGAAGGGTCGTGCCGGTGCCCGAAGGCGACCTGCCGGTCGAGTTGCCCGTGCTGGACGAGTTCAAGCCCGCCGAGGACGGGTCTCCGCCCCTGAGCCGCGCGAAGGACTGGCTGGAAGTGCGCGATCCGGACACGGGCGAGCTGCTGCTGCGTGAGACCAACACCATGCCCAACTGGGCGGGTTCCTGCTGGTATTTCCTGCGCTTCATCGACCCGCGCAACAGCCGGGAGGCCTGGTCGCAGGAAGCGGAGCAGTACTGGATGCCGGTGGACCTCTATGTCGGCGGCGCCGAACACGCGGTGATGCACCTGCTCTACGCGCGCTTCTGGCACAAGGTCTTCTACGACCTGGGGCTTGTCCACACGAAGGAGCCTTTCCAGAAGCTCTTCAACCAGGGCATGATCCTTGGCGAGAGCTACCGGGATGCCAAGGGGAAGTACTATCTGCGCGAGCAGGTGGAAAAGCGCGACGGCACCTGGGTCGTCCGCGAGAGCGGCGAGGAGGTCGCGACCCAGATCGAGAAGATGAGCAAGTCGCGCTACAACGTGGTCAACCCGGACGACATGGTGCGGGAGTACGGCGCGGATTCGGTCCGGCTCTACGAGATGTTCATGGGGCCGCTGGATCGCGACAAGCCCTGGTCCGACGACGGGATCCGGGGCTGCCACTCCTTTCTCAAACGCGTCTGGAATCTGTGGATCGACCGCGATGGGGAACTGAACACGGCCATTCGGAACGTGGACCTCGACAAGGACCAGCTGCGCCTGCAGCATGCGACCATTCGCAGTGTCACACGCGACCTGGAGGAGCTCAAGTTCAACACGGCCATCGCGCGCCTCATGGAGTACACGAACGCCCTCTACAAGATGAAGGAGCTGCCGAAGGCGCTGGCGGAGACCTTCCTGGTCCTGCTGGCCCCCTTTGCGCCGCACCTTGCGGAAGAATTGTGGGGGCGGATGGGGCAGGCGGGGACGCTGGCCTTCCACCCCTGGCCCGAGTGGAACGAGGATTTCTGCAAGGTGGACGAGGTGGAAGTGGCGATCCAGGTCAACGGCAAGGTGCGAGGCACCCTGACCGTCGCCGCGGATGCCGCCGACGAGCAGGTGCTGGAGCAGGCCAAGGCGCACCCCAAGGTGCAGGCCCTGCTGGAGAGCGGCAGCCTGCGCTTTGGCAAACGCGTCAGTCCGCGCGTCGTTTCGCTGGCGATCAAGTAGGCGCGTCTTTTTTGCGGCCTTCGGGACAGGGCTCTATTGACTTTGTTTCGGCAATCCGCTAACCTAGCAGGTCTTGGCTTTCGCTGCCTGAATTCGACCCGGAAGAGGTCGACCCGGCACAGGAATTCAGCTTGCGGTTATTCCCCACTAACGGATAACCCGGTACCCGGAAGCCTGCTCGTTGAAGTTTCAAGGCGCGATTGAAGTGATGCCCCTGGTTGCTGTTATCGCGCTTTCTGAATGTCTGGCGAGAGGTGGCGCCCCAATTGCGTCTCCACTCGCAGAGAGTTTTGCGCAGCAAAACTCAGAGGCGAACGCTTGCGTTCGCACGAAGGTAGGGTGCCCGAGTGGTTAAAGGGAGCAGACTGTAAATCTGCCGGCGACAGCCTACGAAGGTTCGAATCCTTCCCCTACCATCTTTAGAGATCATGACCGGCTGCGCCCGGTCGGGAGAAGTTCGGCAGTGGGACTTTTCCACCCGGAGCCGCGCAGGTCGCGGAGCCGATTTCGCGGGAGTAGCTCAATTTGGTAGAGCATCAGCCTTCCAAGCTGAGGGTTGCGAGTTCGAGCCTCGTCTCCCGCTTTTGACTGTTCCGCTCGCGTAGCTCAGTCGGTAGAGCGCTTCCTTGGTAAGGAAGAGGTCACCGGTTCAAATCCGGTCGTGAGCTTGTGATTTCCCCGCGTGGGGCATTGGGCGACTGCCATCGGACAATCTGGAGTACTTCATGGCCAAGCAGAAATTCGAGCGGACCAAACCGCACGTAAACGTGGGCACCATCGGTCACGTCGACCACGGAAAGACCACGCTGACCGCTGCGATCACCCAGGCCCTCAGCGAGGGCG
>JAUIFJ010000041.1 GCA_030429345.1 bacterium | reverse complement strand
CCTCCTCATCGATCACTCGCAAGAGTAAAAAGGGCCTCGGCTTCCACCAAGACCCACATGTCCAGACAACCAGACATTTATTCACTCTGTGTTCTCCGTCTACTCCGTGCCCTCCGTGCGAGTTCTTCCTATTCCAACCGGTGCACGATCAGGCCCGAGCGCAGCTTGGGCTCGAACCAGGTGGACTTGGGCGGCATGACGCGGTCCAGGTCGGCGACGGACATCAGGTCCTCGATGCTCGTCGGGTAGAGGGCGAAGGCCAGGGCCATCTCCCCGCTGTCCACGCGGCGCTCCAGCTCGCCCAGGCCGCGGATGCCGCCGACGAAGTCGATGCGTTCGTCCGTCCGCGGGTCCCCGATGCCGAGGAGCGGCGTCAGCACCTTCTGCTGCAGGATCGCCACGTCGAGGGCCTCGACGGGGTCCTCGGCCTGCTTCCAGTCTTCCGGCGCTGTCACACGATGCCAGCGGGCATCGAGATACAGGCCGTATTGCCCGGGCTTCTCCGGCCTGGCCGGTTCGCCGCTCCCGCCCTCGGCGACGACCTCGAAGCCGGCAGCCTCCAGGGCCGCGAGGAAGCCGGCGGCGTCCTGGCCGTTCAGGTCCTTGACCACGCGGTTGTAGTCGATAATCGTCAGTTCATGGTCCGGGAAGGCCACGGACATGAAGTAGTTGTATTCCTCCTGCCCTGTGTGCCCGGGGTTGGCCTCGCGGCGCTTCGCGCCAACCTTGGCCGCGCTGGCGCTGCGGTGGTGGCCATCCGCCACATACAGGGTTCGGATCCTGCCGAAGGCGGTCTTCAGCTCCTTGATCACCTTCCCGTCGTCGACGACCCAGAAGGTGTGTCTCACGGAATCGGTGCTGAAATCGTAGAGCGGCTTGTGATCCGCGCACCAGCCTTCCACCAGCCCGTCGATGCGCTCGCTGCCGCGGTAGGTCAGGAAGACCGGCCCCGTGTTGGCGTTGCACTCGTCCACGTGGCGGATGCGGTCGCGCTCCTTGACTTCCCGCGTGTGCTCGTGCTTGCGGATCACGTTCTTCTCGTAGTCCTCCACGGAGGTGCAGCCGACGACGCCGGTCTGCACCCGCCCGTCCATCTCCTGGCGGTAGAGATAGAAGCAGGGCCGGTCGTCCTGCACCAGCCGCCCCAGGTGGATCAGGCGGTCCAGGTTGGCGCGCGCCGTCGCGTAGACGCGGTCATCGTAGGGGTCCGTGTCCTCGGGCAGGTCGATCTCCGACTTGACCACGCGAAGGAAGCTGTACTCGTTGCCCTCGGCCTCGACGCGGGCCTCGGCGCTGTTGAGCACGTCGTAGGGGCGGCTGGCAATGCGCTCGGCCAGGTCGACCCGCGGGCGAAAGCCGCAGAAGGGATTGAAGACGGCCATGAAGGTCCTTTCTCGAGAAAGCGGCTCCGCCGCGATGGCGGAGCCGGCTGGAAGGCTGCAGAATCGAAGGACGGGGCAGGCTAGAAGCCGAGCCCCTCGCGCAGGATGTCGACCACTTCCTGGCCGACGCGGGCCTGGGCCTGCGTGGTCTGCGCGCCGATGTGAGGCGTCACGCTGACAAGCGGATGGGCCGCCAGGGCCTGGTTGTACTCGGGCTCGTTCTCGTATACGTCGATGCCGGCGCCGCCCAGGTGCCCGTCCTCGAGACTGGCCAGCAGGGCCGCCTCGTCGACCACTCCGCCGCGGCTGCAGTTGACGAGCACAGCGCCCTTCTTCATGCGCGCCAGCTCGGCGGCGCCGATCAGGGCCGGCTCGCCCTTGGCGTGCGGCACGTTGAGGCTCAGGTAGTCGCTCCGCTCGAGCACTTCCGTCAGGCTGAGGCGGGTACAGCCCTCGACGTGCTCGACGCCCTCATAGCTGTCGTAATACAACACCTGCATGCCCAGGGCCAGTGCGCGACGCCCGGTCTCCCGTCCGATGCGGCCGAAACCGACGATGCCGCAGACGGCTCCGCCCAGCTCGCGGCCCTTGTACTGCTTCTTGTTCCACTGGCCCTGGCGCATGGTCACGTTGGCCGCAGGCAGGAAGCGGCTGACGGCGAACATGTGCGCGATCACCAGTTCGGCCACGCTGGCGCTGCTGGCGCCGGGCGTGTTGCGCACCTCGATGCCCTTCGAGCGGGCGTATTCGTGGTTGATGTTGTCGATGCCGACTCCGCCGCGGATGATCAGCTTGAGCCTGCCGCCGGCGACGGCGGCGTCGATCTCCGGGTCGCGCAGCCTGGTGGCGCTGCGGATCACGATGGCGTCGGCGGCCGCCAGCTCGCGGTGCAGGTCGGCCTCTTCGTAGTGTGTCGTATCACAATCGACGCCCAGGCTCTTCAGGGCGTTGACGGCGTCGGCGGCAAGGCCGTCGTTCAGCAGGACGCGGGGCATGGTTCCTCCGGGGTTCGGGCGCGGCCCGTGTTACAGGGACAGGATTTCCTCGATCGATCCGAGCACTTCGTCCAGTCCTTCGCTGGTGCAGTCGGCCATGTGGGCGATGCGGAAGGTCTTGTCCTTCAGTTCGCCGTAGCCGTTGGCGATCTGGAAGCCGCGCTCGCCGAGGGCCTTGTTCAGGTCGCCAACGCTGATCTCGCGCGTGTTGCGGATCACGGTCACGGTGCGGCTGGCGTAGGCGTCGTCGACAAGCAGCTCGAAGTGCTTGCGGCCCCAGGCGCGCACCTTCTCCATGTTCAGGCGGTGGCGCTCCCAGCGGTTCTCCAGTCCTTCCTCCATGATGAAGTCGAGGGACTTGTCCAGGCCGTACATCAGCGAAAGGGCCGGGGTGCTCGGATACTGGTGGTCCTTCTTGAAGATGAAGTCGTAGAGCTTGACCATGTCCAGGTAGAAGCCGCGCTGGCCCTTGCCGCGCGCCCGGTCGATGGATCGTTCCGTCACGCTTCCGATGGCCAGCCCCGGAGGCACGCCGAGCGCCTTCTGGGTCGATGTGATGCAGCAGTCGACGCCGAGCTCGTCGACGGGAATGCTCGTCCCGCCCATCGAGCTGACCGTATCCATCAGCCAGAGCACGTCCGGGTAGCGACGCCGCACTTCGGCGATCTCCTGGACGGGATTCATCACGCCGCTGCTGGTCTCGTTGTGGGTGATGGTGAAGGTGTCGTACTTGCCGGTGGCCAAGGCCTTCTCCACTTCGCTGGCCAGGGTCGGCTGGCCCTGCGGCACCTCGAAGAGATCGGCTTCGACGCCGTTCTGCACCGCCATCTCGTGCCAGCGCTTGCCGAAGGCCCCGACACTGAAGACCGCGGCGCCCTTGCCGGTGAAACTGCGGATCGCGCCTTCCATCATGCCCGATCCGGAGGAGGTGGAGAGCACCATCACGTTCTCGGTCTGGAAGACCTTGCGCATCTTCTCCGTAATGCCGCGCTGCAGGGCGCTGGCGTCCTTGGTGCGATGCCCGATCATCGGTTGGGCCATCGCCTGCAGAACCTCGGGCCGTACATCGACGGGGCCCGGAATGAACAGTTTCTTGTGCATGGGTTGCTCCCTCTTGTGCCGCCGGTTGCGGCAGGCTTCGCTTCAGTCGCGCGCAGCGTCGAGGCGCGCGCAGTCCTTTTCCAGGTAGTTGCAGACATAGTCGCGCACCGCGTCCTCCAGCGAGGTCCGGGGCACGGGCAGGCCGGCGGCGGCCAGGCGGGCCGTGTCGGCGCAGGTGTAGTACTGGTACTGTCCGCGCAGTTCGGGGGGCATGGGAATCCACTCGATGGCCGGCTCGCGGCCCAGGGCCTTGAAGACGGCCTGCACCAGGTGCAGGAAACTGCGCGGCTCGCCGGTGCCCAGGTTGTATACGCCGTTGACCGCGGGATCCTTCCAGGCGGCGATCATCGTCTCGACCACATCCTTCACGTAGACGAAGTCGCGGGTCTCGTCGCCGTCCGAATGCCCGTCGCGATGGTTGGCGAAGAGGCTGACCTTGCCCGTATCACGGAACTGCTCCCATGCCTTGAGCACCATCGAGCGCATGCTGCCCTTGTGATACTCGTTCGGCCCGAAGACATTGAAGAACTTGAAGCCGACCGCGGAATCCAGCAGCCCTTCCTGCCGCAGCCAGCTGTCGGCGAGCTGCTTGGAATAGCCGTACATGTTCAGCGGACGCAGGTCGTCCAGCTTCCCGGGATCGTCCGAATAGCCCTGTTCGCCGGCGCCGTAGGTGGCGGCGCTGGAGGCGTAGAGCAGCCGCACCTTCCGCGCGGCGCAGATGCGCGCCAGGTCGCGGGTGTAGACGGCATTGTTGAACATCAGGTAGTCGGCGTCGCGCTCGGTGGTCGAGCTGCAGGCGCCCATGTGGAAGACCGCTTCGCAGTCGGGAAAGGCGCCTTCGTGGAAGGCTTCCAGGAAATCGCGCTTGTCGAGGTAATCCGTATAGGAGAGGCCGCTCAGGTTGCGCCACTTGTCGGCGGCGCCCAGGTGATCCACCAGCAGCAGATCGCCGTGGCCCAGGCGGTTGAGCCGCCAGGCCAGGGCGCTGCCAATGAAGCCCGCCGCGCCGGTGACGATGATCATGGCTCTCCTCTCGTAGCGCAGAAAATCCGGACAGTCGTCAGGTTTCCCGACCAGTGCAGGCAAACGGCAGCAAACCGGCTGCCGGCAGAATCTGCAGGTTCAGGCGATGCATTGCTCCGCCGGGGTCCTGCTACATGCCGTTCCTGCGGTCCGGACAGCTTGCCGAAGGGCCTCGTCGGGAACGGCGAGAGTATAGCAAATGGCCCATGTCCTTCTTGACTTTCGTCATTGAACGGGCTGGCACGCTGCTTGCTATACTGCTTGCCAATGACCTGCTCCAGAAGGTGGCGGGTCCGCATTCATTCGGGAGCATCCTCATGAGCACCCTGCTTTCCCTGGCCTGCCTGCTGCCGGCCAGTCTCTTCGCCGAAACGGCCGAAACCCTGCGGCCGCCGCTGATCGAACAAGGCACCCCCAGCCGGGAACACATCCTGGCCTTCCGAGACATGCACGAAGGCAAGGTCCAGCGCCGGATCCCCCTGAGGGACCAGCGTACCCTGGAGCACTACGATGTCGTCTACTACGAGCTCTGGCTCGACATGCCGACGGGCGAGGACGGGCTGCAGGGCGTGGTCGAAATGCATTTCCGCAGCCTGGAGAACGGCTTGCAGCAGATCCTGCTGCATGCCGGGGACAACCTGAGCCTGCAGTCCATGGAGGTGGACGGCGCGTCCGTCGCCGGCGTGTTACAGAACGGCGAGGACGTCACGGTCGCCCTGCCCGAAGCGCTCTCCGCCGGGGAATCGGCCGTGCTGCGCATGGAGTACACGGCCGGGTATACGGGCGGCGGCGTGCTGCCGACGAGCAACTTCAACATCCAGACCGGCCAGAACATCGACGTGCTGACGACCCAGGCCGAGCCCTGGGACGCCCGCCGCTTCTGGCCCTGCCGCGACCTGCCCATCGACAAGGCGGACAGCCTGCGCGCGCACATCAGCTCCCAGGACTTCAACACCATCGTCTCCAACGGAGTGCTCGAGGCGGATGTAGACAACGGAGACGGCACGCGCACCGCGACCTGGTTCGAGAGCTGGCCCATGGTGACCTATCTCTTCTCCGTCTGCATCGCTCCCTACAACTACCTGGAAGACACCTGGAACTGGGAAGGCACCGACCTGCCGGTCGTCGAATACAGCTGGGGCCTGAGCCCTTCCGAGCAGGACTGGGTGACACAGACCGGCATCGACGCCCTGCAGGCCTTCTCCGAGCGCATCCAGCCCTACCCCTTCCTGGACGAGAAGTACGGCCATGCCCAGTATACCTGGGGCGGGGCGATGGAGCACCAGACGATCAGCTCGATGGGCTTCTACAACCAGGCCGTGATCGCCCACGAGCTGATGCACCAGTGGTTCGGGGACAAGGTGACCTGCAAGACCTTCCACCATATCTGGCTCAACGAGGGCTGGGCGACCTACGGGGAGAGCCTGTTCCAGGAATACCTCAACGGTCCCGCCGGCCTGCACGCCAACATGGACCTGGAAGAGTATTACGGCCCGGGCACGATCTACGTCGAGGACCCGGAGACCCAGACCATCTTCGACGGCAACCTGAGCTACGCCAAGGGCTCCTGGGTCCTGCACATGCTGCGCCACGTCATGGGCGATTCGACCTTCTTCGCGGCGACCAACGACTACCTGGGGGATGGATCACGGGACAACCACCGCAGCGTGGACACGGAAGAGTTCGTCGGCTACATGGAGTCGGCCTACGGCGGCGACCTGGACTGGTTCTTCCAGCAGTGGATCTTCGGGGAGTACTACCCGGAATACGGCTATAGCTGGAGTACGAGCAACGAGGGGGGCGAGCTGCTGCGCATCGACATCGTCCAGCTGCAGGTGCCGGAGAGGCAGACCTTCACCATGCCCATGGATATCCGTATCACACTCGACGGCGGCGGCGAGATGCAGGTGCAGGCCTGGATCGACGAGGCCGCCGAACACCTCGAATACTTCGTGCCCCAGGCCGTGAGCGAGGTGGAGCTGGACCCGGAGAACTGGATCCTGCGCCAACTGACCCCGCTGAGCAACCTGCCGGCGGCGCCGCGGCTTCACGAGGCCTGGCTGACGAACGAGGAGGGGGCGGAGATCCAGCAGGTGCCCGACAGCGGCGTGTACAATCTCAATCTTCGCGTGGTCAACACGGGCGGATCGGTGGATGACGTGCTGATGTACCTCAGCTCGCTGCATCCGGACGTGATCCCGGCCTCCATGGGCTACAACACCGGTCCCCTTGCGGGCGGCGGCAGTTTCGAGTTTGCCGTTCCCTGCCAGACCTTTGCCGAGTTGAGCGGTCCCGTGGACTTCGAACTTGAGCTTTCGTGGGGCGAGGACGGCGAGGCCACGGAACACTTCTCCTTCGCCAGCACACGCGCCGACCTGCTGATCGTCGACGACGATGGCGGTGATGCCTACGAGGAATACCTGCTGCTGGCCGCCGAGGGCCAGGCGCAGGTGCAGGTCGTCACGCCGGCGGAGGTCCCCGCTCTCGACCTGGATCACACCCGCCTGCTGGCCTGGATGCAGGGCGACAACGGCGAAGAGATCGCCGGCGCGGCCCGCGAGGCTCTCGAGAGCTACGTGGAAAGCGGCGGTCACCTGGTCCTGAGCGGACAGAATCTCGCGGGGGCCCAGGACCCGGCCTGGCTGCTGTCCTTCTGCGGCCTGGAAGTGCTGGAAACCGAGGTCGGCGGCCAGGCGATCAACGGCGACACGGGTGCCTTCTTCCACGACGAGCTGTTGTTCTTCATGAACGGGGGCGCGGGCAACCAGGCAAGCATGGAGCGCTTCTCGCCCCAGGGATCGGTTCCCGTGTTCCGCCACTTCGGCAGCGGCGATCCTGGGGATGCCGGTGTGGTACAGCCCCAGGGATCCGGCGAGGTGCTGAGTCTCGGCTGGGGCCTGGAAGGCTTGTCCGGCGCCGGAAACACGATGGGGCTGGACCAGGTGCTGGACCGTCTGCTGGCCTGGGCCGACGGCGAGGTGGAACTGGGAGGCGAAGCCGTGACGCGCCCGCGCAGCCTGCGCATCGCCTCCGTCTTCCCCAATCCCTTCAACCCCTCCACGCGCATCCGCGTGGAACTGGAGCGCGAGCAGCCCCTGGAAGTGATGGTCTTCAACCTGGCCGGCCAGCTTGTCGACACGATACACAAGGGCCGCCTTGCTGCCGGCGAACACGAATTCTCCTGGCAGCCGCAGGGGATCTCTTCCGGCGTCTACCTGCTGATGGTCAACGGCGCCAGGGCCCGTGAGACGCAAAAAATGCTCTTTCTCAAGTGATCCGCGCACTCCCCGTCGCCCTGCTGGCCCTTTGCGGAAGCCTGCCGGTTGTGGGACAGCTGCTGGAAGAGCGGCCGGCATTTGAAACACACTTCGTCAGTCCCTTTCCGGGGGGGGGCATTCTCGTGGCCGGAGAGCGGACGGCCATGCGAGCGGATAGTAGCGATCCCCTGCGCCCATTGAGCGGAGACTGGCTATCCTTCCAGACACCTATCCTCGATGTGGACGGCAGGGGCAATCTTGCCGCCCTGATCTGCGAGGACGGGATGATTAGCATCCTGACCCAGACTCATGACCTGGGGGACCCCCTGCAGGCCTTCCTGCCGGATTCGGCTCATGCAGTGGCTGTCGGGGAAGACCGCGTCGTCTCCCTCGCAACAACGCGTATACACTGCTGGACCATCGTGGATGGCGAGGTGACCGGGTCCCTCATCGAGCCGCTTTCGCTGGAGGATGGTGTTGTGCGACAGGACCTGCTCTACGGCCTGCGCAATGACAGCCTCTTCATCCATGAGCTTGTCGAGGAACTGCCACTCTTGTGGCAGGGAAGCCTGCCCGGGGAATCCGCGCTCCATCTGGGCTCCGGCACCCTGTTCATCAGCAGCCCGGTCGAGACGCGCCGCTATGCGCTGGACGGGAACGGGATGCCTCTGATCCCCGAGGCCTGGGAAGCAGACCCTCCGCCAACGGACATCCATGATCTGGGCGACGAGTACCTGCTCGTCACACGACCGGGAATCGGCTTGCAGCGTATACACTGGCCTGTATCCGGAATCGCACAGCCCCTGCAGGGAAGACCCTTCAGTCCCGACATGGGCAGGATCTCGATCGTGGATGACCAGCACCTGCTCGTGGCGGAAGCGGCACAAGGCTGCGGATTGTACCGATTGCAGGGAACGCAGGATCCGGCGGCGCAAGGGCGCGTGTCCACCAGGCCCCTGCCCATCGAATGGCTGGCGGATCCTGCCGGGGAGGAACCCGGCTGGCTGCTGGACGGCCGCCTGGGCTGGCGCCGCTTCGGCTGGCACCCGGATACGGGCCTGCTACAGGAGACGGCCGTCCTGCCCTTCCCCAGGTCCGTGATCGGCGGGGATATCGTCGGCGACTGGGCCGGTGCCGTGACACGGAATGCGGGGCTGCGTTTCTACGAGCTGCTGCCGGAAGGCGCCGAGATCCGCGGCGTGCACAGCACGGACCCCGTTGTCGATGTGGCGATCTCTCCGGAGCTGCTGCTGGCCTACGTCACCGCCAGCGGTTTCGTCGCGATCAAGGAGATCAATCCCTTCCCCTACACGATCCTGCATCACGGCACGATCAACCTGTCCTGCGATCCGGCCAAGTCCTTCTGGAACGGGAACCAGTTCTTCCTGGGCTCCCATGACGGACGGCTTTTCCACGTGGATGCGAGCGACGTGGACAACCCCGCACTGGGCGTCGTACATGAACTGCCCGGGGCGGTGCTCGACGCCGATCCCTTCCCGCCGATGGCCATCGACCGCTGGCTGGTGGCCGCCGGCTCGCTCTGCCTGCTGGAAGTATACGGGGCCGGGGAAAGCGCCATCGGCCGCCAGGCGGCGGCTCCCGCGGGAGAGGTCGTCGCCGTCTCCGTGCGCGATCGCGCCGCCTTCGCCACCGCTTCGCCGAGTGCCTTCGGCTACTTCGACGGCACGATCGGCAATCCGTTGGATTCCTGGGAGACGGCATCGACCGAGTTGTGTCCGCCCGTCCACTCGCTGGCACAGGATGCCGAAGGCAAGGCCCTGCTGGTCCTGGAGGATGGCCGCCTGCAGCGCCGCGACTGGAACCAGGTCGCGGCGGGCGAAGCGCCAACCCAACCCGGATCCCTGCAGCTGCAGGTCGCTCCGAATCCCTTCAACCCGCAGACGCGCGCGAGCTTCACACTGCAACACGCCGGGAATGTGGAAGTGTCCCTGTACGACATTCGCGGCGCGCTTCTGCAGTCGCAGCGACTGGTACTGCCCGCCGGAAGCCACCGCCTGCCGCTGTCCCTGGAAGGAGCCGGCTCAGGCCTGTACCTGCTCCGTGTGTCAACGGATCACGCGAGCGGTACAGCCCGCCTGCTCTACTTGCGGTAGGGAATCAGCTGCGGGCGTCGAGCAGCGTGTCGACCAGCTCGGCGAAGCCTGCTCCGCCACGCCCGGAAGCGATCCAGGCCGGTTTGTGCGACAGCAGGTCTTCGAAGTCCAGCAGGTTGGCCACGCCCAGGGAAGACTGGGGAAACAGACGGAAGAGGGGCTCGTCGTTGGGGCTGTCGCCGGCGAAGGCGCAGCGGCGCAGCACGGCGGGGTCTCCGGCATCCAGCCCGAACTCCCGCTCCAGGTACTGGATCACGGCGCTTCGCTTGTCGAAATCGCCGTACCAGCCGTTGACGTGGATCGAGCTGATCTTGGCCGTCGCGCCCGCCTGCTCGAAAAGCTCCCGTATTCGGAGCACGTCTTCCCTGGCAAGCGCTGGCACGTCCTCGCAGAAGTCGATGGCCAGGTCGTACTCTCGGTAGCCCTGGTCGCTTGCGATGCCGCAGCCGGGCACCTCCCGCAGGATGCCTTCGCGAAGTTCGCCGAGCCTCTTCCGGAAACCGCGGCGCGTCTCGTCGTCGTATACGAAATGCCGCTCCATGCCTTTCGCGCCCATGCGGAAGGCCAGCCCGCCGTTCTCGCCGATCACGCCGTGTACGGGCCACATGCGGGCGATGTGGTCGCACCAGCCCGCGGGGCGCCCCGTGACCGGCACCACCTGGAGCCCGGCCTCATGGGCGCGCCAGAGCGCGTCGAAGGCCGAAGCCGTGATCCGTCCGTCGGTGGATATGGTGTCGTCGATGTCGCTGAAGAGGATCTCCACTCCGGCGGCCAGCGCGGGGGGCATGCGGTCCAGGGACTGCATCAGGCGGGGCTGCCCTTGTGTGTCACGACCTTGGCCAGGATCACGCGGTTCGAGCCCACGTAGTCCACGAAGGACCAGGCCGTCCAGAGGGCGGCGGCGAGCACGGCCCACCAGGCGCCGGCGGCGATCCACTCGCTGCGGAAAAGCCCGGGCAGAGGAAGCTCGAGAATGCGCGCCAGCAGAATGGCGATGATCACCGTGGCCTGGATGATCGCTTTCAGCTTGCCGCTGGTGCGCGCCGCGAGCACCAGGCCCTTGGTGGCGCAGACCGTGCGCAGGGTGCTGACCGCGCTGTCCCGGTAGAGGAAGATCAGCACCATCCACCAGGGAATCAGGCCGATGCTCATGAAGGCGACGAAGACCGTCAGGCGGCTGATGGAATCGGCGAGAGGATCGAGCAGCTTGCCCAGGTCGGTCACTTCCCCGCGGGAACGGGCGATGTGTCCGTCGAAGCCATCGGTCAATTCGCTAAGGACCACGATCACCAGCGCGGCGATGCGGGCCCAGAGGCCCTCGGAGAGAAAGGCGATCACGAAGACCGGGCTCAGAAGGATGCGGGAAGCCGTAAGCCAGTTGGCCAGGGTCATGAAATCCTCGGGGTCTTGGACAAAGCGCAAGCGGCTGCCGCTCACAGGGAACAACAATCGGGCCAATGTAGGAAAGCCCAAGGCAAGGAAGCGGAATCGCCGGTGTCTAGAAGCCGTTCCCGCGACGGTCCTTGAGGCTCACCGGGGCGATCATGTTCTGGGGATCGAGGATCTCGCGGATCTGCTCTTCCGTGGCCCAGCCCTTTTCGCGCACCAGGTCGGCCACGGGCTTGCCGGTCTCCAGGGCCTCCTTGGCCACCTGGCTCGACTTCTTGTAGCCGATGTAGGGCATCATCGCCGTCACCAGGCCGATGCTGTGCATCACCATCTCCCGGCAGTGCTCCTCGTTGGCCGTGATCCCTTCGATGCAGAGCCTGCGCAGGGTGTTGAAGGCCCGCGTCAGCATGTCGATGCTCTGGAAGATGTTGAAGACGATGACCGGCTCCATCACGTTGAGCTGCAGCTGGCCGTTCTCCGCGGCCATGGTCACGGTCAGGTCGTTGCCGATCACCTGGTAGGCCACCTGGTTGACGACCTCCGGTATCACGGGATTGACCTTGCCCGGCATGATGCTGCTGCCCGGGGCGCGGGGCGGCAGGTTGATCTCGCCGAAACCGCAGCGCGGTCCGCTGCTCAGCAGGCGCAGGTCGTTGCAGATCTTGGAGATCTTGACCGCGATGCGACGCAGCACGCCGCTGAAGACCTGCAGGCTCCCCGTGTCGCTGCTGGCCTCGATCATGTCCGGTGATACACGGAAATCCATGGATGTCACACGGCGCAGCGCGCGCAGCGCCTCCCGCGGATAGGCCGGGTCGGCGCAGATGCCCGTGCCGATCGCCGTGCCGCCCATGTTCGTCTCGAGGAAGTGGCGCGCCGCCTCGCGCACGCGGTCCATGTCCTCCTCGATGGTATGCGCCCAGGAATTGAATTCCTGCCCCAGCGTCATCGGCACCGCGTCCTGCAGCTGGGTGCGGCCCATCTTGATCACCAGCTCGAACTGCCGCGCCTTGTCCTTCAACGCCAACACCAGGTCATCCATCGATTCCATCAGGCTGGGATAGCTGAGCAGGATCGCCAGGCGGAAGGCCGTCGGATAGGCGTCATTCGTGCTCTGGCTCATGTTGACGTGGTCGTTGGGGTTGACGCGCTCGTAGTTGCCCTTCGGCTCTCCCAGGATCTCGAGCGCGCGATTGGCGATCACCTCGTTGGCGTTCATGTTGGTGCTGGTGCCGGCGCCGCCCTGCACCATGTCGACGACGAACTGGTTGTGCAGGTGGCCGTTGAGAATGTCGTCACAGGCCTGGCTGATGGCATTCGCCAGCTCCTCGCTCAGCATGCCCAGTTTGTGATTCGCCTGCGCGGCGGCCTTCTTCACCATGGCCAGGGCCTTGATGAAATTGGGAAAGTGCGAAATGCGAATGCCGCTGATGTCGTAGTTCTCGACCGCGCGCATGGTCTGGACGCCGTAGTAGGCGTTTTCCGGGATCTGGATCGGTCCGAGCAGGTCCGTCTCTTCCCGCGTGTCGCCGCTGATGTAGATCGAAGCCAGCCCTTCGCCCGGCCGGCTGATGTTGCCGGCGTTCATGCGGCGGAAGACCACGCGCGAGGCGCGCCCGAGCACGCGGGCTCCGGCCTGCGGATGCTGCGAAAGGAAGTCCAGGAAGCGCTTGCGCGTCAGCACCCAGAGGCTGCAGTGGCTCTGGGCCTGTCCGGCGGTGGCGTGGGGATTGTCATCCAGCAGACAGGCCTCGCCGAAATAGTTGCCGGCGCGGTAGTGCAGCATGACCTTGCCGTCCTCGCCCACGTTGCCAAGGACCTGGATCCGTCCGCGGCGCACGAAGAACAGCCGGTTGCGGTGGTCGCCTTCGTGATACACATAGTCGCCGGGATGGACTTCCATCTCCTCGAAAAGCGCCTCGATGTCGGCCAGTTCGGCCTCGTCGAGCACCTCGAAGAGTTCATTGCGCTGCAACCGTTCGCGCAGGCTTTCATCCTTGGAACGAGCGCTGGCGGGTTCCGTGTCCGGGGTGGGGTGTTCGTGCTTGCTCATCGGTTCTCCCGCGGCCTTCCCAGCCGCGTTTCAGCCTGTTCCATGCTGCATCCGCAGCGTCCTGATTCCCTGCATATCGGCAACAAGGGCCGCAATGCCCAGCGCTAGAAATCGAATGCGAGCGCCCGGCCACTGCTTTCAGACGCGAAACGGCCCTGCCGGTAGACGACGCGCCCCCTCAGCAGGGTGCTGTGCACCCGGCCCTGCAGCTCGTGCCCTTCCCAGGGCGTCCAGCCGGCGCGGCTCTGCAATTCGACGCCTCGCACGGTCCAACGCTCCTTCGGATCGACCAGCACCAGGTCCGCGTCATGCCCCGGCTCCAGCCTGGCCTTGGAGCGGATGCCGTAGAGGCGGGCCGGCGTTTCGCAATAGAGGCGCACCAGATCCGCCAGTTTCAGCCGTCCCTGTTGCACGCAGTCCAGCAGCACGGGCAGGACGGTCTCCACTCCCGGCATGCCGCTGGGGCTCTGCGGGTAGGGGCGTTTCTTCTCTTCGAGGGTGTGAGGCGCGTGGTCGCTGCCGATGACATCGATCACTCCCGCTTCCAGCGCCCGCCAGAGGGCGGCGGCGTGCTCCTTCTCGCGAAGCGGCGGATTCATCTGCGCATGGCTGCCCAGGCGATCGTAGCATTCGGGCGCGGTCAGCAGCAGGTGCTGGGGCGTCGTTTCCACTGTCACACGGTCATCGCCTGCATAGGGAGCGAGCAGCTCCATTTCCTGCAGGCTGTTGGTGTGCAGGACATGGATCGGCCGGCCGGCTTCCCGCGCCAGGCCGACCAGGCGCTCGACGGCCAGGCGCGCGCATTCCGGATCACGAAGGCGCGGATGCCAGCGGGCGTGATCCACCTGCGGTCCGAGCTCCTTCTTGAGGCGGCGCAGGCGCGGTTCGTCCTCCGCGTGCACGGCGACGCGCCGCGTGCCGGAAGCAAGAACGGCGCGCAGGGCTTCGTCTTCGTCTACAAGCAGGGTGCCCGTGGAGCTGCCCATGAAGATCTTGATGCCGGGCACGCCGGGCAGGCGTTCCAGGGCGGGCAGTTCGGGAGCATTGTCCGGCGTGGCGCCGATGAAGAAGCCGTGATCCGCCCAGGCGTGATCCGCGGCGCGCTCGAGCTTGTCCTCCAGTGCCGCGCGGTCGATGGTCGCCGGGCGGGTGTTGGGCATTTCGAGGAAACTGGTCACACCGCCGGCAATGGCGGCGCGGCTGCCCGTTTCCAGGTCTTCCTTGTGCTCCAGGCCCGGTTCGCGGAAATGCACCTGGCTGTCGATCATGCCCGGCAGCAGCCACAACTCCCCGGCCTCGAGGACCCGCTCGTCGGGACCGGGCTGCAGTGCGGGAGCGCCTTCGACGATCCGGCCTTCCCGCAGACGAAGGCACCAGGGCCTCAGACCGCCTTGTACGAATACCTGGTTGCCGCGAATGAAATCAATGGTCTGGGAAAGCAAGACAGATCCTCAGCTGAAGCAGAAATGCCGGCCCGGGAGCTCCGGATGAAAAGAAAGGTTCAAAATGGCAATTCAAGAAGTTTCCCAAGCGGAATGGGGCCGGAAAGGCGCACTTTTTTGGACAGGAGCGCTGCATCCGGATTCCGTCCGGTATTCTGGACAGATTCGGAAAAAGGGTTAGGGACTTTTTTGGCAATAAAGCTGTGCACTGTGAGTAGGAGCGTGCAGAACTTCGGAACTCCAGCACTCCCCTCCCCCCAACCTACCACAGAGAAAAGCCCCCGACCATGGCCGGGGGCTTTGCTTGTCCTCAAGGGGAGAAGGGACGAAGCCTAGTCGTCCTTCTGCAGGAACTCTTCCGGGTCCTTCTCCAGGCGGTCCAGGTTGGACTTGAAGGTTTCGAACCAGGGTTCATAGCCTTCGACCCGGCAAAGGATCTTGCTGCTTTCCGGATCCGGCCGATACCAGCGGATCGTTTCCTCCTCGCCGCCGGCGGTCGTGTAGCTGAGCACCACGTCCGGCTGCTCCGCATCGACCTTGGCCACCAGGGAGTCTGCGCCGATATCGCTGATGCGGAAACGGGCCGCCGTGTTGCGAATCGAGGACAGAAGGCTCTCGCTGGCTTCCCGCTCCTCGATTGTCACACGCCCGCGCCGGTCCGTCGCCGTCAGGGTCCACAGGCTGTCGCGGTTGGCGAAGTCCATCCTGCTGCCATCGGCGTGATTCAGGCTCAGGGAGGAAAGGGTATTGCCGTCGTGATCCAGCAGCTGGCGCTTGATCCAGCCGCTCTGGCGGGTCTGGATGCGCCCGGCCAGGTGCTGTGCCGTGCGGTAGATCGGCTCTTCCCCTTCCAGGCGGGCGAAGCCGTTGCTGAAATCGCTGCTGGCCTTGCCGATGCGCGCGTCGAGCACCGTTTCCGCCCCCTGACGCAGTGTCACACGACGGGCCTGGTCGTCGTCCAGTTCGAAGCGCCGGTCCTGTTCGTATCCGCTGTTGTCACTCGTGCGGGCAATGACGCGGATCTCCTGCAGTCCCTGCAGCAGCCGTCCGACGGCGGCCGGATCGGCGTCGAAGCGCAGGGGTTCGCTCAGGACCCAGCTCTCGCCGGACTTCTCCAGCGTGATCGCCTCTCCGCCCTGCTCGAGGCGGATGTAATCCACGGCGGCACTGTCCACCTGGGCCAGCAGATCGGGGTAGTTCTTCTTCTCGGGCAGGACCTTCGGCAGGAAGATCGCCGCCAGCAGGACGAGCAGGACGCCGCCCAGGATCGCGTTGCGGTTCATTGCTTCTTCCTTTCTGCTAGCTGACCAGTCCCGCGCGGCGACGACGCGCCATCCAGCGTACCACGCCGAAGAGCACGAAGACCACCGGCATGCCCAGGATGTTGAGCCACTTGATCATCTTGCGCGTGCCCGCCTCCAGCTCGGCCAGCGGGCGGCTGGTGATCGCCTTGCTGCGAATGCCGATCAGGCCCTCGTCCTGGCTCAGCCAGTCGACCATGTTCTGGGCCAGACTCAGGTTGTCCCCCTGCTGGGAATACTGGTCGGTGACGAACTCGCCGTCGGCCACCACCGCCAGCTGCGTGGCGGCGCCGGCGTCGATGCGCGTGCTCCCGTCCACGCCCTCGGGCAGCTCGCGGCCGCTGAAGAAGCTGGGAAACGCGCCTTCCACCGTCGCGCCGATCACCTGCGCGCCGTCGTTGAAGCGGCTGTCGAGCAGCTCCGGCGTGATCTGCTGCACCGGTTCCATGTCGAAGGCCGGACCGACCTGGACTTCCGTGTACTCTCCCGACTTCACCAGGGGACGGACGATCGCGCCCGCCGTCCGCGCCTCGGCAAAGGCCGCCGTGTCCAGGGGCGAGGCCCAGGCCACCAGCGCCGACTCCAGCTTGCGGCTCACCGGATGCTCGTCGTCGAAGCTGCGCAACTCCATGAACAGCGGGTAGCGCATCTGCGTGCCGAAGAGCATCGCCAGCGGATTGTTGCTCTGCTGTCTCACGGTGACGATGCCGCAGTTGCGGTCCGCCACCAGCTTGTCCTCGATGCGGATGCCGTAGTGCGCCAGGAACTCGTCCAGGCCAAGCGCCAGGGGCGTGGCCTGCCGCGTGGCCATGTCGACCGAGTAGCGGTCCAGGGCCAGGGCCAGGTTCCCGCCGGCCATCAGGAACTGGTCCAGGTGATACAGTTCCGTTTCGCCGACCTCCTCCTGCGGCGCGACCCAGAGCAGGGTGCGGATCGAGGGGTCGATCGGCGCGTCCAGCGTAACTTCCTCCACCTGGTAGGTCTGGCGCAGCATCTCGGCCAGGGTGCCGATGGTCGGCCCGGCGGGCGGCATCATCGGATTCTGCTGCATGGGGGGAGCCAGCGAGGGTTCGCCATGTCCCTGGATCACGCCGACCTTCATCAGCTCGGCGCTGGTCAGGCGGCGGATCGTGCTGGTCATCGTGTACTCCAGGCCGGTCACGTCTCCCAGGAAGGGAAGGGTCTCCTTCTTGTCTCCGCTGAGGAAGCTCATGCCCATGTATACGAGGCGCACGCTGATCTGGTCGTTCTCGACGGCCTGGGCCTGCACCGGCTGGATCCCCGCCTGGCGCGCCTCCTGCTCGAAGGCCTCCTTGTCGCGGGGATTGACCATCTCGAAGTTGAAGTTGCCGTTCGAATAGGCGCGGTAGTCCTCGAGAATGTCCTTGATGTAGGTCCGGTTCTGGTTGTACTGCGGGCCGACATCCTCGCTGAAGTAGACCTTGACCAGCACCTTTTCTTCCAGCTCGCGGACCACCTGGCGGCTGTAGTCCGCCAGGGTGAAGATCTTGCCTTCGCTCAGGTCGACGCGGCCGAAGTACATCTGCGCGGCCACGTTGACGGCGACGATCACGCCGAGGACCAGCAGCAGGCTGCTCTTGTGTTTTCCAGTCATGCTCCCCCCTAGCTCCACTTGCGCCGGGCGAGGCTGCGCGAGGCGAGCACGATGCCCAGGGCGATCAGACTGAAGTAGTACACCAGGTCACGCGTATCGATCACGCCGCGGATCATGCTGTGGTAGTGCGCGTCGATCGACAGGAACTCGAAGAAGCCCACCAGCGCCGTCGGCACGAAGAAGAGCACCTTGTCCATCAGGAAAAGGGCCAGCGTGAAGGCGATGCCGAGCACGAAGCCGACGAACTGGTTGTCGGTCAGGCTGCTTGCGTACATGCCGATGCTCGTATACGCGGCGCCCATCAGGATCATGCCCAGGTAGCCGGTCATCGTCACGCCGCCGTCCAGGTTGCCCAGCATGGCCGCGGTCAGCGTATACGAGCTGGTACCCAGGATCGCCACCACCAGCAGCGTCAGGGCAGCCAGGTACTTGCCCAGGATCAGCTGGCCGTCGGTGATCGGGTAGGTCACGATCAGCTCGAGGGTGCCGGTGCGCTTCTCCTCGCTGATCAGGCGCATGGTCAGCGCCGGGGCGAAGAAGACGAAGAGCAGCGGAATCAGTTCCAGCGCTCCGCGAATGTCCGCCTGGCCTGCCAGGAAGAAGCTCGAGAAGTAGAACCAGCCCGTGAGCAGCAGGAAGACGCTCAAGAACATGTAGGCCATGGGGCTGTTGAAATAGGACTGCAGTTCGCGGCGGTAGATCGCCAGGATCGCGTTCATCAGGCGGCCTCCTTTCCGTCCTCGGCCGTCAGCTGGCGGAAGACATCCTCGAGGCTGGTCTGGCTGCGGGCCAGCTCGAGCAGGGTCCAGTCCTGCTCGACGCAGAAGCGGAAGAGGCGTTCGCGCAGGTCGTCGCCGGGGTCGCCGTGCAGCTCGAAGCGCGATGTATCACCGCCGGGCGCGCTGTGGTCGATCACCTCTCGCAGGGGCAGGCGCTCGTTCAGCAGGCGCGCCGCGCCCTCCGGATGGCCCTGGACCTCGAGGATGTGGGAGCCTGCCCCGGTCATGCGGGCGCGCAGCTGCTCAGGCGTGTCGTCGGCCACGATCCGGCCGCGGTTGATGATCACCATGCGGCTGCAGGTGGCCTGGACCTCCTGCATGATGTGCGTCGAGAGGATCACCGTCTTCTCCGCGCCGATGTCGCGGATCAGCTTGCGGATCTCGATGATCTGGTTCGGGTCGAGGCCCGTGGTCGGCTCGTCGAGGATCAGCACCTGGGGATCGTGGATGATCGCCTGGGCCAGGCCCACACGCTGGCGGTAGCCCTTGGAGAGCTGGCCGATGAAGCGGTTGCGGTACTCCTTCAGGCCGCAGCGCTCGATGGCGCGATCGATGGCGACGGGCAGGGCTGCCGCCTCCAGGCCGTGAAGGCGACCGCAGAAGCGGAGATAATCGCTCACACCCATGTCGAGATACAGGGGGTTGTGTTCGGGCAGATAGCCCACCTTGCGACGGACGGCCAGCGGATCCTCCACCACGTCGATGCCATCCACTGTCACACGGCCGCTGGTCGGCGGCATGTAGCAGGTGATGATCTTCATCGCCGTGGTCTTCCCCGCTCCGTTCGGTCCCAGCAGTCCCAGGATCTGGCCGGTCTCGACGGTCATGCTGACATCGTCCAGGGCCCGGACCGTTCCATAGGACTTGCCGATCTGATCGAACTGAATCATCAGGGCAGTACCTCTATTGAATGGTTCGTTGTGCGCCATCGCGCGCCGGGCGTCGAACCTTCGTCCTGAGGGCGAAGCTGCTGCAGTCGTCGTCCGGCTGACAAGGAAAATCCCTCGCGCCGGGTGCCGGTCCTGCGCCGGCAACGCTGCGAGGGAACAAGATCCTCCGAAGGGAGAACCGAAAAAACCATCTGTACGCAGACCGGGAACGCGGGTTCCCGTCAGCGCGAAAAAAGTTGCAAACGGTATGCAAGCGAGCAAATGCGCCGCTCAGGCATCGGGAAGCGCCTGGCGGCCGCCCCCGCGCAGCCGCTTTTTCAGGGCGCGGAAGCCATGCACCCAGTCGTCCCAGAAGGTGGCGAGCCGCCACCAGAGCGTTCCCCGCAGAGGCAGCAAGGGCTCCAGGGCGGGTGTCGAGTTGCGCAGCAGGATGAAATCGTAGGCCGCCGCCAGGGGCGGAACGAGGGCCCTGCGCGGGTTGCAGTCAAGGGCCGTCACCTGCCCGTCCTGCTGGATCCAGTTCGCCAGGTGCGGGTCGCGGTGCTTCAGGCCGGCGGCGTGCAGGCGGCCCAGCAGGGAAATCACCTGCGGCCAGTCCTCCTCGCGGCAGGGCCCGCCGGCGGCAAAACGATAAAGCCACCAGCTCTCGACGACCATGCCGCCGCGGCGCCGTTCCATCTGCATCACGGGTTCGGGGACCGTCACTCCGAGGGACTGCAGCCGCAGCGCCCCCACGAAGGCCTGGCAGGCCTCGCCCGCGCGGTAAAGGGTGGTGAGACGATTGATCGTCCGGCGGTCCTTCCAGCGCGGACTTTTCAACACCCAGGGGCCGGGCGGAGCGCCAGGCAGCTGCTCGATGCGGTAGACGGCACTTCGCCCGTCCTCGCGCAGCACCTGGTCCGGGGCGGCGGCACGGGCCAACAGGTCCTCGGCCCTCGGCGCCCAGTCCCGGCAGGTATTGGCCACCCGGATCGTCCAATCGCCCTGCCGCTCCTGCGTATACAAGTCGGCCACCGCGGGTCGCGTACTCACTCCAGCTCCAGGCCCCTGGCCCGCACCTGGTAGAAGAGCTGCCCTCCCGCAAGGGCCTCCACGTGAAGGTATTCCGTGTCCACGGTCTCGGCGAGCACGGTGTCGAAGGGACCCCAGGGCTGGGGTGAGACACGCACTTCGTAGCCGGCGCCGACTCCGGCGCTCCACGTGAGACGCAGGGAGTTCCCTTCGACCTGTGCGACAAGGTCCTGCGGGGCCCGCGTATACTCGATCGCCGAGCCGACGGCGACGCGGCCCCAGCCCACGTCGTTGTTCGGGCTGTCGCTGTTGTCGGCCGTCGTCAGCAGGGCCTCGCGCACCGCCTCCGGCCCCCAGCCGGGATGGGCCTGCAGGATGAGCGCCACACCTCCCGCGACCAGCGGGCAACTCAGGCTGGTGCCGCCGGCGGTGCGGTAGTGGGTGGGCGAATCGATTCCGGCGCAGACCGTGCCCAGACCGCGGGCAGTCACTTCCGGCTTGATGCGTCCGTCGAAGGTCGGCCCCGGCGAACTGAACCAGGCGATCTCGTTGTTCTCGTCGACGGCTCCCACGCTGATGCAATGGAAGGCGTCGCTGGGCGTGTTGATGTGGCCCCAGTCGTCGGCGCGGTAGTTCCCGGCGCTGACGCAGACCACCATGCCCAGGGCGACGGCCTGGTCGACGGCCAGGGTGATCGGCGCGGTCAGGCCATTCAGGTCCTCGAAGTCGTACCAGGCGATGTAGCCCAGCGAGCCCGAACTGACATCCGCCCCCAGGGCCTCGCCCCACTCGAGGGCGGCGATGTAGTTGTCCTCCTCGACGGGGGTCTCGCTGGTCACATCCTCCGTCTTGGCCAGCAGGAAGGACGCGCCATGGGCCGGGCCGTAGAGGTTGCCCGCCGAACTGCCGCCCAAGGCGCTCCAGGTCAGGGTGCCGTGGTTGTGCTGGCTTGGCGAATCGCCTTCCTCGTTCTGGGTCTCGCCGTCCTCGTTGATGAAGTCCCATTCGGCGATCACCTGCTCCGCATGCAGGGCTTCGTGCTCCTTGTAGTAGCCGGTGTCGAGCATCAGCACGGTCACGCCGCTGCCGTCATAGCCCGCCTCGTGGACCCGCGGAACGTCGATCTCGGCCAGCTGGTCCAGGGAGGGCCCGTAGGACAGGTCCCGGGATGCCGGCAGGGGGGGATGCTCCTCGGACGGCAGGATGCGCTCTCCGCGCGCCAGCGGACGCAGCTCCCGCACGACATCCAGCGAGCGCAGCCGGGCCAGCTGCTGCTCCGTGGCTTCGACCGACAGGGCATTCAGCCAGCGGCTGATCCGCCGCAGCTCCACCCCGCTGTCGAGCACCTGCTGCAGAGCTTTCTCTTCGAGTGGCCGATCCCAGTCGCCGGTGGAGCCCAGCCTGCCGCGCTGCTCGCGTCGTTCCAGGCAGTCCTCGCTCAGGGAGCGCGCATCCGGAGCGTCCAGGCTGCGATCGGCGGGGCGATCCTGCAGGAAGACCCACCAGGGCGAGGTCGCGAGTGCGACAGGAGGATGCCCCAGGACCTCCGCGTTTTCCGGTAGGACCGTCGAGTGGTCCACACCGGCGTGCGCCAGGGACAACGTGGATGCCAGTGCGAGCAGAAATCGAACCATGCAGGACTCCTTCGATTGGAAGGGAAGTAAAGCAAGCGGCAGCGGTTCCTTCAACCCATTTCGCAAGGAAGAGCGCTTTCCGCTTTGCGTATACCCCTCGAGCAGCAGGAAGGATTCTATATTCCCGCCATGCCAGAGCACTTTGCCGTTCTATGCGGGGACATCGTTCGCTCCAGCCAGCTTGACAGCCATGAGCTGAATGGCCTGCGTGAGACCCTGAAGAAGTCCGCGACAGACCTTGCAGTCCACGCTCCGGCTGTGGGACGAGGAACGGTGGGGTCCGCCCCGAGCTTCGACTACTCAACAACAATCAACTGATTTTTAGAAATCAACCTGAACAGGTTGACATCTGCCACGCCCAATGCTCTCCACTTCCATCGCCTTGCTGCTTGCAGTCCTGCTTTGTCCCGAACCGGCCCCCCCCCGTTTCAGCAGACACCTGCTTGCGCTTGCCGCAACCGTCCTGCTGGCATGGATTCTCACGGGCGCTACTGATTGGGCATTCCTCCTGGCCGTTGCCGTGCTCATCGCCTTGCGGAATCTGGGACTGGCTGCCCTGAAAGACACGGCGGCGCTTGCCCTTCTGCGAGTCGCAAGCCTGTTCCTGCTGCTTCTTCCCGCCTGCTTCTGGCCGGAGGCGGCCAATACCGGTTGGTGGCCAGGACTGTTGTCCGCGGAGACCCGTTCCGACCTCGTCGCTTCAAAGATCCTGCTGGCCGGCGCGCTGGCGGCAATCCGCCCCGGTGGCTGGCTGCGGGAGACCCATTCTTCGTGAAACTTCACCTGGTGGAATACGGCCTCGACGGCCCCCCGCTGCTGGTGGCCCATGGGCTGCTGGGCAGTTCGGACAACTGGGCCTCCTTCTGTCGCCGGCTGGAAGGCGAGATGCGAGTGTTGGCCCTCGACATGCGCAACCATGGGCGTTCTCCCCACGAAGCGGAGATGAGCTACGAGGCCATGGCCGCCGACCTCTACGAAGTCCTGCTGGACTACGACCTGGACAAGGTCCACCTGCTGGGGCATAGCATGGGTGGAAAGGCCGCCATGACCTTCGCCACCCGCTGGCCCGAAAAGACCGCCTCCCTGCTGTTGGGCGATGTGGCCGACCGCAGCTACCCGGACAGCCATCACCGCTATATCTTCGAAGCGCTTGGCGCCATCAACCCCTCTGGACTGGCCAGTTCGGGGGAGGCGGCGGAGATCCTGCGGCAGCATATACCGGAAAGCGGCCTGCGCGCCTTCCTGCTGAAAACCCTGGAGCGGGATCCCACCGGCAAGGGCATGCGCTGGCGCGTCAACCTGCAGACCCTGGAGCGCGAGTACCGGCAGATCCGCGGGCGGCCGCGCATCGAAGGCGTATACGAAGGCCCGGCGCTGGTCGTTCGCGGAGGGCGCAGCGACTACGTGCTCGACGAGGACCTGGAGGCCATGCGCTCCTTCCTGCCGGCCTTGCGTTGTGTGACCTTGAAGGAAAGCGGACACTGGATCCATTTCGACCAGCCGGCCGCCTTCCGCGGCGTGGTGCGTTCCTTCCTCGACCTGCCGCCGGAGGGCGCGTGAGCCTTTCGCGCGAAGAGCTGCTCAGGCCCTATGGGAACCTGAAGGACAAGGAACTGGCCCGCGAGATGGGTCTGATGCTCCTCGAAGGCCCCCTGCTGCTGCAACGCGCCCTGGCGGAAAAGGCGGAGCTGGTCTCCGTGTTGCACGAGAGCGGGCGGGAGCTGCCTGCCGGGCTTCCGGCCTCCCTTCCCCGACTGGAACTGTCCCGCGAGGGGCTGCAGGAGCTCTGCGGCTTCCCTTTCCACCGGGGCGTCCTGAGCGTCGCACGCCGGCCGCGCAAGAGAAGCGCGGAAGAGCTGGTTCTCGAAGGAATGGGCTCGCCCCTGGTGCTGGTCCTGCCGGAAATCCAGCTGCAGGAGAACCTGGGCGCCCTGCTGCGCGCCGCCGCGGCTTTCGCTGTCACGGCCGTGCTGCTGGGCGAGCGCTGCTGCGACCCCTACGGCCGGCGCGTCCTGAGGGCCTCCATGGGGTCGGCCCTGCAGCTGCCCTTGTATCACGCCGACTCGACCGCCTCCCTGGCGGACACGCTGCAGCGCCTGCGCGAGGCAGACGGCCTGAGGATCTTCGGCAGCAGCGCGCATGGCAAGCCCCTGGACCGCGTTCGGCCGAAGCCGCCCTGCGCGCTGCTCATCGGACCGGAGGACCGCGGCCTGGACCCGGAGTGGCAGCAGCTCTGCGACGAGGTGCTGGGCATTTCGATGGCTCCCGGGCCGGATTCGCTCAACGCGGCCATGGCGGGGGGGATCCTGCTCTATGAGCTTCGGCGGACTTGACCTTTGAAGAGCTCGCACGGAGAGCACGGAGGAAACGGAGAACACGGAGAAAAAGAGATGAGCGCATTGCGTCTGCAGGGGTTCCTGGTGCGGACACTTGCTGGCTGGATCATCGGGATCCGATGTAGACGCTTGCATCGAACAGAAAGCAAATACAGGAGGCTGGGATGGCCATTTCGAATGAACTGCTGGAGCTCTGGCCCGAGCTGGAATGGATCGAGGACGAGGACCTGCGCCTGCGCACGGCGCGCTGCTGGGAACTGGCCCTGGAGCGCGGTCCGCTGAGCCCGGACGACCTGCGCACGATTCCCTTCACGCTGAAACACGAAACCGATGTGACCTTCATGGAGCACAAGCGCTGCGTGGTGCACATCTCGCGGGAATCGGCGAAGGCGATGATCCCCTTCATGGGACGCAGCCTGCCCATCGACATGGACACGGTGATCGCCGGCGCGATCCTCGCGGATGTGGGCAAGTTGCTCGAATACGAGATGAAGGACGGCCAGTGCGTGCAATCGGCGCGGGGCAAGTACCTGCGTCACCCCTTCACCGGCGTGGCGCTCTGCATGGAATGCGGCATTCCGGACGCGGTGTCGCACATCGTCGCCGTGCACGCCAAGGAAGGCGACATGGTGGCCCGCAGCGTGGAAGGCTACATCGTGCATCACGCGGATTTCATGAGCTTCGATCCCTATGTGAAGAGGCTGAAGCTGTAGGGAAAGGCGCTGCGGTGGTTGTTTACGCTGCGGGCTGACGGCCGCAGCTACCTTCAGCCGCCGCTGCGCGGCTGGGGGTGTGGGAAGAGCATGGCCCTTGCGCGAACACACCTCCGGCCGGCCGCACTCTCCGCGAATCACGGCAGGGGTTGGCACGCCAATCCAGGAAAGGCGCGCAGTAAGACGCTGCGGGCTTACGGCCGCAGCTACCTTCAGCCGCCGCTGCGCGGCTGGGGGTGTGGGAAGGGCATGGCCCTTGCGCGAACACACCTCCGGCCGGCCGCACACTTCGCGAATCACGGCAGGGGTTGGCACGCCTGTCCAGAAAAGGCGCGAAGTAAGACGCTGCGGGCGATTTTTAGACGCTGCGGCCGTAAGCCCGCAGCGTC
>JAUIFJ010000040.1 GCA_030429345.1 bacterium | reverse complement strand
GCCAACTCCTTAACATGAACATGCACTTCTCTGAAGAATATGTGATCCATCTTGGTCGCAATTGATTCCATATTTCGATTCATGAAGAACGGCATTGATGCTCCATTTGCATCTGGGGGTCCCCATGATGAATGACAGAGGATGTTTCGAAGTGTTGCTGCTGAGTGGAGTTTCAAAACAAGTACTTCGTAGTTCTCAAATTCTGTTTCCGGGTGCTCTTGCAAGGCGACTGAGTATCTCTTTATCAAAGTTCCCAGCGTATCACCAACTGCATATCGCATCATCTTTGACCACTTTTTCAATTCTTCCTCAATCTGATCTTCTGGTACTTTGCGGCTACCTGTAAACACGAAAACGGCTCTCAGCAATACATCCTCAAGAAACCCATACGTGGCAACCGCTCGGCCAAGCCATTCCCAAAACTCACGATCATGTTTGTCCGTAGGAAACAGCTCGGGAAGACGACATCTGTCAATACCGTGAATCAATCTCTCATCCAGTTTTGAGGCGATCGAAACAATTTGACTATCTCAATGTTACTGCGATCACGGCCGCTACAGCACTTAGAACTGAAGCAATTGCTGAGACTAGTGCGACAATCCAAAGCCTAGACTCACGTGTTGCCCTTTCAGCCTCGATCACGCGCCTTTGTATCTCGTATTCCGTGGCCAGATCCTGCCTGCCAGATAAAAAGTTCTCTGAAGGTGCACAATAGATGTTCACACCCAAAGCTTCTGCTCTATGCCGCAATTCGTCACCCTGGTAAAGGCGTTTCACAAAATCACCTCCATCAACACGACGAGGTTTGCAATGCTTGGATCACGCTAGGAGCCTTCCAATTCCATCCTGACCTCATTGGCGATCGTCTCCCTGGATTCAGGCCTCTCCTTGAACTTGGTGGCCCAATCCCTGCCTGGATGCAACGTGTCCCAACGAGGACGCAATCCCTCGCGCCTGCCCTTTCCAGGATTGTGATTGCCAAAACCATCCACGATCGTGTTCCAAACAGGAGTGAACCGGGCGATGAGCAGCGCCTCGCCCAAGGGGATCCATATGTCGTCCACGACCAGATGACGGCACCAGAAGTCTCCCAGTTCAAGATCCACGGCGGCGTCGACGCTCTTCGCGTGATCCGAAAGCCGCTTGAATAGCGAATTCCCCGGCTTCTTTTCGAGTCCCTTTACTCCTTTCCGGGCACCATCGGGAACAGCCTTTCCAACATAGACGGGCACCCCAGCCGCAGGAACAGGTGTGGAGCATCGAATCCGCTTGTAGAGCTCTAGCCCTCCCGAGTAGTAAATGGCGTATACACCTGCCCCCTGGAACTTGGCGAGTCCCCCGAGCGGTTCCGCCTCTTTTTCCAGGATCGCGCGCACGACGCTCTCCGCCAGGTTGCCCTTGTCGAGTGGATTGTACTGGTCGCTCAACGTCCAGCCCTTTCCTTGGACAAGATCTCGGATTCACTCAGGATCAATTGCCGGGCAAGGGAAGCCCCAACCACCTTGGCAAGTCGAACTGGAACAGCGTTCCCAAGCTGACGCATCGATTCGGTCCAAGAGCCGTGCAATTCATATCCATCCGGAAAAGTCTGCAGCCTGGCGGACTCCCGGACGCTGAAATACCGAACCGAGCCATTCAACTCGATCAACATGTTCTCGCCACCAGGGACGCCGTGATCGCCCGCTTTCAATGTCTTGGCCGGCAGGTCCATCGGACTACCTGAATGCCCAGGGTACACTCGAGCACCATCTTGGAAACCGTGATTCAGAAACTGGACATCGACTCTTTTTCTCCGGGGATCGGGAAGTCCTCGGAATGCATCCCGGATCGTCTTCCAGGGCTTTTCAGTGGGCGGCCCCAACTCCCTCTCCCGAGTCAGTTTGCGCACCCTCGTGCCGAACCTACCTGGTGTGTCTGGGCGGCGGCGCTTGGAGATTCGATGTCGTTCCCAATACTCGCCCGTCACCCATTGATCCCAAAGCAACCGATCCAGGGAATGCGTGGGAGAAGGAAATGACCAGCCCTGTTTCTGATCACTTCTGAACCCCACGATGAAGACGCGCTCCCTTCTCTGAGGAACACCATGATCCGCGGCGTTCAAGACACGAGCAATCACCCTGTACCACAAGCCACGATGTCTTCCACGTGTCTTGTGACGCTCCAGGCGCTTCAGGTGATCCAGCCAATCCTCGCTCTTCCTGGGCCGCACTTCGGGATAGGATAGCCTGAGTTGCACGTACTGGAAATAGTTAATGAAGGAAGCGCGGGTGATACCCTTCACATTCTCGAACAGAAAGGCGCGAGGTGCCAACTCACGAACGATCTCCGCCGAAGCTGGCCACATGTCCCGTTCATCATCGAATGCTCGATGCTTCCCACCCAAGGAAAAAGGCTGACAAGGCGGGCCTCCGGATACCAGGTCCACTTTTCCATGCAGGCGCTCGAATCCGACATCCCTCACGTCGCCGCGTATCACGCGCCAATCTCGAACCAGGGGATGTCCCCGTTCTTGATTGATGTTTATCGTGTCACAACACCACTTGTCCCATTCAACTACCATTTCTGGATGAAATCCAACCATCGACAGGCCCAGACCAAGTCCTCCGGCACCTGCGAACAACTCAACGGACTTCATTCCCACCCCCATTTCGAGATCCATCCAGGAATGCTTGAATCCTGTACTTCATGTCTTCCATGTGAGCCAGCTCGCATTCCCAAATCGCCAACACGTCCCACCCCTTTTCCTTCAAGTCGTTCTCGACCCGTCGATCTCGCGACACATTCGTCTCGAACTTGCGAGTCCAAAACTCCACGTTCGTCTTGGGAGTCCTTGACTGGGGGCATCCTGCGTGGCGATGCCAAAAGCAGCCATGAACGAAGATCACCTTGCTTCTGGCTGGAAACACGATGTCCGGCTTTCCTGGAAGCCCCCTGCCATGCAGACGGAATCGATAACCCATGCGATGAATCAGGGAACGAACAAGCAGCTCGGGCTTCGTGTCCTTGCCCCGGATGTGAGACATGCGAATTGATCGATCGGTCTTGCTGAGAGTATCCAATGGTGAGATCCCTGCCAATTCCTTGAGTCTCACAGCGGCTTGAGCACCCTGAAAAGAGCGGCGGAATAGGTCCAGAATCTAAGATTCTCGGACATGGGCTGAAACTTTCATCCGACCCCCTCGTGCGGGAAAGGACCCCTTTCCGCCGTGGAGACCGCCTACCCACTCGAGCTTTCCCAGCAACCACCCCCCCCCTGTCCCCAGGGCGCGCGGCGCGCGCATCGCAGCAGAAGCGGATCAGCACTACCAGGCAGCCCAATCGCTCTACAGCCTAGACTTCGCCGCCCCTAATTCTAGTCCGGGAATGGGGATTCTAGGACAAGTTTAGCTTTGGCGGCATTCGCCAGAAAAGGCAATTCACTAAGAAACAGTAGAGCAATTTTCTGAATTCTGCGATTTCTCGGACACGATTCCCGGAAAATCAGAAGATCTCAGCGGATCTCAGTCGAACAGGTCCTCTTCGTCGTCTGGTTCCGCCCGGCGTGGCGCCGGGAACTCCGGGTCTTCTACCTCGACTTCGCCTGCTTCAGGCGCCTTGGCCTGGGCGCCTGTTCCGCCGGCCAGGGCCTGCAGCTGTCCAGGGGAAAGGGAGACGCGCACGCGCTCCAGGATCGCTGCAGCCTGCAGGCCCGCGGGTCCTGGAAGGCTACTGTCCCGATCGCCCGTCGACCTGGCTTCCTGCTGCTCCTTCGGCGTGGCCCGCAGGTTCCGCAGGTGGCGGTCGACAACGCGGCTCAGGTAGTCCAGGTCCTTGGGCTCCAAGGTAGGGCCGTCGAAGAGCAGGCGGACGTAGGCGATGCCGGACAGCAGGACCTGCCGCAGGTCAGCCGACTGGTTCAACCCGTACTCCACCATGATGCGCTCGACGTAGCGCTCAAGCTCGGCCTGCCGGTCCTCCTTCTTGAACACCTTGTGGACCTTGAAGCCGTCGGGTAGTCCTGCCGGCGGGTCCGGATCCCTCTTTCCCCCGTGGTCCGCGCAAGGCCGGCCATCGGCGGACGGCCGCTGGCACGTCCCACCACTGCCCAAGGGTACGCCGCAGACGCGCCCAGGGGCCGGCAGGGCCCGCCGGCGCGCAGGATTCAATGCCCCGTCCTGCCTCTTCATCACCACTCCTTCTGCGGATGGCCAAGGCGCCTGCGGCGCGGCGCGAAAGTTTTGGGCCGCGGGCGGGGTCTCACGCTGTTGATTCTGGCCATTTCACCGCCTACCATCTCGACATCAGCCGCAGCCTATCAATATTCCGGTTTCGATAGGCTATGACTATCATCTTTCCAGATCACTTTTCTTCAAAGGATTTCCCGCCCGGAATTTGCTTCTGAAAACGATGCCCTTGGCCTGCTGTTTTCCGGAATATTGAGACCCTAGATCTGACCCCGTGATGATCTTGTGTGTCGATCACGCTTGACCTTGCCTGCCGGGCGTGATTCAGGCACCGAAGCCTTGTACGCCTGCAGCTTGGGCGCCGGGTTCTGGATCATCAGGGTCTTCATCTCCGCCTTCACCTTCGCCAGTTCCTGCAGGTCGAGCCGGCCGCCCAGGGCTTTCATCAGCGTGTCGTACTCGCCTTTGCGGATGGCACCGATGCGTGCCATGATCCGTGCCTGGGGCTGCTTGAACGCCTTGGCAAAGATCTGGATCACGCGGTGTGGATCCAAGAACTCGGTCTCCGTTGTCTTGGACAGCCGGTAAATGTGATTCCGGGTCTGGATGTGGTCCTGGCCGATGAGGTGGGTGCGCATCACGTCCCCCAGCTCTTCCTTTCTGCGGTAAAGGATTTTTGCTGCGTTGTTCATCCGCTCGTATTCCTCTGCCACGGCCGTGACGTCCATGGGGTCTATTTGCGCCTGTGGCAGGCCCTGATCGATGATCTGACGCCACAGCGGGCAGGCGTGCCGGTGTTCGCAGTACGCGCAGTTCTTGTTCAGCTGTGGCCTGAATTCCCTGGTGGACTCGATCTTGCGGACCAGGCCGACGATTTCGGTGAAAGCCTGGTTCAGCTGCTCGGGACTGCGGGTGGTTCGCTGGTTGATTCCGGGGTGGCGTAGCATCACGAACTCGATGTCCACCGGGGTCTCGGGATGGACGTTGAGGACCGTGCTGTCCCGGACGGCCAGCTCATAGATGCTTGCCTGCCTGGACCTCCTCAGCTCGTCGTGTGTGAAGAGCAGTCTGCTGGACTTGTAGTCCACGATGCGGACGGTGTCATCGCCCCGGTGTTCCAGCCGATCGATGTAGCCTCGGATCCCTACATCGCCTTCCAGGTCTTCCAGGATCAGCTGAAAAGGCCATTCGAGTCCACGGATGGATTGGGCGTCCACCAGCTCGGTGGGCAGCCAGTGTTTCAGGATCTCCTGTGCCTCTGTCAGGACGGGGGCACCTGCAGCAGGGTCTTCAGCAAAGGCCTGGTTCAGCATGTCATAGTACAGGTGTGCTTCCTTGACCACCCTGCCTGAGTGTCCGCCGGCCCACAGTTCCTGGGTGGTGAGTTCCAGGCACCGGTGCAGCAGGGTTCCCAGGGGCAGGGGTCCCGTGGGGTTCTCGACCACCTGGTGTTCGATCCCCAGCTTGGGGTCGATGTAGCGTGCCTTGTAGGCCTGTGGGCAGTGGCAGAAGAGGTCGATGGACGAATGGGAATGGAACTCCCTGTGGTGTGTGTATCCCTTCGGCAGCAGTGGCTCCAGCATCTGTGTCTTGGGCAGCTGCAGGGTCTGGGTCTGTGACATGGTTGGTCCTTTCGTTCTGTTTCAGTTCGTCGGTCGTGGTGCGCGCGCCGCGCGCTGCGCCGTGGGGAAAGAGGAGCGATTGGCCAGAAGATGCACGGGCTTCGCCCGCGGTAGTCCGGCTTCGCCGGGGACACGTCCATTCCCCCTTGTCGAAGCCGCTTCGACTTGTCAGACTGGATAGCAGGTTATCGCCCACTATTTTGCCATGTCTGCTCAAATTGCCGAGTGGCCATTTTTCTCGCGATCTACCCTATAAGGGCAGCAGTTTTCTCTCTCTCCCTGTTTTCAACGGTGTGTCCATAAGTGCGTCCACATTTACACTCTCTCTTAAAAATGAGATAATTCGGGTGTTTTTATGGCCGGTTTTTTCTGGACGTTTTCTCATGAGAGAGAGAGTCCATGGGGTTCTTACACCCAGAAACGTATAAAAGCAATATTTATGGACACTCGATTGTTTCTTAATGGTTTGCAAAGAAATTTCCCCGCAATATTTGTGGCTAAGTGGATATATTTTTTTCTGAAAACGTTCAAACGGTGCACAGGCAGTGCCTAATATTGGCCCCAGTAGCGTCAGAATTGACAATTTGGCTATGGCGAATTTTGCGCCATAATTGTCTAAGGGACCATAATTAGGCCCCGCATGTGCATTGAATCGCGTTTTTCAGAAAAAAATATATCCACTTAGCCGCTCCGATTTCCTAGCCCTTGGCCGCCTGTGCTTCTCGTCTAATCGTGTGAATCATTTCATCGGATGCGGACTCCACGCGGACAATCCAATCGATCAATCGCTCAAGGTTCTGGCCTTTGGGCTCGGACAGCCTCCGCCTCCATTTGTTGGCTGCCCCGCGCGAAACCCCGAGCACGGCAGCCAGCTCGGTGGCGTTCACGCCTGTTCTGCCCATAGCATTCTGCAATCGATCGAGGAGTGGGGAGTCCAGGATTTCGTTTTCGAATCCCCGGTTCTTGTATGGCCTTCCTTTTCCCCTAGGGCCGGGAACACCGGACGGTCGACGAGGCGTGGACTGCAGGGGTGCCAGCAGCGGTTTCTGCCCGGTTTCCAGGTCGGTGACCCGGCGGCGAGTATCTACCAGCTGGTCGTGCAGCCGTTCCACCTGGGGCTGCAACTGCTTCTGATCCCGTTCCAGCTGCCGGACCTGGTCGACCATGACCCCCCATTTCTCGTCGAACTGTTCTTGCATCTGCTGCAGCTGGGCAGCTAGATCAGCGGTCTGTTGTGCAGGGTCCATGCGGATGATCTTTCCGTTGTCGTTGTTCATTTCATTGCTCCTCTGGTTGGGCTGCTTTCGTGTTCCATTTGGACCGTTGGGGCTAGTTCGGGCGGCAAGGCGCAGAGCACGGCTCGGCATTCGACGCTGAAGTATGAGGGCCAATCGGTGATGGTGTGGATGTCCAGATTACGCAGTCTATAGAGGTGGATCAGCGCCAGCATGATGGTTCTGCGGGTTTTGGCGCAAGACAGATTTTGCCCCCGTCGCCAGCGAATAACACACGATCGCGGGACCCCCGCTTCCCTGGCAAATCGTTTTCCTGTAATCCAGGTGGTTGTGCTTGCGATGGCCCGGCAAACCATGTGCTTTGCCGCCTGCAAGTTGACCGCTTTCATGTCTGCCTGAAAGTCTGAATTGGCAATCAATTGAAGGGTGCGCGGATCCATCTGCATGCGGGGTGTGATGTGTTTTGAAACACACTGCCCGGCCTTCGCCACCTGCTGGATCTGCTCTTTCATGATCATCACAAGATCCGCCAGGTCTTCGATTTTATCGATCAGATCTCCAATCTCGTTCGGCGCGCCATACTTTTTGGGATTTGTCATTGGCAGCAAGAGTTGAACGTGTCCGGCCTGCAGACCGTTGGCAGCTTTTATGCACGGCAGGCCAACTTGAATGAAGTCGTGCAGGCGGGCAATCCGTTGCTCCAGAAGCTCCTGCAGCAGATCGTCGTTGCTGATATGGGTGCTCATGTTGATGCCTCCTCGCCGGCAGAAAAATCTGCGTCTTCAGCAACCCACTGGGCGACCGAGGTTGCCAGGAAGTGCTGCCATACGTTCGTCGTGTTGACCGTCGGGTGCTGCAAGTGCTGCTGGATGGACCAGCCTGGGGGCCGCAGCTCCTCCCACCATTTGTAGGCGGCGCAGAGAACTGCTTCCTGGACAGTGTGTGTCTTTTGCCCGGCCGATTCAGAATTTTCAACTGTGGACATGGTGTTCACTCCATTGATTTGTGGGTCTGTGATCCCTCTGTTCGTAGTGTCATTCACTTCTTGCTCCTTCGGCCAGCCGGCCGTGTTTCATTTTTCTGCAATGGGTAAACCATGCCCAGCCCATGGTCTGCGAGGAAGCCGTTGAGCACGTGGCGTGCCTGGCCAATGGGTTTTGCGTGTCCTGCGCACCAGCGGTTGAGACTTCGGCGCCGGAGGCCCAGACGGGCTGCCAACTCGGGGACTGTGAGGCCTAGCGCAATCCGCAGGGCTTCGAGAACAGTCCGGGCGGTGCAGACGGCCGGAACTACAGATGTGGCCGCCCGTTCGACCAGGTGGCTTAGATCCAGGCCCGGGCGGGGATCAGGCTGCTGATTGCGAATCCAATTGGCCACGGTATTCGCCAGCTGCTTTTCTGCCTGGTTCTGGGTGTTGACCGCGGGATTTGCCAGGTGCTGGTCTTCGGTCCAGCCGCAGGGCCTGCGTTGGTACCACAGGCGGATTGCACAGCCCATAAGGGCTTCTGGCCCTGGTTGCGCTTGCATCTTTTGGTCATCGTGCATAGGGGTCTCCGAAAAGGGATAGCCAGGGCAGCAAATGGATGGCGGATTATTCACCAGCTGCGATCTGGGTGTGCTAACAAAGCTGGACGGCGGACCGGATAGCCAGGGACCAGGGGCGGACGAAAGGGCCATACGGGCCGTAAACCGGCGCGGAACATGGGTACGGACATCGATCCTGTCCGGGGGACCTGGGGATTCGCGGGGGGAAGGCACGGTTTCTTGGGCAGGCGGCGGGTTTGCCAGCCCCTGTCTACTGTGGCGGGGACGCCTGATCGTCGGCCGCCTCCTTGGTGCTGGCTGCGCATGCTGGGCATACTGGTGTGACAGGCTCAGTCGGCCGCACGGGCAGCCAGCTGCGCAGCCAGAAGAGGGTGCCGCAGGCCCCGCGGTCAAACCGGCCGACCCGCTGGCCGTGGAACAGGTGGACAAACCGGCTGCCCCTGGGCTGAATCCACTTCATTGATCCTCGCCTTTCCCTTGGTGATACCTTCTACCCGTCCAGGATGCCCATGCCACGACGAGCCACAGAACGCTGGCCATGGTGCCGGCGGCTAGCAACCCAAGAATGCAGGACCCGTCATGGCGGGCCGTGCCGGCCACGAATGTGAGCCCCGTCATGGCGAGGGCGACACGATGGCCAGGATGCTGCTTCCAGCAGCGTTTGACGGCTCGCCATTCAGATCTGCAGCCCCTACGCACGGCACAGCTCACGGTCTGTCTTCATATACGAGTGGTGCTCAAGGCCCAGGGCCTGTAGCTCATCCCTTCGCTTCCTGACCGTACCAGCAGCCTGTGAGTGCTGGCACATGTGAATCCCTTGCCAACAAGATGACATCAGGCACTTGTCGCACACGGTTATCAGATCTGATGGCTTTGGCTTGCGCTCACCTTCCATTAGGGACCTCCTTGAGGTACACACGGAGAACATTGTACTCACGCCGTTTTCCACCGACTTCTACAAGTCCATGCTCTTCGAGATAGGCCTCATCGCACACAAAGCCTTTCGACGTGTGTTTCAGGGCTGGCAGCGCGTCATCATTCAGTCTGGCCTTGCGCTTGCCGTATTTCAGTTGCCGAATGATTCTTTCTCTGCTCATCTGACACCTCAATGCATGCTGGCGATGAAGGTCCGCAGCTTCTCCACCCCGGTGATCATGTGCAGGACCTTCAGCCCGTTCTCCACGCCGGTCTCGGAAAGGAAGGCGGCGATGGCCAAATACTCCCTGGCCGAAAGCTCGTCGGTCCAGCCGCGCCCGTCCAGGAACGTCTGCATGGCCGTGTGGACATCGGGTCCGGATTCGTAGCACATGCGGATATCCAGCTGTTCGAACACGGCTTCCAGGCTGCTGATCTGGGGGCTGAAGCCCGGCTTGTTCAGCATGTCGTGCACGGTACTTGTCGACAGCCCGGCACCCCTGGCCAGGGCGCGGGCAGACAGCGATTTTCGCTCCAGGCCTTTGACGATTTCATTTCTCCAACTCATGATGCTGTTACTCCTTCGGGGATATGGTTGTGTGTCATGGTCTACACGCCGAGCCTTTCCCGGCATTTCGTTCCTTCTACATTCCGCTCTCGATTACCTGGTTCGCCAGCCTGTACAGCCCGTTGCGCCCCATGGTCTGGATGACCTGCGGGCCAGCCGGCCGATCATGCAGCTGGGGAGCAGGTCGAACGGTCCGCAGGTATGGAACGTCTGCCCCGCCGACAGCGATCAGCCCCGCGTGCTCTGGAATCTGAACCTGGTCGGCCAGGCCGGCGGGCATGACGAAGTAGAAACGGCTGGGCCAGCCTGTTCGCAGGGCCAGCAGCGTGTGCTTCTGCTCCATCGTCCTGGTGGACCAGGCGCGTCGGCACTTCCGGAAATCAGCCAGATAGTCCTTGCGCGAGATCTTGAGCTCGTACTCAATGGCGTAGCCTGCGCTTGTGATTCGCAGGGCGTCGCACTCCCACCAGGTCTTGGGTGTAAAGTGGCTGAGGAGGGCGAGCGTCCCGCTATACGCGAATTTGGAGTACAGGGCTGCCAGCATCTGTGCCTCAGTCATCTCGGCCTCGGCTGCGTGTGCTCGGGAACTCAAGGTGCTGGCGGTCGTCGAGGCAGTTGCCGGCCCCGACCTTGCCTACGCAAATCATCGTCACCGCGTCAGGCCCGGATGCCTCCCGGGTGCAGTGAATGTTCCCGCACTGATCAACAAGTCTAGCCTGGCGCGGCCCACTGTTCATCGTATTGTACTCCTCGCCCTCGGCGGGTGGCCGCCATTCCCCCCATTGTTTAAAGAAATAGGGCACACGGGCCGCGGCGCACTGGTCACGCAGACCTCTCGCCCAGTCGGGGTGCATGGGTCTGGCACCCGGACCGGACTCGCCGCCGGCAATCACCCAGTCCAGTCGCGGGTTCTTGCAGTGCGCAACGACCGACAATCCCGCAGGCTTGCGGGTGCCACCGCAAGTATCTGCACAGGCTGTGCAGCACAACCATTCACAGAGATCCACGGGCCCCAGCAGCGGCTCACACGAAACGAAGCGCACGGCCGCCGGGGTCTGGAGCAGCAGGGGAATCCGCTGGTCCGCAGTCTCCTGGTTCTCGGCAGACACGCCGAGCCAGATATTTCCCGGGGGAAATTCCAGCGACATGCTTGCACGGATGCTGTGGCGATACCAGTGCAGCATTCGCTCGGGCCGCTTCGTGAGGACCTGAAAAGTGTGCTGCGCATTGGAGTACATCTCGGCCCATACTCGTTCGATAAATTCATCCGGCACATCCTGGTGGAACAGGTCGCTCATGCTGTTGACGAAGATGCGGCTGGGCTTCTTCCAATGCAGGGGCTGGCCTAGCCGATCGGGATGGAGTGTCACACGGAAGGGCTCGTCTGCAGGATACCCGCAGCGCCCTGCCAATCTCTTGGCCATCCGCTCGGCATAGCAGTTCTTGCAACCCTGGCTCACCTTGGTGCAGCCGGTCACGGGATTCCAAACCCGCTCGGTCCATTCGATTTTCGATTTGCTCATCACGCTTCCTACGCTTGGTCCGACCAGTCGGACAGTTCGCTGATCTCTACTCTGTGACCATAGCCGGGTCCGCCGTAATCCAGGTCCTTGGATAGCCAGATTTCGCCCAGGCGTGAGCAGCCGGTGACCCTGTAGCGCTTGCCGCGCCAACTGCAGTACAGGCGGAGGTCCAGGACCTTCAGCCAGGGACCCAGTTTGAGCTTCAGGCTCTCGGGCAGTCGGAAGAGCAGGAAGAACAGGCTGGCATGGGGATCGGTATCCGGGTCGTCGATGAAATCGTCGACGTGGGGGCAGCTGTGGATGGCATCTGCCACCAGGTCGGCTGTGACAATCCGGAAACCACAGTTCCCACAGGTGGGGAAGCGGTCATCTGGATTTGAATCCGCGCGGGGCACCGGGCCATCACATTCGCATGGGGCAAGAGGCTTATTCTGTGATGGGGCTGCGTCACATTCGGCTTCGCCTGCCGGCGGATCAGGCCTGGGGGTAGTGGGCTTGCTCCGCTTGCCCCGGCCAAGCATTGGCTTGGATGCAGGCGCTAGTTTCTCCAGGCGACGATGATCGCCAATACCGCTGCTGATGAAGAGCGAACCACAGAGCAAGAAGATTCCAAGCACCATTGGATCGAGTTCATTCCCCAAGATTCCGTAATACAATCCGTATGATCCCGTGGCAAAGAAAAGTAGACCGATTGTCGTACCAAAGACGACATCCGTTTTCCTTAGTCCGTGAATTTTCAAAATGGTTTGGATTGCCCTGATCATTGCGAGGAGAAACACAACCGCGATCATAATGAGCACGCTGATCAGGACATCTTGCACGAAGTACATGGCATTCATCTCTTGTTCCATTTCCTAGCTCCAAACTTGAGTGCAAACGTAGATTGCGGATGCCACGACTACTGCCACCAAGATTGCCGCACAGGCCGCCCAGACCCATTCACCGGGTGTGATGCGCGTTGAGTCTTCGGATGCAGGGGCAGGCTTGTGCATCATTCGTACCCCCAGAAACGGCGATACTGTGGTTCGCACTGGGGATCGCGGTGCGCGCGGCGCCGTTCCCTCTTGGTCGTGCACTTCCGGTACCACTTGTTGCCCTTGTGGGAGTGGATGCCTTTGACCCCGGTTTTGCGGGCATGGCGGCAAAGTTTCATTGGCTTGCTGTACGACATCACTTGGTCACTTTCTTGACAACCGGCGGCAGGGGCATCCAGGCCACGGCATCTTCACCGTAGTCGTAGAGAATGTGTGAGCCTTTCTTCCCGCAGTACCCCCAATGGGAGAACGTGTCACCCTGCTGCTCTGGGTAGAACTGGGCGACAACGATCGTGCCTTCGCACAACTGGACGATGAATTCTTGCAGCTCGCCATTCTGCCTGGGATAACCGTCTTGCTTGATGTCGCGCCAACATCCCCGGTTGGCGATTCCGATGGCCTTTTTCTTCGTGTCCGCCCAGGGCCAACATGCACCACATGGAAGCTCCCGGTCACAGCACAGTACGAACCACGATGCAGGGATATCTGTTGGATTCCCGGCATCATCCCCAAGCATCCTCTCTGATCCACAGTGCGGACACGGCAGCAGGGAATCGTTCTTGAAAATCTTGCTCATCTCGCTACCTCAGATGTGTTGTGTTCCACATGGACGACCTTCCCGTGTATGACGTAGTGCGCACAAATGCCGTGTACTTTCCCACAGCTTTTACAGGCACTCACAGTCCCGGCTGTAATGCACTGGGTATCGAGGCTGGGGCGATCACAGCACGTTTCTTTTGCTCGTAGGTTGAGGAGGGCGTCGATTTCGTCGGCGGCTGACTTATACACATCGGCAAGAGTATTGGCCCCCAGTTCACGAACCTGAACCGCCCGTCTACGGCAAGCATTCTTGCATAGCCGTAGCGTCTCCGTGCTGAGTTCGATTTTGTGATTCATACTTCACCCTGCCTATGGGGCATATACCGTTTGAACTGATCAAGACCCGCAGTGCTGGAGTAATGCTGCATCGCTTTAAGCATTCGTTTCAAAAACAAGGATTCGATGACCCGCTTGGCTGATAATCTTATGCGGTTTGTCCTGCGTTTTTCAGCGGCTAGCTTGTGTGCGTGATTCATAGCAGCATTTCCCACAACCGATCTTCGTCAGGGTCTTTCCCTTGATCCTGCAGTTCTATGATTCGCGCGGCTTCCGTGCCGATCATCTCCAGCTGCTTTTCCTCCTGGGTCTTCGCATTGGCCAGTCGAAGCAGTTCGCTGACTTCATCTGCTGTCGGCTTCATCCCCAAGTTCAGTGTGTTCACAGTTCGTGCAATAGCATCACGCAGATCTTGGCATGACGGCACGGTATCTTCAGTCCTCTGCATTGGGGGTCTCCAGATATTCGAATTCGATTCGTGTGACCTCTGTCCGAGCGTGGCATCTGTTTGCGCGGCAGAACATCTCGATGAAGTAGGGTATCGTGTGAATGGGTTTTGTGAAGCCCTCGCGGCGGACGTCTTCCTTGGTAATACAGCAGAGGGGCTCCAGGTTCACGTCGACGATGCGGATAAGGCCCAGCCTCTTGACCTTCTCGCCCCGCTTTAGGCCCATACCCTTCTCTACGCCCATCACCAGATCACCCGGCTTCAGGAAAGTCCAACCAAGTCGGCGTGTGACAGTCTTCGTCCGGTTTAGGAACTGCGGCGTGGTCAGACTGAAGCTCATGTTACGTGGCACCCCCGCCCCCTTCCCGCGCCGGATCGCTGCCGCTGCCGTTGTGGTTAAACATCACACCCCCCGATGTCTTTGATCTGTGTGCTATTTGGCGGGTAGGTATCTTCATCGTCAGTCGGCTGGTTGTCCATGTCTGGGTAGCGCGAATCGTGACCGCAGATGTCTACCCCGTCGACCGGCTGGTCGGCGCCGGGGCTGGTGTCAAGGATTGATTCGATTTCTTCTTGCGCGAAATCAAATTCCTCGGGATCTTGGATGTCTTCCATTGCCCCCTCATGCAGAAGTCGAAGCCATCTTGCAAGCTGCTCCCGGCTCACCGCGACCTGCCCCGGCTCGGGTTTGGCTGCGGTGTAGAGTTTCTCCAACAAGCTGAGCGTAGTCGAAGGTGCGCCGTGTGACACAAGGAACTCGCCGACATACTCGTACTGGCCCCGTGCCGTGTCCAGATCGACCGGCGTTCCGTTAGGCGTAGTGCTTAGGTGTGGCATTCTGGATCCTTATTGTTCGGCTGGTTGGCGGTGGGGCTGGTGAGCATGCGCTTGATCTCGTGCATCTCGACGCCCGTCGAAATCCCCGCCTGGAACGCCTCGCGCAGGATGCCGCCGATCCGTCGCAGCCACTCCCGGCTCACAGCGACCTGGTCCGGCATGAGGATGGATTCGCCGCGATCGGTGCGGCAGATGGGAAAGACTTTGACGGTATCTCTCCTGGGAATGTCGATAGCCTCCAGGTGCGACATTGTGAACTCTGTGAGCGTTGTGAATCGTTCGCCGTGCTCTACTGCGCGCACCCACCGCTGTTCATCCCTCAGTGCGTCCATCTGAGTGCTGTTTTGTGCCACCCAGCCGCCCTTGTTGTCGTGATTCATGCGTCACCCTTCTGCGCCAGGGTGATCAGCTCATCATTGTCCTTGAAGGCGATCATGGACTCCGAATTCTCTTCTACGAGGCAGATCAGCCTATCAAGCTGTTCCCGCGTCCAGACCTGCTCGGTCGCAGGGTCGTAGAGGCCCCTGACCAGAACTCCCTGTTCGAGGGGCAGTGGCTTCCTGCTGTAGCTGGTGAAGGGGAAGTATTCCGCACAGCCCTCATTCCAGATTGTCAGCATGTCGGCATCGCGCGCTAGCAGTACATACAACGGCTTGCCCTGCCCTAGCGTGTCACTCATGGTCGGCATCCTCTTCTCCGATGTAGGTCGGTGGGTCGTCGCACAAATCCCAACCGTCTTCGTCGAGTACTGGCCACTCATTTCCGCAGTTCGAGCACGTCCACACGGAAGTCGAATCTCCACGGTCGTCATCGTGCTGAAAGTCGAGCCACGGATTCTCCGGTTCTCGGACTTTGTATTTGTGGACGATCCAGTCGAATTTGATCTCCATCCCGTCGGCATGTGCGCCTTTGCAGTTGGGGCACAGTGGTGTCTTGCTCATCCTGCAGTTCCTTTCCCGCTGGATTCCAATTCCCTGTTCAGCCGCCTGGCCAACGGGATGGCCTTGCGATAGAAATCATGCGCCTCGTCGGAAGTGGCGTACTGGCCAGCGTGTTCCAGGGCCTCGATCATGACTTCGCTGCCCATCAGCCGTTCCGCCTGACTGACCCGCTTTCCCTTGAGCTGGCCGCCGCAATGCGGGCACACTTGTTCACCGGGCGCAGCGTGCACAAGGGCTCGTACACGCGGCCAGTAGATGAGGATGGCTTTCCCTTCTCCCTGTCCTACGGCCACGATGTAGGAGCGATGATCGCGCGGACACCCGCCACCCCACATGGACCGGTAGCCCTGGCGTTCCAGCTGGTCAAACTGTTTGTGGGGATTGGCCCTGGGTTCGATCACCTGGATCACCTTGCCCCGTTTTTCGATCGTGGATCCATTGGAAGTAGACGTCCACTTGACGGCATCGCCCACTTCGAAGACCTGCATTGCTGGCTTCGCCATCTGATCCTTCATGTTCTCCATCCTTTCATTCTGCGTTGGCCCATGATCTGCTTTTCAAGCTCCCGGAGTTCGCGCAGGGCCCGCCGGCGCCCATACCTGGTGATCGAGCGCGTGTAGGTGTGGTTCCGTCCATTGCACTTGATGGACAGGCTGAAGTAGTGCCTGTAGTACACCCTGCCATTCGGATACTGCTGCCAGCGCTCTACTTCCTGGATCCGGCTGCGGCTCATGCTCCCACCTCTTTCTGTCCGCTGGATTTATCCAATGCCGGAAGGTTTTCGAAAAGCAGGTTCAGCACCCCTTTGCGGAATCGCATGGCCGGCCCGAAGTCCTTCTCGTAACACGGGGTGCAGGGCTCGATGCGGAAGTGAGGGCCGTGATCCGGATGTTGCTGCAGCTCAACCCTCATCTCCGATCCGCAGTTGGCGCATCGGAATCCCAGGCGAATGGGGCGAGGTGGTTGCGTGGCGCTATCCACCTGCTCCTCCGACTTCTGGGCCCCTTGCCCCTTCTCCTGAGTCTTTGCCGGCAGATCCTGCATCGGCTGCGCAGGCTCTTCTGCTGTAGTTGCAGCGGGCGGATCCTCCTGCTTGGCAGGCTGTACGGCCTTTGGTTCCTGTGGCCTGCGGCTCTCCTCTTTCTGTGCCGGCGGATCCTTGCTTTCCGTGACCTGCTTGTCCGCCTGGACAGCCGCACGCTCCCTTCCCTTGCCCTTGGGACCTTCAGCCGCTGCTTTCCGCCTCTTTGCCACCTGGGTCTCCTGTTCGTCTACTCCAGTCGCGTCGGCCACGTCGGTCGATACGTGCGTGATGTTGTGAATAGAGACCCCACCAGACTTGCCCTCAAGCCAGACCATGGGACGGCCGCGTAGCACACGCTTGGATACCACGGTCCAGACCTTCCCATCGTGGGGACATCCGATGATGTTGTGATACCTGACGGACATGCCGGCCTGGATCTGATCGTACTCCATCGTGCGCTCCGATCACAACTGCTTGTCGGTCCCGGCTGCATACTGGTTCATGCCCCTTGGCCTCTTCGTTGGACTTCATGATACCCGCGGCAGACCTGGGGACTGCAATCCACCTTGGCGGGCCCAAAGCCGAACCTGGAAAGGGCGTGGACGGACACGCAGCCGGATTTTCCTTCCAGCCAGGCGACAGGCCGGGCGCCGTTCAACAGGTTCTTGTGTGTCACGGTATAGACTTGGCCGTCGTGTGGGCCGCCCATGATCGGGTGGTAGCGGACACGCTGGCCAGGCTGGACGTCTTCGTAGTTCACTTTGTGCTCTCCTGATTCAGCAGCTGCTGCAGGTCCTGCAGGATCTGCATGCGCGGTTCGTGCTGCCGAGCCTTCTGTGCCAGGTTCAGCATGTTTTCCAGTTGCAGCTGCTTGTAGAAATCGCGGTCGTCGGTCGCGAGTCCAGACTGCCCCGCCATCCAGGAATCCACGCCTTTCTGCGCGGCCTGCAGTGCCGCCCGCCATTCGATGGCCCGGTCCTTGGCGCGCAACTGGGTCTTGGGTGCGGCAGGAATCAGAATGCGCGTGCAGCTTGCCGTGTCGTGCTGAAACCGGGCGTCCATGCCCGTTCCGTGATGCAACCCGCCGCAGGCGCAGGTGCAGCGTGGTCCTTGCGCCTTGGCACACGATTCATTGCACCTGCAGCCTTGGGCCAGATTTCCAGGCTTCTGCTTGATGACCTGGACCTTGCCCATATAGTCGAAGGACTGGCTGCCGCAGCAGCCGCAGGTGCCGCCCGAAGGGATCGCTTGCGGATTCAGCAGCACGAAGGGCAGCAGGCAGTGCCTGCAGCGCCAGTAGGTGCGCTCAGGCATGGCCGGGGAAATGGTGCTCATGACCGCTTCTGCTCCTCGCGCGCCGTCTTGAAAGGAGCGTACCCCGCGTCGCTCGCACGGGTCGTCAGGCTGAGCAGCCTGGCCTCCGCTTCCCGCAGGTCCCGCTGTGAATGCTGGATCTGCTCCGGGGTGCTGGCCAGTTTCAGACCAGCCGCCGCGTTGTCAACGAAGTTCTGGGCATCCTCAATGGCCTTCAGGCGATCGCGCGCGGCGAACAGGCAGCGGACGGTTGTGTGGATCGACTGGCCGATGTGCACACTGTCATGGCCATCAATGACCAGGTGGCCTTCCAACAGCCCGTCCCCGATCATCTGGGCATGACGGCTGGCACCGCATGTGTTCCACGGAAAGCGGCGTGTGGCATTCGAGTCCGTGAGCTGCTTGATTCTCTTCTCCGCCAGGCGTGCGCGCGATCGCCACTGAAGCATCTGCTGCTTCGCTTCCTCCAGCTGGCGGACCAGCTGGCTGTATTCCAGGCAGGGGCCTGGTTTCAGTTTCTTGTTCATTCGGATTCTACTTCCCGTTTGCCCGTGTGCCACACCTGGTGCTGCTCAAACCCAGCAGGACCCAGCCCTCGGCTAGGCCTTTTGTGCCGTCAGGCACGATGTGCGTGATGCATGCGCTAAAGGCCCTGTCTGTGATCTCGCTTCCACAGATTTCGCGCACCAGGATCCGCTGTCCCAGCTGGTACTCGAGGTCGGCCGGGGCCAGCAGGGCCTGCAGCTGCACCCTCAGCCCGGCCTCGAATTCACCGGTCTGCACGTAGATTTTGTGGTTGAATTGCTCGGCTACAGGTTGGCTGTCACTCATGCGTTCCTCGCAATTTCTTGGTCGGGTCGATTGATCTTCAACACTACTTGGCCGGACTCCCAGTGGCGTACAGGCTCCCAGCGATCCTGCCGAAGCACAGACCTGGCTGGACGGCGCCGCATTTCGATCACGGCCCACCAGCCGGGTCGCGGGCCCTTCGAAGCCTCGTGCTGCGCGTGACCGTTGGCCAGATCGTAGGTCTCGAACACGGCCTCTCGTATGTCTACAGAAGACTCCGGATCATCCGCGCCATGCGGCAGATGTGCGGCCCATTGGCCGTGGAACTTTTGGTAGGCGCTCATACCGCTTTCCTGATCGCCCGGATCATATCAGCCGCCACGGGCGGGCACACGGCATTTCCCAGCAAGTGCACAGCGAGTCTGCGGTTGGCCGGCAGCTGGTAGCCTTCGGGGAATCCCATTCCAGCGCGCACTTCGTCGGGAAGGAGCATCCGCATCCGGTCACCGTCGACGATGGCCCAGCGGTCCCTGGTAGTCAGTGTGCCGATAGGGCGCTCGAGGCTTCGTCCACCGCGCTCATTCCCATAGTAACCGATAAGGAATCGCGGGCCGTGATCGCGTCGACCGCGGGAAATGCGCGCGAGCGTGGCTGCGGCGCGACCTGTGCGACGAACCGGGGACCAGTCACCCCCAGACAAGTTCACTATCGTGGCGGCCGCTGTGTGCTTCCGGCTGGGCAGGTTGAGACTCAGCGGTGAGCGACTGGGTGTGCCGACGATGAAGAGCCGGCGCCGATGCTGGGGCACCCCGTGATCCGCGGCGTCGACGACCATGGGCATCAGGCTGTAGCCCAGGGCTTCCAGTGCCTGGCGCCATGCCGGGAACAGCTGCCACTTCGCGAACTCGGGGACATTCTCGACCAGCAGGACCGGCGGCCGGTGGCACTCGGCTGCGGATACGACAGCCCAGGCGGTCGACCGTGTGGCGTCATGATGCGGCCTGTCCTTGCCCCTGGCTCGGCTGTGTCCCTGGCAGGCGGGGCTGGCCAGCAGCAGGTCATGCGCGGGGACCTGGGTCCAGTCTGCCTGATGCAGGTCCTGGCAACTGTGCTCGGTCGTCGGGTGGTTGGCCTGGTGCGCCTCGACGGCTGCCGGCCAGTGGTTGGCTGCCCAGACGACCTCGACACCGGCCATTCGAGCACCTTCACTGAATCCACCGGCGCCGGCGAACAGGTCAATTGCCTTGAGATTGCTCATCGCTTCAGCCCGGTCATGCAGCAGCGCTTAAACCTGAGTCCCGTGCCACACGGACACGGAGAGTTCCGACTCACCATTCCCTGACCATGCTGGTCACGGAGCCTGGCTCCCTGCTCCACCAGCAGCTGGACCTTCGGGGGCAGCAGCTCGTTCGGCAGGGCCTTCATGTGCCCCGGGTAGCTATGACCACCGCGGATCACCGGCCGCCGGCCCCGCTGCCTGGCCATCAGCTCGCGCAGGGAAATTGGCTTGCCCTTCTGGTCAATGATCCGCACACCCTGCTGGCCTGCCTGGCGGTAAAGGCGCTTCAGTTTCTTCGGGTTCTTCAGCTGGTTCTGCATCCGTTTCTCCACGTGCTATTTGCGATTACGTCTACGTGATTTCTTGATCATCTGGCGGCGAGAGCTCTTCGATCGAGATACTCGTCTGTCGGTGGCTGTACGCTGGCGAACGCCGGGAGTTCGATTGAAGGGCATAGGCAAGGATTTCCTGCCGCCACTCAATACAGCTCCGGCGACCATCAGAAGCCCAGTCAGTTGTCTCACAATGACTCCCTTCCGGCAGAATTCTTCAGCTTGATCACCAGGTGGATTTCATGCGGCGGACTCTGGCCATCGGCGGGTCTGTGTGGCGGGCGGATCCCGTGCCCGCCCTGGCACCCGTAATGCGGCCACGGCAGTTCGGGATGCAGGCTGCAGACCTGGGTGTGTGGCAGGGACTCCGGATCCGGCTCCGCCCATTCGATCAGGTCGCGCAGGAATTGATTCCAGGTAGGACCTGCTGCCCCGACGGCCAGATCATGCTGATCCGGCAGGGCTATCGGGATGGTGCAGACGCGCTGCTCCTGCACCTCAAGGGCAGGTGTAGTCGTGAGTGGCGCATCCACTCCCTGGGCGTTCAACCGCTCTGCCCTGGCATTCAGGATCCGCCACAGGGCGTGCCAGCCGGAGGAACCGTACCGCAGGCCAAAGAGCGTGCGGTTCTCGACCAGCTCGCGGATCACGGCGTACAGGTCTTCCAGCTCGTCGGCCGGATTCATGGGCCTGGTGGAAAACAGGCGCGGGATCGGATGGGAGGGGCTGCCCTTCATTGCCGGACTGTCCCCCGGGCGAGGATCGCGCCGGCCGGCAGGTGTCGCTGCTGCAGTTCGCCCGTCACGGCGTGTGACAACTTGAACTGCGCAGGATGCCTGACCACCAGGCACCAGTCGGCGCCGCCTTCCAGACCGGGATACTGTTCGATCCGGACCCCGCGATAGCTTTCGTCTTTGAGGATAAGTCTGTGCGTCCCGTGGGCATCCAGAACGGCCTGGACCAGAGTATCGCGGCCCTTGCGGGTCATCATCAGCCGCAGGTCTCCCGGGCGGTGGCGCCCGCCCCCATGGGCGGCAAGGCCCTCGTCCAGCTCGTTCAGGATGGTCTGTACATCGGTCACCAGGTAGTCCTCCAATTCGGGGTGTCTACCCAATAACACGGCGAGCAATTCCTGAATCCTGACAGGCCCAGAGAAAAAAGGTCAAAAAAAGAGCAGCCGAAGCTGCTCTTTGTGTGTGAGGATAAGCTTTATCCTATTGTTACACGAAGACTATGAAGCGGACTTTCCATCAGTACTCTGCCCGCCACTATGCAGCATATTGTAGACTCGTAGGCTAAACAGATTGGCATTCACGATCTCGTCAATTGCAAACACCATCTTGAAATCCTTCTCTGACACATCCGGCTCTTTCATGCATGAAAGTCTGTCATAAATATCTGTATATCTAGTGGTTAGCTCCAGTGTCTTTTTCTCCGGGTCTCGATATCCACTCAATAGCGGGAGTAGTGCAAGGTGCTTCCTTTCAACGCTGTGGAAGTTAGTTCGCTGCACTAATCCAATGTAGGTCTTGTCATTCTTAAGGGTAATGCTGACTGGAAGTCCCCTTTTTGCGGCCTGGAGGAGTAAATTCTCAAACTCATTGTCCTCAAGTGCGCTTTCATAGTGCTTAACTGTTGTATTTCGATCGGCCCTAGAAGCACTGTATTTCATGTCATACGCGTAACAGTATGATAACAAGAAATTCAGCGACAAATATCCGAATGAATCTTGCCTTGCTTCTGGAATCATCTCACGAAGTATTGGCAGTGAGTTGAGAAAATCAATCAGTTTCTCAATTGCCCAGCCAAATCCCGGTGTGACTGAAGCCAGATACAGGATGGCTGAGTTAATTAGGAAAAGGCGTAATGATATTTCTACAATTCGAAAATATTGAGTGTGTCCGGTCTCTTGGCGTGCTATAAACTTTACTGGAAGGTGATGGCGTGATACGATATATCCAGGAACAAGAAATAGTAATAGCAGCCATGTCACTTGGGCTTACTCTCACGTATTACAACTTTGCGAGTTTCCTCTAAAATCTTCTTGTAGTTAGAAGATTCTTTGAGTTTGTCAAAGTCGACACGAAGATTGCCCTTCTCTGTGATGCTGACCGATGTACTGGGCTCATTCGTATTTGGGGGCGAATTCATTTGGTACCTCCTATGGCTAAAGACATTCATTCTTCTTTCGTTTCCAAGAACAATCAAATCCATGGGAAAAATGTTGAGGAAAATTCATCACTGTTTCTTACCGCACTTTTGAGCCGGGCATACTTGTCCTAACCCACTGATAAGTATTGCGATAGCAGGAGATCTGATGCGGGGATTTCTAGAACGACTCTTATTCATTTTCAACCTCGATGGTGATGCGAACCCGCCGCTTGACCATCTTCTCACCTTTAAAGAGGTCTTCATCTGGCATGGGAATGCAGCACTTGATCAGATTGTGCAGCTCCTCCGAGACTTTGTTGACGGGTCGCAGTCCTTCATAACTGCCCAGGCCATTGAGAACCGTCTCAGACATTTTCTCCTTCTGCGGCACCAGGCCGGTTACAGTGCGCGTGAATCTCATGGTCTTTCCTTTCGGTCAATGTGTGTCATTTGAAGTTGTTCCAGTCCTGGGTTTCGAGCCAGCGCAGGGCCTGGCCGGCTGTCAAGCCGGTGGGGAACTCCAGACCCAACCGCTTAAGAATCGTGCGTCTGGCCCTGCCATTGCCACGTGGCCAACGCTTGGGCCTTGTCTGCTCTGCCTGGAAGGCCAGGGCATCGATCCTGCGGTTCAGGGCCCTTAGGCCTTCTCGATCACCGTAGAAGGGGACGCCGGCAAAGCGGGGTGGAACAGGGTCCCCCTGCCCCTGCCTACTGCGCAGCATCCGTGACCGGCCCCAGATGCCCGTCCGTCAGGCAACCCACGCCATCCAGATCGAAGTGCTGTACCAGACGCAGAAGGGTTCGCAGTCCCGGCATCTGGCCCCTGGGCTTCAGGATCCCCTGCAGGCTGCCCATGCTGATGCCCGCGGCGCGAGCCACGGCCGCCGGCACCGCAGGCGGATCAGACTCCCGCATCAGCAGCCGAACATTGTGTGACAGGCGGTGAAGGACCTCGTGGTCCAGCTCAGAAAGCGGCTGGCGCCGCGCCCGCGGTTCGCTCATGCCTCACCGCCTTTCGAACCAGACTCCAGATATGCCAGGCCTTCCAGGTGCAGGTCCGTGATGTGCTGGGCCTCCAGACCGTAGACCAGCTGGGCAATCCGCATCCGGTTCCGCAGATCCGGCTTCTGAGTCTTGTCCGCCCATTTGTAAAGGGTGCGGACATGGACGCCCAGCTCCTCGGCCGCGCGGCTGTCCACCTTGCCGGGCTGGGCCAGCAGTTTCTTCAGTTTCAGGATCAGGGGATCTCCCCTGGAATCCATGTCTGCCGTGCCCGCCAGCTGCTCAGGGCTTGGGCTGCGCACATCGTAAACCCAGCCGGCGATTTCCTGGCGATGGCGCTGGCTGGGGATTGAGCGGCCTTGCGCCCATTGCTCGATCAGTTCCACAGGTGCGCCCACGTCCTCGGCGAAGACCATGATGGCAGCCGGGTCCGACCTGGAGAGCAGGTAGTGCAGTCGATTCATCAGCGGATCTCGTGGCACACGCTGGTTCAGCTGCTGCTGCAGTTGCTGTTCCAAGCGGCGCTTGAGCCGAAACTCCATTCGCAGCACTTCAGCCTTTGTGGTGGCCGCCTGCGCCTTCGAGTCCTCCCTGATCCTGCGATCGCAGTAGCGTTCCGCATCACGGGCAAGCTGGTTCTGTCCCTCTACCGCTGCGTCCACAGCGCCCTGCAGGCGATTGATGCGCGCGACCACCAGGTCCACAGCGGTCTTCCAGTCCGTGCTGGTAATCCACCGCCAGAAGGCCTTGAGTGGTCCCGGGCGGAGTGCCCGGTATTGGTGATCCATGTGCATGTGCTTTCCCTTCGTGTTACAGTCCCAGCAGCTGCTGCAGGACCACCATGCCGATCAGGACGCCCACCAGGTCGACGACCAGGTCTGACCAGCTGAAGCCATCGGCGCGCAGGAACTGGTCCCTCAAGTCCCCGAAGGGCCGCTCGTACCACAGGGGTTTGAAGCCATCGCCCACTTCCCAGAGCAGGCCCAGCAGGAGCGCCCAGCCAGCGGCTGGAAGCTCGGGCCTCCCCGCCCCCGACTTGTAGACCAGCAGTCCGATCCCCACACAGAGACCCAGGCTGCCGAACAAGTGCACCCAGGTGTGACGATCGAGGACAAAGCGCCGGTTGAACCGGAAGGACAGGCCACCCAAGCGGAAGAGGGTCGTGATCCAGCGGGGCGGGCTACTCATCGGCCACCTCCTTCGGATTCATGCGGCGTTCCGGACTGGGGGGGATCCGTTCCCGCAGGCCCTGCTTCACGGACTCGGCGGGATAGAAGACCAGGCGTGTATGCCAGTCTGCGAATCTGCTCCTGCGACGTTCGACCAATTGGAAGCGGCCCAGGTTGAGGAGTGTCAGGCTGTCCTGTGTTTCCAGCTCGTCCAACAGGTCCAACATGGCCTGCGTGGTTTGGGTCAGGATGGTCTGACACTTCTGCACCGAGCGCGCGACGCCCAGCTCTTTCATCCGGACGGCCAAGTCGCGGTTCTTGTATCTCATCGGTGCTCCAAAATGTGGCCCGGCAACCGTCCCTCCACCTCCCCCCCCGGAAAGTTTTGGTTCAGGCTGCCGGGCCCGTCAAGACTAGTCGCCGAAGGGGTCGAGGGTGCCTTCCTCGTCGCCGCCGGCGTCCTGGCCATTGGTCACTTCATCTTCAAGTGCATCACCTCCCTCCGGGCTGGATTCCTGTTCCTCTTCGGAGGCCGGTTCCCCCGCCCGGGGCTGGGCGACTGCCGGGTCGGAATCCACTTCCCCGGGCGGGTTGGACGGCTCTTCGGGATTGTTCTCCACCGCCGGGCGCGGCGTGTGCGTCACGACCGTGATCCGTCCGGTCTTCTTGTCCAGCTCGGCGCTGTACTGGAATTCGGATTCGAAGAGCGGGTACTTCT
>JAUIFJ010000007.1 GCA_030429345.1 bacterium | reverse complement strand
CTGTATGTTGGTAAGCCAATGCCCGGATCTCCTTTGCTGTACTTGTTTTGTTAGCACTTGCAATGTACTACAAAAGCCAGAGATTCGGGCATTTTCGTCTCAAACTGTGGGACAGCAGTGAGTGAAAGATTAGTGTCTAGGGACAGATTGAATGTATTATTTGTTCAAATAGTCATTCCCCTTGTATTCCCCATTATTTGTGCAGCGGCATACTGTGTCGTGCTGCAAATCCAAAACAGCTACATGCAATCATGGCTCAAGTATCGAATTAACATACCAACAGTATCATAAGCCATTGAATGAAATACTACGAGGAGGAAGTTTGTAAACCGTAGGTTGGGGGTTCAAGTCCCCTGGGTGGCCCTGTGATTCACTCTTCGGAGGAGTCGCCCTTGCCGTGGAACAGGGCTTCCGCGCCCCGCGCGGCCAGCGCCGGAAGCCAGAGCAGGACATGCAGCACCATGCCTGCCAGCAGCGCCAGGGGCAGGGCGGGATGCATCCCCAGCATGCCGGAAATTTCCTCGCGAAGAGTCCAGGTCCTGCGCAGCGCGGACACCCCGCCGATGCTGATGTAACACAGAATACCCGTCTGGACGTCCATTCCCCGCCTTTCCTTGCTCCGGCTAGCGTTTCTTCTTGTCGCTGTCCTGCTGGACAGCGGGCTTCTTGCGGCTCTTGCGCGGTTCGGCCTTCTTCGGTGGTTCCTTCTTCGGGGCAGGCGCCAGGGAGGGCGGTTGCGGAGTCGGCTTCGCTCGTTCCCGTGTGACAGAGGGCTTGCGCGTTGCCGGCGGAGAAGTGCCTTTCGCATCGGGCGATGAGGGTCTCAGTTCCGGTGTGTCCGAATAGCCCCGGGATCCGATCGAGGGCCGCGTGGTCCAGGTCCGCTTGCCGCGCGGGGCCGCGGGCTTGTCGGCGCGCATCTCCCGCAGGGCCTTGCGCAGCTCGGGCGCTTCATACTCCACGCGCGGGCGGTCGGTGCCGCGCCAGGTAGCCAGCAGGCCGCCCGCCTCCGGCAACTGCTCTTCGCGCCATTCGCGGCTGTAATGGCGGTGCCGCCTCCAGACAGGCTTCTCGCGGTACTCCCGGGTATCGTAGTCCCAGCGGCTGCCACCGTCGATGTAGACATAGACCACCGGAGGCTGCCACCACCAGTGGCGCGCTCCCCAGCCGAAACAGTGGCCGTAGTGGTAATGGCCGTGGTAGTAGTGCAGCACCCGGTGATCGCACCAGCAGTGGTTGAGGTTGCAGGTCGGATGCCAGCAGTCGCAGTAGCCGCAGAAATAGTCGTAGTGCACGCTGTGCACGAGGATGCCGGGCCGCAGGCTTTCCTCTTCCGTGCTCTCTTCGAGCTGGGGAGGGCCATCGATGCTCAGCGTCCAGCTCGCATAGTCGTCCAGTTCCTTGTCCCGACGGGTCAGGCGGTAGTGGATGTCTTCCAGGTCCTCCGGATCCGGCGCCAGGAATTCGTGCCGGCTGGCCTTGATGCGCCGGTATTCCCGGGTATGGACGGCCACCAGCGTTTCGCGCCCCGGCAGGCGGCCGGCGATCACCGGTTCGACGCTGAAGGATTGCCCGGCCTCGACCTCGCCCCGTCCGTCCTCCTCGCGCAGCGGGTAGAGCAGGCGGACCGTTCCGCGGGGATCCAGGCTGTAGAGGTAGACATAGCCCCGGGCCTGGCTTTCCAGGTGGATGCTGTAGCGTTCTCCGGCTTCCAGTTCGCTGAAGTCGGTGAAGAGGCGCAGGCTGGCCTCGCGGCCGCGGGTGCTGGCCAGGGCCGCCGCGGCCAGCAGCAGCAGGGCCAGGGTCTTCCAGAGGGTGCGCATGGAGGCGGTCCTTCCCTTAGAGGTGGCGGAATCCTGTTCCGTCCTCTACAACATACTGTCAGCCGGGCGTAGAGTTCCTGTGCATTCATGGCGCGACAAGGATCCGCTGCCTGCCGCAGGCGGAATTCCTCTGCCGGGATTGTATTTTCAAGACAGCGAATCCAGAAAAGGCCTTCACGCACAGATGTTCCACCTGGTCCTTTACCAGCCCGAGATTCCGCAGAACAGCGGAAACCTGATCCGCCTCTGCGCCTGCACCGCGTGCAGCCTGCACCTGGTGCCGCCCCTGGGCTTTGCCCTGGACGACGCCCGCATGAAGCGCGCCGGTCTCGACTACTTCGAACGCAGCAGCTTTCGCGTGGAAGAGAGCCTGGAGGCGCTCATGGACCGCGCCGGAGAGGAGCGCTTCTTCTTCTTCAGCACCAAGGCCCGCCGCGTCTACACCGAGCATCGTTTCCGGGAAGGGGACTACCTGGTCTTCGGACCGGAAAGCCGCGGCCTGCCGGAGGACCTGCTCAGGCAGTTCCCCGACCAGGCCCTGCGCATTCCCATGCCTGGCGGCACGAGAAGCCTCAACCTGGCCAACAGCGCCGCCATTGCCATCTACGAGGGCCTGCGGCAGAACAGCAACTGGAGGTCCCCCGCACCATGAGTCTGATGCAGGAGCTGCACACGCGGATCACGGAGATCGTCGTTTCCGAGTTCGGCAACCCGGAGGCCAAGGCCCCCGATTTCGACTTGCCGCCGGAAGCGGCCATGGGGCACCTCAGCATGCCCTGTTTTCCCCTGGCGAAGACCTGCCGCCGTGCACCCCGGCAGATCGCGGCGCGGATCGCCGAGCTGCTGGTCGATGATCCGCGTGTTGCTTCCGCGGAGGCGGCGGGCCCCTACCTCAACTTGCGCCTGCGTCCGGCAGACTGGTTCGCGGAGGTCCTGCCGTCACGGCTGAAGGGCGATGCCGGGGAAGGCCTGTTGCCCGACGAAGAGCGGCGGCATGTGGTCGTCGAGTTCAGCTGCCCCAACACCAACAAGCCCCAGCACCTGGGGCATGTGCGCAACAATGTGCTCGGCCAGAGCCTGGCCCGCCTGCTGGCGGCTGTCGGACACCGTGTGACAAAGGTCAACCTGATCAACGACCGCGGCATCCACATCTGCAAGAGCATGCTCGCCTGGCAGCGCTGGGGCGAGGGTGAGACGCCGCAGAGCAGCGGGCTGAAGGGCGATCACCTGGTCGGCCGCTATTATGTTCTCTTCGCGAAGAAGCTTGCCGAGGAGGAACAGGCCTGGCGCGCCGCCAACGGATACGGCGAAAAGGGCACGCCAGAAGAGGAACAGCGGCGAAGCGCGGCCTTCGAGCAGGCAAGCGGTCTGCTGGCCGATACGCGTGCCATGCTGGTCCGCTGGGAGAAGGAAGACCCGGAGATCCGCTCCTTGTGGAGCACGATGAACGGCTGGGTCTTCGCCGGCTTCGACGAGACCTACCGGCGCATGGGAGTCACCTTCGACAAGGTGTATTACGAAAGCAATACCTACCTGCTGGGGCGCGACCTGGTCGAGGACGGCCTGGCCCGTGGCATTTTCGAGCGCCACGAGAGCGGCGCCGTGCAGTGTCCGCTGCCCGAGCTGAAGCTGGATCCCAAGGTGCTCCTGCGCAGCGACGGCACGACGATCTACATGACCCAGGACCTGGGGACCGCCGTCGAGCGGCATCGCGAGATTCCCTTCGATGAGATGATCTATGTGGTCGGCAGCGAGCAGGAGCATCATTTCAAGGTGCTCTTCACCATTCTGGGAAAACTGGGCCACGCCTGGGCGGAGAAGCTGTATCACTTGTCCTACGGCATGGTCAACCTCACCACGGGCAAAATGAAGAGCCGCGAAGGGCTGGTTGTCGATGCGGACGACCTGCTCGACGAGCTGCATTCCAGCTGCCTGCGGGTGATGAACGAGAGCGAGCGCCGCAGCGACTTCGAGGAATCGAAGAAGGCGGAGGTTGCCGCCGCCCTGGCGGATGGAGCCCTGAAATACTACGTGCTCAAGGTCAATCCCAGGCTGGACATGCTCTATGATCCGCAGAAGAGCATCGAGCTGACCGGTGACACAGGCCCCTACCTGCAGTACGCGCTGGCCCGTATACGCAGCCTGGTGCGCAAGAGCGGCCTGGATCCCGCCGCCTGCGGCGATTTCGGCGCCCTGGGAGAGGCGGAGGAGATCGAGCTGCTCAAACTGCTGGCCTTCTGGCCGCGGCAGGTGCTGCTTGCCGCCGAGCAGCGCAATCCTGCCCGGCTGGCCGGAAGGATCTACGACCTGGCGCGGGCCTTTTCCAGTTTCTTCAGCGCGCACTCGGTTTTCGACCGTGTCGAGGATCCCGCCCTGGCGCAGCAGCGCGTGGCCCTGGCCGCCGCCGTCGGCGCGACCCTGGAACAAGGACTGGAACTGCTGGGCATTGCGACGCCGGAACGGATCTAGGCCGTTGATCGGTGGGGTTCTCGCGCGGAGACGCAGAGGCGCCGAGGTGCGCGGCGAGCGCGGGCCTCGACCCGAATGATCCCGGAAGCAGTGTGAGACATGGATGACTGCCGAGTCATCGGCGGCGATCGAAGGGAAGGTGCAGGAATGCGACTGGTTTCCTGGAACATCAACGGCCTGCGCAGCGCGCTGAAAAAGGGTTTCCTCGACTGGCTGGCCGAAGACCGGCCGGATGTGCTCTGCCTGCAGGAGACACGCATCTTCGAGAAGCAGATTCCCGCCGAGGCTGTCCAGGCCTTTGCCGACCTGGGATACGCGGGCTGCTGGAGCCAGACCCAGCGGGCCGGCTACAGCGGCACGGCGACCCTGGTCCGCGGGCTGGAGCACGAAAGTTTCGAGGGCTTCGCTCCGCTGGACGCGAAAATGAAGAAATGGGACACGGAAGGCCGTGTCACGGTGACACGCATTGACGGCGTCGTGCTCTTCAACATCTATTTCCCCAACGGGACCAGCGGCGAGGAGCGGCTGCAGTACAAGATGGACTTCTATGCCGATTTCCAGGTCCTGGTCGAGCGCCTGCAGAAGCAGGGCGAGGCGGTGGTCGTCTGCGGAGATCTCAACACATCGCACAGGGAGATCGACCTGGCCCGGCCGGCGGCCAATCGCAAGAACAGCGGCTTCCTGCCCCAGGAATGCGCCTGGGTCGACGGCTTTCTCGAGGGCAGGAAGGGGCCCGGCATGGTGGACACTTTCCGTCACACGCATCCGGAAGAAAGCGGCCGCTATTCCTGGTGGTCCTTCCGCAGCGGCGCGCGGCAGCGCAACGTGGGCTGGAGACTGGACTATTTCTTCATCGGCAGAGAACTGCTGCCGCGCCTGGAAAGCGCCGGGATCCTCGACCAGGTCACAGGCAGCGACCACTGCCCGGTGGAGCTGGTCCTGCGACCAGAAAGCGCCCAGTGAGCGACCGCGAACATCCCCCGCCGCCGGGCAGCCTGGACCGGCAGGAGCTGCTGAGGCTCTGCCAGGAAATGGCCGGGGAGCTGCGTCTGGCGGCGCGCCTCTTTCTGGGCCGGGCCCGCGAGAACCTGAGCTCCGAACTGGGACGGCAGGCGCAGGAGATCGCCGCCATTCGCGCCTGTCCGGAAGACGCCCGGGGAAAAGGACTGCAGGAGCGGTCCACCCTGCTGCAGGAACTGGGCACACAGCTGCGCACCCTGGAATCCCCGCTGACCCGCGAACACACCCTTCGTCGCTTGTATCACGAACTTTCGCCGCCCCTGCGACGCCGCGTGCTGGCCTTGCCGCCCGCCGCGCTGAGCGTCGACCCGGACACCCTGGACAGCACTGGACAGGACTCGCGGACACGCAGAGTGCAGGTTCGCCTGGCGCGCCTGGAAGCCCGGCTGATGAGGCGCAGCGGTCCGCGGGCGCGTCTTTCCCGCGTGGACGGCAGCGCCTTCCTGATCCGCCAGTTGCTGCTGCCGGCCGAAGCCAGGCTGCAGGAACTGTGGCAGGAGCTGAACCAGCTGGGCCTGGAACTCTACAAGCCCTTGTGGAACACGCTGGCCAGTGGAGAACAGGCGGCGGACCCGGCGGAAGACCCGGTCGGCGAGAAGCTGCTGCATTTCGAGGCCCAGGCGCTGCAGGACTTCGAGCAGGCGCTGGAGCAGATCCTTCAACAGGCCGCCCTGGCTGCCGGCCGGGCAGGCAGCCTGCTCGAGCCGGTGAGACACTTCCGGCCCGCGACCCTGCGCACGGAATACCGCAGACGCGGACGGGAGCTGCGGCGCCATGCCGAGGCCTGGAAAGAGCGCTGGCGCGGCGAATGGCTGGAATGCTCGAAGGACGCCGATCTGCTCTGCCTGCGGGATCGCGCCCGCCTGAAGGGTCTGCGGCTGCAGCAGGAACTGAAAGAGAAGCTGGTGCCCAAAGTCAGCGGTGAGCTGCAGCAGGTCATGGAGGCTCTGCAGGAAAGCTTCACCAGCCTGGCGGAGGAGGAGCAGGATGCCAGCGCATTGCGGCGAAGGTTGTATGAACTGAAGCGCGGCCTTTCCCGCGACTGGGTCGAGGCACGGCTGGCTCCTGCGGCCGAGACGATTCTTCGCTTCCGCCTGGAGCAGCGGCTGAGAAGCCTTTCCCGTGAACTCGGCGAAGACACGGAACAGCTGCGCGACCGCTATGCGGTGATGCAGGAAGGTCCTGTCGGCTCGCGGGCCGTCGACGCCCGCGTGGAAGAGATTCCCCTGGCCGAACTGGTGCGGGATCGCCTGGAGGAAGGCGCCTGGCCGCGGCTGGAAGCGGTGGCCGAGGAGGCCCGGGTGCGCATGCTGCAGGTCTCCAACGAGATCGGGCTGCAGGGGCCGGTCATCGACGCGGCCTTCGAGACGGCCCTGCTCGAGCTGCGCGGCAACGAGGACGGGGTCGCCGAAGCGCGCCAGCTGGTGCTGGACTGCCTCGAGCGCAGTCGTGAGACACTGGCCGGGCAATGCGAAGCACTCGCCGCGGGAGCGGAGGACAGCCTGGCCGGCGTGGCGGAAGCGCTGGAGACCTACATCGCCCAGGTGCTGGAACTGATGGAGAGCGAGCGGCTGCTGGCGCTCAAGCTGTCGCTGGCCCGCTCCCGGGCCGGAGACCGCCTGGAGGAGTGGGGCAAGAAGCTGCGCGAGGGCCTGCGCGGTCTCCGCGCGCTGAGCGGCAAGCGCTACGACAGTTTCCGGGTCTTCCTGCGCGAGCGGGCGGGCCGCACGGTGGGCGCCGTCTCACAGGTGACCCGCCTGGGCATCCGCAAGCGCACGGCCGCCGCCGACGCCGTGATCCAATACCTGCGGGACACGCGCTTCACCCTGGAAAGCCTGCCGGCGATCTACCGTCGCCTTTTCCGCTTCGAGCCGCTGGGCGAGCCGGCCCTGCTGGTGGGACGCGACCGGGAACTCGAGGTTCTGGGCCAGGCCATCGAGGACTGGCGCGCGGGGCACAACGGCCTGCTGGCGCTGATCGGCGAACGCGGGTCCGGACGCAGCACCCTGCTGCAGCTGCTGTCGACGCGCCTGCCGGGAGGATTGCGGCAGCGCAAGGCCAGTCCTCCGGGCAAGCTGGGCAGCGAAGAGGAGCTGCTGGCCTTCCTGAACCAGGTCTTCCTGCTGGAAGAGGAAAGCCTGGAGGCGCTGGAGAAGGTGCTGTCGGAAGGCGAGGGCACGGAAGTCGTGCTGCTGGAGGACACTCATCGGCTCTTCCTGCGCACCATCGAGGGGCTGGAAGTCTTCAACCGTTTCCTGCTGCTCATGGCGCGGACCCACGACAAGGTCTTCTGGCTGCTTTCCTGCGGGCTGTATGCCTGGTTGTATCTCGACAAGGTGCTCGGCGTCGGTCGCTACGTGGGCCAGGTGCTGGAGTTGAAGGGCCTGCCCGCCGACAGCCTGGAGGAGCTGCTGTTGAAGCGGCATCGCCTGAGCGGCATTCCCCTGGTCTTCCGGGCCGACGAGGCCACGCAGCGAAGCAAAAGCTATCGGCGCCTGGAAAGCGACGAACTGCGCCAGGAGTACCTGCGCGGCCAGTTCTTCGAGAAGCTCTGCCAGGCCTCCGGGGGCAACATCAGCGTGGCCATGCTGCAATGGTTGAGCTCCCTGCGCAACCAGGAAAACCGCAGCTTCGAGATCGACGGCCTGACCCAGCTTGACGCGGGCATCGCCGAACTGGTGGACAGCGAGGAGCTCTTCGCCATTGCCACCACGGTGCAACACGAAAGCCTGACCAGCCAGGAGCTGGCGCGGGTCTTTTCCGTTCCCGAGCGCTCCGCCCGCCTGCTGCAGACGGGGCTGGCGAACAAGGGCATCCTGGTCGAGCGCCAGGGCTCCTGCGAACTGCACTTCTTTCTCTACAGAACCTTCGTACGGGCACTCTATGAAAAACGATTCCTGCACTAGCCGGAGCGCGCTGCTGCTTGCGCTGCTGCTGCTTATCGTGATCCAGTCGCTGTCCCTGCCGGCGCAGGTGCCGGACAGCACGCGGAGCGCGACGGCGGACACGGTGATCCACGCGCAGGCGGAAGGCGGCCCGCAGGTTCCGGCAGCAGAGGCGACTCGCGGGGGCCTTGCCGAAGCGAGCGGCGGCACTGTGGAAGCGCAGGCCGCCCGCAGCCTGGAGGAGGCCGAATGGCGCTTCTTCCGCGCCTCGAAGTGGATCTCGGCGATCCTGGTCCTCGTGCTCGGCTGGTTCGTGCTGCGGTATACGGGCCTGGTGCTGAACGTGCTCAGCGAACGCTGGCCGCGCTATCGTCTCACGATCAAGGGCATCATTCCCGTCGTGCGGATTCTCGGCTGGACAGCGCTGATCAGTTTCGTCGTCATCGGGATCTTTCGTCCGCCGATCCAGAGCGTGCTCGCCTTCACCGCCTCGGCGGGCATCGCCATCGGCTTCGCCAGTCAGGACGTATTGAAGAACATCTTCGGCGGCATCGTGATCCTCTTCGACAAGCCCTTCGGCGTCGGCGACAAGATCCAGATCGACCAGCACTACGGCGAGGTGCTCTCCATCGGCCTGCGCACCGTGCGCCTGCTGACCCCGGACGACTCGGTCGTCGCCGTGCCCAACATGGAGATCGTCAGCAAGTCCGTTTCCAACGCCAACGCCGGCGCGCCTGACTGCCAGGTGGCGATCTACTTCCACCTGCCGGTGGACGCGGACATGGATCGCGCCCGAGAACTGGCCCTGCGCTGCGCGGCCTTGAGCCGCTATGCCTACCTGAACAAGCCGCGCGCCGTGGTCTTCACCAACGAGGAGCGCAACGGACACGGCATGATCCGTCTGAAGCTCAAGGTATACGTGCTCGATCACCGCTTCGAGTTCGCCCTGGTCAGCGACCTGACGCGCACCGTGATCCGCGAGTTCCGCAAGGCGGGCCTGCAGCTGCTGGATCAGCCCTTGCCGGCGGGAGATGTGGCTCAAGCCGGCGGTCCGCTTCCTTCCTGAGGGTGCAGGACCGGGTTCACCGGGCTTACTCGTCCAGCGCCGGCAAGCCCTGGAGATCAGGAAGCTGGTTTTGCTGCGCTAGACACGGGTGAAGTCTTCATCGATGTGGATTCCGCCCTTGGCACCGTGCCTGGCACTGTCCCTGGCACCGTGCCTGGCACCGTGCGTGGCACCGTCCCTGGCACCGTCCCTGGCACCGAGCGTGGCACTGTCCCTGGCACCGTCCTTGGCACCGTGCCTGGCACCACCTGTTGGGCGCGGTAGCGGCAGATACTTCCCCCGCGCCCCCGGTAGCTCCTGCCCTGAAGGACTGTTGCGTGAGACGGCGGTCGCCTGCGCAGTCCCTTCAAGTCGTTTAAGAACAACCCCTCCACTTCAGTACTTCCGAACTTCCCAATCCGGCCCGGATTTTGCCATTCCACCCCCGACAGGGTTCCCGCGGGAACCGCACAACGGGTGAAACGGACGAAGCGATGGCCGACGAGTTCCAGGAAAAAACAGAAGAACCAACCCCGAAGAAGCGCGAGGACGCCCGCCAGGAAGGCCAGGTCGCGCGCTCGATGGAGGTCAACTCCGCCATGGTGCTGCTGGCGGTGAGCCTGGTCTTCTTCTTCACCGGCGGATGGCTGGTGCAGAACCTGGGCGCCATCATGCGCGAGGCAATGCTGCGCGCGCCTTCCGGGGAAGTGACCCCGCAAAGCATCGTGCCGCTCTTCGAGGAGAGCGCGCGCCATGTGCTGCGTCTGGTGATGCCCTTCCTGATCGCCGTCGGCGTGGTCGGCCTGGCCAGCAACATCGGCCAGGTGGGCTGGATGCTCTCCGGCAAGACGATCCAGCCCAAGCTGGACAAGATCAATCCCCTGAAGGGCATCAAGAACCTCTTCAGCGCGCGCAGCCTGGTCGAGCTGCTGAAGAACCTCTTCAAGGTCGGCCTGATCGGCCTGATCTGCTATCTGGTGGTGAAGCACGAACTGGAAGGCTTCCTGCCCCTGGTCTACGCGCAGCCGGGTGAGATCCTGTCACACATCGGCGGCACCGTGCTCAAGCTGATGGGCTATACACTGCTGATGCTCGGCGTGATCGCCCTCTTCGATTTCTCCTTCCAGCGCTGGGACACGACGCGCAAGCTGCGCATGAGCAAGCACGAGGTCAAGGAGGAGCGCAAGCAGACCGAGGGCGATCCCCAGCAGAAGGGGCGCATCCGCAGCCTGCAGCAGGAAACGGCCTACAACCGCATGATCGCCGATGTCTCACAGGCCGACGTGGTCGTCACCAACCCGACCCGCCTCGCCGTCGCGCTGAAGTACGACGCCGACAAGGGCGCGGCCCCGCGCGTGATCGCCAAGGGCGCTCGCCTGGTGGCGGCCCGCATTCGCGAACTGGCCCGCGAGAACGGCATTCCCGTCATCGAGAACAGGGAGATGGCGCGCACGCTCTTCAAGGCCTGCGAGGTCGGCATGGAGATTCCGGCCAGCCTCTACCGCGCCGTGGCTGAACTGCTGGCCTTTGTCTACCGTCTGCGCGGACAGGGAGCGGCATCGTGAGAAAGCGCGCCGACATCCTGCTCAGCCTGGGCGTGGTCGGAATCCTGGTGATGATGATCATCCCCATGCATCCGGTGATGCTGGACATGATGCTCTCGCTGAACATCATGCTCGGCCTGGTCATCCTGCTGGTGGCCCTGTATACGCTGGAGCCCCTGCAGTTCAGCATTTTCCCCGGCATGCTGCTGATCCTGACCCTCTTCCGCCTGGCGATGAACGTGGCCTCGACGAGGCTGATCCTGGGCGAGGGCTATGCCGGCAAGGTGATCAGCGCCTTCGGCAACTTCGTCGTCGGCGGCAACGTGGTCGTCGGCTTCATCGTCTTCCTGATCCTGGTGCTGATCAATTTCATCGTCATCACCAAGGGCTCGGGGCGCGTGGCCGAGGTGGCGGCGCGCTTCACCCTGGACGCCATGCCGGGCAAGCAGATGGCCATCGACGCCGACCTGAACAACGGCGTGATCGACGAGGCCGAGGCCCGCCTGCGCCGCGAGAAGATCAGCCGCGAGGCCGACTTCTATGGAGCGATGGACGGCGCCAGCAAGTTCGTCCGCGGCGACGCCATCGCCGGCCTGATCATTACCGGCATCAACCTGGTCGGCGGCCTGGCCGTCGGCATGCTGCAGCTGGGCATGAGCGCCGCCGACGCCGGTCGCACCTTCAGCCTGCTGACCATCGGTGACGGCCTGGTCAACCAGATCCCCTCGCTGATCATCAGTGTGGCCGCCGGCATTATTGTGACACGCGCCGGCAGCCGAAGCCATTTCGGCAGCGACCTGATGGAGCAGCTGCTGAGCAATGTGCGCCCCCTGGCCATCGCCAGCGTGGTGCTGATCTTCTTCGGCCTGATGCCCGGCCTGCCGACCGTGCCCTTCTTCGTGCTGGCCCTGCTCGCCGGCATCCTGGCCTTCCGCAACCGCCGCGGCGAGATCGAGGCCGAAGAGCAGGCCGAGCAGCAGGCGAAGGAAGAGGCCGCGCCCCGCGCCGAGCGCATCGAGGACTACCTCAACCTGGACACCATGGAGATCGAGTTGGGCTACAGCCTGATCGAGCTGGTGGACAAGGAGCAGGGCGGCGACCTGCTGGGGCGGATCACCAGCCTGCGGCGCCAGGTGGCGCAGGACCTGGGCCTGGTCGTGCCGCCGATCCGCATTCGCGACGACATGAGCCTGCGCCCCGAGGCCTACCAGATTCGTATACGGGGCAACATGGCGGGGAAGGGCGAGATCCGCCCCGGCTGGCTGCTGGCCTTGACGGGCGAGGACAACGAGCACGGCCTCAAGGGCCTGGACACGAAGGATCCGACCTTCGGCCTGCCCGCGCTCTGGATCCGCGAGGCCCACCGCGGCGAGGCCGAACGCGCGGGCTATGCCGTCGTCGAGCCTTCCGCCGTGCTGGCGACGCACCTGGAAACCATTGTGAGACAACAGGCCTGGCGCATTCTCGGCCAGCAGGACGTCAAGAAGCTGCTCGAGAACCTGAAGCCGGATCACGCCGCCGTTGTCGAGGAGCTGCACCCCAAGGTGCTCGGCCTGGCGGCGATCCACAAGGTGCTGCAGAAACTGCTGCGCGAGGGCGTGCCGATCCGGGACCTGACGACGATCCTCGAAACCCTGAGCGAGACCGGCGGCCAGACCAAGGACGCCGACATCCTTTGTGAATACTGCCGCCACGCCCTCTCGGGCTCGATCACGGGCACGCTGAAGGGCGAGGACGGCCGCATCAAGGCCATGACCCTGCATCCGGAGCTGGAGCAGCTCCTGCAGGCGGAAATGGATGGCCGGGGCGGATCGCTGCATCCGGAGGCCTTCGCCGCCGTCGTGGCGGAAATAGCTGGCTGGCGCGATCGCCTGCAGGCGGAAGGACGAGTGCCGGCGGTGATCGCGCGCCCCGAGATCCGTTCCTACCTGGCGCGCCTGCTGGAAGGACCCCTGCGCGATCTGCGCGTGGTCAGTTTCAGCGAACTCAGCCTGGACGTGGAACTGGAATCGGTGGCGGCCGTCGGCCTTCCGGCAGAGACGGCGGCGCACGGCGACGAACATCCGCAGGGAGCGGCACAGGTCGCGCTGTAGTACATGAACGCGGGAGGACAGATGCAGGTCAAGACCTTCAAGGGCAGCTCGATGAACGAGGTGCTGCGCCGTGTCAAGGCGGAATTCGGCGAGGAAGCGGTCATCGTCAGCAGCCGCCAGGGCGGGGGATCCGGCGCCTCGACCCTGCTGGGCAAGCGGGTCATCGAGGTCACGGCGGCCATGCCGGCGGGCGCGGCTGTCGCAGCGGGCGGCAGTTCCCGACCGATCACCCGAACGGACCCGGGCCAGGCGCGGACGGCGGAACGTACTCTCAAGGTGACACACGGCGAACCGGAAACGGCGAACCTGGAGATCCATCGCCTGAGCTCGGACCTGCGCGAAATGCGTCACACATTGAGCGATGTGAGCCGCCGCATGCGCCATGACCATTCCAGCTGGGGCGACAGCCGCAGCGCGGAAGCCTTCGAGAGCCTGCTCGGGGCCGGCCTGGGGCGCGAGAGCTCCGGCGAAGTCGTCGAGGAGGCCCGCGAGAACCTGGCTGCGGTCGAAGGCGATTTCGAACGCAGCCTGAAGGCCTCGCTGGCCCGGCGCCTGCGCTGCGCCGGCCGGCCGCAGAACCGGCGGGCTGGACGGCCGCTGATCCTGGCCCTGGTGGGACCTACCGGAGCGGGGAAGACCAGCGCCATCGCCCGCATGCTGGCTACGTCAGACGCCTTTGCCGGGCGCAAGGCCGGTGTGCTCTGCCTGGATACGCGCAAGATCGCCGCCGTCGACCAGCTCAAGTCCCTGAGCCGCATTCTCAAGTTTCCCCTGGCGGTGGCATGGCGAGCCGGGGAGGTTCGGCGGGCCATGGACCAGCTTTCCGGCTGCGAGGTGATCCTGGTCGACACGCCGGGCGTGCATCCGGCGCGCAAGACGGAACTGGAAGCGCTCCGCCTGAGGCTGGAAGCGGTCGATCCTCAGGAAATCCACCTGGTGCAGCACGGCGGACTGCGCCTGAGCGAGCAGCAGCGCTTCTGTGAGGGCTGCCGCGAACTGGGAGCCGGGCGCCTGCTGGTGACACATCTCGACGAATGTGCCGCCCCCGGCGGATTGGTCGATCTCTGCGAGAAGACGGGCCTGGCCTTGAGCTGGCTCGGCACCGGCGCCTCCGTGCGCGAGGCCCTGCGCCTGGCGCGCCCCGACGAACTGGCCGACTGGATCCTGCAGCCGGCGCGCCTGCAGAGCCTGCTGGAGGAAGCCTGATGAGCCCGCGACGGATCCTGGTCAGCGGGCTGCCCAGCGGCTGCGGCTGCAGCATGGTCGCCGCCAGCCTGGCGCATTGCCTGAACGAGCTGGAGCGCCGGGTAGCCCTGGTCGGACCCCTGGCGGATCTGCCGGCGCGCCTGCACCGGGCGCCGGCGGCGCGAGGCGCCAGCTTGAGCGCCTTCGGCCTGGGCGGCGGGGCGGCCTACCTGCCGCTGGAGCTGCTGCAGCCTCCCGGACGCACCCAGGCCCTGCGTCAGCAGCCGCTGGACTGTGATTTTCTGCTGCTCGACCGCTTTACGGGACTGGCCGTAGCGGGGCAGGAATGGTACGATCTGGCAGATGAGGTCCTGCTCGTGGTCGATCTGGAAGAAGGCCGCGAAAGCAAATCCCTGCACCTGGCGGCGCGGATCTGCGCCGCCTGGCCCGATCTGCCGCTCTACGTGCTGCTCAACCGGACAGCCGAGTGGCCCGACTGGCAGGTGCTGGGGCGGGAATTCAACCGAAAAACTGAAAAAATCTGCGGAAGGCGCTTTCCTGTGCTAGGCGGGATACCGATAACCATAGAGATGGAACGCGCCGCCAGGGAACGAATCAGCTTTGCGGAGCTCTTTCCGAACCACCCGGCGACGCGCATCCTCAAGCAGGCGGCGCGGCAGCTGTTGCACATGGAAGTCAGCTGGGCCCATGATCCGCAGGTGCTGGTCCACTCGCCCAATCGCGGACCGGCGCGAAGCCGCGTTCTTCAGTCGAAAGGGTTGCCCTCGTGAACAAGCGCACGGAAGCCGTTTTGCTCAGCAACACGGACATCATTCTGTCCAAGATGGGCCTGCTGACTTTCCTGGCCGTATTCCTGTTGGGGCTGGGCGCGGGAGTGGAACTGTGGACCGCCAGCTATCGCGCATTCTTCGTCTGGCTGGTCTTCAGTCTGTTCACCGGCGCCCTGCGGGTCGGCTGGAAGTACCATGAGTTCCAGAAGCGACAGCAGGAACTGGTGCGCAGCATCGAACGCAGCAAGGAAAAGCTGCACCACAAGGAAGCCGACCAGAAGAAACGCGCCGAACAACTGGAATCGCTGCTTGAATCCGTCGAAAAAATGAATGAGGAACGCCTGGAAGATCCATCGGACTCCACGGAAGACAGCAGCATGAAACACGCCGACACGGAATCGCGGGACTAACAGGCCCTGAAGGGCCGGCAGAGAGGACCAGAGAATGGCGATCAAGGCCGATCATTTGTGGGATGCCTACACGAAGGATCCCAACGAGGAAAACAAGAAGCAGCTGCTGGTGACCTACATGCCGCTTGTCAAGCAGGTGGCCAGCCGCATGAAAATGTCCCTGCCGCATTCCGTGGCCATCGACGACCTGGTCGGCTCCGGCATCATGGGACTGATCAACAGCGTCGAGAACTTCAACACGGAGCTGGGCTTCAAGTTCGAGACCTATGCCGTGCCCCGCATTCGCGGAGCCATCCTTGACGGCCTGCGCGACTACGACTGGGTGCCGCGCAGTATTCGCGCCAAGGAGAAGCTGCTCGAGAGCACGGTGGTCAAGATGGAAGCCGAACTGGGCCGCGTTCCCACCGACGAGGAAATCGCCTCGCGCCTGGACCTGAACCAGAGCGAGTACTACAAGATGCTCGACGACGTCAGCGCCACCACCCTGCTCAGTTTCGATCGTCCTTTCACCGGCGACCAGGGCCAGCCCAGCAACCTCTACGACCTGGTGGAGGACATTCAGAACGACAACCCGCTGGACCTGATCGAGCGCAAGGAGATCAAGAATACCCTGATCCAGCTGATCAACAACCTGCCCGAGCAGGACAAGCTGGTCATCGCCCTCTACTACTACGAGGAACTGACGCTCAAGGAGATCGGCAAGGTGCTGGACATCAGCGAAAGCCGCGTGAGCCAGATCCACACCAAGATCATTCTGAGCATGAAGAGCCGCATCAAGCAGATCCTGACGATGTGATCCGGAAAGGCGCCCGTGAGACCCATCGAGAACAAGACACGGACGAATCGTGTACGGGGCTTGTCGGGTGCCCGCGGGAAGAAGGTCCGCGCCGGAAGGGAAGAGGACTTCCAGGAGCTGCTGCAGCGGTCCGAAGGAGAGAAGCCGCAGGAAGAGCGGCCGGAAGAAGAGGGCTGGCGGCAGGACGAGGATCGCGTGGAGCTGCGTGGCGCCGGGGAAGGGGATTCCGGCGGGACGCAGAAGAAGAACCCGGACAAGCCCCCCGGCGAAAAGGGGCAGGGCATCGATCTGAAAGCCTGATGAACAGCGCCAAAGAACAACGCATTCATTCCGTCATCCGCGGCATTCTTGACCTGCCGACCCTGCCGACGGTTGTCGCCAAGATCGTCGAGCTGGTCGACAACCCCAAGACCAACGCCAAGACCCTGGCGCGCCTGATCAGCTCGGATCCCGCCCTGACGGCCCGCATCCTGAAGCTGGCCAACAGCGCCTACTACGGATTCCCCCGCCGCATCGGCACCATCAACCTGGCCATTGTCGTCCTGGGCTTCAACGCCGTGCGCGACCTGGCGGTCTCGGCCAGCATCGTCGACCGCCTCAACCTGGATCCGGACAGCCCCCGTTTCGACATGAGCGGCTTCTGGGAGCACAGCCTGGGCGTGGCCATCGCGGCGCGCATGGTGCAGCGCCTGGGCGGCAGCCACATTATTGGCGAGGCCTTCGTCGCCGGCCTGCTGCATGACATCGGCCGCCTGGTCATCGTGCGCTACATGCCCCAGGAATACGCCGAGATCTGCGCGCTCATGGAACAGGAAGAGATGGACCTCTGGGCCGCCGAGCGCCAGGTGCTGCAGATGAATCACGCCCAGATCGGCTCGCTTCTCTGCAAGCGCTGGCATTTGCCCGAGCCGCTCTGCGAGGCGATCAACTGGCACCACGAACCGCTGGCCCAGGAAAAACCCGAGCAGCTGACGGCCCTGGTGCACGTGGCCGATCTGCTGGTGCACCGCATGGGACAGGACCAGAGCGAACTCAGCAAGCTGGAACTGGATGACGAGGTGGCCAACCTGCTTGGCATGCAGCGCAACGCCGATGGCGATGTCAACCTGGCCTGGTACGACGAGCGCTTCGCCGAAGAATTCGAGAAGGCCGAAACCTTCCGCGACCTGATCCAGGGCCGCGAAATCGAAGAGCGCGACGAATGAGCGCCCGCCAGGAAAAGCCGGGCCTCAAGGAGCTCAAAGAGCAGGTCAAGGACCTGCGCGAGACGCGTCGCCAGCTGCTGGAAAGCCTGGACGAGCTGCGGGAGATCCAGGGACTGTCACGGACAATCCGCGTCAGCAGGAATCCCGAAGAGATCCGTGAAGGCCTGCAGACCATTGCCGCCCGCCTGCTGCCGGTTCCGCAACTGGGCCTGCTGCTGTTTCGCGCCCACTGGAAGCGGGAAGCCGCCGAGCTGATCCCGAAAGCCCTGCAGGAAACCTGCGAGGATTTGCAGGGAGAAGGGATCATCCACTGGGCAATGCAGGAAAGCCAGCCCACGGTGATTCCCGAATTGGGCGAGGAGTTCGAACGCAGCCTGATCCTGGTGCCCCTGACGGTCATGGGCAAGGGCATCGGCATGCTGCTGGTCAGCAGTCCCATCGAGCAGGAACAGGTGACGGCCCAGCTGCTGGAGCTGCTGAGTTTCGCCGGCGGCCAGGCGGCATTGGCCCTGGAAAACTCCCGCCTGCTCAGCGAAGCGGACGAGGGGCGGCGCTACCTGCAGCAGATGATCGACACGGCCGCCGACCTGATCCTGGTGGTCGGGGAGGACGGCCTGATTCACTACGTGAACCACCAGGTGCGCCGCTACCGGCTCAGCTCGAGGCGCATGCTGGGGCGACGCCTGCAGGATTTCGCCACCTGCGAGGAGGATCGCGCCCTGCTGGAGCAGACCCTGCTGCGCGGCGAACGACGCCTGCTGGACCTGCAGGTGGCGCTGCCGGACCAGCAGGACGAACAACGCTGGGTGCAGTGCAACCTGGGTCCCCTGCCCAACCCGAACGGCCGGCAGGGAGAAATCATGGTCATCCTGCGGGACGAGACCAAGCGCCGCGACCTGGAGCAGAAGGCGCGCGAACGCGACAAGTTCCAGGCGGTGATGCATGCCGCGGTGGCGGTCAATCATGAAATCAACAATCCGCTGACGGCGATCCTGGGCAGCCTTTTCCTCCTGCGCAAGGAGTTGAAGACCCAGGCCACGCCGGCGCTGCTGGAGCGGATCCGCATGGCGGAAGAGAACTGCCAGCGGATCCAGGAAGTGACCAGCCGCCTGGAGAAGATCGAGGAGATCCGTCTGGTGAAGTACATGGGCGACACCGAAATGCTGGACCTGGGTCCGGTGGAGGACGAGCTCTCCGGAAGGAAGGGATCATGAGAACGCTGCTGCTGTTGGCGCTGCTGTTGCCGCTCAGCCTGAAAGCCGCGACCCTGGAAGGCTTGCGCTGGTTCGATCACCCCGCCTATCTGCGCGTGGTCTTCGACATCAGCCAGGCGGTCGAGTACCGGGTCTCTGATCGCCGCGGGAGCGGCTACCTGGACCTGATCCTGGAGGGCAGCTCCGGTGCGCGCATGAGGCCGCGCATCGAAGTCGAAAGCGACCTGCTGGCCTTCGCCGAGGAAAAGCACCGCACCAGCACCTCCCTCATCTGGCGCCTGCACCTGGGCGAAGTCAAAGAGATCAAGCATTTCGCCCTGGGCGAGAATCCCTTCAAGATCGTCATCGATCTCTACAAGCCCGGAACGGCCGCCAGGCCAGCGGTCCAGGCGACCGGAAAGCCCGCTAAGCCGGGAAAGGAAGAAAAGACCCTTCCCGTCGTCGAAGCGAAGAAGCCTGTCCCCGAGCCGAAGGCCGCTGTGCGCACCCCCTCGAAGAACAGCAATCAGGCCGTCGAAGCCTGGGCCGATGTCCAGGGGAATGCCCGGCGCCACATGCAGGTGGCTTCCCTGCTGCTGGAGCTGGAAGACTGGAACGGGGCCCTCGATCACCTGGCGCAGGCCGGCGCGCGAGCCGAGGCCTCGCCCGGAGGCGGCCTGCTGGCAGGCATTGCCTGGTATCGGCTGGGCGATTTCTACCGCGCTCGCCAGAACCTGGAAAATGCCGGCATGGACGAGCGCTTCCGGGAGCGGGCCGAAGAGCTGCTGGCCGCAATCCAGCCTGCCCCCGACGGCAGCCTGGTCGGCGGGGAAATGCTGGAAGGGGACCTGGAATACTACCTGGGCATTCTGCGTCGCGGGCGCAATCTCGATTATCCGGACCTGGTGGCCAGCGCGGAAGGGGAGCAGGCCCAGGGAAGCGGCTTTATCGGTGGCCTGCTGCTGGGAACATCCCTTGCGGCCCTGGGCGCTCTGCTGGGCTTCATCCTGTATCGCCGAAAAGAGGAAGAGCGGCGTCGCGCCCGCATTCTGCGCGAAGCGGAGGCTTTGCCACCGCAGGAGCCGAAAGCTGTCGCCCAAGCGCCCTTCGACGATGGCGCGGCAAGCCTTCCCAACCGGCAGGCCGAGCCGGATCCGCAACCGGATGCCATGAACGGCTCCCGCGCCGAAGAGCCGGAACCTGAAGCAGTCGAGCCGAAGGACGATCCGGCTGCAGTCGAGGCGGAAGAGGTGCGTCCCCCGGAAGAGGATCTGTACGCCAAGGTTCAGGAAGAGCTGGAACGCCAGATGGAGCAGCGCGCCGAACCGAATGAAGAGAAGCCCGCGCCGCAGCCGGCTCCAGCGAGCGAGGACGAGGAAGAGGACCTGAGCGCCGAAGTCTACAAGATGGCCGACTCCAACAGTCCCATCGTCGAGATCGCCGAGACCCTGGGCATGGGCGAGGATGAGGTCAAACTGATCCTGGACCTGCGTCCCCAACTGCCGGAGGCCTAGTGGCCCCTTCCGATTCCCAGCTGGATGCCCTCAAGCACATTCCGCGCCTGAAAGAGAAGACCCCGGCCCCGGACGGGCTGGCGGCGCTTCTCAGCGTGGGCAATGTCAGCGACATGCTGATCCACGACGTGCGCAACCTGCTTTCCGTGATCAGCATGCAGAGCCAGCTGGTGCTCAATACCAGCCAGCTGGACTCCCGCAGCAGCGAGCGCCTGCTGGAAGTGGTGCGCCAGGTGGAGCAGATCGACAAGCTGCTCGGCACCCAGCTGCGCGTCGCCGGCTTCAGTCCCCGCTACCGCGAAGGCTTCACCGGCCTTCTCCAGGAGTTGGAAGCGTTGCTGAAAGGGCTGTACGACAGCCACCACCCCGTGATCCACGTGCGGCCGGAACGGGAATTCCCCCTGCGCCCCGCCGAACGCTCCCTGCTGCATCACCTGGTGCTCCAGGTGCTGCATTTCCTGGTGCATCACGACCAGGGCAAATCTCCCCTGGAAATCACTTTTGCATTTCCGGAATCGTCCGATAAGGAGCTGGAAGGGATCCTGCTCGAGGTCGAGTGGAGCCTTGCCTGCGCCGACTTTCCGGCCGAGGTGCTGGCCTCCGAGGACGGGATCACCTTCAACGAGCGCGCCAAAGCGGCGCTGAGCCTGGCCCTGCCCCGGCAGCTGGCCCGCGAGCTCGGCGGCAGCGTGGAGGCGCGCAAGGAAGCGGAGCGGGCCCTGGTTCGCTGCCGGCTGAAGTTGAACCCACTGGAAAGCGAAGGTCCCTGATCCATGCAACGTGCCCGGGATGTCCTGCTGGAAGTCAGTCGATTAATGCAGGCCACCCTGGACCTGGAGCAGTTCGCCCGCCCGCTTCTGGATCTGCTGAAGGACCTGGTTCCCTACGAAAGCGCGACTCTCTACCTGCTTGATGCCCGGCGGGAGGAACTGGTCTGCGAAGCCTTCATGGGCGACAAGCCGATCAACCTGATCGATGTAGTACACTTCGACCGCGGCAGCGGCCTCAACGGCTGGATCGCCCAGCAGCGCCGCCCCGTCATCCTGCCCAGCCTGCGTCGAGGCGCTCCCGAACACGGCCACCTGGTGCGCTCCTTCATCGGCCTGCCGCTGCTGGCGGAGGACAAACTGATCGGCGTGCTCAATTTCGGCCACAGCCATCCCGGCGCCTTCGCCGAGGTGGAGGCCGAGCCGCTGCAGATCCTTTCCGGCCAGCTGGCCCTCCTGGTGCGCAACCTGCTGCTGGTGCGCGAGCTGCGCCAAAGCAACCGACGCCTGGCCCGTTCGAACCGCCGCCTGCGCGAGATGCAGAAACAGGAACTGGCCAGCGAGCGCCTGAAGGCGATCAGCGAAGTGGTCACGACCATGAATCACGAGATCAACAATCCGCTGACCATCATCAGCGGCAACGCCGAACTGCTGCAGGTCAAGCTGCGGGGCCAGGAACCGGAAATCGAGCAGCGGCTGGTCAACATCCGCAGCCAGGTCCGCCGCCTGGGAAGAGTGATGAATCTGCTGGCCAACCTGCAGCAACCCGTCAGCGAAAGCTACCCCAGCGAAGGCCGCAAGATCGACCTGCAACAAAGCTTCGCCGCCAGCTTCCCCCTACAAGCCAGCGCCCGGGCAAGGGAGGAGGTATGAAGGATTATGAAGGATGAAGGATGAAGTCACGGTGTCGATTATGCGACACACCATCAACCCGCAACACCCCCTGTAAATAATCCTTCCATAAAAGCCGCAAAGCGGCGACATAATAGTAGCTGCGGGCGCCAGCCCGCAGAGACGGTCCGCATCACAACACCGTTTCCAACCCCAACGATCCCCACCCCGCATGACAACCTCCACGAACTACAGATCTGTCCACACTGCAAGACACGCCGGACCCACCAGGCCTGTGCTACGCCTTTTCCACTTGGGTCGCACCTGTGCAGTGCCTATCCTTCCCGCATGAGAATCGGCACCCTGATCCTGTGCATCACACTCCTGCTGCCGCAGCCGGAAGCCCTGGCCGGCTGGCGTCTGAACGAGGTCATGATCAACCCGCTGGGGCCGGAGAGCAGCGAGGAGTTCGTCGAGCTGTATCACGCCGGCAGCGACAGCCTGCCGCTGGCAGGGTGGCGCCTGGAGGAGAGCGGCGCAGAGGACGGCCTGCTCGCCGACCCGGCCACGCGCTACGCACCCGGGTCCCGGGTGCTGCTGCTGGATCCCGGCTATGCGGGCGGCTTCGACAGCCTGTTGAGAGACAACACCCTGGTTCTGCCAATCGATAATTCGACCTTCGGCAACGGCGGCCTGTCCAACAGCCGGGCAGGCGACCTGCGGCTGCTGGATCCGCAGGGGGAAACGCGCGACCGTGTGACATGGCCTGCGGACGGCCCCGCCGGAAGGTCTTTCGAGCGCAGCCTTGGCGGGGAGCGGCCGGCGGACTGCAGCGCCTGCTGGAACTGGAGCCTGCATCCCGGCGGCAGCCCGGGCTTTCGCAACAGCCGCCTTGCCGGCCCGCATGAGCTGCATATCGCAGAAGTGGGCTCCGAAGGACTGCTGCTTCGTGTGACAGGGGTGGAGGGCTTCTCCGGCGAGCTGCGCTGGGTCCTGGAATCCGGCACCAGGCTGGAGCAGTCGGGCCTGTTGCAGACCAGCCTGGCTGCCGGAGCTGAATGGAGCATTCCCTGGCCAACGTTGCCGCGCGCCGGGTTGAATCACATCCTGCTTGAAGCCAGGGCCGGTGATGAATCACAGGAAGTACTGGACAGCCTGCTCTGGCGTACGGCCTCCCGGCCGCCACTTCGCCTGAACGAGCTTCGCCCCGACGATCCGCGGGCGGACTGGGCGGAACTCCGTTCGCTCACCGGGGATTCGCTGAGGCTGCGCGGATTGTTTCTCGCCGGCCATCGGGACACGGTGGCCCTGGGCGGGGAGCAGGCCTGGCTGCCGCCGGGGTCCTTCCTGCTTGCCGGCGGGTTTCCGGAAGGCGCTTCGTCCTTGTGGAGCGAATCCGCACTTCCCGGCCTGCTCAGTGATGAAGGGCTCTTGCAGCTCCAGGTAGGCGACGGCCGCGTGCTGGACGAAGTCCGCTGGCGCAAGGGCGAACACCCGGAGGGCCGCAGCCTGGAACGCGCCCCCGATGGCGGTTGGCATTTCTGCCTGGACCGCCGTGGTCATACGGCAGGGAGAGCGAACAGCCTGGCCCTGCCGGAAGGGCTCGGCGGATTCGGCATCCACCTGGGCCGCAAACGCTTTCGTCCATCGCTGGGCGAGGTCCTGCGCCTGGAACTCCTCTTCCCGCAGGGGCACCAGCCCGGCATCCTGCGCCTTTATGACAGCGCGGGGCGCGAACGTCGCCGCCTGCATCGCGGGGCCGTGCTCACGCCCCGGGCCTGGCTGAGCTGGGACGGCCGGGACGAGAAGGGAATCCTCCTGCCGCCCGGCCTCTACCTGCTGCACCTGGACAGCCCATCGGGCACCGACCTGGAAACCGTCATCCTGCTTCCATGAGGCAACCGCAGGCCTCCATGGCTTGCTGGGCTTCCCTGCGTCCTCTGCGTCTCTGCGCGAGAATTCCTCATTCCGATCCCCGGGGCAGAAAGCCATCTTTTTCAACAAGAAGTGCCGCCGAACCTGAAACCAAGCCAAGGTTCGCGAATCCAAGACCCCGACGAACGAGGCAGGGAACGTGACTGAAGAGCAACTCATCGAGCAGGCCCGGCAAGGGGACCAGGGAGCTTTCGAGCGCCTGATCCAGCCCTATGATGAACGCATCATGGCGCTGATCATGTCCTTTGTCCGCAACCGGAACGACGCCCAGGACGTCTACCAGGAAGTCTTCCTGCGCGTCTGGATGAACCTGCCGCGCTTTCGCGCCGAATCGAGTTTCTTCACCTGGCTCTACCGGATCGCGGTCAACCGCTGCCTGAGTCTCTGCGAACAGCGGGGCCGCCGCGACAAGCTGCACGCGCAGCCCCGCGAGGATTCGGAAGAGGACGGCGACTGGCTGGACCGGGTAACCGGCGGCCAGGACGACCGCCAGGAACGGGAACGGGAAGAGAAGCTGGAGCGGATCTGGGAGCAGGCTTCGGGGCTCAATCCCAGGCAGCAGCTGGTGATCAACCTGCGCTACCGCCACGGCATGAAGTTGAAGGAAATCGCCGAGATTCTTGAGATCCCCGAAGGAACGGTCAAGATCCTGACCTTCCGCGCGGTGAGAAAGATCCGGCAACAACTGGAAGAGGCTGCCTCATGAAGAGGCCGGAACCCATTTCTGAAGCGCAGTGGGCCGCCTATCTGGACGGTTCCCTGAGCGAGAGCGAAGAGCAGGCCTTCGAGGCCGCCCTCGCCGCCAATCCGGACCTGCAGTCCGAGCGCCTGTCCCTGGACGGCCTCCTGGCCGACCTGGAGGAATCCGAACCGCCCGCGGTCGATCCACAGGCCCTGGCGCTGGCCCGATCGGGCCTGGGAAGGCATCTGAAGAAGACGAAACAGCTCCCCGCGGATCCACACGCGCAGCCTGCGCCGGTTCCCCGGCAGCAGGGCCGCATTGTCCGCTGGAGCGGTCGCGTCGCCGCCATGGCCGCCGTTCTGGTCTTCGGCATGATCCTGCAGCGCAACATGGACAGCGCTCCGGGCCTTGTCGGCGAGGACAACAGTCCGCAGATCGCCAACCTGGACGGCGCCAGCCTGCGCACGGCCTCGGCCGCTGTGACGCAGGAAGGCGCGCTGCCCCTGCTGACCAGCTACCAGGTCAGCGGGCTGGATTTCCCCTCCGGCGACGCGATCCGCATTCAGCTGGACAAGATCCAGCGCTACGAGATCGAAGGCGGGGCCGAACAGAGCGAGATCCAGAAAACCTTGTCCTACATCATCCGCAACGACCAGGACCTGACACGCCGCGCCCAGGCGGTGAGCGCCTTGGCGGGCAAGGACCTGACTCCCCAGGTCCGCGAAACCCTGATCCACGTGATGGCCTACGATCCGGACGCCGGCATCCGCCTGCGCACGGCGGGCCTGCTGGCGGACTTTCTGGACGAGAGCCTGGTCGCCCAGGCCTTCATGAAACTGATGGTCGACGACCCCTCGGCCGAGGTGCGCGACTTCGCCGCCGCCAGCCTGGCGGCGCTGGACGCGGACCCGATCCGTTAAGGAGATGACGATGAAGAAAGGCTTTCTCTTCCTGGGCTTCGGCCTGCTGGTTCCACTGTCGGCCATGGCTGACGATGTGAGCCGTTTCTTCCGCAACTACTATGTATACGAAGGCGAGACCATCCAGGGCGACATGACCGTGATGCGCGGCGACCTGATCGTCGAAGGGACCATCGAGGGCGACGTGGTCGTCATGTTCGGCGACTGCAAGCTCCGCGAAAGCGGCCGCATCTCCGGCGACCTGGCCGTGCTGCACGGCCAGTTGGACCTCTTCGATCCGGAACAGGTGGGTGGCCGCATCTCCCAGCGGGATTTCCTCAAAGGCCTGGCCGAGGAGAGCGAGGAAAGCCCCTTCCGCGTCGAGCAGATGACGATCGAGGAGGACGAAGGGAAAGCCGGGCATCAGAGCGAGACCGTCTATTCCTGGTCCAGCCAGGACGACGAGGACCTGCGCCTGCGCTTCAATCGTGTCGCCGGCCTGCAGCTGGGTCTCAGCTTCGAACCCAGCATGGGGCACCTGGCGGAGAAAGAGCTGGACCTGAGCGGCAACGCGGTCTGGGCCTTCGGCACCAAGCGTCCCGAGTTCAGCCTCGACCTGCGCAAGGCCCTGACGACCACTCCCCTGTTCTACGCAAGCGTCGGCGGACAACGCAACACGGACACCCAGGATGCCTGGATGCTGAGCACCCTGGAGAACAGCCTGGCCGGCTGGCTGCTCAAGCAGGACTACCTGGACTACGTGGACCGGGACGGGCTGCGCGCCGGCCTGGGCCTGTTCCTGGCCCCGCGTCACACCATGAACCGCAGCCTGCACCTGACCGCCCAGTGGTTCAGCGAGACCTGGTCTCCCGAGGAAGTGAACACGCAGTGGAACTGGTCGAGCGTCGACCGCCCCTACCGCCCCAACCTCTACTCTGAAGACCTGGGCTTTCGTGAGACAAAGGCCGACGGCATCCGTCTTGGTGCCCAGGCGCGCTGGCTGGCCAACGGGCGGGATGACCATCGCCGCAAGGGCCTGCAGCTGGACCTGCAGTACGAGAGCAGCCTGAACGGGAGCATTGATTCCGGCACCGCCGACTCGGATCCCGAGATCGAGTTCACCCGCACCCTGGCCGACCTGCGCTTCTGGATGCCCTTCGGCCGCAAGCACCGCGAGGCCTTCAGCCTGCGGGCCCTCTTCGGAGCCAACACGGGCGACGCCCCGGCGCACTACGGCTTCCGCCTGGGCGGCCCCGACGCCTTGCCCGGCTATCGCTTTAAGAGCCTGGATGCCACACAGAGCGGCCTGGGGCTGGACAGTTCGAGCAGCGGCTACGGCTGGAAAGTGCAGAACGACCCCTACAGCGGCGCGAAGAACCTCTTCCTGCTGAGCGGCGAATACCGCCTTTCGGGCCGTTCGATTCCCTTCCCGGTACTGGAAGACCTGCTGGAGGACTTCTCCTACCTGTTGCTGGCCGACGCCGGCAGGGTCTTCAACGAGGACTGGTCCGACTTGAAGGCCGAGGATCTGCAGGCCGACGTGGGCCTGGGTATTGCCGGCGACGACGACGACTGGCGCCTGGCGCTTTTCCGCAGCACCGAAAGCTCCGAAGCCGACTGGCGGCTGCTGTTTCGCATCAACCGGAGGTTCTGATCATGACCGCCCACAGCTCGACCCTGCTGCCCCTTCTGCTTGCCGCCGGCTCCCTCTTCGCCGCAGAAGCGGATCTGAGCGACTTCCGCCAACAGGTCGACCTCGCCAGCGCCAGCAGCGCCCACGTGGTCATCGAGGTCGGCGCGGCGGATCTGACGGTCCACAGCGCGGATATCGCGGCGCTGGCCGACCTGAACATCCGGCACCATCCGAACCGGGTGCCCAGCGTCAGCTACCTGGTGGAGGGGAATCGCGGCGAGCTGCTGGTCAGCAATACGGAGGACGGCCAGGGCAGTTCATGGAACCTCAACATGAACACGGACAACGACAGCGACATCTGGAACCTGACCCTCAGTCGCCGCGTGCCCCTGGATCTGCAGGTCAATTTCGGCATGGGCAGCGGCAGTGTGGATCTGGGCGACATGACCCTCAATACCCTCGAGTTCACCACGGGGCTCTCCGACGTGCAGCTGGACTTCAGCCAGCCCTGCAAGGGCACGCTGGAAGAAGCCGACCTGGCCACGGGCCTGGGCAAGATGGAAGTCCGCGGCCTGGGCAACGCTCCTTTCAGCGACCTGGAGTTCAGCGGCGGCCTGGGCAGCGCGATCCTCGATTTCAGCGGAAACAGGCGCCAGGACATGGATGTGCACCTGGATGTGGGCATGGGCAGTCTGACCCTGCTGATTCCGCGGGATTTCGGCATCAAGGTCAAGCACGAGGACAACTTCTTCAGCAAGAGCGAGTTCGGGGACCTGGAACGGGTGGGCAGCGATACCTGGTACTCGGAAAACTGGCAGGAAGCGCCGGGCAACCTGAACCTGGTGCTCTCGGTCGGCATGGGGTCCGTCAGGCTGGAACGGGTGGAGGAGTAGCCGGCGGAGGTCGAATCGAAAGCCGATTCGGCCCCTTGCCGCGGGCACCAATCTCCCGGAGTAGCGTATAGAATCAAACTCCTTGCCCCCATTCGGGGGCTTTTACCATTCTGGAGCCCATGGAACTGCTGTTGACCTATCTCTCGGCCCTGGCCGATTTCTTCCTGGAAGTGGCGCCTCTGCTGCTGCTGGGTCTGCTGATCGCGGGAGTGCTGCATGTGCTCTTTCCGGAACACCTGGTGGAAAGGCACCTGGGACAGCGCAGCAGCGGCGCGGTGTTCAAGGCGACGCTCTTCGGCATTCCCATTCCACTCTGCTCCTGCAGCGTGATACCGGTCATGTCGAGCCTCAAGCGCAAGGGGGCCTCCAACGGGGCGTCGATCTCCTTCCTGGTCAGCGCCCCGCAGATCGGCGCCGACTCCTACGCCCTGACCTACGGCCTGCTGGGACCGCTCTTTGCCGTCTTCCGCATTCTTGCTGCGCTGGTGACCGCGCTGCTCGCAGGCCTGGCGGAGAACCTGCTTCCCGAAGCCAGGCAGGCAGCAGCAGAGACGGCGCCCATGCAGCCCGACTCGGGCGGTAGCTGGCGGCAGCGCCTGCGAGGCCTACCGGCCTATATAATGGACGAGCTGCTGGGCAGCCTGGCCAACAGCCTGGTTCTCGGCATCCTGCTGGCCACGCTGATCGTGGTGCTGGTGCCGGACAACTTCCTGGCCGGGCTGGGCACTGGCGCGGGCCTGGGCGCCAGCCTGCTCTCGATGGCGATCATGCTCGTGATCGGCGTGCCGATGTATGTCTGCGCGACCGCGTCGACTCCCATCGCCGCGGCGCTGCTGCTGAAAGGGATCAGCCCGGGCGCGGCGCTGGTCTTCCTGCTTGCCGGACCGGCGACCAATGCCATCACCCTGAGCACCGTCTACCGCCAGCTCGGCCGCCGCGCGACCGCGCTCTACCTGTCCAGCATTGCCCTGGTCAGCCTGGCCGCCGGCCTGTTGCTGGATCTCTGGCTTGGGGACGAAGTGCTGGCGGAAAGCCTGCACCTGCACCAGCATGAAATGGCTCCCGGCTGGTGGGAACTGCTTGGCGCCGGTCTGCTGGCCCTGCTGTTGGCGCGACACTACGGCCGCTACTTTCTGCAGCGCGGACGCAGCCGGGCCTTCCGCGCGAAAGGCGATCTGCTGGAATGGAAGGTGGACGGCATGACCTGCATGCATTGCGTGCAGCGTCTCAGTGATTCGGTTCAGCAGCGGGTCGAACCTGGAGAGCTGCAGGTGGACCTGGGCAGCGGCACGGTCCAGGTCCGCGACCCCCGCATCGGCCAGGACGGCTGGCGCGGGGACCTGCGTTCGGCCATCGAGGACGCCGGCTTCCACGTGGAGCAGGAGGGCTGATGCGTTCCGCCCTCTGCATCCTGCTGCTGACGGCCTCGATGCTGGAGGGCCCCGGTCTTCCGCAGCCTGTGTCCGAGTGCACGGTCGCCGTGCTTTCCGGGCGTGTGACAAGCGACGGCCGGCCGCTGCTCTGGAAGAACCGGGACACGGCGGGGCAGATCCACGTGCTGCACAGTGTGGAGAACTCCCCGATTCCCTATGCCGGCATTGTCTACCCCGACAGTCCGCAGGAGTTCTGGTCCGGGGCCAACCGGGCCGGCTTCGCCATCATGAACAGCCTGCCGGCGAACGGCGTCGATCTGCTCGACAGGGGCCTCGGCAACGGGGAGCTGATGGCCCTGGCCCTGGGCAGTTGTGTCACACTGGCCGATTTCGAGGCGCTGCTCGACAGCACGGACGCCCCCGGCCGTCGTTCGCTGAGCAATTTCGGCGTCATCGATGCCCAGGGCGGCGCGGCCTTCTACGAGACCCGCAACCACAGCTGGAACAAGCAGGATGTCGCCGCATCCGCGAAGGGCTGGGCCGTGCGCAGCAATTTCAGCTATGTGGGCGACGAGGTCCTGCCGCACTACGGGATCTACCGCCACGACCGCGCCGAGAGTCTGATCGGGGCGCGCCTGGAGCAGCAGGGCGGGCTGGACTGGCATGACCTGTTGAATCACATTGCCCTGGATCACCGGCCGGAGGAAGGGCTGGAGGACGGGGACTGGATCGCCAACGACGAGACCGTCTGCCGCTCCTGGACGCGCAGCAGCCAGGTGATCCGTGGCACGATCGATTCCAGCGGGGAAGCGCTGCTCTTCACGCGGCTGGGCTTCCCGGCGCTGAGTGCCCCCCTGCCCTGGGCGCCCTTCCTGGGCACACCCCCTGCCGTCTCCGGACGCTGGGCCGGGGGGGACGGTCTCTCGGCCAGGGTGCAACAGCGGGCGGCTCTTGTCTCACGACAGGAGAACGGACGGAACCTGGTGCGCCGCGCGGCCCTGCTGCCCGGGTGGAGCGAGGCCTTCAGCGCGGATCTCTACGAGAGCTGGCTGGATCACAGCCGCCTGGGTTCCGCTCTTCCCGCCGAGGACTGGTTCCGCGACTGGGCGGGGATGGCCGCGGAGGCCATTGCCGCACAGGAATGGGCCGGCACGGGCGCAGTGGCGGAGGAGGCGCCTGCCGGATTCCGCCTGCTGGGCAGCTGGCCCAATCCTTTCAACAGCGGCCTGCGGCTGCGCTGGCGCCAGGAGAGCGCAGGTCCCCTGCGTCTGGCGCTCTATGACATGCGCGGAGCGCGCGTGCGGATGGAAGATCTTGGATCACACCCCGCCGGCGAGCACAGCCTGCGCCTGGACACTCCCGCCCTGCCCAACGGCAGCTACCTGCTGGAACTGGCCACCCCGAATCACCGCGATATCCTTCGCGTGACACACATCAAATAGAAGAACTCGCACGGAGTATACAGAGGAAACAGAGAGCGCAGAGCAAGAAAAAGGCCACGCGCGGCCTTCGAAACCTGGTTTCTTTCTTCTCTGTGGTCTCCGTCTTCTCCGCGTTCTCCGTGCGAGTTCTTCCGTTCCAACCCGCTTCATTGAAAAGTCAGCGGGCCGCACTCGGGGAGTGCGGCCCGCCAGGACAGGCACACGATGACAAGAGGATGAAGGCTAGCCCAGCAGGCTCAGCAGCCCGGCCAGGCTGAACCAGCTGCCGACAAGCAACAGGCTCAGCGTGACCCAGGCGCGCCCCCATTCCCTGTGTTCCAGCGCCCGCTCCCTTTCGGGCCAGCGGATGTCCCGCCGGCGCAGGTTCGCCCGGTGTTGACGGGCGTAGGGTTCGCTGGGGTGCCAATGCAGCATCGTTGCCTCCTTTGCCTTGCTGGAATGCAAGGCGTGTGCCAATCTTGACATTCGGGCAAGCGGCTGTTTTTCAATGGCTCGAGGGCTCCGGCGCGCCAGTTTCTCCTGGTGCAGCTGAACCGCTGCCGGGCAGGGGGGACCGTCCTTGGGGATTTGCACCGGTTGAGCGATCCGGCGCCGCTTCGTACTTTGCGCCCTTGCTTTCCGGACGGCAGAGCCTGCCGCCCTCCAATACGCACAGCACAGGTCCGTCCATGATCTCCGGTGAATCCAGCTCCCAGCTTCTCTACCGAGTCCAGTTGCAGGACTTCGAGGGACCGCTGGATCTGCTGCTTTTCCTGATCCGCGAAAACGAGATCAACATCTACGACATCCCGGTGGTCGAGATCACGCGCCAGTACCAGGGCTTCATGGAGCAGCTGGACGAGATCGACCTGGACATGGCCGGAGACTTCATCCTCATGTCGGCCACGCTGATGCAGATCAAGGCCCGCCTGCTGCTGCCCCGCGAGACCTCGGAGGAGGAAGAGCAGGAGGATCCCCGCGAGGAACTCGTCCAGCGCCTGCTGGAATACCAGCAGTTCAAGGAGATCAGCGAGTTCCTCAAGGAGCAGGAAAGCGAGAACCTCTTCCGCTTCCGCCGCCGCTTCGTCGACAATTCCTGGGTCGACCCGGAAGTCCGCGACGAGAGCCTGGTCGACGTGGGGCTCTTCGACCTGGGGCGCACGCTGCTCGAGGTGCTCGAGCGGCCGACGGACGAGGTGATACATAGCGTAGAGCTGCATCACGCCACCATCGAGGAGCAGACCCGCGCCATTCGCGGGGAGCTGGGCCGCCTGCCCTGCTTCCCCCTGAAGCGTCTCTTCGAAGGGAGCGGTGATCGCACCGAAGTCGTCGTCAGTTTTCTTGCCGTGCTCGACATGGTGCGCAACAAGGAGATCGACGCCCGCCAGCAGAACAGCGCCAGCGACCTGTGGATCTTCGATCCGCAACGCATGGAGAACTGGCTGCGCAGAATCCGTGAGAGTGCCTGATGGACCCAAAGGAACAGCCCGAGAACGTCGAGGAAATGGATTCTTCCACCGAAGAATCCTTGTCCCCAGGGAGCGAGGATCTTTCCCGGGAGCCTGCCGCGGAAACGGCGAAGGCAGAGGGCGAATCCGGGGAAGGCGCCGAAGACCCGGCCCAGGAACCGGCCCCTGCGGATGCCGAAGACAGCCGACGGGCGCTGCAGCACCTGGTCGCGGAACACGAGGATGGCCGCGACCGGGTGGAAGCCCTGATCTTTGCCGCCGAGGAAGCGCTGGACGAGGAGAAGCTGGCCGAGCTGCTGGGCTTCGGGGTCGATGAAGTGCTGGCCTGCATCCACCGGCTCAATGAAGACTACACCGACAGTCGCCGGTCCTTTCGCCTGAAGAGGCTGGCGGGGGGCTGGCAGCTGGTCAGCCGCAGCCGCTACGGCGAGGACATCCGCCGCCTGCTGAAGGTCCAGGTGAGACATCGCCTGTCGAGGGCCGCGCTGGAAACACTGGCCGTGATCGCCTACAAGCAGCCGATCACGAAGAGCGAAGTGGAAAGCCTGCGCGGCGTCGCCTCCGACGGCGTGCTCAAGACCCTGCTCGATCGCCGCCTGGTCGTGATACGCGGTCGCTCCAAGGCTGTCGGCAAGCCCCTGCTCTACGGCACGACGCGCGAATTCCTCGAGTATTTCGGCCTGGAGGATCTCAAGGAGATGCCGCGGCTGAAGGAAATCAAGGAACTGATGGCCGGCCGGGATTCGGGCGAAGAGAACCTGCCGGCGATCCCGGTCAACGAGTTGCTGCCCGGCCCCGATCCGGCGGACGCGGAAATGGCCGCTGCGCGGGGAGGCTCTTCCGGGGAGGACGCCGTGGACGAGCCGACAAGCCCTGCGACCGGGGAAGGCGGCGCTGCCGAGGAAGGCCTTTCCGAAGACGCGCCTCCCAGCCATCCCCTCCCGCCTCCCGCCGAAGGCGACGCCCCCGAAGCAGGGGCCTGAGGCCTCGATGCGCATCAACCGCTATATCGCCTCGAGCGGCCTCTGCAGCCGCAGGCACGCCGAAGAGCTGATCCGCCAGGGGCGCGTGCGCCTGAACGGCGAGAAACTCGGCGACCTGGGGCGCGAGGTGGGGCCGGAGGACCATGTCAGCGTCGACGGCCGCGCCGTCAAGCCCGAGAAGCGGCATGTATACATCCTGCTCAACAAGCCGCGCGGCGTGCTGACTTCCATGAGCGACCCCCATGGCCGGCGCACGGTCGCCGACCTGGTGGAGGTGCCCGAGCGCGTGGTGCCGGTGGGCCGCCTGGACCTGGACAGCAGCGGCGCCCTGCTGCTGACCAATGACGGCGAACTCTCCAACCGCCTGCTGCACCCTTCCGGACACGTGGAAAAGGAATACCTGCTGCTGGTGGACCGTCCGCTGACGGAACCGGAACTGGAGCGCTTCCGCAAGGGCATCAAGCTCGACGACCGCCGCACGGCCCCCGCGGAGATCGAGGCCGTCGGCCGCAGCAGCAAGCATGCCCGTTACCGGGTCGTGCTCCGCGAGGGCCGCAACCGCCAGCTGCGGCGCATGATGGCCGTGCTCGGAGTCAAGGTGCGTCGTCTCACGCGGCGGCAGTTCGCCGGCCTCGATATCCGCTCCCTCGAGCCCGGGCAGTGGATCTTCCTCGGCCAGAAGGAGGTCGATCGCATGCGCCGTTCCATTGGAAAGGAGCCGGCGTGAGCCCGGTCTACCAGATCGCCATCGACGGTCCCGCCGCCAGCGGCAAGAGCACGACCGCCCGCGGGGTCGCGCAGGCCCTCGGCATCCGCTACCTGGATACGGGAGCCATGTACCGCGCCTTCATGCTGCGCCTGCTGGAGGCCGGAGCGGACTACGGGCGGGAAGAGGGCGTCGCCCCCTGGCTGGAACAGCACGGCATTTCGCTGGACTGGGACGAGGAGGGCACGCAGCGCGTCTACCTCTCGGGAGAAGATGTCAGCGGGAAGATCCGCGAAAACCGCATCTCGACCACCATGGGGCCGGTCTGCGCCATGCCTTCCGTGCGTGAGACAATGGTGCGCCTGCAGCGACGCATCGGCAGCGAGGGCTCCTGCGTGATCGATGGCCGGGACATCGGCACCGTGGTCTTTCCGGACGCGCTCTTCAAGTTCTTCCTGGTGGCCAGCTCCCGCGAACGGGCGCGGCGTCGGCAGCTGGAGCTGGAAGAGCGCGGTCAGGCGGCCGACCTGGAGCAGCTGGTCCGCGAACTGGAGGAGCGGGACAGGCGGGACCGCGAGCGCTCGGCCGGTCCGCTGCGGCAGGCGGAAGACGCGCGGCTGCTCGACACGGGCGGACTGACGATCCGGCAGCAGATCCAGGCGATCGTCGATGTCGTGCGCGAACGCCTGCGGGCGGAGGAGACGTGAGACTCTTCTACCGGCTGGCGCATGTCACGGTCGGCCTCTGGATCCGCCTGCACTACCGCGTCAAGGTCGAAGGGCTGCAGCACCTGCCGCCGGATCGCGGCGTGATCCTGGCCTCCAATCACCAGAGCAACTGGGATCCCGTCGTCATCGCCTGCGCCTTGCCGCGGGAAATTTTCTTCCTGGCCAAGAAGGAGCTCTTTTCCTTCGGGCCCTTCGGTTGGCTGCTGCGGACCCTCAACACCATCCCCATCGAACGCGGCGTCGTCGACCAGAGCGCCATGAAGGCCGTGCGCCGCACCCTTGGCGGCGGGCGGGACCTGATCTTCTTTCCCGAAGGCACCCGCAGCAAGGATGGCCGCCTGCGCCCCTTTCGCAAGGGCATCGGCATGGTCAGCTCCCTGAGCCGCAGCCCGGTGCTGCCGGTAATGCTGCACGGCACCTGGCAGAAAGGCCGCCTCTTCGGAAAGCGGCCCGAGGTGCAGCTGGTCTTCGGACAGGTGCTGGAATACGACCAGCTGCGATCGACGGGCCTCAAGGGGCCTGCGGCCTATCCGGCCATGGCGGCCAAGGTGCGGGAACCCATCGAGCAGGCGGCCCGCCAGGCGGGAATGGAGGTTCTGCAAGACCCGCGGGACTAGCTCCGGCTTTCTTGCTTCCGCTGCTTTCCCGCCCTGGGGCAGGCAGCGCGCCACATCCCCTTTACATCTGCACGAAAACCGCTACCTTGCGCGGTTCGCGCCGGAAGGCGTATGAGAAACCAATGACCAACAAGGAAAACCCAATGTCCGAAGAAACCACCCGACCCGAAGAGACGCAGGAAAACGCTCCCGAGACCGCGGCCGAGGAAACGGCTGTCGAGGCGAGCGCTGCCGGGACTCCCGCCCCCGCCGTGGAGGAGAACGACGACGACATGTTCGCCGAGGACGAGGACCTCTTTTCCGGCGACGCCTACAGCGAGAGCGAGCGCGCCGAGCTGGAAGGCATGTACGAGGAGACCCTGCAGAACAGCTCGGAAAACACGATTGCCGAAGGCCGCATTGTCCGTATCACGGATCGTGACGTGGCCGTCGACATCGGCTTCAAGTCCGAAGGCTGGGTCGGCATCGACGAATTCGACGATCCCAAGGAACTGAAGGTGGGAGACGCCATCGACGTCTTCATCGAGAAGTTCGAGAACGAGAACGGCATGCTTCAGCTGTCCAAGAAGCGCGCCGACACCGAGCGCACCTGGATCCGCCTCAAGGACCTGGAGCGCGACGCGGAAATCATCGAGGGCCGCGTGATCCGCCGCATCAAGGGCGGTCTCGAGGTCGACGTGATGGGCATCGTGGCCTTCCTGCCCGGTTCCCAGGTCGACATCCACCCCGTCCGCGACTTCGACAGCCTGATCGGCAAGAAGATGGACTTCCGCATCGTCAAGATTAACGACCTGCGCAAGAACATCGTCGTCAGCCGCAAGGTGCTCATCGAAGAGGATATGCGCGAGATCCGCGAGAAGGTCCTGAGCGAGCTGGAAGTCGGCCAGGTGCGAGAGGGCGTGGTCAAGAACATCACCAACTTCGGCGTCTTCGTCGATCTGGGCGGTGTCGACGGCCTGCTGCACATCACCGACCTGAGCTACGGCCGCATCAACCACCCCAGCGAGGTGGTCAGCCTGGACCAGAAGATCACGGTCAAGATTCTCAACTTCGACCGCGAGCGGAACCGCATCTCCATCGGCTACAAGCAGCTGCAGACCCACCCCTGGAACGATGTCGACGAGAAGTTCCCCGCCGGCACCAAGGTGCAGGGCAAAGTGGTCAGCCTGACCCGCTACGGTGCTTTCGTCGAGCTGGCCCAGGGCGTCGAGGGCCTGATCCACATCAGCGAGATGAGCTGGACCCAGCATGTCAAGCACCCGAGTCAGCTGCTCAGCGTCGGCCAGGAGGTCGAGGTCATGGTGCTGGACGTGCGCAAGGACGAGCGCAAGATCAGCCTCGGCCTGAAGCAGACGGAAAGCAATCCCTGGGAAGAGTTCGCCGACAAGTACACGCCGGAGAGCATCCACGAGGGCACGGTGCGCGACATCGTTCCCTTCGGCGTCTTCGTCGAGCTGGAAGCCGGCATCGAGGGCCTGATCCACATCAGCGACCTCAGCTGGACCCGCAAGCTGCGCCACCCGGGCGAGGTCGTCAAGAAGGACGACAAGATCCAGGTCAAGGTGCTCGAGTTCAACCAGGACGAGCGCCGCATCGCCCTGGGCGTGAAGCAGCTGCAGGAGAATCCCTGGGAGCACTTCGAGAACGAGTTCGGCGTCGGCAGCCAGCTGGAATGCGAGATCGAGAAGGTCATCGACAAGGGCGTCATCGTGACCCTGCCCCACGGCCTGGAAGGTTTCGTTCCCAATTCCAAGATGAAGCTGATGGACGAGGAAGGGAACAAGATCGAGGCCGCGGAAGGCGCCAAGCATGTCTTCCGCATCCTGGAATATGATCGCAACAACAAGAAGGTCATCCTGGCCACTCCGGACAAGATGAACGCCGAGCAGAAGAGCGTTGCCGACTTCCAGACCCGTCAGCGCCAGGGCGGCGGAGGAAGCGGTGGCGGCGCCATGGCCGACGCTTTCAAGAAGGCCGGTCTGGGCAAGGGCGGCCAGAAGCCCGCTGCTCCTGCCCCTGAAGCATCTGCCGAAGAGGCCCCTTCTGCGGAGGCCCCCGCCTCGGAGGCCCCCGCCTCGGAGGCCCCCGCCGAGGAGCCCGCCGCTCCCGAGACTCCTGCCGAAGAGGGCGGCGACGAGGAAAAGAGCGAATAGTTCTTCCCTTTTGTCACACGTACACCAAACGGCCCGATCCTGCAAAGGGTCGGGCCGTTTTCGTTTCATTGGATGCCCGCCGCGTAGCGGCGGGATGATTTAATGATCCGTCGCATTCTGCGACGGCTAGAAGCAGCGACCCCTACGGGGTCGTTGCACCGACCGCGTAGCGGTCGCTGCATAAGGCCGTCGCAGAATGCGACGGATCATTCAAAATAAAGCGGGGTCGTTGCACCGACCGCGTAGCGGTCGCTGCATAAGGCCGTCGCAGAATGCGACGGATCATTCAAAATAAAGCGGGGTCGTTGCACCGACCGCGTAGCGGTCGCTGCATAAGGCCGTCGCAGAATGCGGCGGATCATTCAGATCATAGCGAGACCATTTAACCCATATGCCAACCATTGCCTTTCATACCCTGGGTTGCCGCCTCAACCAGTACGAGACGGAGGCCGTCGTCGGCCAGTTCCGCGCCCTGGGCTACCGTGTCGTACAGAAGGCCGACGAGGCCGACCTGCAGTTGATCGACACCTGCAGCGTCACGGACCGCGCCGACCAGAAGGCGAGGCAGGCGATTCGCGCCGCCGTCAAGGGCAATCCCGAATCGGTGATCGTGGTCACGGGGTGCTACACGCAGACAGCGGCCTCCGAGATCGCGGGGATTCCGGGAGTGGACTTCGTCCTGGGGAATCGCGAGAAACAGGACCTGCCGGCGCAGATCCCGGAGCTGGCCAAGCAGGACAGTCCTGTCGTCCGTGTATCACGCCCGGGCGGCCGCGAGGACCGGGAGTACCTGGAAGTCGCCGACTTCGAGAAGCGCACCCGGGCCACACTGAAGATCCAGGACGGCTGCGACGTTTTCTGCACCTACTGCATCGTGCCCTTCACCCGCGGTCGCAGCCGCAGCCTGCTGCCGGAGGACATCCTGCGCCAGGCGCGCCACCTGGCGGATCTGGGCTACCGGGAGATTGTGCTGACCGGCGTGCACATCGGGGATTATGGCCAGGACATCGGCGGCAGCCTGCCCTCCCTGCTGCGGCAACTGCTTTCCGTCGAAGGCCTGCAGCGGATTCGCATCAGCAGCATCGAGCCCTGGGACATCAGCCGAGCGCTGGTCGAACTGATCGAGCAGGAAGAGAAGGTCTGCGCCCACCTGCACGCGCCGATCCAAAGCGCCAGCGATCACGTCCTCTCCCTGATGCGACGCCGCATTGACCGCGGAGGCCTGGAGCGGCTCTTCGACCGCCTTGCTGCAATCGATGGCCTGGGTCTGGGTACGGACCTGATCGTCGGCTTTCCCGGGGAAAGCGAAGAGGACTTCGAGCAGACGAAGGCCTTCATCGCCGGGCGCCCCTTTAGCCGCCTGCACGTCTTCCCCTACAGCGAGCGCCGCGGCACCCGTGCCACAAGCTTCGCAGGAGCCGTCCCTCCCGCCGAGCGCAAGCGCCGCTGCCGCGAGCTGATCCGCCTGGGCGAAGAGAAGATGGCCGCCTTCCACAGGAAACACGAGGGCCTGGAGGCCCGGGTTCTGGTAGAGGAGCGGCAGATCGGCGAGCATGTATACGGCTACACGGACAACTACATCCGTGTCGAGCTGCCCTCAGGGGTAGCCGCGGCCGGGGAGTTGCGCCGGGTGCGGCTGCACAGCCCGGAAGAGGCGCTGATGAGTGGGAAGTTCCTGGAGTGAGTCTTCCGGCAGAGCTCCCCCTTTGCCCCAAAGCCCTTCGTGAAGTATTGTATGGGACTCTGCCCCTCGGCAGAAGGCAAACCCCCGTACGGTTCCACCAAACACCAGGAGAAGCCCCCATGGCTTTCCCCACGATTGCTGCCCTGGCGCTGCTGCTCGGTGCCGGCACCCTGTCCGCCCTTGAATACCGCGAACTGCCCAAGCCGCAGAACATCCTGGCCGAGCAGCAGAAGCTGAGCGCGCCATGGGCCGAGTTCCTGCGGGAATACCCGGGCAGCCGGATCCTGGACTGGGACCGTTTTCACCCCTCGCCGCACAGGATCTTCCCGGCGGCCCTGGATCTTCCCGGTGGCGACATCCTCGACGCGGAAGACCTGGAAGAGCGTCTGCGTCGCTTCATGGCGGACAGGCCGCAGCTGTTCCCGGTCGCCGGGATCGAGGCGCGGCACATCGCGCTGCGGGGGCGGTTGTGGATCGCCGACTTCCGCATCCTGGCCGATGGCTGGCCTCTCTTCGACCAGGACCTGCTGTTCCGGGTCTCGCCCGAGGGGCGCGTGCTGGCTTTCGGCTGTGATACGCCTGCCGATTTGCCCTCCGTCGTCGAGCATCATTCGGCGCGGGAGTTGTTGAAACGCGCCCGCGACCTGGCTGCCGGCCTCGATCCGCTTGCCACGGTCCACGAGACAGGCAAGGCGCTCCTGCCCATCTACGGGGAAGACGAGCTGCGTTTCGAGGCGGCGCGCGCGTATCACCTGGAGCCTTCCGATCCTTCCCTGGCCGCCGTGGTCTGGCTCTCGGCGGAAAGCGGCGAGGTGCTCTGGGCGAGGCCGGGAGTGTATCACCTGAACGGCCATGTCTGCATTCTGGCCGAGGAGCAGCAGCCATCGGACGGCCTGAGCCTGATGCCCGGCGCCAATCTGCGCATCGATGTAGACGGCGAGACCGTTGTCACCGGCGCCGACGGCTCCTTCAGCGCGGAAACCGACGGCGAGGGTCCCTGGTGGGTCGGCGTCGAGCTGGCGGGCGAGTACGCGGCCGTCAACCGCATGGACGGCGTTTCCGGCTACTACGATGCCGTGCAGCTGGGCGAGGGCGACACGCTCTTCGTCTCCGGGCTGGCGCACATCGCCGAACGAGACGGCTATGTCCACACCAACCGCGTATACGAATGGATCAAGGAGCTGGATCCCTCCTTCACCGGCCAGGACGCCCCCATGCCGGTCAACGTGAACATTTCCCAGACCTGCAATGCCTTCTACAGCCCCAGCGCCAATACGATCAATTTCTACTCGGCCGGCGGCGGCTGTCCGAACACGGGGCAGATCGCCGGAGTGGTGTATCACGAATACGGCCACGGGATCAATCATCGCCAGTACCAGCAGGCCGGCGTCGGACAGGGCATGACGAACGGGGCACTCCACGAGGGCCTGGCCGATGTGACCGCCGTCTACCTGCAGGATGTGGATTTTGTATCACCGGGATGGACCCTTCGCGCGCTGGAGAATACCCGGCGGTATCCCGAGGACATTCTTCCGGAAGTGCACTACGACGGCCAGATCGTCGGCGGGGCCATGTGGGACCTGCGCCAGGCCATCGGCCTTCAGGCGGCGCGTCCGCTGCACCACTTCGCCCGCTGGGGCGCGCCCGACGACAACAACACGGGACGCGCCTTCTTCGAGTACTACATCGAAGTGCTGCTGGCCGACGACGACAACGGCGACCTGGGCGACCAGACCCCGCACTGGGAAGAGATCGACGCCGCCTTCAACGCACACGGCATCGGCAGCGAGGCGGCCTGGGAGTTTTTCCATTTCACGCTCTTCGAGCCGGCGCTCTGGATTCCGGCAAACCAGCCAACCAGCCTGGGTGTCCTTGGAGAGCTGCCCCCCTTGATCATCCAGGATGAAATGGAGTTGCGCTACCGTGTAGACGGCGGCGACTGGCAGAGCATTGTGATGGAGCAGGAGGGGTTCACCTGGAACGCCGAACTGCCCGGGCAGCCGGACAACAGCCTGGTCGACGTATACGCCGCACTGGGCGATGTCAGCAGTCCCCCCGATGGCGCTGAAGGTCCCTACCGGATTGCCGTTGGCGGCACGCCGCCCCTGCTGCTGGATTTCGAAGAGGGGCCGGAAGGCTTCTCGCTGGGCGGATCCTGGGAATGGGGGGAGGTCAGCAGCGGACCGGGCTCGGCGCACAGCGGCACAGCAGCCCTGGGGACAAACCTGGATGGAGCCTATCCCACCCAGGACTGGTCTGTGCTCCAGAGTTCGGACTGGGTCGTCCTGGACCATGCCTACCCCGCGCTGTCCCTGGCGTATTTCATGGACAGCCACACCAACGAAGATGGCGGGAACCTGGAGTGGAAACCCAGTGGGGGCGACTGGCAGCTGCTTGAGCCGCGCAGCGGCTATTCCGGCATCCTCTATTCCAGTCAGCCCCAAAGCGGCCAGCCGGGGTGGTCGGGAGGCATGTTCGACTGGCAGTCCCTCAGTGTGCTCCTGCCCGGCAGCCTGCAGCCCGGCGATCGCCTGCAGCTGCGCTTCAACTTTTTCAGCGGCTTCATGCAGCCGCTGGATGGGTGGTACCTGGACGACTTCCAACTGCTGGGCCTTGCTCCGCTTCCGGTCATGCATCACCTGCCGCAGGCGGATTCCGAGGATACGGGGCAGGAGCAGATCCCGCTGGAGCTGCAGTTGGAAAGCCTGCTCGAGCTGAACAGCCTGATCCTGGTCTATCGTCTGGACGAAGGGCCGGAAACAAGCCTGCCCCTTGCGGCCGGCGAGACTCCCGGATCCTGGCAGGGAGCGATTCCCGGGCCCTTCTCCGAAGGGACGGTCGTCGACTACCGCGTCGAAGGCCTGTTCAGCGGAAATGTCGAGGTGCTGGAACCGGCGGAAGGCTGGCATCGTTTCCGGCTTGGCGCGGACAGCGAAGCGCCCGTGGCCGCGTTCCTGCAAGCGCCGGTGGACCTGATCGGCGCGAGCGGATGGATCACGGTAGAAGCGGAAGCCGAGGACAACCTGGGCCTGGCCGTCGTCGAACTGGAAGCGCGGCTCGAAGGAGGCGACTGGATCACGCAGGCCGCCCTGGAAGAGGCGGGATCACGCTGGAGCTGGTCCGGTCCTCTTGACTTCGGCGGAACGGGGGAACTCGAGTATCGCCTGAAGGCCACCGATGCATCACAGGCCGCCAACGTGGGCTACAGCGGGATCGCCGTCGCCAGCCTCGGCCAGCGCCAGCCGATCGACGACTTCGAGAGCGGCGACAGCGCAGGCTGGGAGCTGAGCGGGGAATGGGCGATCCAGGACAACCGCGTCTCCCCGGGGGGAAGCTTCGCCCTGGGCAGTTCGAGCGACGGCTTCTACGAGGCCGGTTCGAACGGCATTGCGCTCGTACCGGGAAGCTTCGACCTGTCCCAGGCGACCTCCGCCTGGCTGGTGCTCGACGAACAGGTCTTCATGCAGCCGGGCATGGATTTCGTATACATCGAGGCCAGCGCCGACGGAAACCAGTGGGAGCAGCTGGCCGAGCGCGGCGGGGTGATCGCCACCTGGACGGGGGCCTCATTCCCGCTGGATGCCTGGCTGGGCGAGGCGGAACTGCGGCTCCGCTTCCGCATGGCCGCCGACATGGATGACAGCGGCCTGCGCATCGGCTATTTCGCCGACAACCTGCGCCTGGAGGCGGATCCCTCCGTCGCCGTGGAGGAACCGCCTGTCACACGCCCCGCGGGCTTCGTGCTGGATGCCGCCGCGCCCAATCCCTTCAATCCGCAGACCCGCCTGCGCGTGGAACTGCCCCGGGAGGGAAGACTGCAGGCCGCCGTCTACAACATGCTGGGGCAGCGCGTGCAGGACCTGGTCGACAGTCGCCTGCCGGCAGGCGAGTACTGGCTGGGCGTCGACGGGCGCTCCCTGCCGAGCGGCGTATACATCGTCCGCGCCCGCAGCGGGGGGCAGCTGCAGAGCCGCAAGATCCTTCTGCTGAAATGAGCCGATGAGCGAAGACACGATCCGCGAGCGCATGCTGGCGATCCTGGCGCAGATTCCGCCCGGCAAGGTGCTGAGCTACGGCCGCCTGGCCGAACTGGCCGGATTCCCGGGCCGGGCGCGTCTGGCGGCACGGCTCTGCCGCACCCTGCCCGAAGAAGGCCTGCCCTGGCACCGGGTGCTGAGCGCCGACGGCCACAGCCGGATCCCCTCCGAGGAGACGCGCGAGGAGCAGTTCCGCCGCCTGTGGGACGAGGACGTGCCGATGCGCAGCGCCGAGCAGGTCGACATGACCTGGGCACTCTGGCAGCCGGGCGAAAACTAGCCGGGAAGGCGCCTAGCTGCCCCTGATCCGTCGCCCGCTGTTCAGAATCCGGTCATGGCGTGGCAGGCCGCACGAACGCCCACTCGCAAAGCGTTGAAAATCAAGGGTGCGCAGTACTTGTAAAAAGTGGCATACAACTTGCTTCAGACAGAGCGTACGGTCCGGTAGCCCTTTTTCCTTGACTTCCACATCGTGGAGTTCAATGAAAACCCGCCGGGCCGCCGTGGGGAAGAGCCTCGCTCAAAAGGCTCTCGTCCTTTCGGTTTTGCCCGCCTGCGGGGGCTGACACTGCCCTTGTCGGTCCCAAGGAAATGAGCCCGTCCTCGCTACAGGACGGGCTTTTTCTTTTCATCCTTTTCCTGAAGGCCTCGCACGGAGGCGCTGAGAAGACGGAGAACACAGAGTCTTCTTCAGTCTGACTGCGTCATTTCAATTTTTGCCCTACTTTCCTCTGTGATCTCTGTATTCTCAGCGCCTCCGTGCGAGGTCTTCATCTTGGAAACAAAAATTGTTCGAACTGCAGGCAACAGATGGCCGGGCCCGGGCCGGCGTGCTGCGTTTGGCCCATGGGGAAGTGCCGACGCCGGTCTTCATGCCGGTCGGAACACGGGCCAGCGTCAAGACCCTGGACGGGCGCGACCTGGAGGACCTGGACCCCACCATCCTGCTGGGCAATACCTATCACCTCTACCTGCGGCCCGGCACCGGAATCCTCGAAGGGGCCGGCGGTCTGCACGGGTTCATGCGCTGGAAGCGGCCGATCCTGACCGACAGCGGCGGTTTCCAGATCTTTTCACTGAGTTCCCTGCGCAAGCTGCGCGAGGAGGGGGCCGAGTTCCGCAGCCACCTGGACGGCAGCCGGCATGTCTTCACCCCCGAATCGGTGATCGGCATTCAGCGCAGCCTGGGCAGCGACATCATGATGGTGCTGGACGAATGTCCCCCGGGAACGGCCGAAAGGGACTACGTGATCCAGAGCCTGCAGCGCACCACGCGCTGGGCGCACCGCTGCCACAGGGCCTGGCAGGACAGCGAGCCGCTCTACGGACACCGCCAGGAACTGTATCCGATCATCCAGGGCGGCGTATACGGCGACCTGCGCGAAGAGAGCCTGGCCGGCCTGCTCGAACGCGACTGGCCCGGCATGGCCATTGGGGGCCTTTCCGTGGGCGAGAGCAAGACGGCAATGCGCGAAATGACCGAGCTATGTTGCGCGAAGATGCCGCAGGACCGGCCCCGCTACCTGATGGGCGTCGGCACCCCGGAGGATATCCTGGAAAGCATCGACCTGGGCGTGGACCAGTTCGATTGCGTGCTGCCGACCCGCAACGCGCGCAAGGCGACCCTCTTCACCACGCAGGGACGCTTCAGCGCCAAGGCGGCACGCTACAAGGATTCCTTCGACCAGCCCATTGACCCTGACTGCTCCTGCTACACCTGCCGCACCTATGACCGGGCCTACATTCGGCACCTGTATCACGTGGAAGAGTTCAGCGCCATGCGCCTGGGCACGATCCACAACCTGCACTACTTCCTGGAACTGGTCCGAGGCGCCCGCCGGGCGATCCTGGCCGGTGAATGGGCCGCCTATCGGGACGCCATGCTGGCGCCCTATCGCGGGGACTGAGAGGGAGCCCACATGCGGGGAATGCCCTCGTGAAATCCTATCTTCCGCCTTTTTCGGCCGGAAGAAACGGCCCGACACCGAAGCAAGGAGGACAGGCGTGAACATTTTCGTCTGCATGAAGCGCGTGCCGGACACGGAAAGCCAGATCCAGCTGGCTGCCGACGGGCGCAGCGTGGATACCGCCGGACTCAACTACATCATCAACCCTTACGACGAGTACGCGATCGAGGCCGCCCTGCAGCTGGCCGAGAAGGAAGGCGGCGAGGTGACCCTGCTCACCGTGGGGGCATCCGACAGCGACAAGACCATTCGCAAAGGACTGGCCATGGGCGCCCAGAAGGCAGTCCTGCTGGACAGCGGAGAAGACCTCGCCGACCCGGCGCAGGTCGCGGTTCTGCTGGCCGACTATCTCAAGGAGCAGTCGGCGGACCTGGTGCTTTGCGGCAAGCAGGGCGTGGACTACGACCACGCGGCCACCGGCGGCATGCTGGCGGCGCGCCTCGGGATTCCCTGCGTCAGCGCCATCGCCAGCCTTGAAGTGGCGGAGGGCAAGGCGAAGGTGCAGCGGGATGTCGAAGGCGCCAGCGAGCGATTCGAAGTCGCCCTTCCCGCCGTGCTGACCTGCGACAAGGGCTTGAACGAGCCGCGCTATGCCTCGCTGAAGGGCATCATGCAGGCCAAGAAGAAACCCCTCGAGAAGGTGTCCGTCACGCCGGCCGACAGCGCCCGGCAGACCGAAGGCATGGCCTATCCGCCCGCCCGTCCCGCAGGACGCGTGATCGGCGAAGGCACGGACGCGGTGCCCGAGTTGCTGCGCCTGCTCAAGGAAGAAGCCAAGGTTCTCTAGGGGGAAACATGTCTCTGATCGTACTGATTGAATCCGTGGACGGCGCGGTGGCCACCGCTTCGCTGGAAAGCCTGGGCGCCGCCAGGGAACTTGTCTCACAGGGCTTCGGCAGCGAGGTCGTCGCCCTCTGCGCCGGCGGCGGACACGACGCCGCCCTGCTGGGGGACCACGGCGCACAGCGTGTGCTCGAGGTCGAGGACCTGGGAGCCTACAGCGCCGACGGCTATGCCGAGGCTTTCGCCAAGGTCCTGGGCATGCAGGAAGCCAGGGGAGTCTTCGCCGCCGCCACGGTGCGGGGCCGCGAGCTGCTGGCCCGCGTTGCCTCCCTGCTCGACCTGTCCGTATACAGCGAGGCCGTCGGCCTGGAGGTCGAGGACGGAAGCCTGGTTGTCACACGCCCGCTCTTCGCCGGGAAGGTGATCACGCGGGTGCGCTGCAACGCCCCGGTGGCCTGCGTCAGCCTGCGGCCCAAGGTCTTCGCCCCGAAGAGCGGCCAGGGCGAGGCGAGCCGCGAAGGCCTGAGCGCCGGAACGCTGGAGATGAAGGCCGTGGTCCAGGAGATCCTGGCCACCGCCGCCGGCAAGATCGAATTGACCGAGGCCGACATCATCGTCAGCGGGGGGCGCGGCACGGGAGGACCGGAAGGCTTCGCGCCTATCGAGGCCCTGGCGGAAAAACTGGGAGCCGCCGTCGGCGCCAGCCGCGCCGTGGTCGACTCGGGCTGGCGTCCGCACAGCGACCAGGTGGGCCAGACCGGCAAGGTGGTCAACCCGACGCTCTACATCGCCTGCGGTATTTCCGGCGCGATCCAGCACCTGGCGGGCATGAAGAACAGCCGCTACATCGTTGCCATCAACAAGGATCCCGAAGCGCCGATCTTCAAGGTCGCCGACTACGGCATCGTCGGGGATCTCTTCGAGGTCTGCCCGGCCCTGACGGCGGCTCTCTAGGAGCTCGCACGGAGGGCACGGAGAAGACGGAGGTCACGGAGAAGAGTGAGATCTGTTTTCTTGAATGCGAAACACAAAGGGCCTGCTTCCATCGGAAGCAGGCCCTTTTTTCATTCAATCTCTGTGTACTCTGTCTTCTCCGTGTGCTCTGTGCGAGTTCTTCACCTCTTCGTTTCCATCGACCGCGCCACCAGCTGGGCCAGGTCGAGCACCTCGACGCTTTCCGCCTGGCCCTTGTCGTTGACGCCGTCGCTGATCATCGTGCGGCAGAAGGGGCAGGCCGTGCAGACGGTCTTGGCGCCGGTCTGAAGCAGTTCGCCGGTGCGTTCGTGGTTGATGCGCGTGCCGGCGGTCTCCTCGGTGAAGAGCATGGCCCCGCCCGCTCCGCAGCAGAAACTGCGGTCGCCGGAACGCTCCGGTTCGACCACTGTCGCGCCGGCGTACTTCAAGAGGTCGCGGGGCGCGTCGATCACTTCCTGGCCGATGTAGCGCGAAAGGTAGCAGGCGTCGTGATAGGTCACATTGGCGCCTTCGAAGTCGCTGTCGGATTTCAGCGTGATCCGTCCCTGCTGGATCAGGTCCTTGATCAGCTTGCTGTGATGCACGATCGGGATCTCGCCCAGGCGCAGTTCCGGGTCCAGGTCCTTGTACTCGCTCAGGGTGCGTATGCAATGGGGACAGGTGCTGACAATGGTCGCGGGAGCGATCTCGTTGATCATTTCCGCGTTCTCCATGGCCAGTTCCTGGAAGGCCATCTCGTTGCCGGCGCGGCGTGCGGCGTCGCCCGTGCACTTCTCGTTGAGCAGCACGCCGAAATCGACCCCGGCCTCGCGCAGAATGGCGACGAAGTCCATCGCCACCTTGCGGTAGGCGTCGTCGTAGCGCGCCATGCAGCCCATCCAGTAGAGCACGCTCTGGCTGCCGTCGGCGGGGGGCAGGCCCAGTTCGCGAATGAAGGCCGCGGCCTCCGTCCCCTGGTAGCGCCAGGGATTCCCGCTGCGCTCCAGGTTGTCGAACATTGTCCGCATGGTGGCGGGGAACTCGCCCTCGCTGACCTTGCCGCGGCGCATCTCCTGCAGCAGCAGGGGCTGGTCGTTGCCGACGGGGCACTGCTGGGCGCAGGCGCCGCAGGTGGTGCACTGCCAGATCCACTCTTCGGGAACCACTGTGTCACTGACGGCTTCCTGTTCCGTGTTCTCGAGCATGCCCTGTCTCACGCGCAGGACCACCTGCTTGGGATCCAGGTTCTTGCCGGTGCCGGTGGCCGGGCAGTGCTCCATGCAACGCCCGCATTCCACGCAGGCGAAGGCGGCCAGCGCGTCCTTGCGGGCAAAGTCCTTGAGGAAGGAGACGCCCATTTCCTCTTCTTCGAAATCCAGGGGCTGCATGTGGCCCATGACCTCGTTGCGGTAGTAGACGCCCAGCGGGCCGAGCACCAGGTGCAGGTGCTTGCTGCGCGGAATCAGGGCCATGAAGGCGCAAAGCGTCAGCGTGTGCACCCACCAGTTGGGTTCGCCGAGAGGCGCGCCCATGCCGAACTGCCCGGGCATGTGATACTTGAGCAGATAGGTGCTCATCAGCAGCGTGATGAAGAGGGCCACCAGGCCGCTTTCCCAGGAAAGCTTGCTGCCGAGGGGGGCGGGACGCAGGACGAAGCGTCTCACGAAGAGGGTCAGGATGCCGCCCAGCGCGGCCCAGGCGAAGAAGGCGACGAAGCCCTGGAAGAGGTCGTGGAAGAGGCCGCTTGCCGGCAGGAAGCCCGTCGGCAGCAGCACCAGGGCCTGGCTGAGGTGGTTCAGCGTTTCCAGGGCGAATGCCAGGAAGGCCCAGAAGACCAGGGCGTGGGCAATGCCCGGCACGGGGCGATGCCGGATGATGCGGCTCTGGAAGAGGACTTCGCGAACCAGTCGCGCGGCGCGCAGAAAGGGGCGGTCTTCAGGATAGCCCTGGCCGACCTTTTCGACGGCAGCCAGGCGGCGACGCAGTTCCAGGGCAAAAAGGGAGACGCCGGCCCCCAGGGCCAGCAGCGTGAGAAAGGTCTTGAGCATGTGGGATCTCCGGCAGGTTGACTGCGTGGAATATAGAAAGCCGAAGGCGGAGTGACACTTGCCCCCGGGCCCCTGTCTTTTGCCTGCGCCGCCGAAATCGGTACATTCCGCGCTTGCTTCCCTTCCACTGTCGGAGGGGATGCGGCCCACGGAACTCATCACAATTCGGACACGCCATGGATGCCCTGGGGACGCCCCTGCCTTCAGATGCCGCCGCGCGCAGAGCGCACCAGGAAAAAGCCCTTCAGCGCGTGGACACGATTCGCCGGCGCATCGAGCTGGGCGGAGGCGAAAAGGCCATGGCCCGCCACAAGGCCAAGGGCAAGTGGACCGCCCGCGAGCGCATTGCCGCCCTTTGTGATCCGGACAGTTTCCAGGAGCTGGGCACCTTTGCCGGAGAAGGCATGCACGAGGCCGAAGGCGGAGTGCCCGGCGCCGGAACGGTGATGGGCGTCGGGCGGATTGCGGGGCGCGAAGCGATGATCGTCGCCAATGACGCCACCGTCAAGGCCGGCGCCTGGTTCCCGATCACCGCCAAGAAGAACCTGCGGGCCCAGGAAATCTGCCTCGAGAACCGCCTGCCCATTGTCTACCTGGTCGACAGCGCGGGAGTCTTCCTGCCGCGACAGGACGAGATCTTCCCCGACAAGGAGCACTTCGGCCGCATCTTCCGCAACAACGCGGTCTTGAGCGCCATGGGTGTCCCGCAGATCGCCGCCATCATGGGCAGCTGCGTCGCCGGCGGCGCCTACCTGCCGATCATGTCCGACGAAGCGCTGATCGTCCGCGGTACGGGCAGCGTCTTCCTGGCGGGCAGCCACCTGGTGCGAGCGGCCATCGGCGAAGTGATCGACAACGAATCCCTGGGCGGAGCCGATGTCCATTGCGGGCTCAGCGGAGTCTGCGACTACGCGGCGGAGGACGACGAGGACTGCCTGCGCCGCATTCGTGAGATCTTCGCCTCCATGAACCACAAGGCCGCCCAGGTCTTTGATCGCATCGAGCCCCGCGAGCCGGCCTTTGCCGCGGAGGAGATGCCCGACATCCTGCCCGCCGACCTGGGGCGCCCCTGGGACAGCCGCGAACTGCTGGCCCGCCTGGTCGACGGCAGCGAATGGGTCGAGTACAAACCGGATTACGGCAAGACCCTGCTCTGCGGCACGGCGCGCGTCGAGGGCTGGAGCGTGGGCATCGTCGCCAACCAGCGCACGGTGGTCAAGAGCGCCGGCGGCGAGATGCAGATGGGCGGGGTCATCTACAGCGACAGCGCCGACAAGGCGACGCGTTTCATCCTGAACTGCAACCAAAGACGCATTCCGCTGGTCTTTCTGCAGGATGTCACCGGCTTCATGGTCGGGTCCAAGTCCGAGCATGGCGGCATCATCAAGGACGGGGCCAAGCTGGTCAACGCTGTCGCCAATTCGGTGGTGCCCAAGATCACCTTCATCGTCGGCAACAGCTTCGGAGCCGGCAACTACGCCCTCTGTGGCAAGGCCTATGATCCGCGCTTCATCTACAGCCTGCCCGCCTCGCGCATCGCGGTCATGGGCGGCCAGCAGGCGGCGAATGTGCTGCTCGACATTCGCGTGGGGCAGGAAAAACGTCGCGGACACGAGCTGACGGCCGAAGAGAAGGCTGCCCTGCTCAAGGAGATCCAGGAAAAGTACGAGCGGGAAATGGATCCCGTCTACGCGGCGGCCCGCCTCTGGGTCGACGAGATCATTGATCCCCGCGAGATGCGATCGCGCATCGACATGGCGCTCCGCGTCGCCAGCCACAATCCGGATATCCCCCCTCTGCGCACCGGGGTGCTGCAGACCTAGAACAAGGCGGACGCATGCTGGGAACAGTCAAGTTCTTCGACGAACGGCACGGCTACGGCTTCATTTCCAGCCTGGGCATGGAGAAGGACATCTTCGTGCACTTCTCGCAGATCCGCGGCAAGGGGCACCGGGTGCTCAAGCCGGGGCAGGACGTCAGTTTCCGGCTGGTCGAAGGCGAAAAGGGTCCTACCGCCGAGGGCGTCACGGTGATCGACGACTGAGGGAACCATGTGACACCAGGTCCGGTAGCTGACCTTGCCCCCCGCAGGGCAAATGCGTAGATTCGACGCCTGAACGGAACACCTGCACCCGCCGGAAAGGCCCTCCGACAGGAGGAACCATAGGTGGCCGACATGCCCCAGAACCTGATCGAGAAAATCGCCCAACGATACGCCGTCGGCCTGCAGGCCGACGAGGAAGTGCGCAGCGGAAGTTACCTCAGCGTGCGCCCGGCCCATGTCATGTCTCACGACAATACGGGGGCCATCATTCCCAAGTTCAACAGCATCGGGGCGCGGCGGGTCGCCGATCCCCGCCAGGTGGTGATCGCCCTGGATCACAACATCCAGGACACCGGCGAGGCCAACCTGGAGAAGTACGCCCGCATTCAGTCCTTCGCCCGCGACATGGGCCTGGACTTTTATGGAGCGGGACGCGGCATCGGACACCAGATCATGTGCGAAGAGGGCTACGCCTGGCCCGGCTCGATGGTCGTGGCCAGCGACAGCCATTCCAACATGTACGGCGGCCTGGGCTGCCTGGGCTCGCCCATCGTGCGTACCGACGCCGCGGCCATCTGGGCCACCGGGCGTACCTGGTGGCAGGTGCCGCCGGTGGCCAAGGTGGTGCTGGAAGGCGAACTGAAGCCCGGCGTCAGCGGCAAGGACGTGATCCTGACCCTTTGCGGCATGTTCAACCAGGACGAGGTGCTGAATCACGCCGTCGAGTTCACCGGATCCGGGGTGGAAGGCCTGAGCATCGCTGAGCGCCTGAGCATCGCCAACATGACCACCGAGTGGGGCGCGCTGGCCGGCGTCTTCCCGATCGACGGGGTCTGTCTGGACTGGCTGCGCGAACGCATCGCCACGGTGGAACGGCGCGGCCTGGCCGGAGTGCCGTCGGACGAGGATGGCGGCGGACTGCACCCGCGCCTCAATGCGACACGACTCGAGCAGCTGATCGAACGCAATCTGAAAGCGGACGAGGACGCCCACTATGCGCTTGAGATCCGGCTGAACCTTTCGACGGTCCGTCCCATGGTCACCGGTCCGCACAACGTGAAGACCATGACCAGCGCCGCGCGCCTGCAGCAGGAAGGGTTGGCGATCCAGAAGGCCTACCTGGTCAGCTGCGTCAACAGCCGCAAGGAGGACCTGCAGGAAGCGGCCAAGGTGCTGAAGGGCAAGAAGATCGCCGATGGCGTCGAATTCTATGTGGCAGCCGCTTCCAGCGAGGTGCAGCAGGACGCGGAACTGGCCGGCGACTGGCAGGTGCTGCTGGATGCCGGCGCCAGGGTGCTGCCGCCGGGCTGCGGTCCCTGCATCGGCCTGGGCACGGGCCTGCTGGAGGATGGCGAGGTGGGCATCAGCGCCACCAACCGCAACTTCAAGGGGCGCATGGGCTCCCCGAATGCCAGCGCCTACCTGGCGTCTCCGGCGGTGGTGGCCGCCTCGGCGATCGCCGGGAAGATCTGCGACCCCTTCGGCCTGGAAGACGAAGCGCCGGAAGCCGAACTGCGCCAGCGGGAGGACGCTCCGGCCTTCAGCGGCAGCCTGAACCTGCTGCCCGGCTTTCCGCAGACCCTGCAGGGCGATGTGATCTACTGTCCGCAGGACAACCTGAACACGGACGGGATTTATCCGGGCAAGTACACCTACCAGGATGACATCACCCTGGAAGGCCAGGCCCGTGTCGTCATGGAGAACTACGATCCCGATTTCCGGCAGCTGGCCCGCCCGGGCGATATTCTGCTGGGCGGATTCAACTTCGGCACCGGCAGCAGCCGCGAACAGGCGGCGACGGCGCTCAAGGCCTTCGGCATTCAGCTCGTGCTGGCGGGAAGCCTCAGCGAGACCTACAAGCGCAACGCGCTGAACAACGGCTTTCTGGTCCTGGAGGCTCCAGGCTTCCTGCAGTGGGTGCGCGAGCAGGACAGCGGCGAGGGCCTGAGTCGGCGCCTGCGGCTGCCGATAGAGCTCGACTTCCGCGCCTGCCGCCTGCGCTGCGGCGGGAAGGAATGGAGCCTGCCGCCCCTTGGCGCGGCGGCCCAGGAACTGCTCCTGGCGGAAGGGCTGGAGAACTGGGTGCGTTCCAAACTGAAAGGCTAGCCCCCTTCCAGATGTCCAAGGCTTGCGAATGCACTTTGCCTTGGGTACATTCGGCGTCTATTCATTGCGGGGTGGAGCAGCTGGTAGCTCGTTGGGCTCATAACCCAAAGGTCGTAGGTTCGAATCCTGCCCCCGCTATTCCCGAAAGGGGAAATCCTGGCAGTGTAGCTCAGCTGGTTAGAGCAGCGGAATCATAATCCGCGTGTCCGGGGTTCGAGTCCCTGCACTGCTATTCCCGGGACGGCCGGCAGCCCTGTCATCGCAGCCCCTTCGCAAGCGATACCCGGATCACCCGATCCTGCCGGGCTCCTTCGAGCCCCCGGCTATCCCATCACTTCTATTCAGCACCGGGGTTCTTACGAAACCGAAACGCCAGAGCGGGCGCTCACAGCGCCCCAGACGATCCGCATCCGGATCCGCACGCCCCAAGAGCGGCATGCAGGAAAGCGCCAGTCCGTCCTCGACCCAGGGCAAGCGCAGCAAGCCGGCGCGGCCGGCCCGCAAGAGCGCCGGCAACAGCGGCAGCACGAACAGTGCTTCCGAGATCAACCGGCGCATCAACGCGCTGGTGATGCTGCTGGAGGACAAGGGGGTCTTCGAACCCGGCGATTTCGAAGACGCCGTCATGAACCTCAAGGTCCAGCTGGGCGACCAGAGCGGCCTGCCCGCCAACACCGGCATCGAAGCCCGCAGCCAAAGCGAATATCGCGGCCCGGAAAGGCGCGAAGCGCCCGGCGGGACCCGAGAAACCGGACAGGACCGGCGCACACCGGCCAGAGGGCCGGCGGGCCATGTCTCGGGCCGGATCAGCAGCGAGGCGGACGGACATCCCATCAGCGGAGTGCAGCTGATCCTGCGTCGCGGCTCCCCCGGAGGGCGCTCCACCCAGTTCCGCTCGACCAAGAGCGACCAGCAGGGGCGTTTCGCCTTTCTCAACCTGCCCATGATCCGTGAAGGGGATCACGCCGAGAGCTACCACTACGACCTTGAAGTGCGTTACCGCAACCGCACCATCCACGACGGCGTGGCCATGGACCTGATCGCCGGCCAGACCCTCAACCGGGACTTTCGCGTACCTGTCGACAACGTCGAGTGATGCCTGCTCCGGCCGGGGGTTCGCCCGAAAGCCTGTTCCGGGAGGCTCTGGCCAGGAACTGCCCCGACCCTCCTGCCGGACTGCTTGCGCTTGTGAGCGGCGGCTCCGATTCTGTTGCCCTGGCCCTGCTGGCCGCCTGCTACTGCCGGCAGCAGAAGCTGCCTCTGCTTCTGCTGCATCTCAACCACAAGACCCGCCCCGATTCCGACAGGGACGAAGCCTTCGTGCGCTCTTTCGCAGAAGGCCGAAACCTGCCGTTGGCATGCCGCTGCGCCCCTCTTCCTCAAGAGGGAAACCGCCTGGCCGCCGCCCGGACCTTGCGCCGCGCCTTTGCCGAACAGGCGGCAGCGCCGGGCTGGCGGATCCTGACCGGCCACCAGGCCAACGACCAGCGCGAGCAGGTGCTGATGGCCCTCGTCCGGGAGCGCCTTCCCCTGGGCCTTGCCGGCATGTCCGAGCGAGCAGGCCGTTGGCTCAAGCCCCTGCTGGACCAGGAGCGGCAGGCCTTGCGTGACTGGCTGCGGGCAAGGGGTGAGTCATGGGTCGAGGACAGCAGCAATCAGGACAGGGGCCGTCTGCGCAACCGCCTGCGACTCGGCGGCCTGCCGGATGCGCCCGGCGTTGCGCCGCTCTTGACCGGGATCGCGCGGGAAGCCGCTCCCCTCGCCAAGGGCCTTCGGAAGGAGGCAGGGGGACTGCTTCGTATACAGGGCCTGGAACGTCGCAGCTGGGGGCTGCAATTTGTCCGATCGGGCTTGGAACGGTATTATGATCCAGTAATACAGCTGGCCCTCGAGGGGCTTGGGAGGCGGCTCGGGGCCTGGACCCGCAGCCCCTCGAAAAGCCGCCTGGCGGACCTGCTGGATTTCTGCCGCCGGGGAAGCTCCGGCGGCTGGCAGGACCTGGGCCGCGGCTGGCAGATCAGCCTGACGCGGGACCGGGTCTGTTTCCATCGTTGGGAACTGCCGCCGGCGCAGGCGCGGCTGAAGCCCGGGTGCCGGGGCCGCGTCGGTGTCACACACTATGGCTGGGGGCAAGCGCCGGGACGGACCTGTATCCGGATTCCGGATCCGCCCCGCGGGGAATGGCTGCTGCGGCCCGCCCGCCCCGGTGAACGGCTGGAACTGCCCGGCAGGCCGCGGCGCCGCATCAGCGACCTGCTCTCGGAAGCGGCCCTGCCCCTTCCCCTGAGGGCCCAGCCGGTTCTGTGTCACGACGGACGCGTGGTCGCCCTGCCGGCGCTCTGCGACCGGCAAGAGCAGCAAAAGGAGAGCTCGCATGAGCGACAATGTCTCTGGATCGATCTGCCCGCCTGAGGTCCACGTGGACAACATGACTTTCCAGGTGCTCTTCAGCCCGGAAGAGATCCGGCAACGCGTGCAGGAACTGGGAGCCGAGATCAGCCGCAGGTATGACGGGCTCAACCCGATCCTGATGGTCGTGCTCAACGGCAGTTTCATCTTTGCGTCGGACCTGATGCGCAGCCTGGACATTGCCTGCGAAGTGGATTTCATCAAGATCTCGAGCTACGGCAATGAAATGACCAGCTCGGGCGAGATCAAAATGAAGAAGGACTACGATGCCCTCGTCAAGGGCCGGCACCTGCTGGTCATCGAGGACATTGTCGACAGCGGCCTCAGCCTGCAGTTCCTCAAGCGCAAGTTCGAACTGCAGGATCCTTCATCGGTCGCCTTCGTGACCCTTCTGCACAAGCCGGAGAACAGCCGGCTGGACTTCAAGCTGGACTTTGTCGGCTTCGACATCGGCAGCGAATTCGTACTGGGCTACGGGCTGGACTACCAGCAGAACTGGCGCAACCTTCCCGCGGTCTACGTGCGTCGCGAAGAGGCGGGGGAACCGGATGCCTCAAGCGGAAATACTGTCTAGATGAATAAACTTCCCGGACGCAACAAGGGCGGCCCGAACAAGAACGACGGCAACAACTGGCGTCGCACGGGCAGCACCATCACTTTCTGGCTGATGATCATCCTGATCATGGTCTTCCTGACTCGCGCTTTCGACGATCAGGACGCCGAAGAACAGCTGGAATACACCGAATACCGTCTCCTTCTGGACGGCGAACGCCGCATCAAGGACATCCAGGTGGTCAGCGACAACCTGACACCCGTCCTGCACGGCACTCTGCTCAGCCCCGAGATCCACAGTTCGGCCTTGGGGGAAACCACCTATACGCGCTTCCGCGTCAACCTGCCGCCGGACCTGGAACAGGAAATGGCGCGCTGGGACGAGCAGAACATCCCCTACACCTTCGAGAAGCAGGACAGCAACTGGATCGCCTACGCGGCGACCACCATTCTGCCCTGGATCGTGCTCTTCGCGGTCTGGATCTACATCATGCGCCGCATGCAGGGCGGCGGCAGCAAGGGCGTCTTCAGCTTCGGCAAGAGCCGGGCCAAGATGCTGGCCGAGGACAGTGTCAAGGTCACCTTCAAGGATGTGGCCGGCGCCGACGAGGCCAAGGAGGAGCTGGCCGAAGTCATCGAGTTCCTCAAGGATCCGAAGAAATTCAGCCGCCTGGGCGGCAAGATTCCCAAGGGCGCCCTGATGCTCGGCCCTCCGGGCACCGGCAAGACCCTGTTGGCCCGGGCCGTGGCCGGCGAGGCCGGCGTGCCCTTCTTCAGCATGTCCGGCGCCGATTTCGTCGAGATGTTCGTCGGCGTGGGCGCCAGTCGCGTGCGCGATCTCTTCGAGCAGGGCAAAAAGAGTGCCCCCTGCATCATCTTCATTGACGAGATCGACGCCGTCGGTCGGCAGCGCGGAGCCGGGCTCGGCGGCGGACACGACGAGCGCGAGCAGACGCTGAACCAGCTGCTGGTGGAGATGGACGGCTTCGAGTCCAACGAGGGCGTAATCCTGATCGCCGCCACCAACCGCCCCGACGTGCTGGACCCGGCGCTGATGCGCCCCGGCCGTTTCGATCGCCAGATTGTCGTCGACCGCCCCGACGTGCGCGGACGCGAAGGCATCCTGATCGTGCACAGCCGCAACGTGCCTCTGGCAGAGGACGTGGACCTGAAGACCATCGCCCGCGGTTCGCCGGGCCTTGCCGGCGCCGAGCTGGCGAACCTGGTCAACGAGGCCGCCCTGCTGGCGGCCCGCGCCGGAAAGGACAAGGTCGACGGCGCCTGCTTCGAGGAGGCGCGCGACAAGGTGCTGATGGGCACGGCCCGCAAGAGCCTGCTGATGAGCGACAACGATCGGCGTATCACGGCCTATCACGAGGCGGGCCATGCCCTGGTCGGCAAGCTGCTGGATCACGCCGACGCCGTGCACAAGGTGACGATCATTCCCCGCGGGCGCGCCCTGGGCCTGACCTGGCATCTGCCCGAGGACGAGCTGCACCAGACCCGCAGCAAGATGCTGGCCACCTTGCGCGTGCTCTTCGCCGGACGCATCGCCGAGGAGCTGATCTTCAACGAGGTGACCACCGGCGCCTCGAGCGACATCCAGCGCGCCACGGAGATCGCCCAGGCCATGGTGTGTGACGTGGGCATGAGCGAGTCCATGGGTCTGCGCAACTACGGCAAGAAGCAGGAAGAGATCTTCCTGGGGCGGGAGATCAACCAGCATCGCGACTTTTCCGAAGCCACAGCGCTGAAGATCGACGAAGAGATCGACCGCATTCTGCAGGAGGCCCGCGTCGAGACGGTGCAGCTGCTGCGCGATCACCTGCCGGCCCTGCACCGTATTGCCGAGGCCCTGCTGACCCGCGAGCTGATCGACGGTGATGAGCTGGACCTGCTGATCGCGGACCAGGAACTCCCGCCCCTGCGCAAGAACGGCCAGGCGCCGGCCCAGCCTGACGAGGCAAGCGCCGCCACACCCCCGGAAGCGGCTGAAGAGCCGGGCCCCAGGGAGGCGGACGACAAGGGCGCGGACGAATCCGACGAGGAAAGGCCCGCCTGATGTCCTCTGAAGAGGATCGCCTGAGGGCGGAAATACGCCGCGAGCTGGAAGAGGAGGAGTCGCGCCGCCGGGCCGCGGAAGAGGAAAAACGGGCCCATGAGCGGCTGCTGGAAGAGCAGCGCATGCGGCAGCGGATCCGCGAAGAGGAAAAGCAACGCCTGTTCCAGGACAGCGGCGAACACCAGCGCTATGTGAACGAGGAGGGAGAAGTCGAATGGCTCACCTCCAAGCAGATCCAGCGCCGGGAAGGCTATTTCGACTACGAGGAAAAGGTCGAGGACATTGAAGGCGGCCGTCGCACGGTCCTGCGTCGCTGGTTCGCCGGCGGCCTGGTGCTCTGCCTGCTGGGCTGGCTTGCATGGACCTATATCCAGCCGGATCGGGCCACCCTGGACGTGGTCAGCAATATTCCGGGAGCCGCCATCTGGGTCGACGGGCAGTTCAGCGGCGAACAGACGGATGCCCGTCTGGACCTGGCCGCCGGCGAGCACTTCGTCGAGGTCCGCCTGCCCGGGTATCGCTGCGAGGGCGGCCTGCAGCACACTCGCCTGGACGGCGGGGAGCACCAGGTGCTGAGTTTCCGGCTGGTCGCCGATCCCGCCGCTACAGAACCTTGATCCGCAGCGGAGAGGCACATGGGACGCGTCCTGAGTCTGGCATTCCTTGCCCTGCTGCTGCTTGCGGCCTTCTACTGGTGGCTGCGCCCCGTGGACGGCGAGATCCTCGTGCTCAGCGATCCCCCGGGAGCCGCTGTCTTCGTTGAGCTGGAAGACAGCGGCCTGAGAACTCCGGCCCTGCTTAGCTATCCCCTGCACGAAGAACTGTCCCTCCAGGTGCGCCTGCCCGGCCACCAGAGCGATCCCCTGATTCAGCGCATGACGGCCGGCGTCCTGCCGGATACGGCCTTCTTTCATCTTCGGCCCTATGTCCCGCTTTCTGCCCCGGATTCCGTTGCCCGTCCATTGACGACACCTCCCGCAGGGCTGAAAGCCCCGGCTTCGGATGCGACACGACCGGTTCCCCCTTCGCAAGTGCCGGACAGGATGCCGCCGGCGGACGGCGGCGAGTCCGACGTCGACCCTGAAACTGCCTCATCGAACGATTCACGACAGCAGCCCTCCGCGGCGCAGGCTCGGCCGGAAGAACGGGGCCTGCCCTTCCTGGTCCTGGAACACTGGGATCCGCGCTTTCGGCTGAGCCGGAACTCGCTGCCCCTGGCCGTCGACGAAGAGGGCCGGGCCAGGCCGGGACAACCCGGCCCGGGCTATTTCCGTGTGCACCTGGGTGGAGCCGTCCTGCTGGATACGGTGCTGACCCTGCGCGCCGGGGGAGAGACGCACCGGTTGCTCCTTCCGGGTCCGGAGAGGCTGCTGGAGGTACGGGTCGAACCGCCGGAGGGACAGCTGCTATTCGAGGGCCTGGCCGCCGCCCGCGGCAGCCAGCTCTTGCCGCGCAGCCTTTTGCCGCGCCGCCTGCGCTTCGGGAAGCTGGCAGGCTGGCTGGTGCCGGCGGACACGCTGGTTTCCGCGGAGCAGCCTACGCCGCTTGTGATACGCTACCTCCCGGAGCAGAGCTTCGTCTGGCCGGAAGAGGAGGGCCGGGCTGTCCTGCGCCTGGTCGCCGCCGGGGCGCGTATACCGAAGGAAGGCCTGAGGGAGTTCGAGCTGCCTGGCGAGGCCCCCCTGCGGCTGGGCCGCGGCCGCAATGACCGCCGTCCCTGGGGGGTCAGCGAGTTCGTCTTCGAATGCGTGCTGCCGGCCGAAACCCACCCGGATCTCCCCGCCTGGCTGAGCCTGCGGGCGCGGGACACGGGCGACAATTTCCCCATGTCCTTCCGGGACCGGGCTCAGCTCTACGTGGACTGCAACGGAGTGGCGCTGAGCCGGGAACTGCTGCTGGAAGAAGAGGCCGGCGAACGGCGCTGGCCGGTCGGCCGCTCCCTGCGCCCCGGCAGCAACCGGATCACCGTGCGCGCCGTGGAATCGAACACCTCCTGGGCCGAGCTGCAGGGCCTGAAACTGGAGCTCGCCCCGTGATCCAGCTGGAACGATTGTATCACCAGCTCTCGGGCAACGTGCCCGGCGGCCTGCTGCTGCTGGGCATCGCCCTGCTGCTGCTGGCGGTCCTCTTCCTGAAAATCCTGCCGGGGACCGGGATCTTCGGGGATCGCGGACCGCTGCCAGCGCTCGCTGTCGGAGTGGCTGCGCTCTGCGCGCTCTTTGTGTTGGCTCACAGGCAGTTCAGCCTTCCGCCAGCGGAAGCAACGATCCTGCTCTGGCCGCCGGAGACCGTTGATCCGCGCCTGGGCTGTGCCCTGGCCTCGATCTGCGAGGAGCACCTGCAGGAGCGCGGCCTGCCGATGCGCGTGCGCCGCCACTCGGTGATCCGCGGACTGGAACAGGATTCGCTGGCCCTGCGGCAAGTCCTGAAAGCAAGCGGCGCCAGCGAGCTGATCGGGGGACGGCTGCACGCCGGCGGCCTGCAGCTGGAGCACCTGCGCCTTAAGCACCAGGTGGTCAGCCTGGAGGCCGGGGCCTTCCTGCCCCTCGACAGGGAACACAGCGACCTGCAGGACCTCCTGGCCCAGTACTACGCCTTCTGCTGCAGGGCCCTGGGGATCGAGCCGGAACGCGCTCCGGACCGGCTGCTGGAAGCCCGCCACCTGCCCCTCTACGGCATGGTCCAGGACAGCGCGGCCCAGCTGCTGTACCTGGAAGAGGACTTCGCCGATTTCCGCGACCGGCTGCGCGCGGCGGATTTCCGCCTGGCGGCCGCACGCCAGGACTATGACCGGGAACTGCGCCGCGTGCTCAACGAGGGCCTGGCGAATCCCGGGAATGCCGGTTCCGCCCTGTTCCTCTACGCCGCGACCTGGTTCGCCTGGGAGGGCGACTGGGACAGGGCGATCCAGGCCCTGGACAACACCCTGAGCCTGGAACCGCGCCATCCCAGGGCCTGGTGGATCGTCAGCAAGCTCAACCGCGACAACCTGGCCCACTTCGGCTTCCGGGAAAAGGAGCAGGCCCTGCGCAAGGCCCTGGAGCTGCAGCCCGCGTACTGGCCCGCCCTGAAGGACCTGACGGAGTGGCTGGTCGACATGCGACGCGCCGGCGAGGCCCACGCCCTGCTCGAGCGCGCCCTTGTTTTGTGTCCGGACCACCCGGAGATCCTGCTGCAGGCCGTGCGATCGGACCGCAGCCGCATGAGCTACGGCAGCGCGGCGCAGCGCCTGGATCGCGCCGAAGAGCTGCTCCCCGGGGACGTGCGCCCCTTCTACGAGCGCGGGCAGTTGTATTACATCACCGGCAAGGACAGCCTGGCCGTGATCGCCTTCGAGCAGGCCGTGCGCATGGGCTGCCCGGCGGAGGCCCTGCACCTGCTGGGCATGAGTTCCCTGCAGCTGGGCGACCGCGAGCGGGCGCGCTGGTACTTCCAGCGGCGCATCGAGCGCGGCGGCAATCCGGTGGAAGTCGATCGTAGCCGAAGACAGCTGAAGCGCTTGGACCGCGAGGACCGGGAAGAGGCGCGGCAGGAGGCCCGGCCTTGAAGAACGCGGAATCGCTGCTTCAGCGTCTCGCAGCCTCCGGATGCTCCGGAAGCCCCGGCCACCCGCTGCTGATGGGCATTCTCAACCTGACGCCGGACTCCTTCAGCGATGGATCCCTGTATCACAGGAAGGGCCGCCTGGATCCGGAAGCCGTTCTCGACCAGGCGGAGCGCATGGTGGCGGAAGGGGCCGGGATTCTCGACCTGGGCGCGGAAAGCACGCGACCGGGCGCGGAAGCGGTTCCGCCGGAAGAGGAGGCGCGTCGCCTGCTGCCCTGTCTTTCCCTGTTGGCGCGCCGCGGCCCCGCCTGCTGGATCAGCATCGACACCCGTCGCGCGGCGCTGGCCGAAGAGGCGCTCGGCGAGGGGGCCTGCCTGATCAACGATGTCAGCGCCGCCCGCGACGACGCCGCCATGCTGCCCTTGATGGCCCGCTCGGACTGCCTGGCCGTGCTGATGCACCGCCAGGGAGCGGACTCGAAGAGCATGCAGCAGGCCCCCGCGTATACGAATGTGGTTGCGGAGGTCTCGGCCTTTCTCGAGGAGCGCGCGACGGCCTTTGTCGCAGAGGGCGGTGAAGAAGGCCGGCTGCTGCTCGATCCGGGCATCGGCTTCGGCAAGACCCTGGAGCACAACCTGCGCCTGCTGGCCGGCCTGGGGCAGCTGGCGCCCGGCCGCCGCCTGCTGCTCGGGGCCAGCCGCAAGCGTTTCATCGACGCCCTCCATCCGGCTCCTGTCACACAGCGCCTGGGCGGCAGCCTGGCCGCGCTGCAGGCGGGTCTGGCGGCAGGTGTTTCCGTGATCCGCGTCCATGATGTCCAGGCCAGCGCCCAGTATCTGCGCGTGGCGCGGGCCATTGCCGGAAGCCCGCCATGAGCGGGCCATCGCAAATGGAACCGGAACTGAAGGAGCTGCGTGAAGCCGATCTCCCCTCCATGCTGCTGCTCGAGGAGGCCTGCTTCAGCGAAGCCTGGACCCGCGGCATGCTGGCCGGCAGCCTGCGGGGCGCAGGGGCGATCACCTTCGGGCTGTGGGTGAAGGAGCGGCTGATCGGCTGCCTGCTGGCGCGTGTGGTGCTCGACGAAGCCGAGCTGCAGAGCATCTCCGTGCACCCGGGCTTCCAGGGGCAGGGCTTGGGCGGGCGCCTGCTGGACCGGTTGCTGGCCGACTGCGGACGGCAGGGAGTCGCCCGGATTTTCCTCGAGGTCAACAAGAGCAACCAGGCGGCGCTCGGGCTCTATGCCGCCCGCGGCTTCCGCCAGCTCAAGGTCTTGCCGGACTACTACGGAGCAGAGGGCGACGGCCTGCTGATGGCCTGTGAACTTCGGGCAGGACGCCGGGACCAGGGGGCATAGGCCGGGAGGCCGCTTCACCCGGCCTGCTTCTCTTGTGCCGATAGTGCTCCGAGGCAGCATCCGGCATGCTCTGGCAGGGCGGCTGAGTCTTTGGGCATAGCTGCCCTCTTGGTACATTCCGCCTTTTGTCCGCAAAGGGAAACAGGAAGCCCGGATGAACTGGTTCAGACGCAGCCAACCCGCCATCAAGCCGGCCGAGAAAAAGAGCTCCGTGCCGGACGGGCTCTGGCTGAAGTGCAAGAAGTGCGGCACGATCCTCTACCGCAAGGAGGTCGAGGCCAACCAGCATGTCTGCCACAACTGCAACTTCCACATGCGCATCTCGAGCCGGGTCTACCGGGACATTCTGCTCGACGAGGGCAGTTTCAAGGAGATCGGCGGCGAGCTGCGCAGCAAGGACTTCCTCAAGTTTCGTGACACGGAAGACTACCACAAGCGCATTCGGCACTACGAGAAGCGCACCGGCATGAACGACGCCGTCCTTTGCGGCAGCGGCACCATGGACGGCCTGCCGGTGGCCGTGGCCCTGATGGACTTCTTCCACTTCGGCGGAAGCGTGGGCAGCGTGGTCGGCGAGAAGATCGCCCAGGTGATCCGCCTGGCCCTGGAAGAGAAGCGGCCGCTGCTCATCCTGAGCGCCTCCGGCGGCATGCGCATGCAGGAAAGCACCATGTCCCTGATGCAGATGGCCAAGGTCAGCGCCCTGCTGACCCGCCTGGCGGATGCGAAACTGCCCTTCATCAGCCTGCTCACCGACCCGACCACCGGAGGCACCAGCGCCTCCTACGCCATGCTGGGCGACGTGATCCTCGCCGAACCCGGCGCGCTGATCGGCTTCGCCGGTCCCCGCGTGATCAAGCAGACCATCGGCGAGGACCTGCCCGAAGGCTTCCAACGGGCCGAATTCCTGCTCGAGCATGGCTTCGTCGACCGCATCGTGGCGCGCCCGGAGCTCAAACAGACTATTGGCGAACTCTTTCGCCTGCTGCAGGGCGTGCCCGCCCCGGAGAAGGTGTGAGACTGCTGCTGAGCAATGACGACGGGGTGCTGGCCCCCGGCCTGCAGGCCCTGGCCCGCGCGCTGCACGAGGAGCACGAACTCGTCGTCTGCGCCCCGGCCGGGGAGTGCAGCGCCACCAGCAACGGCCTGACCCTGCGCGATCCCCTGCGGCTGGAAATGCATGACCTCCCGGAAGGGCGCTTCCATGGCCTGGCCGGTCTGCCGGCCGACGCCGCCAAGTTCGGCCTGGGCCAGCTGATGGCCGACACTCCTCCCGACCTGGTGCTCTCCGGCATCAACAACGGCCTCAACACGGGGCAGAACGTGTTCTACAGCGGGACCGTCGCCGCGGCCACCGAAGGGGTCTTCGCCGGAATTCCGGCCATCGCCTTCAGCCGAGACCGGGAAGAGCAGCCCGATTTCAGCGGAGCCATCGAGGTGGTCCGCGAGGTGCTGGCCATGTGGCAGCGCCGTCCCTTGCCCGCCGACATCCTGCTCAACGTGAACATTCCCGCCCTGCCGCGCGCGCGGATGAAGGGCTACCGCTTTTCCCGCATGGGCGTGGCCCGCTTCAAGGAAAGCTTCCACGGCTACCGTGCCCCCGACGGCCGGCAGTGGTACTGGGTCGAGGGACGCAAGGACTACCACGACGCCGAAGCGGAACACGACGACTGGCAGGTGCACAACGGCTGGGTCTCGCTGAGTCCCCTGCGCATGGATGTCACCGCCGCCGAATGGCGCGACTTTGCCGCCAACTGGGAGATGAGCTGATGGACCAGCATGTGCAGATCGTGGTCCTGGACTTCGGCAGCCAGTATACCCAGCTGATCGCGCGCAAGATTCGCGAAAGCCGGGTCAACGCGATCATCCTGCCCTCCGATACTCCCCTGGAGCAGCTCCGCCGGATTCAGCCGCGCGGCCTGGTGCTCAGCGGCGGACCGGGATCGGTCTTTGCCGACGACGCTCCCCGCCTGGTCTTCGACATTCGTGAAGCGGGCATTCCCGTGCTCGGTGTCTGCTACGGCATGCAGCTGCTGGCCCTGGAACTGGGCGGCAAGGTGCACGGGGAAGAGGAGGGCGAGTACGGCCTGGCCCAGCTGAAGGTAGAGGAGGATCCGCTCTTCGAGGGCTTCGACGCCGAAAGCCGGGTCTGGATGAGTCATGGCGACCAGGTGCAGCTGCCTCCGGCGGGGGCCAAGGTGATCGCCCGCACGGAGAGCTGCCCCTGCGCGGCCTTCCACCTGCCGGCGGAGAGCGCCTGGGGCGTGCAGTTCCATCCGGAAGTGCATCACACGGTGCACGGACGCGAGCTGCTGAGGAACTTTCTCTTCGGCATCTGCGAGTGCGAGGCGGACTGGACGCCGGAGAATTTCGTCCGCCAGATGGTGCCGGAGATCCGCGCCCTCGTCGGCGAGAAGGATCATGTGGTCTGCGGCCTCTCGGGAGGTGTCGATTCCAGCGTGGCGGCGGCGCTGATCCACCGCGCCATCGGGGATCGTCTGCACTGCGTCTACGTGGACAACGGCCTGATGCGCGCCGGCGAGAGTGAGGAAGTGGTCACGACCTTCCGCGAGAACCTGGGATTCAACCTGCTGCCGGTGCAGGCGGCGGAGCGCTTCCTGGGCGCCCTGAAAGGGCTCAGCGAACCCGAGGCCAAGCGCAAGGCGATTGGCGGCGTCTTCGTCGACGTCTTCGAGGAAGCCGTCAATCACCTGCCGGAGGTGCGCTGGCTGGCCCAGGGAACTTTGTATCCGGATGTGATCGAGTCGACGCGCACCAAGGGGCCGAGCGAGACGATCAAGACGCATCACAATGTGGGCGGGCTGCCCGAGCGCATGAAGTTCAAGCTGCTCGAACCCCTGCGCGAACTCTTCAAGGACGAGGTGCGCCAGGTGGGTGAGGAGCTGGGCCTGCCTCACGCCATGCTCTGGAGGCACCCCTTCCCGGGGCCGGGCCTGGGCATTCGCATTCTGGGGGAAGTCAGCGCCGAACGGGTGGCCATCCTGCAGGCCGCGGACCGGATCTTCCTCGACGAGCTGAAGGCCAGCGGCTGGTACGACCGCAGCTGGCAGGCCCTGGCCGTGCTGCTGCCCGTGCGCAGCGTCGGGGTCATGGGCGACAAGCGGACCTACGAGAACGTGCTCGCCCTGCGCGCCGTCAACTCGACGGACGCCATGACGGCGGACTTCACGCATTTCCCCTGGGAACTGCTGGGCCGCATCAGCAACCGCATCATCAACGAGGTACGCGGCATCAACCGGGTGGTCTACGACATCAGTTCCAAACCCCCCGCCACGATCGAATGGGAATAAACGGCATCCGCAGGATGCCCTCCATCATGTAAGGGCGGCCTGCGGCCGCCCACCCGGCAGGCGACCCGAACAGGTCGCCCCCGAAACGAGACACATGGGCAAATCGCCCGTGACACAAGGCCGCCCCGGCGGCGCCAGGTTCCACGAGTACGGAGAACAACACCATGTGCGGAATCGTCGGATACACCGGAAAAGCCAAGGCCAGCCCCTTCCTGATGGAAGGCCTGAAGCGCCTGGAATACCGCGGCTACGACAGCGCGGGCATCGCCCTGTCGGACAAGGGCATCGAGATCCACCGGGCCAAGGGGAAGATCGACAACCTGCGCCAGAAGCTGCCGCGGGAGCTGAAGCAGACCTGCGGCATCGGCCACACGCGCTGGGCCACCCACGGCAAGCCCAGCGAGGCCAACGCCCATCCGCACCGCAGCCAGGACGGCAAGGTGGCGCTGATCCACAACGGCATCATCGAGAACTACGCCAGCCTGCGCACCGAACTGATCGAGCTGGGCTTCGAGATGAAGAGCGAGACCGACACGGAGGTCCTGGCCCACCTGATCCAGAAGTGCTACAAGGGCGACCTGGAAGCCGCCGTCCGCGAAGTGCTGGGCCTGGTCACCGGCGCCTACGGCATTGCCGTGATGCACGAGAACGAACCCGGCCGCATTGTCGCCGCCAAGATGGGCTCGCCGCTGATCATCGGGCTGGGGACGGGGGAGAACTACCTGGCCAGCGACCGCACGGCCCTGATGGGCCACACGCAGAACGTGGTGATCCTCGAGGACGGCGAAATGGCCGTCATCGATCCTGACGAGGTCCGCTTCTCGACCATCGAGGCGGAAGCCCTGGATCCCCAGGTCACCGAGCTGAAGGACGAGGTCGAGCGCATCGAGAAGGGCGAGTTCCCGCACTTCATGCTCAAGGAGATCTTCGAGCAGCCGCGCACGATCAGCGACAGCTTCGCCGGCCGCCTGCTCTCCGAAGAGGGCACGGCGCACCTGGGCGGCCTGGACAATGTGATCGACCGGCTGATGGAATGCGACCGCATCATCCTTACCGCCTGCGGCACCAGCTGGCACGCGGCCCTGGTCGGCGAGTACATGCTGGAAGAATACCTGCGCATTCCCGTGGAAGTGGAGTACGCCAGCGAGTTCCGCTACCGCAATCCGGTGGTCGACGAGAACACGGCCGTGATCGCCATCAGCCAGTCCGGCGAGACCGCCGACACCCTGGCCGCCATGAAGGAGGCCAAGCGCAAGGGGGCGCTGGTGCTCGGCATCTGCAACCGGGTCGGCTCGGCCATCGCCCGCGAGAGCCACGGCGGCGTATACATCCACGCCGGGCCGGAGATCGGCGTCGCCAGCACCAAGGCTTTCACCAGCCAGCTGGTGGTGCTGACCCTGCTGACGATCAAGCTGGCCCGCATTCGCAGCATGGGCTTCAGCGAAGGCAAGAACCTGGTCGACGAGTTGCGCGGCCTGCCGGACAAGGTGGAGCAGGTGCTGAAGGGCGCGAAGGAGATCGAGCGCATTTCGCAGATGCTGGCTCCGCATCACAACGCGCTCTATCTCGGGCGCGGCCTGGCCTTCCCGGTGGCCCTCGAAGGGGCGCTGAAGCTGAAGGAGATCTCCTACATCCACGCCGAGGGCTACCCGGCCGCCGAAATGAAACACGGCCCGATCGCCCTGATCGACGAGAACATGCCCGTCATCGTGATCGCCCCTTCCGACGACAACTACGAAAAGGTGATCTCCAACCTGCAGGAAGTGCGGGCCCGTTCGGGCAAGACCATCGTGATCGCCACCCAGGCCGACACCAAGCTGCAGGAACTGGCCGACGAGGTGATCCAGATTCCGCACAGCCACCCCATTCTCTCGCCGATCCTGAGCTCGATTCCCCTGCAGCTGATTTCCTACTACGTGGCCGTCGCCCGCGGCTGCGACGTCGACCAGCCGAGGAACCTGGCCAAGAGCGTGACGGTGGAGTAGGCGTGAATCTTCGAGGACGGACGCTCGCAAGCCTGCTCATCCTGTGCTTCTTCCTGGTCCCGGCCGGCCGGGCGGATGCTCCCGCCGTCGACAGCCTGCTGGCGGCGAAAAAGGCCGGACAGTCCCTGCCCATGCTGCGCGCCCGGCTGGACAGTTTGCGCCAGGCGGAACCGGCGCAGGCAAGCCTCTGGGACCTGCTCGAGCTGCGCTTCCTTTCCGAGATGGCCCCCCTGGCGCTCGAGGAGCAGCTTCAGGCCTTTCGCCGGAAGTGGCCCGATAGCCGGTACCTGGATTGGGCCGAATGGTACGGCCTGCGTTCCCAGGTCCGCCTGGGCGAGGAGCGGTCCGCGGTGATCCACGGCCTGGACCTGCTGGCGGAGAGAGTCGAGCCCTCGCTGGAACCGCGGATGCGCGCCCAGCTGCTGGCCCTGCTCAACGCGGGCCTGCCGCAGCTGGCCGGACGATCCTGGCTGCCGCCCCTCGACGATCGCCGCGAAGCCGTCTGGCAGAGCCTGCGCCAGGAACGCCTGCCCAGGCGCCGCATCGGCCTGGTGCTGCCCCTGCGCGGACGGGACGGGGCCCTGGGCCGCATTATGGAGCAGGGAGCCCTGGAGCTGCTTGCCCGTCATCCGGAGGCCGCCGCCTGGGATCTTCGTATTCGGGACTGCGAATCGGATCCGCTGATCGCCCGTCGGCAGTGTGTCGAACTGCAGGAGCAGGGAGTCGACGCGATCCTCCTGCCCGGACTGCCGCGCTATGCCGCCGCGGCTGCCGCCACCGGCAAGGCGCCCAAGGTCTTCCCCTGGGTCGAGAACACGGCTCTGCTGCCCGCCGATCCGACCTTCTACCAGTTCAACAGCCTGCCCGAAAGCCGCTTGCAGACGCTCTTCGAGTGGGCCGCCGACAGCCTGGGCATCCGCCAGGCGATCAGCCTGACGCCCGCTGACCGCGAAGGACGCGAACTGGAAACGCGCCTGACGGAACTGGCCCTCGAACGGGGCATTGAACTGGGCCAGCCCCAGCGCTACCTGCCGGGCATGAAGGACATGCGCCGCCAGGCGGACAACTTGAGTCTGTACGCCTCGGCCTTCGATTCCAGCGACGCCATGCTGATCTTTGCCCGCGCCGGGGACATGGAGGTGCTGATTCCGCAGCTGGCCGGGGCAGGGCCGGCGGGCTGGATCCTTTCCGACGCCTCCTTCATGGAAGGCCTGGGCAAGCGGGAAATGGCCAGCTACCGGGACAGCCTGCTGCTGGCCACCGACTGGCTGCCTTCGCCCTCCTTTCCGCTCTGGAAGGGCTACCTGGACGACCAGCGGGATTCGGGCCGCAGCTTCCAGAAGAACGAGGCCCTGGTGTTCGAAAGCCTGCGCCTGCTGCTGGACTGCGGCGAACTGGCGCACACGAGCGGCAGTTCCTTCGAGCAGGTGCTTTCCGGGCTGGACCTGCCTTCCGCCTTCGGCGGTCGCCTGCGCCTGGTTGACCGGGCCAACGCCACGACCTTGCCCGTGTTGTGGGACGGTCGCCGTTTTCGCAGCATCGGGAGCGCGCGGTGAGCAGCATTCTGGAAACCATCATCCTGGGACTGGTCCAGGGGCTGACCGAGTTCCTACCCATTTCCAGTTCCGGGCACCTGGTCCTGGGGCAGGAGCTGCTGGGACTGCAGCACGGCCACGACATCCTGCTGGAAGTGGTCCTGCACCTGGGCACGCTGGTGGCGATTCTCTTCGCCTACCGCCAGGATATTGCGCGCCTGGCCCTTTGCTGGATGCCCGGCAGCAAGGACGCCGAACACCGGCGCCTCTTCCTGCTGCTGCTGGCCGCCAGTGTGCCGACCGCCGTGATTGGATTGACCCTCAAGGACTTCTTCGAAGGGATCTTCAGCAGACCGATGATCGTCAGCAGCCTGCTGGTGGTCACGGGACTGGTGCTGCTGGTCGGCGACCGGGTCCGGCGCGGCGAACTGCATGCCGAGGATGCCGGCCCTTCCCGGGCCTTCCTGCTGGGGCTGGCGCAATCGGCGGCGATCCTGCCCGGCATCAGCCGCAGCGGCAGCACGATTGTTGCCGGCCTGCTGCTGGGCATCAAGCCCGACGAAGCGGCCCGCTTTTCCTTCCTGATGTCCGTGCCGGCCGTCCTGGGCGCCGCGCTGCTGCAGTTCGGCGACCTGCCGGCGGAAGGCGTTTCCATTGGAACGGGCGCCTTGCTGGCGGGCTTCCTCAGTTCGGCGGTGGTCGGCTATCTGGCCCTGCAATGGCTGCTGGTGGCCGTCCGCAAGCGCAACCTGACCTGGTTCGCCATCTACTGTTTCATCGTCGCGGGGATTAGCGTGGCCTGGAGGCTCCTGTGAGCGCTCCCCTGATCGGCATCAGCCTGGCCGTCAACGGCGAAAGGGACCGCGAGTTCAAGCCCGGCTATGTGCTCGATTTCCAGACCGAGAGCTATTCGCGCTACGTGGCGCACTACGGCGGTATTCCGGTGCTGCTGCCCAATCGGGCGCTGGACTACCTGTCTGACCTGCTTCCGAGGCTGGACGGCCTTGTGCTGAGCGGTGGCGCCGACCTGGAGCTGCCGGCGGCGAGCGAAGGCACGCTGGGCCGTTCCGCGGCGGACCCCGAGCAGGCCCGCCGCACCCGCTTCGAGCATGAGGCGCTGCATGCCGCCCTGCAGCGCCGGCTGCCGGTGCTGGGCATCTGCCGCGGGCTGCAGCAGATCAATGTCAGCCTGGGCGGCAGCCTGTGGCAGGACCTGGAAGAAGACCTGGGCATTCAGGGACATGACCGCCCCGACGCACCCTGGAGCGGCGTCCACCGGGTCCGCCTGGAAGAGGACTGCAGCCTGGGCGAGGGCCTGCCGCGCTGCTTTGCCGTCAACAGCACCCACCACCAGGCCGTGCGCGACCTGGGGCGTGACCTTTGCGTGGTGGCGCGGCAGGAAGACGAGGACCGGGTCGTCGAGGCCCTGCGCCTGCAGGACGAGGGCCGCTGGCTGCGCGCCGTGCAATGGCATCCCGAACGCATGCACGAAGATCTGCCCAGCCAGGTGCTGATGGAAGAATTTCTCCAGGCCTGCGGAGGCCCTCGTGCCTGAACTCGCCCCGCCGATCAAGCTGCTCTTCGGCGAAGAGGACTTCCTGCTGGAAGCCCGCCTGGCGGAACTGCTGGAAACCGTGGTGCCCGAGAGCGCCAGGGATTTCAACCAGGACGTCTTCCTGGCCGAAGAGGTCCAGCCCGAGGCGGTCTTCCGCCTGGCCAGCTCCTATCCGGTTCTCTGTGATCAGCGACTGGTGGTGCTGAAGGGCATGGAACGCGCCAGCGCCGCCCTGCTGCGGGATCTGGAGAAATACTCGCGGGCTCCCAGTCCCTCCACCTGCCTGGTGCTCTGCTGCGCCAAGCCGGACAAGCGCAAATCCCTCTGGAAAAAGCTGGTCAAGGCGCCGGGAAGCGAGGAGTTCAGTCGACCGAGCGTGCACGAGCTGCCTGAATGGATGAGCCGGCGACTGGCCGGGGAAGGGATCGAGCTGCCGCGGGAGATCGCCCGCAGCCTGGCCATGCACCTGGAGGGCGCCGGCCTGCGCCAGGTGAGCGGCGAAATGGAGAAGCTGTCCCTGCTGGTCCAGTCGGATGGCCGCAACAAGGTCGAGGACGAGGACCTGGCCACGGTGCTGGGCATGCCGGCCAACTACAGCGTCTGGAACCTGATCGACGCTGTTTTCGCCCGCGATGCGCGCGTGGCCTGCGGCATCCTGAAGGAGTTGCTACAATTGCCGTCCATGGAGTTCATGCTGACGGGCGCCATGGCGCGCTCCTTCGGCAGGGCCTGGCTGGCCTCGCAGTTCGGGAGCAATCGCGCGGAAATGACCCGCGCCCTGGGTTTGCGGGGTGACTGGCAGGCCGGCAATCTGCTGAAGCAGATTCGCGGCTGGCAGCCGGCCTCCCTTTCGCGGGCCAGCCGAATGATTCGTGATACAGACATGGACCTGAAGGGCGGCGGAGCGCTGCCGGCGAAGGTCCGCTTGAGTCAACTGGTGGTGGAACTGTGTCGATGCTGAAGTCCTTAAGCGACGAAGAGGTCATGCTCAAGCTGCAGGCCGGGGACATGGAGTGCTACGACGAGCTCGTCCGGCGTTTCAAGGATCGGCTCTATGCCTTCATCCTGCGCATGGTCCGCAACGGCCAGACGGCCGAGGACCTGCTGCAGGAAACCTTCATGCGGCTCTATGTGCACCGCATGAGCTACCGCACCATCGCCAAGTTCAGCACCTGGATCTACACCATTGCCGCCAACCTGGTGCGCAGCCACATGCGCAAACAGAACCGCATGCCCCTGCAGGACCTGGAAACCGATCGCGACGACGACAAGCCGCGCGAGCTGCGTGATCCAAAAAGGGACGTGGACCTGGAAGTGGCGGGCAAGATGACTGTCGAGGCCGTGCGCGCCGCCATGGAAAAACTGCCCGAAGAATTCAGGGAAGTGATCCTCCTGCGCGAAATGCAGGAACTTTCCTATGAAGAGATTGTTGAAGTCCTCGGAGTGCCGCTGGGTACCGTGAAGAGCCGGGTCAACCGGGCGCGGGGGCGGCTGAGGCAACTGTTGGCAGATTATGTCGGGGACTAGCCGATGAACGATCGCGATTTCTTTGTTTCACACCTCTGGGACTGGCTGGCGGAAGGGGAAGATTTTCCCGACCACTCGCGCATGCAGCAACTGCTGGAAGGCAGCGGGGAGCTGCGCGCCGAATGGGAGGAGGTGAGCGCCCTGCGTCGCTGCCTGCAGGAGGATCGCCCGATGGTGCCCGCGGGTTTTGAAGAAAGCCTGAAAGAGCGCCTGGCCCGGGCAATGGAAGAACCGCAGGGCGAAGATGCGCCCGCACAGGTGATTCGACCGGAGAAGGGCTTCTGGGGCCGGGGCAGCGCATTGCTGCTTACGGGAGCCGCGGCAGCCCTTCTGTTCGTTTTTGCCGGACGGCCGGGCATGCAGCCCGCGGAAGTGGCCGACGACGCCGGTCTTCGGCCGGAAGCGCCTGCCGAAAGCGCTCCGGCAACCGGCGTGCTGGCTACCCGGTCCTACGCCAGCTTCCAGGACACGCTGAGCGCCGACAGCCTGCGCGAGGCCAGCCGGCCCGACGACCTGCAGTCGGTCAGCACCCTGCGCGAGGGACGCGACTAGCTTCCCGTTTTTCGTGATGCATTCGCACTGAAAAGGGGTCCTTCGGGGCCCCTTTGTTCGAAAATGCAGGTGCTCTTCCTTACCTTTGCATTCCATTTTGCGGGCGCCCACGCGCCCGCTTCCGCTCATGCACAACCGGCGCCTTTCCGGCGCATCCAACCAGTAGAGGTTTCCGAATGAAACTGACGGTCATCGGCACCGGCTATGTAGGCCTGGTGGTAGGAGTCTGTTTCGCCGAAGTCGGCAACGAAGTGGTCTGCGTTGATGTGGACGAAACCAAGATCCAGGACCTGCAGCGGGGCATCATCCCGATTTATGAACCCGGCCTGAAGGAAATGCTGGACCGGGTGGTGGCCAACGGACGCCTGTCCTTCGCTACCGAAAGCGCGCCTTCGGTTGCTCGCGCCGACGTGGTCTTCATTGCTGTCGGCACTCCGCCCGACGAGGACGGCAGCGCCGACCTGCAGCACGTGTTGGAGGCTGCCCGCGAGATCGGCCAGTCCATGAAGGGCTATACGATCATTGTCGACAAGAGCACGGTGCCCGTCGGCACGGCGGACAAGGTGCGCGAGGTGGTGGCATCGGTCTGCGACGAGGAATTCGATGTGGTCAGCAATCCGGAATTCCTCAAGGAAGGCGCGGCCCTCAATGACTTCCTCAAGCCTGATCGCGTGGTCGTCGGCGCGGACAGCGAGCGGGCGCGTAAAATCATGCAGCAGCTCTATGCCCCCTTCGTCCGCACGGGGCACCCGGTCCTGATGATGGGCGTGCGCAGCGCCGAGCTGACCAAGTACGCCGCCAATTCCATGCTGGCGACCAAGATCTCCTTCATGAACGAGATCGCGACCCTCTGCGACCGGGTGGGCGCCAACGTGGACGAAGTGCGCCAGGGTATCGGCAGCGACAGCCGCATCGGCACCCAGTTCCTCTTTCCCGGCGTCGGCTACGGCGGCAGCTGCTTTCCCAAGGACGTCAAGGCCATCATCCATACGGCCGGCGAGTACGACTACGACTTCCAGATCCTCAAGTCCGTCGAGGCGGTCAACGCCACGCAGAAACGACGCCTGGTGGAGATGGTCCTGCAACACTACAAGGGCGAGGTCAAGGGCAAGACCTTCGCCCTCTGGGGCCTGGCCTTCAAGCCGCGCACCGACGACATGCGGGAAGCGCCCTCCCTGGAGATCATTGCCGGCCTGATGGAACACGGCGCCACCTTCCGCTGCTTCGACCCGGAAGCCATGGACTACGCGCGGCGGCTGCTCGGGGACCGTGTGACCTTCGTGAAGGACCAGTACGAGGCGCTCTCCGGTGCGGATGCCCTGCTGATCGCCACGGAATGGAGCGACTTCCGCACACCGGATTTCGGGCGCATGCGTGATACGCTCGCCGAGCCGCTGGTCTTCGACGGACGCAACATCTACCGCCCCGAGGCCATGGCGGAACGGGGCTTCCAGTACCATTCCATCGGCCGTCCCAACAAGGCCTGAACCCAGTTCCGGGAGATCCGCATGCGCATTCTGGTCACCGGCGGAGCCGGTTTCATCGGCAGCCACCTCTGCACGCGCCTCGTCGACGAGGGGCAGGACGTGATCTGCCTGGACAACTACTTCACCGGCAGCAAGCGCAACGTGGATCACCTGATCGACCATCACCGCTTCGAGCTGCTGCGGCATGACATCATTCAGCCGATCCTGCTCGAAGTGGACCAGATCTACAACCTGGCCTGCCCGGCCTCGCCGGTGCACTACCAGGTCAATCCGGTGAAGACAGTCAAGACCAGCGTGATGGGCGCGATCAACATGCTCGGGCTGGCCAAGCGGGTCGGCGCGCGCATTCTGCAGGCCTCCACCAGCGAGGTCTACGGCGATCCCCAGGTTCATCCGCAGCCCGAGGAGTATACGGGCAATGTCAATCCCATCGGCCTGCGTTCGTGTTACGACGAGGGCAAGCGTGTCGCGGAAACCCTGTTCTTCGACTACCTGCGCCAGAACCGTGTAGACATTCGCGTCGTGCGCATCTTCAACACCTATGGCCCGCGCATGGCGCTGGATGACGGCCGCGTGGTCAGCAACTTCATCCTGCAGGCCCTGAAGAACGAGGAGATCACCCTCTACGGGGACGGCGAGCAGACGCGCAGTTTCCAGTACGTGGATGACCTGGTTGAGGGCATGATGCGCATGATGGCCCAGGAAGAGGAGCATGGGCCGATCAACATGGGCAATCCGCGCGAGTTCACCATTCGCCAGCTGGCCGACCTGGTGATCGGGCAGACCGGAAGCTCATCGAAGATCGGCAAGCGTCCCCTTCCGGCGGATGACCCCAAGGTCCGGCAACCCGATATTCGCCGCGCCAAGGCCCTGCTGGACTGGGAGCCGAAGATTCCGCTGGAAGAAGGCCTGGAGCGGACCATTGCCTATTTCCGCGAGGCCCTGGCGGACAGCCATGCCTGAGGTGCGTCCGGCGCGCCTTCTGCTGCTGGCGCTCCTGGTGGCCTGCGCCCGCATCGAGGCCCCGCCCGGCGGTCCGCCCGACGAGGAAGGTCCGCAGCTGCTCGAGATGCAGCCGGCCAGCGGCAGCCTCAACCAGCCCCTGCGCCCAACCTTCCGCTTCCTTTTCGATGAGTATGTCAACCGTTCCCAGGTCGCCTCGGAACTGCGTCTCAGCCCGGAACACCCGGGCGACTTCGAGCTGACGTGGTTCGGGCGGCGCTTGAAGCTGAGCCTCAGCGAAGCGCTGGACCCGAACCGGACCTATGTGCTCGAACTGGGCAGCGGCCTGAGCGACCTGAGCGGCAATCCCATGGAGCGCTCCCTGCAGCTGGCCTTCAGCACGGGCAGCCGCATCGACTCCTTCGAGTTCAAGGGCCGGCTCAGCGGCCTGGATGAAGAAGCGCGTCCGCTGCTCTGGGCCTGGCCGCTGGACTCGTCCTCCACGCCCCCCTTCGCCGGCGCCCCCTGGCAGACTCGCGCCGCGCCGAGCGGGGACTTCCGCTTCAGCCATCTGCCGGAAACCCCCTTTCGCGTGCTGGCCTTTGACGACCGCAACGGCAATCGCCGTTGGGACTATCCCGATGAACGGGCGGCCACCGGCGACCATGACCCGCACCCGCGCATTGAAGGCCGCAGCCTGGGCATGCGCCTGGCGCAGGTCTCTCTTGACAGCCTCAACCTGCTGAGTGTGCAAGCCGTCGACCGCCGGCACCTGGAACTGCAGGCCCTGCTCGATTTCCGCGAGGACCCCGGCCCTGCGGGACTGCTGCGCCTCTTCCAGCTGCAGGACAGCCTGGGGCGCTTCGCCCAGCTGCTGGAGGTGCGCGAAGTGGAAGCCGGGCGCTATCAGCTGCTCTGCAGCCTGCTGGACAGCCTGCCCTACGTTCTTAGCGCGGGCGGAGATACCCTGAGCTTCCGCGGAAGCCTGGACAGCCTCTCGGCCTTCCAGCGCTGGGAGCGGGATGCGGGACCGGATCAGCGGGGGGACTTCCGCTGGCAAAGCGGCTTCGCCATGGAGCGCCAGGCCTATGGCCAGGCCTGGCTCAAGAGCGGCGCGGACAGTCTTTCCATTCGGCCTCGCTTCGAGGACAGCTGGACCCTGCGCTGGGCCTCCCCGCCGCAACGACCGCGGGCGGACACCCTGTTCATCGGCGAAGGCCTGCTGCGGGACCTGTGGGGGCGCAGCTGGCCGGACAGCACCCTCCGCTTTCCGCTGCAGGCCTTTCGCGCGCCTTCGCTGGGCAGCCTGGAACTGCACAGCGACCGCGCGGCCAACGGCCCCTGGATGCTGGCGGCCCTGAAGGGCGACAGCCTGTTGCAGGAACAAGCACTGTCCGCAACCATGCGCTTCGAGGGCCTGCCCGGAGGCCTGCTGCGGCTGGCCCTCTACGAAGACCGTGACGGGGACGGCCGCTGGAGTCCGGGCAGCCTGCGTCCCTGGGCCCACGCCGAACCCTGGCTGGACCTGGACCTGGACAGCCTGGAAGTCCTGCCCGGCTGGACCCAGGACAACATTCGCCTTGAGATCCCCCCGGAGGTGCGCTGAATGGAGCATGTATACGCCGTCATCATGGCCGGGGGCATCGGCAGCCGGTTCTGGCCGCGCAGCCGTGTCACACGGCCCAAGCAGTTCCTGCCCCTGATCGGCGGACAGTCGATGATCGAGGCGACCTGCGAACGCCTGCGCAGCTGGCTGCCCGACGAGGCGATCCTGGTCGTCGGCAGCGGGATCCACGAGCCGATCTGCCGGAAACTGCTTCCCTGGCTGCCGCAGGAGAACCTGCTGCTGGAGCCGGCGGGACGCAACACGGCCCCCTGCATCGCCCTGGCGGCGACAGTGCTGCAGCGCCGGGATCCGCAGGCGAGCATGATCTGCCTGCCCGCGGACCACTACATCGGAGACGACGCGGCCTTCCGCGACTGCCTGCAGCAGGCGGTGCGGGCCAGCAGGGACGGGCGGCTGCTGACCATCGGCATTCAGCCGGACCGCCCCGAAACCGGCTACGGCTATATTCGCGCCGCGAAGGGCGAGGGCGCGCGGCCGGTGATCAGTTTCCATGAAAAGCCGCGGCGGGAGCAGGCCCTGGAGTACCTGGCCAGCGGCGAGTACTTCTGGAACAGTGGCATTTTCGTCTGGCAGTGCCATAGCCTGCTGCAGGGCATGGAGCGGCACTGCCCCCAGATCCACCAGCCCCTGCAGGCCCTGCCCCCCACGGGAAATCCGGCCTTCCCGCAGGCGCTGGAAGAGACCTTCGCCAACCTGCCTTCCTTGAGCATCGACGTGGGCCTCATGGAACCGGCCTCCCGCGAGAAGGACCGCGTAGCCGTGATTTCCTCCACTTTTCCCTGGAGCGATGTCGGCACCTGGCAGGCCCTCCACGGCATGCGCGAGCAGGATCCGGAAGGAAACGCCGCCACGGGGCAGGTGGTGCTGGTGCGCAGCAGGGGCTGCCTGGTGGAAGGAGGCGAGGAGCGCGTGATCGCCCTGGTGGGCATGGAGAACACCATCGTCATCGATACGGAGGACGCCCTGCTGGTCTGCCGCATGGACGCGGACCAGGAGGTGCGGGCCGTGATCGAGGACCTGAAGCAGCGCGGTTGGCACGAGCCTCTATAAAGTGGATTTGCGCAACCGGACAGACCTATATTGAGGGCAATTCCGGAAACGGACAGCAGCACAGAGAGACCATGGCCGGACACACAGCCAGGAAAGATCATCCAGACCTGAAACGCATGCGCGGGCTCATGGACGCCGCCAAGGCGCAGGGGCTGCGCGTGCGCCTGGAAAGCGGCGCCTTCAAGAGTGGTTTCTGCGTGCACCAGAACGAGGAAATGCTGTTTCTCAATCGACGCCTGGACCCCCTGCAGCGCTGCCTGACCCTGGGCCGCCTGCTGGCTCCGCGCCTCGACCTGCAAGCGGTAGAGAACGAGGACCTGCGGGAATTCCTGCAGGACTTTGCCCACGCGCCGGCCCCGGAAGGCCCGGCGACAGAGGAGGGAACGGCATGACCGACCCGCTATTTCTGCGCAGCGTTCTGCTCTTCGAGGATCTGGAGGACCGGGATCTGCTGGCGGTGGCCGAACGCGTCACCGAAAAGCGCTACCTGAAGAACAACCTGATCATCTTCGAGGAAGACGAAGGACACACGCTCTTCGTGATCCGCAAGGGCCGGGTCAAGATCTCGCGCATCAACAGCAGCGGCGAAGAGGTCATTCTGGCCATTCTCGGGCCGACGGACTTCTTCGGCGAGGTGGCGGTGATCGACGCCGGCACGCGCAGCGCCACCGTGACATCCCTGGACGAGGTGGAACTGCTCTGCGTGCGACGCAAGGACTTCCTCAGCCTGATGCACCAGTACCCTGCCGTCGCCGTGAGCCTGCTCAAGCTGATGGCCAGTCGCCTGCGCAAGACGGACCAGCAGATCGTCAGTCTGTCCACCATGGATGCCCGCGGCCGGGTGATCAACACCGTGCGCAGCCTGGCCCGCGACCTGGGCCGCGAAGAGGGCGACAGCCGGGTGATCAATGCCCTGCCCCTTCAGCGGGATCTGGCCAACATGGCCGGCACCAGTCGTGAGACAATGTCCCGGCTATTGGCCCGACTGGAAGAGGAGGGCTGGCTCGAGAAGCGTGGAGCGGATCTCGTGATCCTGGATTACCGCGCCTTCGAGCGGGAATTCGGCTGATTTCCTGCGCGGGATTTGCCGCTTCTTGACTTGTCGCAAGCCTTGCCACCCGCGGCGGAGCCAGCTTTCCATTGAAGGGAACCCACGGATTCGAGCTGGAGGTGATTCCGCCCCATGACACACGATTCGATTGCCGCGTCCGCCCTGGAACAGTGGCGCGATCTGGCAACCCAGGCGCTGAAAGGCGCCGATTATGAAAAAGTCCTCGTTGGCTGCAACAACGCGGGGCTGCGCACCGACCCCCTGTATACATCCGCCGACCTTCCCGCCCAAGCGATCCTCGGAGTTCCCGGCGGCCCCTGGGAACTGCTTCAGGATCTCGGTTCCACCGAAGGCGAGGCATGGAAGTCTTTGGCCCTGGAAGCCGCCTCGAATGGGCAGCTGCTGATCGATGCCAGCCCTGCGGGACACGAGGACCTGCCCTGGAAAAGCGGTCTCTGCCCCCTGGGGGACAAGGAGCTGGCCGCCTTCCGCAATTCGCTTTCCGGGGAATGCCGCCTGCTGGTCGAGGCCCACCTGGATCCTGCCGCAGGGCTGAAGCGCCTGCAGACGGCAGGGGGCGGCAGGCTGCTCGCCGACCCCTGGCTGGGCCGGGCCCTGGGCTCGCAGGTTTCCCCGAAGGATGTATACGCTGCACTTGTCCCCGCTCTCGGGCAGGAGGACCTGCCGGGGATCTTCAGCTCCTGCGGCTGCGGCTGGCACGAGGCCGGTGTAGACGCCGCCGGCGAGCTGGCCCTGGCGCTGGCCAGCCTCGACGAGGCCCTGGCTGCCACCCCCCCGGAACTGCGACCCCATCTGCTGGAGGGCTATGCCATTCAGCTTTCCTGCGACCGCGAGTTCTTCACCACCATCGCCAAGTTCCGCGCCCTGCGTCGCCTGCTCGACAGCCTCCTGGAAGCGTGGGAGCTGAAGGCCAACGTCCCCCTGCCCCTCTTCGCGCGCACTTCCTGGCGCGAGCTCTCGCTGGCCGACCCCTGGAGCAACCTGCTGCGCACCGGCAGCCAGGCTGCCGCCGCGGCCTGCGGCGGCATTGCCGCCCTGAGCGTGCACACCTTCCTGGACGCCAGTGGTCCCTGGCAGAACGCGCAGGGCCCTGCCGCTTCCGAACACGGCCTGGCGAGGCGCACGGCGCGCAACACGCAGCACCTGCTGCAGCGCGAAGGCTGCCTGGGCGAAGTGGCCGACCCCGGCGGGGGCTCGTATTACATTGAATCCATGAGCGCACGCCTCGCCGAGGCCGCCTGGGAGCGCTTCCGCGAGATCCACCGAAAGGGAGGCCTGGCCGCCATCCTGCAGCAGGGATTGCCCGCTGAATGGTCCCGCGCGCAGCGTCGTCGTGAACTGGAAGAGCTGGATCGCGGGCGCCGGGTGCTGGTCGGCGTGAACCGCTACAGCAACCTGCTCGAGAAGCTGCGTATGCCACTGGATGGGCACCGTCGCCTGGAGCGCGGCTCCCTGGAGTTTCATCGAGTCGCCGAGCCCTGGGAAGAGCTGCGCGGCCCCGGAGAGCCCCTGCCGCTGAACGTGATCCGCTTCGGTTCCACGGCGGCCACCAGCGCCCGCTGGGATTTCGTGAGACAGTACCTGGCCGCCGGCGGCCTGCAGGCGGAAGAGCGGGCCTGCAAGAAGGAGTCCCTGGCCGGCGAGCTGGACGAACTGGCCGGGCAGGGCGACGCCCCCTGGCTGCTGTGTGCCACAGACGCGGATCTTCCGGACCTGCTGCGCCAGGTGCGCAAGGCTGCCGGCCGGGAGCGCCTGCTGGTGCTGGCGGCCAATCCGAAGATGCTCAAGGCCGACTTGCCCGAGGATCCAGCGCTGGAGTGGATCCACATGGGGCGTCCGCAACTGGAGATCCTCACCTCCCTGCGCGACGCTCTGCGGAAAGGAGAACCCCATGCCTGAACGTCCCGACTTCCGCGAACGCCCCCTTGGGCCGGCCCGCAGCCCTCGCCCCGCGGCCACGACTCCGGCGCGCCTGCTGCCGGAGAAGATCAAGCTGAAGCCCGTCTACGAAGCCGCGGACCTGGCCGGCCTGCCGGACCTGGATACCCTGCCCGGCCTGCCGCCCTTCCGGCGCGGCCCCTACCCGACGATGTATGTCCAGCGTCCCTGGACCGTGAGGCAGTACGCCGGCTTCTCGACCGCGGAGGAGAGCAACGCCTTCTACCGCCGCAACCTGGCCATGGGGCAGAAGGGGCTGTCGATCGCCTTTGACCTGGCGACCCACCGCGGCTACGATTCGGATCACGAACGGGTGGTCGGCGACGTGGGCAAGGCCGGCGTGGCCGTCGATTCGATCCTCGACATGCGCATCCTCTTCGACCGCATTCCGCTGGATGCGATGAGCGTCTCGATGACGATGAACGGCGCCGTGCTGCCCGTCATGGCGCTCTACATCCTGGCGGCCGAAGAACAGGGCGTCACACCGGAACAGCTGAGCGGCACCATCCAGAACGACATCCTCAAGGAGTTCATGGTCCGCAACACCTACATCTACCCGCCGGCGCCCTCCATGCGGATCATCGGCGACATCTTCCGCTATACCTCGCAGAAGATGCCGCGCTTCAACTCGATCAGCATCAGCGGGTATCACATGCAGGAGGCCGGCGCCAGCGCGGACCTGGAACTGGCCTATACCCTGGCCGACGGCCTGGAGTACATTCGCACCGGCCTTCAGGCGGGACTGGAGATCGACGCCTTCGCGCCGCGGCTCAGCTTCTTCTGGGCCATCGGCATGAACTCGCTGGTCGAGGTGGCCAAAATGCGCGCCGCCCGCGGCCTGTGGGCCGAACTGGTGGGACGCTTCCACCCGAAGAATCCGCGCAGCCTCTGCCTGCGCACGCACAGCCAGACCTCCGGCTGGAGCCTGACCGAGCAGGACCCCTTCAACAATGTGACACGGACTTCGCTGGAAGCCCTGAGCGCAGCGCTGGGCCACACGCAGAGTCTGCACACCAACGCCCTCGACGAGGCGATCGCCCTGCCGACGGATTTCAGCGCCCGCATCGCGCGCAACACTCAGCTGCAGCTGCAGGACGAAAGCGGCATCTGCGCCGTCGCCGATCCCTGGGGCGGCAGCTGGGCCATCGAAAGATTGACGCATGACCTGGCCCAGCGGGCCCGCGAGCATCTGAAGGAAGTCGAGGAGCTGGGCGGCATGGCCAAGGCCATCGAGGCCGGCCTGCCCAAGCGCCGCATCGAGGAGGTGGCCGCCCGCCGCCAGGCGCGCATCGACAGCGGCCGTGATGCCATCGTCGGCGTCAACTGCTTCAAGAGCCGCGAAGAGACGGAGATCGAGATCCTCGAAGTGGACAATACCGCAGTGCGTGAAAGCCAGCTGGCCCGACTGAAGAAGCTGCGCGAGGAGCGGGATCCGCAGGCCGTCAAGCGCTGCCTGAACGGTCTGCGCCAAAGCGCCGAGAGTGGAGAAGGCAATCTGCTGGAACTGGCGGTGGACGCCGCGCGCGCCCGCTGCAGCCTGGGCGAGATCAGCGCAGCGCTGGAAGAGGTCTGGGGTCGGCACAAGGCGCAGATCGAGACCCTGCGCGGCGTCTACAGCCGCGAGGCGGACGAAGACGCCATCGGGGCGGTCCGCGAGCGAGCGGCCGCTTTCGCCCGTGCCGAAGGACGGCGTCCGCGCATGCTGGTGGTCAAGATGGGGCAGGACGGCCACGATCGCGGCGCGCACGTGGTCTCGACGGCCTTTGCCGACATGGGCTTCGACGTGGACGTGGGGCCCCTCTTCCAGACTCCTGCGGAAGTCGCCCGCCAGGCCATCGAGAACGATGTCCACGTGGTTGGCGTCAGCAGTCTGGCCGCCGGGCACAAGACCCTGGTGCCGCAGCTGGTGGAAGCCCTGCGCGAGGCCGGCGGCGAAGACATCCTGGTGGTGGCGGGAGGCGTGATTCCCCGGCAGGACTACGCCTTCCTCCAGCAGGCCGGCGCTTGCGAAATCTTCGGGCCGGGCACCGTGATCCCCGAAGCCGCCCTGCGCGTGCTGGATCGTCTGGAAGAGCAGCCCATCGAATGAAGTCCCGACGCCTGCCGGATGCGAAGACCCTGCGCGAGGGCCTGCTGGCAGGAGACCGGCTGGCCCTCGCTCGCTCGATCACCCTGGTCGAGAGCACCCTTCCGGAGCATTCCCGCCGGGCCCGGGAACTGCTCGAAAGCCTGCCGCCCGGAAGGGAAAGCCGCCGCATCGGCATCAGCGGCCCGCCCGGCGTGGGCAAGAGCACCTTCCTCAATGCCTGGGGCGAGCGCTGGATCGCCGCCGGCCATCGCCTGGCGGTGCTGGCCGTCGACCCCAGCAGCGAGCTCTCCGGCGGCAGCATCCTGGGCGACAAGACGCGCATGGAGGAGCTGTCGCGCCACGAAGAGGCCTTCATACGCCCCTCCCCGAGCAGCGGCAGCCTGGGCGGCGTCGGCAGACGCACCCGCGAGTGCATGCGCCTCTGCGAGGCCGCCGGCTTCGACACCCTGATCGTGGAAACGGTCGGCGTCGGACAGAACGAGGCCCAGGTCCGCTCCATGGTCGACAGCTTCCTGCTGCTGCTGCTGCCGGAAAGCGGGGATCATCTGCAAGGGATCAAGCGCGGCATCATGGAACTGGCCGACGCCTTTTTCGTCAACAAGGCCGAAGGCGAGAACCGCGCCCGGGCGGAGCGCCTGCGCATGGATCTGGAGATCTCGCTTCCTTTCCTGCCCCGCGGCGCCGGTGGCTGGAAGGCGCCGGTGCACTGCCTGTCCGCCCGGACCGGTGAAGGCCTCGAGAAGGTGGACCAGGTGCTGGCGGATCATGCCCGCCATCTGCAAGCGCTGCCGGGCGGAGTGGAGGCCTTGCGTCGCCGGCAGGATCTGGCCTGGATGCGCAGCCTCGTCGAGGAGGAACTGCTGCGCCGCTTCTGGAACAGCAAGGGACGGGCGGAATCTTTGCAAGACATGGAAAAAGCGCTGATGGCCGGAAAAATCGATCCCTGGCAGGCCCACCTGCGCTTGCTGGATTCCCCCTGAACGCCTCCCGCCCGGCGAAGTCGTAGCCTCGCCCCGTCCTTCTTTGCCCGGAAGGAATTGCCCACGCGCAGGATGGATCTTCCGAAGTTCTCAGGTGCACCGCTCAGCATTTCTTCTAAGTAGCTGTTCTTCAAGAAGCAGGAAACTGGTACGACCCTTGCTTTGCCCCATGCAGAAGCAAGGAGTCCCGAATGAATTTCTATACGAATGACCTGGTTCGTTCCCGCCAGCAGACGGCGGAGGAGGAGCGTCCGGCCCACATTCCCAAGTACCAGACCTACGAGTCCAAGCTGTCGATCCTGATCAGCTCGGAACAGCAGAAGTACCTGGAGGATGTGGTGATGAAAGTCATGCGCAACCGCAGCCGGAAAAAGGAACGCATTACCAAGAACAGCGTCATTCGCTGCCTGATCGATTTCATGAAGACCCTCGACCTGGACCTGAATGACATTCCAGACGAAAAGGAATTGCTCAAGAGAATGTTCATCGCCAGACTTAATCGAGTACTTTAAAAAATTGCCATGATTGGCTCGCAGAGGGCGGCCTAGCGACAATAATGACTGCAAATGCCAATATTGGCTGACTAGTTTCCAGGTAGCGACTTTCTGCTTGTCCTTGTTGGCAGGGTTTGATAAGGTGACACGTCATCTGAACCCTGAACTGCACGGACCATGCTCCTCGAATTTGCACCCGATTCACGGGATGGCGACCCGTCCCGGTTTCCTGCCCGGCAATCCCTCCCGTTGCTGCGTCTGCTCGGCCTTGACCCCGAGCCGGACGAGGGTCCCTGTCTCCGCGCCAGCAAAGACCTCTACCGGCAAACCCTCCTGCCGGGAGTCGCGAAGGACCCGGTGCAACAACCGGAGGAAGGGGGCGCTCTTCGGCGATCGGTGGAAGAGCTTGAGCGGCGCCTGCAATACCTGCGTGGCCGCCTGGATCAAGCGACTCCCGAGCCCGGGCCTCATGCGGAACGGGGGCACTTCCTTGTGCAATTCGATCGCTTTCTGGAAGAATGGGGACAATGGCACGGAGCGGATCCTCTGTCACGACAGGAAGGATTGGCGGAATTCTGCGTCAGCGACTACTGCGCCAAGCTGGCGCAGAACTTTCCTACTCCCTTCCTGGTAGTTGACGCGGACACACAGGTGCTCTTCCTTGCGGATCCCGGAAGCCGGCAGTGGCCCGGACTGCTGGAAGGAATCGCGCTCAGCGAACAGTGCAGCCTGAAGCGGCAGGAGTCCACATGGATCCTGCAGACACGTGATCCCTCCCTCAGGTGGACCATGATAGCTCACGCCCGGCTGGATGGATTCCTCCTGCTCGACCCTGCCACGGATGTTCAGGAATCTTGACGCGTTCCTCTTTTTCTTACTCCCGCTCGATTGCTTTCGCCTTCAAACCGCTGTTCCTGCATTGATCAGAAGCCGGAAGCCCAAGGCACGTTTCTTGCTTTATATTGGGCATCCCCCATCCCGCTGAAGCACAGGGAGTCCGGGAAAACCAATTCGGGAGAATGCATGTTCCGCCACCTCTGCGCGCCTTTGGCCCTTCTGCTCTTGCCCGCCCTGCTGCAGGCTGTTCCCGCTCCGCCCTGGCTCCTGGAAGGGGAAAGCGAAGAGGGCCGTTTCCGTTTTCGGCAGGTCGGCGACGAGTTTCTCAACTGGGGAGTGAGCGAGGACGGCTGCACGATCCTGCAAGCCGACAATGGCCTGTGGTATTACGCCGAGCATGGGACTTCAGGGGAACTGCAGGCCGGGGCGCTTCCCGTGCGCCCCGACGCGCAGGGGCCGGCTTCGGCGCGCGACCTGCGCCCGGACCCGGAATGGATCGAGAGGGAGATTGCACCCCTGCGCGCCCGGCAACTGGCGCCCCCTCCCGGCCAGGCGGCCCGGGAGCAGCGGGTCGAGGGCGAGTGGAATGTCTGTGTCCTGCTGATCAATTTCCCGGATGCCTCCCACAGCCAGCCCGCCGGCAATTTCGAACTGCTGATGAACGAGGAGGACTATGGCGGCGTCGGCAGCTTCCGCAACTACTGGGAAGACATGAGCCATGGCCGCTACAGCACCACGGCCAGCGTCTTCGGCTGGTACACGGCCGAGCACGAACATGACTGGTACGGCTACAACAACGGCTACGAACGGGCCCAGGCCCTGGTCGTCGAAGCCGTCGAGGCTGCGGACGCCGAGGTCGATTTCAGCCTCTTCGACAACAGCGGCAACGGCAGCGTCGATGCCCTGATGATCGTGCACCAGGGCTATGGCGCGGAAGAGGGCAACCACAGCAACATCTGGAGCCACCGCTGGTCGCTGTGGGGCGTCGGCCCTCTGGAACTGGACGGGGTGGATATCTGGGACTACACCATGCAGCCCGAAATGCAGCAGGGCGACATGGTCGACATCGGTGTATATGTGCACGAGTTCGGACACGCCCTGGGCCTGCCGGACCTTTACGACACGGATTACAGCAGCGACGGCATCGGCCAGTGGTGCGTGATGTCCGGCGGCAGCTGGGGCGGACCCAACTCGGGTCCGGACCGTCCGGCAGCCTTGAGCGCCTGGTGCCGTATGGACCTGGAATGGTCTACCGTGACGACCACATCCAGCACCCTCATGGATTACGGTCTCTGCGCCTTGCATCTGTGTGACGAAGTGATCCGCCTGGAGATTCCGGGAAGCTTTTCCGAGTTCTTCCTGGTCGAGAACCGCCAGGAAACGGCCTGGGACCAGGGCATCAGCGAGGCCGGCATGCTGGTCTGGCACGTGGACCAGGGCATGGCGGGAAACACGGAGGACTGGCACCGCAAGGTGGACCTGGAACAGGCGGACGGACTGTATCACCTGAACTCGGGCTTTGGTGCCGACCCGGGCGACCCCTTTCCGGGGAGCAGCGACAGGCGCACCTTCAACACGGATACCACACCTGACAGCCGGGGCTACAACAACGCGCCGAGCCCGGTGGCGATCTACAACATTTCCGACAGCGCGGACACGATGCGCGCCGACTTCCACCAGCTCTTTCCGCACCAGCGCCTGGTTGTCGAGGCAGTCGAGGTTTTAAGCGACGACAACGGCGACCAGTGGCTGGACCCGGGCGAGAACGCCACCATCCGGCTGCGGTTGCGTCACACGGGAACCGAACCACTGAACTCCGTCGACCTGCAGCTGCTGGACAACGACTGGATGACGGTCACAAGCGGGACGCAGAGCGTCGGTCCGATCGAGGCCGATGTGCCCTTCTACAGCGAGGAGGCCGGCTTCCAGATCCAGGTTTCCGCTGAAACGACTCCGGGCAATCACCGTTTCAGCCTGCGCAGCGAGGACGACCTGGGCTGGATCGAGACCGTCGAGGCGGAAACCGCCGTCGGCCGGGCGCAGGTCCTCTTGATCAACGACGACAGCTCGACGGACAGCGACGGCCAGCACGACCTGTATTTCAGCGAGCCCCTGGAAGAGTTGGGCTACACCGTGGAACGCCGCTCGGCGCTCAGCGGGGCCGAGTGGACGAACCTGGACCTCTACGAGCATGTGGTGTATTACAGCGGCAGGGCGAACCAGCCCCTGGACGAGACGGAGCGCCAGCACCTGCTCGAGCGCATCGCCCAGGGCGGATCGCTGCTGCTGAGCGGCCAGCGCCTGGCCCAGGGGGCCGGCGGGGACCTGCTGGAAGCCTGCGGTCTGGGCTTGTCCGGCATGGTCGAGAGCACGCCGATTCTCGACCCGGCAGAAAACGCGCCTCTCTTCAGCGCGGGGGAACGCCTGCTGGTCACCGGCGGGCAGGGCGCCTTCAACCAGGAATTCCCCACCGCCGCCATCAGCGCCACCAGCGGGCAGGCCCTGCTGCAGTGGGCCATCGGCGGAGAGGCGGCGGTGCTGCGCGAGCATCCCTCGGGCAGCCGGCTGGCCTTCATGGCCTTCAGCCTGGAAGCGATCCATGGCGCGGCGAGTTTCCTGTCACGCCAGGAAGTCCTGGCGCGCCTGATGGCCTGGCTGGAGAATTCCGTGCAGGCCGAGCCGCTCAGCCTGCCGGCCAGTTTCGCCTTCAGCATCGCCCCCAATCCCTTCAATCCGACGACCCTGGCCGAGTTCGCCCTGAGCAGGCCGGGACAGGTCGACCTGTCGGTCTATGACCTGCGCGGCCGGCGCGTGCTGCAGCAGAACCTGGGCCTTCTGCAAAGCGGAGTGCACCGCCAGCTGCTGGACCTGGGCGCCCATGCCAGCGGCATCTACTTCGTGCGGCTGGAGGCGGAAGGGGAACGGCCGCTGATCCGGCGCGCCCTGCTGATCAAGTAGCTTCGCTCTTGTATGGACACGCGCATCGTAGCACGCAGTTTGCGACGGGCGGGCGGAATCACCGCGAATTTCTAGCTTGGTGGCCATGCGATTTCTTCGGCCGATCTCTTTCCTCGTCCTGCTGCTCCTCCTGGGGGGCTGCGCCTACTTCAATACCTACTACAACGCCCGCAAGTACTACGAGGCGGGCATGGAGAAGAAGGCTGACGACAGCCGCCAGAGCGGGGAGTCCGATTTTCGTGAAAGCAATACGGTCAGCTCCAAGCTCCTGCAGTTCTACCCTGAAAGCCGCTGGGTCGACGACACGATCCTGCTGATCGGATTGTGTTACCTGGAACTGGAGCAGCAGCACCGCGCCCTGCGCAAGTTCGACGAGCTGGAAAGCAACTTCCCCGACTCGAAACTGATTCCACGCTCCCGCGTATACCGCGCCCGGGCCCTGCTGGAACTGAACCGGCTGGAGGAGTGCCGCCGCCTGCTCGGCGAACTGGAAGCCCTGGAATTGAAGAAGGAGGAGCGCCGCACCTGGCTCGAGATCCACAGCGAGCTGGCCCGCCAGGAAGAAAACTGGGGCCGCCTGGCACAGCTGCAGGAGCAGTTGCTGGACTATGCCCGATCCCGCCCGGAAAAGGGGCGCATGAACCTGGAGATCGGTCGCAGCCTGCATGCGCTCGGCGATTTCGAAGGCGCAGTCAAGGCCTATTCCCGTGTCCCTCGTTACCGGCCCGGACGACTGATCGAGTTCGAGGCCCACATGGCGGAAATCGACGACCTGATCCGCCTGGGGCGGCTTGAGCGCGCCGAAAACCGCCTGAAGAAGGTCCGCCGCAACGAGCACTTCCACGACCTGCTGGAATCGGTGGCCCTGCGCGACGCCAACCTGCTGCGGGCCCGCGGGCTGCAGCTCGAAGCCATGCAGGCCTACAGCCGGCTGCTCGAGGACTACGAGCGCACACCGGCTGCCGGCGAGGCGGCCTACCACCTGGCCAACCTGTGGCTCTTCGCCGTCGACGAGGTGGACAGCGCCGTGGTCTACTACCGCCGCAGCGGCCAGGAGGACAGCCGCAGCGCCTGGGCCGACAGCGCTTCCCGGCGACTGGATGAGCTGGAGGAGCTGGATGGCGTGCGCGAGGAAATCCACAGCCTGGAAGAGCAGCTGCATCGCGTGTCCCTGCGCATGGATCCGGATTCCGCGCGCTGGCTGCAGCTCAAGGAAAGCCTGCCGGCGCTGAAAACGGCTTTGAAACGCGACACGGTGAAATTTGTCACACAGGCGGAACTGCTGCTGGACAGCCTTCCCGGAGCCCCCGGACCGCCTCTGTCGTCTGCGCTGGACAGCCTGGCCGCCCGTGCGGACAGCATTCCCGACTGGGCCTTCCGGCAGGCCTTCGAGGTGCGCCTGGAAGCGGCCGACTCCCTGCAGGAAGGTAGCGGGGAATCCAGCGCCATCGAGCGCCTGGAAAACCGCCTCAAGGACCCTGGAGGCCGCCGCAACCTCTTCCAGTCGCGGCGCCAGAGGGAAGAGGCAAAGGCCGACAGCCTGCGCGAGGCGCAGATCGCCGATTCCCTGCTTCAGATCCGCCTGGCGGAAGAGGGCGCACGCCTCGATTCGACTCTGCTGGCGGCGCTGCTCGACAGCAGCCAGGTCGAGGTCGAGATTGATTCCATGCTGCTGCTGCAGGAACAGGACAGCCTGCACCTGCTCTATTTCGACCGACGCTTCGAGCTGGCGGAACTGCAGCAGCTGCGCCTGGGGCACACAAGGGCCGCCGACAGCCTGATGAGCGCCCTGCAGGACGAACCGGGCAGCCCTGTCCGGCACAGCCGCCTGCTCTTCAGCCACGCCCTGCTCAAGGAGGAATCACTGGCCGACAGCGCCGCTGCCCGCGCCCTGCTGAATCGCCTCTTGCAGGAATACCCCAGCTCGGCGGTGGCCAACGCGGCGCGGGATCGCCTGGGCCTGCCGCGCGAGCCGACCCAGGCGGACAGCGCGCGCGTCCTGCTGCACCAGGCGGAGCGCCTGTGGCTGGAAGCCTACGAGGCCCTCGAGGCCTACTACCTGTATACGGAACTGGACAGCCTCTACCCGGAGAGCGAGGCCGCCCTGGTGAGCCTGCTGGCCCGCGCCGAGATCCAGCGCGACATCCTGGGGGATCGCCGCCGCGCGGTCGACCACTGGCGCGACGCCATTCGCCGATTCCCGGAAAGCGAAGCCGGCCTGCGCCTGGCGGCGGAATTAGGCGGCGACGCCCGCGAGCAGGATGCATCACAGGAACTGGAGCAGGAAGGCCTGGGGGATCGCGCGCTGCTGGAGGAGTTGACCGACGAAAGCGGCCGCTACATTCTGCCGGCCGAGCTGCAGGAGCTGGAAGAGCTGGTCCAGCACCTGCGGGACGCCTTCCAGGATACGGAGCGCCTGCGCCTGGAGGAGATCCTGCACTAGCTGTGACAGGTCCGGTATGTGTTAGGACGTCTGCGGGTTGGTGTCCGCCCGTTTCGTGGAATAATTTGTTGCAAGGGTTGCCTTGCCCTGGGGGTTTGATGCCCTGTCTGCGGGTTGGCACTCGCAGCTACTGTTCTGTCGACTCTTCGAGTCTTTTGGGGAATTATTTATTAACGGGCAGGGTGAGGATCCGGATCTCTACGTCTGTTACGCCGGCCTGGATGAAGTCCAGACGGCGGGCGGCTTCGCGGCTCAGGTCGAGGATGCGGTTGCCGGCGAAGGGGCCGCGGTCGTTGACCTTGACCTCCACCTTGCGCCCGTTGGCCGTGTTGGTGACCTGCACCCAGGTCCCCAGCGGCAGGGTCTTGTGCGCCGCGGTCATGTCGTCCATGTCGAAAATCTCGCCCGAGGCCGTCGGTCGGCCATGGAACTTGGGCCCGTACCAGCTGGCGCTGCCCTTGAGCACCTGGTTGACACGGAACTCTCCTGCCGGCTGCTTCGGCGCGGCGCTGACGCGTCCGGAAGGCTTTTTCCCGCCGGAGGAGGCGCGCAGGTCCCTCGTATACCGCGGATCACTCGTGCAGGCCGCCAGCAGCAGGGACAGCGCCAGGATCAGACCTCGATTCCAGTTCATGTGATACCCTCCAGCTGGGCCTTGCTCTCGCAGGGCCCCAAGAAACCTCACCAATTCCCTGGCCGCTTCCCCCCGCCCAGCAGCCGCGCCGCCAGCAGGGTCTGTGCCGCGGACTCCAGCTGTTCCATGCGGTCGACCGCGTGATCCAGGCTTTCCGCCGAAGCCGCCAGCGCGCCGTGGTTGGCCAGCAGGAGAACGTCGTGTGACAGGATCAATCCGCGGATGCTGTCGGCGAGTTCCTCGCCGCCGGGCCGCCCGAAGGGGGCCAGGGGACAGCCGCCGAGTTCTGCTTCGACCTCCGGCAGGATCCCGTTTTCCAGGCCCAGCCCGGCGGCGGCAAAGCCTGTCGCCTGCGGAGGATGGGCGTGCGCCACCGCCCGCAGATCCGGACGCGCCCGGTAGACCGCCAGGTGCAGGGCGCTCTCGCTGCTGGCCGGCGCGCTTCCTCTCAGGACGCGGCCGTCGGCAGGATCCAGCAGGACGATATCGGCCGGCTGCAGCTTTCCCTTGTTGCGGCCGGCGGCCGTGATCGCAATGCCCTCCCTCAGGCGCAGGCTCAGGTTCCCCTGGCGACCGGCGACCAGCCCGCGCTGATGCAGCCGGGCTCCGGCAACGACCAGCTCACGACGAGCATCGAAGAAGCTCATTTCCCCGCGCCCTCCCGAATCCCGAGGCCCAGCTCAAGCAGTGCGATACGCCCGGTCTGCGTCGTGCTGTTCAGCACCGGTTCCCGGTTTTGGAAGCGTGTATACACGCCCGCCTGTTCGCCCTTGGCGTCGAGCAGGTTGCGCAGGCGAAGCGCAAGACTCAGCCGGAAGGGCCCCGCCTGGCGCAAGCCCTGAACGTGCAGGTCCAGCTGCCTGAGGGCATCCAGCCGAGAAGCGGCAGCCAGGCCGATGTCGACCGCATAGGCGCTGCGGGCCAGGGCTTCCAGGCGCGCTTCCAGGCTCCAGGGGCCCAGGCGACAGTTGGACTGCAGGCCAATGCGGGCCTGCAGCCGGGGCCAGCCGGCGACTTCCAGCCCTCGCAGGCGACGCAGCTCGTAGCGCCCGCCGTCATCGTAGTACAAAGGGTCCGGATCCTGCATTGGCCGCCCACTCGCAGGCTGGAAGCGATCCTCCAGCGGATGGATGAACCAGCCTTCACGCCAGCGCGTCCAGGTGCCCTCCAGGGCCAGGTCGACGCTCAGCAGCCGGCGATGCGTCGGTTCCCAGGCCAGTCGGCTGTGCAGACGCTCGTAGCGGCCGCCGCTGGCCCTCAGGGGGCGAAGCGTCGAGCCGCGGTTCTCGCGCAGGCCCATGCCGCTCCGTCGCTCGACCTGGTGCCAGTGCAGTTCCGCGTGCAGGGAGCCTGTATACAAGCGCTGCTGCAGGACCAGCGACCAGAGCTGCCGTTTTTCCGTGCCGAGCAGGGGAACGGCTGCGCCGAAGAGATCGCTGTCGAACAAGGGGCTTGTGCCGGGTACATGGGGAGGCAGGTCCCCGTCCCAGTAGTCTTCCGGATCCAGCGGACGCCGGCTCGAAAGCCAGGCCAGGGAGAGGCTGTGGCGCGCTCCGGGCGTCCAGAGCAGGCCGATCTGGGGTTCGAGAGCCAGCAGGGCGTCATCGAACTCGATCTGCTGGCTTGCCGGAAAGAGGGGCGTCGCCAGGCGCTCGAAAACATAGTTCGAGTAGCGGGCAGCGAATCCGGCATCGAGAGCCAGGTCCGGCAGGACTTGGTAGCGGTCCGCCAGCCGCAGGCCGGCCAGGTTGCGACGATCCTTGAGGCCGTACCAGTTTCCGCGAGGATCCAGCTCCGGTTGCGGACTGCCCTTCAGGCTTCCCTCCTGCAGGCGCTGCTGGAAGTCCAGAAAGAAGCCCAGCTCGAAGAGGCCGCGATCATGGGGCAGAACCAGGCTCAATGCACAAGCCTGGCGCAGAAGTCTTCGTCGCCGTTCACTGTTGAACCAGGCGGAGGAGGTCAAGGTGCCTTCCGCGGCACTGCCTTCGCCCCGGCGGAAGAGGAGGTCTTCTTCCATTCGTTCGAGCTGCTGCCAGCGACCACCCAACTGCAGGTCCAGGCGCATGCGGAAACCGTCGGAGTTCATTGAAAGGGCGCGCGCGCCGTACTCAACGCTGCGGCCGGATTGCCTACCGCGAGTGTGATCCAGCAGGACCTGCTCGCCTTCCCAGGGAAGGGGAGCCTGCAGCTGCTGGCGACTGAACTGCAGTCCCTGTTCCAGCAACAGGCCCGGCAGCACCAGCCGATCCAGCAGGGACAGCCGCGCATCCCGGTTGCGGCCGCCATCGCCCGGGGCCCGCAGTTCTTCGAGCCGCAGGCGCTCGACCCGATTGAAGCCTGGCCGGAACCAGCTCTCGAAGGAGCTGCCTCCACGACCGCCGGTACCACCGGAGAGCTGGAAGGAGAAGGCTTGCGGCCGCAGCGTGGCCGGCTGCAGCACTTCCGGCGACAGGTTCCAGCTGCGCGGAAGGTGCCGGCTTTCCAGGAGGCCGCCGCGAAAGAGGAAGGCGTCCTTTCCGCTGGATTGCCACTGGCCGGGTCCCCACAGGGCCGCTTCTTCCAGGGGGGTCGCCCAGTAGCCCAGGGGACTGGAGAGCGGACGCCCATCGAGCAGGGCCAGTGTGCGCTCCTCGCCCTGCCAGCCTTCGGGCAGGCCGTCGCGGTTCAGGTCCAGCGCCATGCGGGCCCGTCGGCCGGCCCCGGATCCGTCCAGCTCGCCCCGCAGAAGAGGGTCCGGGCTTTGGCCGTCACTGGCCAGCGGCAGCAGTTCAAAGACGCGAGCGCTCTCGCGGGACTGGTAGATGCGTCTCCGCAGGGGCAGGTGGCCCGCGGCCTCGATCAGGACCTGCAGCTCGCCCAGGGGAACATCGACCAGCGCGAAATAGCCGCGCCCGTCCCCCAGGACCGCGCCCTGTCCCTTGACCTGCACCAGAGGCCGTGGTACAGGAGTCCCCGTGCTGCTGACAACCTGCCCCCAGAAACGCTCGGCGGAAGAGGGTCGTGCGGTCAACAGCAGCAGCAGACAGACGGGCAGAAGCTTCAAGCGGCGCCGCCTTCCTGCGCGCGGCATCGCGGCAGGCTGCTGCGGATACTCGCGGGACAGCCCGGCAACCATGGGTGGAAACCGGGGTGTCCCCTTCGGGTGTTGCGCCTCTGCGTCATGGACGCGCTGCTGCTGGTACCGGGCCACATGCCGCTGCTTCCTCCTTCGAAGGATTGAATGTAGCAAGGCAAGGGCCACGAAGCCTTGCGGGAAGCCTTATATTAAGGCGCTCTCCACCGGGTCCGGCCGGTTCGAACCCGTCGCGCTTTCCGCACGCGGCACTGGAAACAAGGAACCAAGGGCATGCAATCACGCCTGTTGCCGCTGGCAGTTCTGCTGCTCCTGCAGGGCTGCGGCTCCAATTCATCCACAACCAGCGAACGCCCCTCGCTGGAGGGAATTGTCCAGGACTCGCTCAGCGGGAGCCGCCTGGCGGACGTCCTGATCCAGCTGCGCTCCAGCGGCTTCAGCCTGAGTACGGACGAGAACGGCCATTTCGCCTTCTACCGCCTGGAAGCCGGACCGGAAACCCTCGTGATTGACCAGCCGCCCTGGGAGCGCTACGAGGCCGCATTGCAGATCGCCGGCCCGCTGACCCTGTCACACGACCCCGTGCTGGAGCGGGACCGGAACCTGCCCTGGCTGGAATTCGACACGGATACCCTCGATTTCAGCTGGCATTACGGTGAGCGCTGGCTGCGGATCCGCCAGGGAAGCGAGGTGCAGGCCCCATGGACCCTGGATGATCCTCCTTCCTGGCTGGAAGTCGAACGGCAGGAAGGCAGCACGCCGGATTCCCTGTGGATCCGCGTCGACCGCTCCGGACTGGCCTCGCCCTCGACGGTCGTGGAGCAGCTGGTCTTCCGCACCACCACCGGAGCCCAGTTCCTGCCGGCAGCGGTCGAACGCACCGCGTACCCAGACTTGGAAATCGTCAATCAGCTGCTGCGCCCCGTGCAGATCGAGATCAGCGGCACGGAACGCGCCTTGCTGCCCGCCAGCAGCTCGATCCTCCTGCCTATGGATCACGACTTCTACCGCCTGGGTTGGGAACTGCAGCGCGCCACCTGGGAAGGCCGCCTGCTGGGCATTCCTTTTGCCTGGGAAAGCGCCGAGACTCAGCTCGTCGGAGGCTCATCCTTCTACATTGTCAACCAGCGCAGCGATACGGGCGGAGACCGCTACCAGCTCTTCCTGCCGCGCATCGTCAATACCTATGACCGCGATCTCTGGCTGGCCGTCAACTACAACACGGAGCGCGAGGATCTGGGCCCGACGCGGATTCCGGTCGGCAGCCAGTTCAATACGGGCTACTTCGACGCCGGCGAGGCCGCAGATCCGATCAACGTGGTGCTCTTCGAATCGGAGGACTATACGGGCACCTTCTGGTGGGTCGGCACCGTTCCAGCCGGACGCGATCTGGATTCGACTCTGGTCGACGAACAGAACATCCGCGAGTTCATCGATGTGGGCAGCGGGCTGATGATCGTGCCCTGCTGTTCCGGCACGGAGCAGGAACCCGCCCTCTCCTTTCCCCGGCCCTCCCGGGCGGTTCTCCCTTGACGGGCACAGCTGCTCGCGAGGGCGAGATCGCCCTCGTCACCGGCGCCAGTTCGGGCATCGGCCGGGCCATGGCCCTGCAGTTGGCAGGGCAGGGCTGGCCGCTGCTGCTCTGCGGTCGCCGGGGTGAAGCACTGCTTCAGGTCAAGGAAGAAGCCCATGCCATTCATGGACTTCCTGTTATTCTCTTTCAAGGCGACCTGAGCCGCCGGCGCGAGCTGGAACTGCTGCTGGGGCTCTGCGCGGACCTGGACGAGGACGTTCGCCTGCTGGTCAATGCCGCCGGAGCCGGACTGCAGGAAGTGCGCATGGAGTCCCCCGAAGGCCTGGCCCGCCAGCGCATGGAACTCAATTTCTTCGCCGCGGAAACCCTCATTCGCGGACTGCTTCCCGGCATGCTCAAGGACAAGCGGGGCTGGATTCTGAATGTGTCCAGCGTCGCCGGCCTGCTGCCCTTGCCGGGGCATGCCCTTTACTGCGCAAGCAAGCATGCGCTCCTGGCATTCGGTGAAGCCCTGTCGCTGGAACTGGAGGGCAGCGGCGTTTCCCTGCTCAGCCTCTGCCCGGGCCTGGTGCACGGCGAATTTTTCCAAGCGGCCGGCATGAACTTTCAACCGGCGCGCGCCCTCAAGCCGGAAGACGTGGCACAAGGCGGGCTGAAGGCCTTGTTCGAGGGGCGCAGCCGACTGCTGCTTTCCGCTTCCGGAACGGCCTGGTTGCAACTGCTCCTGAGGCTGCCCCGCAGCCTGCGCCAGCGCATCCTGGCCCGGCTGCTGCCGAAGTTGCCGCCAAGACTGGAGAAGCCCGTCCCGAGTCCTGCCCTGGAGGACGGGGAGCCGCGGCGCTGAAGCCCCATCTGAGTGTGCTCCTTCCCGTTCGGGACGCCCTGTCCAGCTTGCCCGCCTGCCTGGACAGCCTGCGAGGGCAAAGCCTGAGGGCCATCGAGATCCTGGCCGTGGACGACGGCTCTGTCGACGGCAGCGGCGAGTGGCTCATGGCGCAGGCCCGAAGGGAGCCGCGCTTGCGGGTCTTTCGCCAGGAAGCCGCAGGGATCGCGACCGCACTCAACATGGCTCTGCAGGCTGCTACTGCTCCCTTTCTGGCGCGGATGGATGCGGATGATCTTTGTGATCCATTACGCCTGGAACTGCAGCTGCAGGCCCTGCAGCAAGGCCCCGTGCGCCAGGTGGTTTCCTGCCGTGTGAGACACCCCGGCGGAGAAGGGCGCGCCGGCTACGCGCGTCATGTGGACTGGATCAACGGGATTCTCAGTCCGGAAGCGCACCGGCTGAACCGCTTCGTCGATTGCCCGCTGGCGCACCCCAGCGCAAGTTTCTCTCGCACTTTGACCGAAGAACTGGGCGCCTGGCGTGACGGGGACTTTCCGGAAGACTACGAGCTCTGGCTGCGCTGGATGGATGCCGGGGTTTCCTTCCGCAAGCTGCCGCAAACGCTCCTGGACTGGGCGGACCCGCCCACGCGCCTTTCCCGCACTCATACCGCTTATCGCCGTGAGGCCTTTGATCGCGTGCGCGCTCCCTGGCTGGCTCGCGAGCTGGAAGGCACCCTCAAGGGACGGGAACTCTGGGTCTGGGGCGCGGGACGACTGTCACGAAGAAGACTGGATCCCCTGTGGGCCCTGGGGTTGCGGCCCGCGGGCTATGTGGACATCGATCCGGCGAAGACCGGGCAGAGCATTACAGGCATCCCCGTGATCCAGCCGGAGCGGTTGCCTGAGGCGGAGAAGGCCTTCGTGCTCGTCAACGTGGGCAGCCATGGCGCACGCGATCTGATCGCGCGACGCCTGTTGGCAAAGGGATTCAGGGAAGGCCGGGATTGGCTGGCGGTGGCGGGAATGGACTCCGGGACCAGGCGAAAGCGGTAGAAGTGTCCAGGCGGCGCCTTCAGTCGAAGCGCTACCAGGAATTGACAATCTCGCGGGCGCTGGGGCTGGAATCATCCGGATCCACATACCAGTGGATCTCGTCGCCGGGCCTCAGGGAAAAGCGATTGTGGTAGAACACGGCAACACGATCCGTGTCCGGGTCATAGCCCCCACAGGGCCGTTCGGTGAACATGGTCTGGTGATAGATGCCGGCTTCTTCCAGCAACTGCTGGTACTCGTCGCTGCCTGTCTCCTTGTCGCACCCGGAAAACAGGAAGGTCGAGCACAAGAGTAGCATTGCCAGAGACTGCACATACAACGCAGCCCTACAGAACCGGTGGACTCGGCACAAAGCCACTAGGCATCGGATTCTACAGAATCCTGGTCCAACCACCCTGCAAGCCGGACCCTCAAGGGCCTCACAAGATCATTTCGGCCTGGCATGGTCCCCAGCTGATGTCAATCAGCTCCTACATATTGAAACGCACCCCAGACCGCTGGATCGGGAGGCAATCCTGCGGATTGTCGATTCTTCAGCCTCTGAATCGATGCGCTCTTTGTGGCTGCAGAAACACACTGCCTATCTATAAAGTGTCGCTCGTAGAAGACCTTTATCCAATTGGGGGATTCTCTATCATCCAGTGCAATAGGCGAGCAAAGCACTCCCGCAACCCCAGCCAACTCAAAAGCCCTGCGTAAACTAAGCAGGCCGAAGCCAGATTGAAACTCTCCCTGCCCTCCGTTGCACAGCGATAGGACAACCAGTCGAATGTGCCGCAGGTCCATTCGGCTAATGGCATCTCCCGTTAGCATCCTCTCAGCCCTTGTTCCGTTTAAATTCAAAGACTCCAATAAGATGCCGACAGACTCCAGTCCATATTGCTGTTCCTCCAGCAATACATCCAGTGTAGCCTGCTCTGTTGTGTCATCTGCAGGTTCACACGATATACCGTGAGCCATAATATGCAGAACGGTCGCAGTGTGTAGCAATCCGGGCAGATCATTGATCTTATCCTCAGAAAGTGTTCTACACACATAGGTAATTCCTGCTCGATCAAGCACGTCGCATACAAGATGGGTTTCCTTCACAATTCCAGGAAGCTGGATCACCGGTTCCTGCAGCCTGTAATCAGCTCCCAGCATGAACACATGGTCAGGTTTCGTATGACATGAACTTGCTTCGAAAGTCCCGCCCGGCAGGATCCGCACATCCATTTCGGAATGGACGAGCAGTTCACCATCTGGTTTCCGTAGACAGATTGGATTGATCTGGTGAAACAGGCCATCCGGCCTTAGTTCAAGTTGGCCAATAGCCCGGGTTTGACATGGGCCGAGCAACCAAGTCGAAATGGTTTGTGATCGTTCCCATTGCTCAGCGATGAGATGAGTGTTCAATTGGTTTTTCTGCAACAGAAGACTCTTCGAGTATGCACGCAGCAGTTCGTTCATCTCTTCCGCCATCCCAAGTCGTACTAGCCGAGGGGGATGGCCATGCCGTTCGTATACGGCATAAAAGTGCCCATTGAAAATGCGCTTTCCCAGTCGGTAGCTTTTTCCTTGGAACAGGGTTGTTCGCTGGAATACAGCCTTGCCCGACAAGTCCGCGAAGCGCACTCCCTGCGCCTGGGATGCTCGCCTGGATCTCCGTGATTTCGAGCGCCGTGCCAGCACTTCATAGAGCAACATATCCTTCCCCTCTTCCAGATAAGCGAGGACTTCTTCCGTGATTCCCGACTTTTCGCAGGCGAGCAGGATCAGATTGGCAAGTTGCGCCTGTCGTGTGACAAGGTTTCGTGCACGCCCAGGATCCAGTCTTTGAAGATCCTCGCGCGCGGCCTTCAGGTGGAGTCGACTGGCCAACAGCAGTACCTTCCGCGCTTCTCTGAACCGCTTCTGGAGTAGAAGCCAAAGCCCGAAAAGAGTCGAATTCCTGGCCAGTTCATGCCCTGCAGGCAGATTTCGCCGGATCATTCGTCGGGCATGCCTCAAATCCTCTTTTGCCCTGTCGAACTGCCTGCGGTCCAATCGCCATGCGATGGCTTCATGGAGGGCGTCGATCAAATCCGTGTTGCAGGTGCCATCATTCATCCGGCTGGCATCAATGCAACGCAACCAAAGTCGTTCCGCTGAATTCCAATGCCCGCACTCGATTGACAGCTGAAATAAAAGTTGATACGCCCGATAACGTTCTCTTTCCGGCGTCTTGAGCACTCGGTAGATCCGGAAGGAATGTTTCACGAACTCCCTGGCCGAATCCAAACGTCCCAGTTGATGCTCAATGAGTGCAGCCGTGGTATAGACTCGTGCAACTTCAATGCTATTATCACCATACACTTCTCGTCGATGCGGTATTGCCTTCTGAATGTACTTGCTGGAAGTGTGGTAGTTAGCCAGGTAATAATTTGTCAGCGCTGCTTCAAAAGTCAGACGAGCAAGAAATCTGGGTTCCTCGGACTCCTCGTTCGACTGGTTCTTGATTATAATCCGTAGAATCCGAAATGATTCACCATAATTTCCAACACTGCGCTCCAGAGTGGATGCGTTCAGCAGGATCTGTTGCCAATTGATTCCCGGCTCAGGCTTCTCTTGCAGGGCGCTGTAGATGACGTGATACAGGGTTCTCGCATCCTCGTACCGACCCACTTTCCACTCTGCCACGGCCCTGTTGTTCAACATGCTGAACCGTTCGCGGCGTGATACCCCTGAACCCTCGCGATCCGCAATGGACTCGCACAGAACAAAGACTCGACGAGCCTTCGCATACTGCTGCATGCGGGAAAGGCAAAGGGCAAGGTTGTTCAACAGGCTGAAACGATTGGATGGCGAGTAGGTCGATAGTTGGCGGGCATGTGCAATGATCGCGCGGTAGGCCAGCAGGGTCTCATTTTGATGGAGGAGGAGTTTGACAAGTTTTAGGAGCGGCCGCGGTTCCAGCTGTCGAAGCAACTGATTGCGCATTTCTGCTTGTGGACGCCTAAGAGCCTGGCTGGCAAGTTCACACTCGCCTGATGAAAGTTCAGATACAATCCTGTTGGCCAGCTGCTTCTGGTCAGATGAAGACTGGTCCATGCATCAACCTGCTGTTTGGCGCTATTCCTGAAAGTCAGAAGTTGAAATATTGTCACATTCTGTGCTGGCTACATAGAAGAAGCCCGTCCGCTCCTCCGGTGAAACGGGCAGAAAGAAACTGGACAGGGTCTCCGCGCCAGAAAATCGCCACACGAATTGGTCGCTGCTTCTGTTGACTTGAGGTAGAAAGTCGATAGGTGTCTCTGTCCTGAACAAATCCAGATAGGTGTATGATCCACCTACACTCAGTATTTCAACATTGATGCCACCACTCGTCGGGGAAACACTCAGGATGATATCGTCCGGTGGATCACAATCGATTGTGGCCGAATTGCCGGCGAGTGTGACGTACCCTTCAAGTAAATCATTGCCTACGCCGGCATCATCCGCCGAGCCGGCAAATAGCCAGAATTCGAGCATGTTGACAGGATTATCAAAATCCAGGAACTCGCTGATTCCTGAAATGCTGAATTCGTAGTCATTTCCAGAGCTTGCTCCCGGAAACACGGAAGCGCCCGTATGCTCGTGCGCCGTATCGCCAAAAAAGTCACCAGGAAGATTCAGGTTCAAGATATTCTGGGACGAAGAGACAACGCGGAATGGGTTTCCAAGTGAGTCATGGCCGGCAATCAGGTCTGTATAGGCATCACCATTAAGGTTCAGCGCCATGCAGATGCTCTCGGTGCCAGCGAGAAATGGCGCATCGACTCCTCCAGTGGATGCCAACCAATCGGAAGTTGTCCCCTCTAAGCCGTCGCCATCCGCATCTCCCGCTACCCCAAGAAAAGTGATGCCGATATTCAGCTCGTCCCTGCATCGATCCAAATGGAATTCAGCTTTCTCAATATCCCAGCCGGAAACGATGCCCTCTGGGGCAGCATCGGGAAGAGTCACATCGAAGAGATCGTCCTGCACTCGTGCCGCATTCGGGATCGACGGTCCAAAATCAGCGTTTACATTTCCCGTATAGTCGATTTCCCTTTCATGGTATCCTCTTAACTCAATTCCCTGACCACAAGGAAGATACAAGCGGCAGGGAACAGCACGGGTCAAGTCCAACGGGTCCGGATTCCCGGGAAGAAATGCAATTTCGATGTCGTGTGTGGCGCCGGGGGCCAGTTCGATTCCACCATAGCCTGACAGCAGGAAAAAGGATTCGCATGCAGGTCCCGGAAATCCGACGGAACCACTGATCGGCTCCGTTCCCGAATTCCGAATTGTACATGACTCAATAATCATTTCATCGTCGTCACGCGAGCAGAAGCTGATCCTTCCCGGATGCTCCATGCAGGACAGTCCTCGACCGGTGACTTGGATGCTTGGGCTGTACTCGCCGGTTGTGATTGTCGAACTGAAATTCCAATAGGTATACGGGCGGAATCCGACTACGACATTCAACGATTGACCTGGAAGCAGGGAATAGCTGCCACCTCCTTCCAGGACTTCGAATACATTCGGGTTGTCGCTGGCTACAGAACCAGCCAGAGCAGCAGTACCGCCATTCGTGATCTGAAAGGCCAGCAGCCTCGTGGTATGAACATACGTGGGATCGAAGAGTAGTTCTGTTGTACTCAGGTAACTATCCGGCACGTAGGCGATCCCTGAAAGGGCAATTGTTCTTTCCGTTCCTTGAGGATCCAGTAGTCCAGTTTGAAGTGTGCAAGAGTATGGCCCTGGCACAACAGGGTGGAACGACACGTTGTTCGTGATCGTCGGGCTTCCAGGACTCAGACAGAAACTCGAAGCGCCCGTAGTTTCAATCGCCTGTGGACAATTGTTGTCCCACGAACCGCAAATCGTTGCGGACGCTCCCGACAATGTGATACCGACCGACTGTGTTGTATTGGTGTGAATGTAGCGTGAGCCAAAACTGATCGCAGACGGGTGTTGGATCGAATAGGCAGTTCCACTCAAGGTCACCATCCGGGGATAGCCCCATGGATCACGCAATCCGGTATCCACCTCGCAACTGAAGGTTCCCGTCGTCGTCGGACTGAAACTGAGTGTCACACTTGCGGTGTGCTGGGAAGGACTCAGGCAGTAGTTGCCGGAGAAGTCCGATCCGAAGGGGGCGGGGCAACTGCCCCAATTCGCGCAAACTGAACTCGACCCACTCAGGGTCAAGGTGATGGTCCGCGTTTCCGTCGCACCCACTTGCACCGCTCCGAAGTCGAGTGCGGTCGCGCTTTGGGTCACCAGGGCTGTCTGCACCTTGAGCCTCATCGCGTTGATCCGCATGCGTCCACTCGTGAGCTTCCGCAGACGTACCGGCAGAGTGTGCAAGAGACCCTGTGTCCAGACTGGCCGAGCCGTGGTGATATCCCGTCCCCAGCCACCATTTTCCTGACTGATCCAGCGGCAGAACTCATCGTTCTGGTCGATGCTGTAGTCCTGTTGATTGTAGTTCCCATTCACATCCTGGAAACCACCACGAATGGCCGGACCGTTTGTTCCATTGTTTGGTCGGCCATTGAAATTCAGATAGACCCCGGTAATGATTTCGTTTCCGCTACTCGGCTGGAAACCACTCCACAGGTCATTGAAAAGATAGCTGGTTGACCCGTTCACGAAATTCTTGGCGTAGTTACTTGAGTCGCTGCAATTGTCGGGTGCATTTTCTGCCTGATTGACTCGTGTCCAATCAGCCTCCCGCGTTACATGCTCCGCGAATAGGTTGTAAACATCCTGGGCATAGCTGTTCAAGGGCATTCCTGCTATCAGGAATAGGCAGGACAATTGAGTCTGGTATCGAAGCCGGCGGAGAAGAAGGTTGAGGAGAGAGTTCATTTGCGTAGTACCTTGATCAAGAAACTTGCAATACTAGTGGCACCAGCATGCCATTAGTGATTCAAGTATTCAAGGCTTAAGTCAGCTCTAGTAGGTTTCAGAGCGCTCCTCTAGACGGCACAGGCTGGTCAATTACTAGTTCCAGTAGGCACTCGCCCTCCTTCAAAAAAAGGAAAACCCCCGCCAATCGACGAGGGTTTCGTTTTATGCCGCCGGGCAGAATTGAACTGCCGACACACGGATTTTCAGTCCGTTGCTCTACCAACTGAGCTACAGCGGCATGCACTGTCCTTATCGGTGCGGACAGACGCGCAATATAGCTAGCCTGAAACAGCTTCGCAAAGGAATGCCTTCGGAAGGTGCCTAGCGCGGCCCCAGATCGGTCTTGACGCCGATGCGGTCGAAGGGATTGGCCAGGGCCGTCATCAGGTTCAGCCAGTGGCTGAGAATCCGCTTGAGGAAACGGGCATAGAGCGCCATGCAGACCAGGGTCGAGGGCGACACCGACCCCGCGTGCTCCCCGGCGGCCAGCGCGTGCGTGATCGCCTCGCAGCGCTTGCTCAGTCCGCGGTAGTCGCGGATCAGGGCTTTTGCGCCTTCCTCGTCGTTGTCGATGAAGATGCGCCGGCCTTCGGGAATCACGCGGCCGACGATGGCCTCCTCGATCTGTGATACTTCCTCGTCGAGGGCGGGAATGCGCAGCGGAGCCGGGTGCTGCTGGCTCAGGGTGAGGATGTTCTTGGCATAGTCGCCGGCGCGTTCCACGTCGACAATGATGCTGATCAGCACCAGGCCGGGGTAGACCTTTTCGCCGCCCATCAGCGACAGATGCGTGAAGACCTTGCGGCGCACATCCTCTTCGAAACGGTTGACTGCCGCGTCCATGGCCTCGATGTCGATCTGCACCTCGGTGCCTTCCGACTGGCGCAGGACGGGGACGGCGGCGCTGACCATGGCTTCAACCTTTTCCAGCATGCCGTCCACATCCACCATGGCCTGTTCGAGCAGGCTTTCCCTGGTGAAGAGCTCGCGAATCGCCTTGAACATGGCGTACTCCTAGTTGAAGAGAAAGATGATGCCCAGCGGCAGCGCCACGAAGAGCAGCAACAGATAGACAATGGGGAAGATGCGACTCTTGACGGAATAGGTGGCCAGGGTTTCGGCCAGGAAGATCGGCACTCGCCGGAAGGGCCAGATCAAGACCGAGGCGGCGACGTTGAAACTGAGGTGCACCATGGCGATGCCGACCGGCGCCAGTTCGCCGAGCAGCAGCGATGCCAGGATGGCCGTCATCGTCGTGCCGATGTTCGCGCCGAGGGTGTAGGGGAAAATCTGCTGCAGGGTCAGCAGACCCGCCCCGGCCAGGGGCACGACCATGCTGGTGGTGATCGAGCTGCTCTGTACGATGAAGGTCAGGATCACGCCGGCAATGAAGGCGACCCAGGCCCGATCGAAGAGCGTGCCGCTGAACGCGCCTTCCACGCGTCCCATGAAGATCTTCTTCAGGACCTTGGTCATCAGGGTGATCGCCCCGTAGAGCACGACGACGGACACCGCAAGGCTGATCCAGGCATTGTCCGCGACCAGGTGCAGGAAACCCTTGACCATGGGCTTGATGATCGCCTTGACCGGGCTGAGGAACTTGAAGCCGCCGACGCCCTGCAGCATGCCGGCAAGGCCCATGCCGGCTTTTGTCAGAAAGCCCGTCGCCAGTTCCAGGGGCAGGAAGAGGATCACGGCGATCATGTTGAACATGTCGTGCACCGTCGAGGCGGCGAAGGCACGACGGAACTCCACCGGATTGCCGATCTGGCCCAGGCTGACAATGGTATTGGTCACCGTGGTGCCGATGTTGGCGCCCATGATCATCGGCACGGCCAGCGGCATGCTCAGCGAGCCGGAGCCGACCATGGCGACAATGATCGAGGTTGTCGCCGAACTGCTTTGGAAAAGGGTCGTCGCGCCGATCCCGATAAAGAGGGCGATCACGGGATTCGAAGTCATGGTGAAGAGCTGCTTCGCCAGGTCCGATCCGAAGAGCTCGATGGATTCGCCCAGCAGCTCGATGGAAAAAAAGAAGGCGACCAGGATCAGCAGCAGGGCGCCGACCCAGGGCAGCGAACTCGAAGACTGCGCGGAGGGCGCGGCAGGAGCTTGACTCATCCGGCGTTCCAGACTTGAGAGAGACTCGGAGTAAGGCCGGGGCGACACATTTGCCCGACGAGCGCACAAAGTAGAGGGAAGGTGTTAGGCCTTTGTTAGCAACGCCCCCCGTCACACAGAATAACAGTAGGAATCCACACAACCTGCATTCCGGCAGAGAACCGGTGCACCCAGATGCGCGACCTGATTTGCAGCTTCGATTGTTTACATAATATGTATTATGCGCAGTTGTTGGGATCCATGGAAATGGCGCTTAGTCGCTGCGCGTTTTTATCCGGCTTGCCGCCGGTTCTTGTCTTGGGGCGCGTCTCTTCTGCCCGGAAATGCAAGATGGGTGGCCCAACCTCTGGTTGGTGGTGAACTGGGGTTTTGTAACTGCTTCTAGTGGAAACTGGTTTAGCGAGGGCGGTTATGGATGTGGATTGCGGACCGATTAGGTTTGAAACGGTGTCGGTTTGCGGATCGTCGTGTTTGGAACCGGTTGCGGTTTGCGGACCGTCTCTGCGGGCTGGCGCCCGCAGTTATTATTTTGTCGCCGCTTTGCGGCTTTTGATGGAAGGATTATTTGTAGGGTGTGTTGCGGGTTGACAGTGTGTTACATAATCGACATCGCAACTTCAACCTTCACCTTTAACCCCTCTCATTCGCCCAGGCGCACCAGGAACAAATCCCATTGGTCGTTCACGCGTCCGTAGAATGCCAGTTGGCTTCCATCCGGCGAGAGGCTCGGTCCGCGATCGGCCTGGCGGTCGTAGAGATCCAGGGCTGTCGGAGTGCTGAAATCCTCGCCGCAGAGCCAGATCCGGCTCGGGCTGCGCAGGTCCTCGCTGGCGCAAAGAGCCCAGCCCGCGGGGCCGGCTTCCGTCGCTCCGGGAATCCATTCGCGCTCCAGGCGCACGCTGGATTCGCCGCTGCCATCGGCGCGCAGCAGGCGGTTGTCCGCGTCGCGGTACAAAAAGGAACCGCCGGCCAGCGGACAGGGTGCGCTGTCGTCGCTTCCCGTGCTCAATTGGCTGATCGTCCCGCTCACGATCTCCACCCGGTAGATGGCGCTGCGTCGTTCGGAGTCGGCCACCGTGCGACCATCGCCGCGGTCGCTGACGAAGAGCACCGCGTCCCCTTCGGGTGTGAAGCGCGGATACCAGTCATCGGCCGCATTGCGCACCAGGGTGCGGCGCGTTTCGCCGTCGCTGCTGATCAGCAAAATGTCGCGGGCAGGATTCTCGTTGAGCGTCGGTTCGTGGACCGTGCAAAGGATCCAGCGGCCGTCGGGGCTCAGGCTCGGGTCCTCTTCGTTGGCCGGAGTATCCGTAATGCGCGTGCTTTCGCTGCTTTCCAGGTCCAGCCAGTAGAGTTCCCAGTTGCCGTCGCTGTTGTTCTGGTAGATCAGCCGACGGCCGTCGGGACTGAAGGAAGGTTCGGCCTGGTCCCCGGCGCTGAAGGTCAGCTGCCGCGCTCGGGCGTCGGCGGCTGCCTGCGGACCCGGGGCCTGCTGCAGGCCTTCTTCCGTGGCAGTCGACTGGCCGCTGCGTCCGCCGCTGCAGGCGCCCAGCACCAGCAGGGAGGCCATCAGCCCGCTTGTCCAGCGGATCGAGTTGCGCTTCTGCATTCCCGGAACCTCCCCTGCTCTTCTTTAGCGATAGCTGCGGCGCAGCTCGTTCTGCAGTTGACGGATCACAAGCAGCGCTTCTGCTCCGCTGATGCTTCCCGCCGGGCGAAAGGCGCCGCTGACGGGATCCGCGCTCATGATACCCCGGGTGCTGACGACGGCCGCCGCGTTGTAGGCCGGATGCGAGCTCTTCAAATCGCTGAACTTGCTTTCCTCGCCGAAGAAGCGCGTCATCAGTCCCTCGTCGCGGTTGATGTCGGCCAGCACGCGGGTCAGGATCTGCGCGTACTCGGCGCGCGAGACCTGCTCGTCCGGCAGGAACTGTCCGCCGGGAAAGAGCTGCATGCCTCCGCTGCTGATCAGTTCGTTGATCCAGCTGCGGGCCCAGTGCTTCTGAATATCGGCAGGTTCGACAACGCCCTGCACTGGTCCTTCGGTTCCGGGAGCCTGGAATCCGCCCGGCGTGGCCGCCGCCTTGCTCAGCAGATCCGGCAGTTTCAGTTCGCTGACCAGCAGCACCGCCAGCTCTCCGCGATCGATCTCGTCCTGCAGGGCTACCCGGGAGCTGGCCTCGCTGCCGGGCCGGGCCCGCAGGATCTTCTGCACCTTGTCCATGGCCGCGTCGGCCTTGCCGCCGAAGTCGCCGCGGCTGCCGGCCACCTTGCTGAAGTCCTCGACGGCCTCATTGAAGCGATAGCGTTCGACCTTGGTCAGGCCGCGATAGTAGAGGATCTGCTCGCGGGCATTCTGATTGTCCCCGGCGCGGTCCAGCGCGCGTTCGAAGTCCTTGAGCGCGTCCTCGTACCAGTCCTTTTCCTGCAGCGCCGTGCGCACCCGGGCCCGGGTCTGCCAGGCCAGCCAGCGGTCATCGGCCAGGTCGAGGGCTTCCTTGCTCAGCTCCTCGGCCTCCTGCAGGCGCCCCTGTTCGAGGCGCAGCACGGCGCGGGCACAGAAGGCTTCCACGTAGCGCGGATCCAGGGCCAGGGCGCGATCGATCGCGGCTTCCGCGCTGCCCAGGTCGCCCCGATCAAGCATGCGCATGGCCTGCTCCACGTGCAGGCCGGGAGTATCCAGGTTCGATTCGGGTGAAATGGCTTTCTGGGAACACCCTGCCAGCCAGGCAAGGGCAAGCAGGAGAAGGATTCGACGAAACATGCTCGACTCCGGGTTGGGTGTGTGGGTGACGGAGTGTATCAGTCGACCACGAAGATCACGCGGCATTCGCGGAGGAAGGTCAGATTCTCGGAGAGGGCGTGCAGCACCTTGCCGCTCTGGTCATCGATGACCGCGTCGGCCTGCAGGCTGCCGGTCACCGCGCTGGCCTTGACCCGCAGGGGGTTGCCGCCTATGCGGTCGCTGTTCTCGAGCGCTTGCTCCACGCTGCGAGTGTAGCCGGCCAAACCATGGGCCAGTGTCCAGTCGCGATCAGCCCACGATGAGCCGTAGATCTCCTCTCCGGACTGGCTGAGAACGCGAGGCGCCATGGCGGGCTTGATGCCCAGGCCGCGGCAGTCGACGATCAGGCCGGTGTAGACATCGCTGCCGGCATGGATATCGCTGAACTGCACCGGCGTGACAGAGCCCTCGGCGAAGGCCATTTCGCCGACCAGCACGTCCTGGAAGTCGCGGCCCAGCAGCATCTCCACGGTCAGTTCGATGGAGCCGTCGCTCATGTAGACGGGGTCCCCGACGACCTGGAAATTGCGTGCCACTCCGCGGATCTCGGTGTAGACCACGTCGTTTTCGAGCATGAAGTCCTTGACCGTGGTTTCCGAGGTCAGCAGCATGCCTTCGACGGTCTCGAGAATCTGCCGCAGGGCATCGGCGCGGGCGGCGCGGATCTGCCCGGCGCGGCCGCCGACCACGCTGGGATTGGCAATGCCCGTGGCCTGGATCTTCCGCACCTGCCAGTCCACCTGGCCGGCGCCGGTCTGCTGCACGACCTGGGCCGGCAGGCTGAGGGCCAGGCACAAAAGGCCGGCCAGAATGTGGAACGCCTTCATCGGGATTCTCCTGCCTTGGGGGTTGTGCCGGGCGGCGCCTTGAGCCAGTCCGCCTCCTCTGCAAAGGCTTCCCGACGAAACTCTCCTTCGCGAAGAATGGATCCGTCGGCAGCCACGACAATTTCCTGCATTTTCCCGACGATCACCAACCATTCATCCAAAGAAACCGGTCGCGGGCCGGGCACCGGCGTGGGTCCCGGCACGGGGCGGGGATCTTCGGTGAGAGCGCCGATCTTCCGCGCCGGCAACTGATCCAGCTTCTCCGGCTGGTTGCTGAGGCGCACTTCCCCGTGCCAGACCTTGAGCCGGCATTGCCTCTCTTCTCCGCTGCCTTGCAGGCTCAGGCTGAAGGCTGTGCCGGTGATCGCCGCACCGGCCAGGCCCGAATCGATCTGGAAGATGTCTTCTTCCCCGTCCAGGTTGTCCAGTTCGGCCCAGATCTCGCCTTCGGCAAGGGTCAGCCGGGCCTCGGCCAGATCATCCTGCCCTTCCTTGAGCAGCTCCTCGACTTCCAGCAGGGTTTCCGGCGCCAGCCTGACGCGGTTGTCGCTCATCAGTTCCAGCTCGGCCCGGCTCTCGCGGCCGGTGCGCAACCTGTCGCCGCTGCCGAAGGTGCTGGCCAGGCTGCCGCTTTCCCATTCGGCTTCCGCGCCGGAACGGGTCGAGCGGTTCAGCGCCAGTTCGCCGTCCAGGAAGACCACGCTGCCTTGCATGGCTTCGGTGGCGGCGGGCAGCGGTGCGCTCAGCAGCGGGATGCCCAGCGCGAGGAAGAAAATCCGAGTCCAGGCCTTCATGCCCTTCCTTTCATTTCGGCCGCCTGCCGCAGCCGGCCGATGGCCTTCTTCAGGTCTCCCGAACGGAAGAGATGACTGCCGCTGACGAAGATTTCCGCCCCCGCGGCGGCGCAGGGGCCAATGTGTTCAAGGTCGATCCCGCCGTCCACTTCGATTGGCAGGGGCCGGTCAAGTTTCTCCCCCAGGGCCTTGACGAAGGAAATCTTGCGCAGGACCGAGGACAGGAAGCGCTGTCCGCCAAAGCCGGGATTGACGCTCATCAGCAGCACGAAATCCAGCCGCTCCCAAAGGTATTCCAGCGCGGCCGGATCCGTTCCCGGATTGAGCGCGATTCCCGCCTTCGCCCCCAGTTCGCGAATGCGGGCAAGCTGTCGATCCGCGTGGGGGCAGGCTTCCAGGTGGATGCTGATCCAGTCGGCCCCCGCCTCGGCAAAGGCCTCCAGGTGGCGCTCCGGAGCCTCGACCATCAGGTGGCAATCCAGCGCCAGGTCCGAGACCTTCCGCACCTGGCGAACGAAATCGGGGCCATAGCTCAGGTTCGGCACGAAGGAGCCATCCATCACATCCAGGTGCAGCAGATCGGCTCCGCCTTCGCGGCAAGCCTCAAGCTCCTCCCTCAGCTTCATCAAGTCCGCCGACAACAACGAAGGCGCAATCCGGATCATACCCTCACCTCACGATCAGATCCACTCAACCCACTGGCCAAAAAGTTCACCGAATCAACAAACCCTTCACTTCATCCTTCAACCTTCACTCCCCCCCCGATTCACCCTCACATCCACACTGTCCCCTGGCGGAACCTGCTGGTTGGCGACCGGCAGCTGCACTCGAACACCCGGTGGGCGGTCGGGATGAACTTCGAAATCGACGCGCCCCAGCGCCAGGCCGTGCTCCTTGAGACGCCGCTCGACGGCTTCCAGGTCCAGGCCGAGCAGGCTGGGCACGCGGACGCGATCCGGCTCCGGTCCCAGGCTGAGCACGAAGCCCACAGTCTCGCCACGGCTCAGGGATTCGCCCGCGCCGGGTTCCTGTTCGAGCACGGTGCCGCGCCCCTGCAGGGAATCGAAACGCCAGCTCAGCGCCAGGCTGTCCTCGGCCAGGCCCAGGTCCGCCAACAGGACCGCGGCCTCTCGCCGCGTCAGCCCGAGCAGGTCCGGCACATCGACGCGGATCTCGCCCAGGCTGGGGCGCAGGTAGACGCGCCGCCCACTCTTGGTGCGGCTGCCCGCCGGGGGGAACTGCTCGAGGATCGTGCCCGCCGGCCGCTCCCCGCTGAAATCGGCGCGCCCCTTTTCGAAGCGCACGCGGAAACCCTTCTGCAGCAGCAACTCGCGGGCCGCGCTGCTGTCCATGCCGCCCAGGTCCGGCAGGATGCTTTCCGATCCCTGCCGCGTATACATCGGCATCAGCAGGCGATCCGTGGCCAGCACCGCCAGCACCCCGAGAAAGGGCAGGGCGGCCAGCAGGATCCAGGTGCGGTGATGTCTCACGGGCCCTCCTTGCGCAAGGCGACGGCCCAAGCGCCGCCGCAGTCGCGCTGTTTCCAGGGCAGCCAGGCCCAGGCGCCGTTCTCGTCCCGGCAGGCCTGCGGCACCAGGGCGCTTTCCACGGAAAAGGCCTGCTCCTCCAGGAAGGAGGCCAGCTGCAGCTTGTTCTCGCGCGGGTCCAGGCTGCAGGTGCTGTATACGATCACTCCGCCCGGCGCGAGCAGTCCCGCGGCGCAGCGCAGCAGCGAGGCCTGGCGCGCCAGCAGCTCCGGGCCGACCGGGTCTGTGTCACGCAGGGCGATCTCCGGGCGCAGGCCCACGCTTCCGCTGCCGCCGCAGGGCGCGTCCAAAAGGATCCTGTCGTACACGGGCCTCAGGGTTCCGTTCGCCGCCAGCTCTTCCAGGCGACCGCTGTATACGGGAAGGTCCTCCGGCAGGCGCCGCTCCAGTGAGCGCGCCCGGGCGGGGTCCGCTTCGGCGCAGTCCAGCCGCAGGTCCGGATGCTGGTCCAGCAGCGCCAGGCTCTTGCCGCCCGGCGCGGCGCAGGCGTCCAGCACCCGCGCTCCCGCCGGCGCGTCCAGCAGGCTCAGCGAGCCCCAGGCGCTGAGGTCCTGGGGGACCAGGGCACCTTCCTGAAACGCCGGCAGGCCGGCAAGTCCTTCGGGCGGCAGGTGCGGAAAGTGGATCCAGCGCCCGCTGAAGCCGTCGGACACGGCTCCGGGCACAGGATCACGGCCCGTCCGAAGCCGGAACCAGCTGGGCCGCCGGGCCAGCAATCCGGCGGCTTTTTCTGCCGGGGGAGTCGGGTCCGGGTGCCGGCGCAGCAGGTCCAGCAGCCAGGCCGGCAACAGCGCTTCCGCTTGCGGCGGGGCGTTTCGGGGAGTCTCGCCCTCGCGCAGCATGGCGCGCAGCACACCGTTGACCAGCGAACGCCCGCCTTTCCCGGCGGACCCCAAGGCATTCTGCAGGCGGTTGAGCACGGCGTGGGGGGGCTTGCCGCAGTCCAGGTCATGCAGGCCCAGGCGCAGGGCCTGCAGCACGATTCCCTGCGGCGGTCGGCGGAGGCGGGCCGCCAGCCTGGCATCCAGGTCGCGGCGCACTTCGAGCACTCCGCGGAAGCGCGCCACGAAAGCCGCGGGATGGCTGCCGGCACCCTGCTCCGCCAGGGAGGCCGCGAGCACGCGATCGCTCCAGGCGCCCTGGTCGACCCGGTCGAGGGCCTTCAGCAGCGCGCGGTCCAGCGTGACACTCACTGCGCCGCCCCGGAGCTCTTTTCGGCCGTATACAGCGGCTCCAGCCGGCGAAGCTGAACCCTTTCCTCGTCGGAGAACGGCTGCTCCTTGAGGGACAGTCCGTACTCTTCCTCGAAACCCAGGACCAGGTGCTGGCAGAGGCGATCCCAGGCCGGTGCCTGGCCCAGGATCTCGCGCAGGTCACAGGTGCCCTCGGCCAGCTTCTCCCGGCTGCGTTGCAGACGGTCGGCGTCCCGGTAGAAAAAGCGGCCGATCTCCTGGTGCGCCGGTCCGAGCATCAGGCTGCCGTGCTGCAGCAGTCCCTCGCGCAGCTGCCGCTGGGCGCTGCCGACCAGCTTGCGGCCCTGCCAGAGCACTTCGCTGCGGGCGCTGGCGGTGAAGCACAGGCCGCCCAGCTCCTTCTTGTACTGGGCCTGCATGTCCAGGCGGCGCCCTTCCTGCCCGCAGTCCACCCCCAGCGCCTGCAGGCCGCGACGCAGGGCGCGGTTGATGCGCTCGTAGCTTTCCGGCAGGCTGTCCGTGTGCAAGGGGGAGGCAGAGGGAATGGTGACACAATAGGTCAGCTCGTCGGCATGGTATACGGCGCGCCCGCCGGTTTCGCGGCGTACGACGGCCTGCCCCTGCTCTTCGCAGAGGGCGCGCAGTTCGCCCTGCCAGGGCTGGCTGAATCCCAGGGAAAGCGTCCAGGGCTGCCAGTCGTAGAGGCGAAGCGTGAGTGGCGCGTCACACGAACGGCAGAGCCAGCCGTCGGCGGCCATGTTGATGGGGCCGGGCAGGTTTCGTTCGATGATCAGTCTGCCGCTCAGCAAGGACGATCCCCTTTCCGGAAGCCATCGATTTCGGAATCGATCGCGTGTCGACGACCGGAATCCGATCCGGTATCACGATACCCGGGGCTGCGATCGCGAAATCGACTGCGCGTCCTAGCCCTGAATGATCCCGCGTTCGGCGGCGGCAATGAAGGCGTGGATGCGGGCGGCGTGCTCGTCGCCCTCGATCCGGCCGGCCAGCTCCTCGAGGGCCTGGCTGGGAATGCGGCTGCCCTTGCCGTAGAACAGGCGGTAGTGGCGCTTGATCCGCAGCAGGTCCTCGGCGCTGAAACCCCGCCGGCGCAGGCCGACCGTGTTCAGGCCGCAGAAGCGCAGAGGGCTGTCGTTGGCCATCACGTAGGGCGGCACATCCTTGGTCACGCTGACCCCGCCGCCGATGAAGGCGTGGTCGCCGATGCGCACGAACTGGTGGATCGGCACCATGCCGCCGATGCTGACATGGTAGCCGATCTTCACATGGCCCGCCACCTGGCACATGTTGGCCAGGATCACCTTGTCGCCGATCTGGCAGTCGTGCGCCACATGCACATAGGCCATCAGCAGGCAGTCGCTGCCGATGCGCGTGGTGCCGGCCTCCTCCGTCCCGCGGGAGAGGGTCGCGAATTCGCGGATCACGGTGCGGTCGCCTACTTCGAGAGTCGTTTCCTCCCCGTAGAACTTGAGGTCCTGCGGCAGGCAGCTGACCGTGGCGCAGTGATGCACCTGGACCTCGCGCCCAAGACGCGCTCCGCGGTCGATGTGGGCGCGGACCCCGATCACGGAACCGGCGCCGACGGTGGCCCCGTCCTCGATGATGGCATAGGCTTCGACGCGCACGCCCTCATCCAGACAGGCGCGGGGGTGTACGACAGCGGTGGGATGGATCACGGTTTCGGGCATTACTTGTCCATGACGATGGCCGACATCTCGGCGCTGCAGACGACTTCGTTGTTGACCAGGGCCTTGCCCTTCATGGCGCAGATGCCGCGCCGCTGGCGGATCATGGTGCATTCCAGCATCAGCTGGTCCCCGGGCACCACCGGCTTGCGGAACTTGACGTTGTTCAGGCCGCTGAAGTAGACCACCTTGTCCTCCGGATGTTCGAAGGAGTTGAGCAGCAGAATGCCTCCGCACTGGCCGAGCGCCTCGACGATCAGCACGCCGGGCATGATCGGGTGCCCGGGAAAATGTCCCTGGAAGAAGGGCTCGTTGATCGTGACGCCCTTCAGGCCGCGCACGAACTCGCCGGGCTTGAGTTCCGTGATCCGGTCCACCAGCAGCATGGGATAGCGGTGGGGCATGATGCGCTCGATGGCGCTGGTGTCGAAGACCACGCCCGCCGTGAGACGTTCCTGGTATTCCTTCTGCAGGCTCTGGCGCACGGCCTCCTTCTGCAGCAGCTTGACCGCTTCCACGTGGGTCGCGTGTCCGCCGCGCGCCGCCAGCACATGGGCCTTGAGCGGCTTGCCCAGCAGGCAGAGGTCGCCGACCAGGTCCAGCACCTTGTGACGCACAGGCTCGTTGACCCAGCGCAGCTCGCGGTTGTCGAGCACGCCATTGGCCGCGGGCTCGAAATGCCCGTCCTCGAAGCCGAAGGTGCGGCGCAGCTCGCGCTCCTCCTGCTCCTCGAGGGCGTGATCCAGCAGCACCAGGCCGCTGTCCAGGCTGCCGCCCTGGATCAGGCCGGCCTCCTTGAGGGCCACCAGCTCCGAGAGCAGGCAGAAGGTGCGCGCCGAACTGTATTCCTCCTCGAACTCCTCCATGCCGTACATCGATGTATACTGCGTGCCCATGCCGGGCACCGCGTAGTCGACCATGTAGGTCACGCGGAACTCGTCGGAGGGCATGATGACGATGTCGACGCCCTTCTCGTTCGTATACGAGACCACCTTGTCGAGCACGAAGAACTCGCGCTCCTCCTCGAGATCCTGGATGCCCGCCTCGCGGATCTTCTCGATGAAGTGGCGGCTCGAGCCGTCGGCGATCGGCGTTTCGATGTTGTCCAGCTCGATCAGGCAGTTGTCGATGCCCAGGCCGGCCAGGGCGGCGAGCACATGTTCCACCGTGTGCACGCGGGCCTTGCCGTTCCGCAGGCAGGTGCTGCGGGTCAGGTCGTCCACGTGTTCCACGAGGGCCGGAATGTCCGTCGGCGCGCCGTCCTCGTCGGGCACGCGGAAGACCAGGCCGTGGTTGGCCTCCGCCGGATGCAGGGTCATCTTGACCGGAACGCCCGTGTGCAGGCCCCGCCCCTCGAAGGTGGCCGGCCGCGCCAGGCTGCGTTGCTGAGTGATCATTCGGGTTCGCCTTCCTGCTGCAGCAAGCGAAGCTGCTTTTGCATCTCTTTCAGCTGCCGCCGCAGCTCGGGCAGTTTCCTAAGGGCCGCGCTCTGCGCCAGGAAATCCTTGTGCTTCACGGCAGGAAATCCTGCCAGCCTGCTTCCCGGAGCCGCGTTGCCGGTGACCCCGGAGTGGCCGCCGACCTGCACTCCCGCGCCCAGCACCAGGTGGCCGGAAACGGCGCTGTTGCCGCCCATGATGCAGCCCGGCCCCAGGGTCGTGCTGCCGGCGATGCCGCTCTGCCCGGCGATCATCGAGCCGGGGCCGATGCTCACATTGTGCGCCACGTGCACCAGGTTGTCCAGCTTGGAGCCCGCGCCGATGCGCGTCGCGCCCATGGTCGCGCGGTCGATGGTGCAGTTGGCGCCCATCTCGACCTCGTCGCCGACCTCGACGATCCCGGTCTGCGGAATCTTCTTCACGCCGCCGTCGGGCCCCGGCGCGAAGCCGAAGCCGTCGCTACCGATGACCACGCCGTCGTGCAGCAGCACCCGGTCCCCGAGCACGCAGTCCTCGCGGATCACGCAGCCCGCGTGCAGGCGGCAGTCGCGGCCGATTCGCGCACCGCGGTAGAGCATGCAGTTGGCGAGGATCACGCTGCCTCCGCCCACCACCACGTTCTCCTCGAGCACCACGTGGGGGCCGATCACGGCCCCTTCCCCGATGGTGGCCGTGGGGTGGATCACGGCGCTGGCGTGCACGCCGTGTCCCCAGTCCTCGCGGGGCGGCTTGAAGAGGCCCAGGGCCTCGGCGAATGCGCCATAGGGATCCTCATGGAGCAGCCAGCAGCGGGGCGCGCCGCGCACTTCTCCAGGCAGTCCCGCATGGCTTGCGGGGCTGATCAGGATCGCGCCGGCGCCGCTGCCGGCAACCTGGCCGGCATAGCGCGGGTTGCTCAGGAAACTGAGCTGGTCCTCGCCGGCCCTGTCCAGGGGAGCGCCCCCGGCGAGCATGCGCTCCTCCGGCCCTTCCAGTCGTGCGCCCAGGGCGCGGGCCAGCTGGGAGCTGCTCAGGCGGACCATGGCTATTTCACGCCTTCGAGCTTGTTGATCACCTTCTCGGTCAGATTGTGATCCACCGTGTTCTCGTTGGCGTAGACGACGATCTGCTCGGAGTTGTCCAGGATCAGGTCGTAGCTGTATTCCTCGGCCACTTCCTGGATCGCCGTGTTGATCTTGATCGTCAGCGGCTCCATCAGTTCCTTCTCCCGCTGGAAGAGCTTGCCCGAGCCCTCGGCGAAGTACTCGCGGGCCTTGTCCTCCAGGTTGGCCTGCATGCCCTGCAGGCGATCACGGATCTCCTGGGCGCGGACTTCGGTCAGGCCGGAATTCTTCAGCCTTTCGTAGTCGGCGGCCTCCGCCTGCAGTTCCTGCTCCAGGTTGGAGAGTTCGCGTTCCCAGTCCTCCTTTTCCGAACTGAGGATGCGCATGTTGTCGCGGTACTCGTTGTATTCCATCATGATCAGGCGGCTGTCGACCACGCCGATCTTGAAGTCCTTGGCCAGGGCGGCCTGCGCGAAGCCCAGGAGGGCCAGCAGGGGAAGAAGGAATTTCATTGTCCATGCCTCTCTACGATTGATTTTCATGTACTCCGAAGCGGGCCGGGGCCGCGTGCCGCTGTGACACGGGAACCCCCTCAGAATTCGCGGCCGAACTGGAAGTGGAACTCCCAGCGCCCCTCGCGCAGCCCCGTGCCGCTGTCGACGCGGTCGAAGCCGTAGGCGTAGTCCAGGCCGATCAGGCCGACCAGCGGCATGTGCAGCCGCAGGCCGATGCCCGCGCTGCGGCTCAGGTCACTCAGCGAGGCCGAGGTCAGGTTCTTCCAGACATTGCCCGATTCCGCGAAGACCAGGCCGTAGACGGTGGGGCTGGGAATCAGCTGCACGCGCACCTCGCTGCCGAACTTGACGAAGGCCCGGCCGCCCTCGTCCTCCGTGCCCACGCTGCGTTCATCATAGCCGCGCAGGGGCGTGCCGACGGACAGGGCCGTGCCGCCCATGAAGAAACGCTCGTACCACGGAATCTCGTCGCCCGTGCTCAGGCCGTCGACAATGCCCGTCTCCATGGAATTGTAGAAGACGAACTTGCCGAAGAAGGGACTGTAGCTGCGGGCGGTCATGGTGTACTTCTGGAAGTCGTAGGCCCCGCCCAGGTAACCGCCGCCGAACTTGCTGCGCAGACGCAGGGTCGAACCCGTGGTCGGGAACTCCGGGTGGTCCCGGCTGTCGCGCAGCAGCACCAGCGAAAGGGTGGAGCTGATCTGGGGATCGTCCTCGCGGAAGCCGCGCTCGATCAGGCGCTCGCGCTCACTCTCGACGAAGTCCAGGTAGACGACCTCTTCCAGGGCGTAGGTGCTGCGAACCTGGAAATAGTTGTCTGGCCAGTTCAAACGCCGCCCCAGCGTGGCGCTGCCTCCGCGGATGCGCCGATTGAAGCCGTCGCTGGTCGTGCGGTTGTAGTAGGTATCGTAGAGGCTGATGCCCGCCAGCACCGGCCGGTCCAGCAACCAGGGCTCTTCGAAGTCCAGGCGGATCGAGCGGTAGCTGCGGGCGAACTGCCAGTCCAGGTTCAGCTTCTGGCCGTTGCCCGCCAGGTTGTTCAGGGTAAAGCCCAGGCTGCCCACCAGCTTGTCGCGCTCGCTGTAGCCGGCGGACATGGAAATCTGATCCGTGGTCTTCTCGTTGACCTCGATGGTCAGGTCGACCTGGTCTCCGCTGGCCACGTCCACGTGGGGTTCCACCTGGTCGAAGTAGTTGAGGATCGTCAGTTCGCGCAGGCTGCGCCGTAGCCGGGCCACGTCGAAGGTGTCCCCGGGGTGGAGCTTCATTTCGCGGCGCAGGACCTTTTCCTTGGTCTTGTCGTTGCCGGCGAACTCGACGCGTCGCACGCTGAAGATCTCGTTTTCCTGGATCACGAAATGCACGTCGACCGTGGTCTCGCCGCGCGGCTTCTCGACCGGGTCGATCACGGCCTGGATGTAGCCGCGGTTGTAGTACAGGTCCTGCAGGCTTTCCAGGCTGCGCTGGAACTTCTCCTCGTTGTAGATGTCCCCGCTGGCGAAGAGCAGCTGGTTGCCCAGGAAGTCCGTGTCGAAGACCGCGTTGCCGGCGAAGCTGATCTCGCCGAAGGTATACTGCTGGCCCTCGAAGACCTGGATCTCGACGCGCAAGCTCTTGCCGTCCTCGCGCAGGCTGACGCTGTCGTCGACGACGCGTCCGTCGCGGTAGCCCTTCTGGTGCATGTAGGCCTCGACCAGGCGCTTATCCTCTTCGAAGGCGTCCTCGTCGAATTCGCCCTTGCGCAGGAAGCCGCGTTCGCGGGTCTTCTTCATCTGCCTGGCCAGCTTGCGGTCGGTGAAGGCCGCATTGCCGGCGACGACGACTTCGCGAATGCGCGTGCGGCGCCCCTCCTTGATCACGATGTAGAGGCTGACGCGCCCCTCGTCCGGATTCCGCAGGGTGGCCTCGACCTCGGCCTGCTCGTAGCCTTCGCTGTGATACAGGTCGAGCAGGGCCTGGCGGACGCGGAAGACCTCGCGCTCGCCGATCGGCTTGCCGGTGGTGACCTCTTCCTCGAGGGCCGTCTTGATGCGGTTCTTCTTCAACTTGCGGTTGCCCAGGATTTCCATCTCGCGCAGCAGGGCCTTCTCCTCGACGAGAATCTTCAGGTAGAGGCCTTCTTCGAGTTCGCGGGCGATCTGGATTTCCACGTTGGAGAAACGGCCCAGGCTCCACAGCTGGCGCAGGGCGTGCTGAATGTCCTCGGCGCCCAGGGACTGGCCGTTGACCAGTCCGCTGTTGATGCGGACCAGGTTCTCGTCGGTGCCCGTGTTGCCTTCCACGGTCAGGCCCAGCAGCACCGGCCCTTGCGGCGGCGCCTGGGCGTGGGACGGTCCCGCCAGCAGCGCCAGCGCGAAGAGGATCAGAAGGAGGATTGTTCGGCTCATGAGGCCCTGCTGCTGCGCCGCACGGTGGTCGTAATGCCGCCGCGGGCGTGGAACTCGCCAATGACTTGCAGGCGTCTGGGGGAAAGGGCCGCTTCCAGGTCCTCGAAGACCTGGTTGACCACGTTCTCGTGGAAGATGCCCATTTCGCGGTAGGCCTGCAGATAGATCTTGAAGGACTTCAACTCGACGCAGCTCTGGTCGGGAACGTAGAGAATCCGAATGCTGGCAAAGTCCGGCTGGCCGGTTTTCGGGCAGCGGCAGGTGAATTCGGGATTGCAGATCTCGATTTCGGTTTCGCAGCCGGGAAACTGGTTGGGCCAGGCCTCGATGGCCGGGCGCTCCCCGCTGCTGCGGGCATGCTGTTCAGTATACGAGCCCATGCTCCTCTCCAGATTGGCTCTTCTTCCTGCGCGCAAGCAGCGCCAGTTGCGCCAGGGCGACCGGGACGGCCGTTTCCACGCGCAGGATCCGTTCACCCAGCCCACACAGTTCAAAGCCCGCGGCGCGGAAATGTTCCACCTCCCGGGGCAGCCAGCCGCCTTCGGGACCGATCGCCGCCTGTAACGGAAGCTCGAAGGAGCCCCCCAGGGCTTCCGGCGGCGGGCCTCCCGGGTGCAGCAGCAGGCGCCTGGGAGGGGAAGCCTGGCCTTCCAGCAGCCGCATCTGCTCGCGGAAGCGCGGCTCGATTCCCAGCCGCGGCATGCGCACGCAGCCCGCCTGCTCCATGCCGGCGATCAGGTGGCGCCTCCATTCGCCCTGCGAAAGAAGCGGACTGTGAAAGAAACTACGTTCAACACGCGAGCTGCCGCAGAGCTGCAGTTCCTCCACGCCCAGCTGAGGCAGCGCAGGAAGGATCTTGCGCAGGCTCTGGGGCCTGGGCAACGCCAGCAGGAGCCGCAGGCCGCCGGCCTCTTCCGCCGGCTCCTCCGCCGTATACTCCAGCAGGTCCAGCCTTCCGTCGGGCCCGACCCGCGCCTGTCCGCGTGAGACATGGATCACACCGGCGCGTAGCCGCTGTCCCGCCTGCGCCTTGAGTACCTGGCGCAGATGTTCCTGCTGATCGGGACGAGTGCGCGCCAGCCCTTCGGCTTCCAGCTGGGAGCCGAAAAACAGGAGCCGGTTCACCTTCCGGCCCGGACGGTGTGATCACAGAACATAAGCGCGGAATCTAGCGAAATCGGCTCAAAGGGACAGGGGGTCGATCCCGCTTTGAGGCGTGGCGGCGTCTTCTCGCGGCGCATGGGCATTGAGCACGCCGGCGGCTGTTTCCAGGTCAAGAAAAATCGGCAGGTAGACACGGAAAACACTTCCTTCCCCGGGACGGCTTTCCAGCTCGATGCGGCCGCCCAGGCTTTCGACCAGCTTGTCCGTGATGGCCAGCCCCAGCCCGGTGCCGCCGTGATGCCGACGGGCGCTGCCATCCCCCTGGCGGAAACTGTCGAAAATCGCCTGCTGCTCTTCCTTGTTGATGCCGACGCCCGTGTCGCGCACCTCGAAAATCAGCATGCCCTCCCGCCTGAGCACGCGCAGGCGCACCTCGCCCTGGTCGGTAAACTTGATGGCGTTGCCCAGCAGGTTGATCAGGATCCGTTCCGCCTTGCCTCGATCCAGGACAGCGAAAACCTGTTGTTCGTCGGTCTCCAGCCTGAAGGACAGGCCCCGCTCCTCGGCCAGGCTTTCCAGCTGGCTCATCACCTGGCGCCCCAGGGCGCAGCCGTCGAGCACTTCCAGCTCGTGCTGCATGCGTCCCGCCTCCAGCCGCGAATAGTCCAGGATGTCGTTGATCAGCTTGAGCAGGTTTCCAGAAGCGCTGCGGACACGCTCCAGGCTGACCTGCTGACGCTCGTTCAATCCGCCTTCCTTGATCACGATGCCCGAATAGCCGCGGATCGCATTCAACGGTGTGCGCAGTTCGTGGGACATGCTGCTAAGGAATTCGCTTTTCAGGCGGTTGGCGTCCAGAGCCTGGACCTGCCATTGCTCCAGCTCGCGCCGCTGTTCCTGCAGCTGCCGTTCCAGCCCCTTCATCAAGTCTTGTCGCTCGTCGAGTGCTTCCCGCAGGTCGCGGTTCAGCAGACGCAGCTCCTCTCCGCCACGGTGCAGGCGCAGGAAGGTTTCCTGGCTCAGGGCAACGTCCCGCAGCAGGTGTTCCGTTTCAGGTGGAAGCTGCGGCTCCCGCCAACCGGCGACCAGTCCGCCGACAGCCTCGCTGTGATCCAGGTAGGGAAACAATCCCAACAGGCGCAGGTGCCGGCTGCGCAGCAGGTCCTCCCAGTCCACTTCGGGCAACTCCCGCTGCAGGTCGGACAAGCCCAGGATCCAGGCGCTGCGCTTCTTCAGCGCGGCCCTCGAAAGCAGTTCCACGAGGGCCTCCCGCTGGCCCGGCCGGTAGACTTCCAGATCGCTGATCGGGTCGCTCTGAAGATCCTGCAGCAGCAGCTCGTCCAGGTAGGGAATCCCGAAGGACTGGCGCAACTGGCGCAGCAGCCACTGGCCGGCTTCGTGCCAGCCCTGCTGACGCTGGCTGCGGCTGGAAAGAAATTCCCGGTGTCCAAGGTCATCTGTCGGATCTTCGGGCAGCAGGAGGGCCAGGCTGCCTCGAGGGTCAAGCAGACGCCAACTCCAGCGACTGCCGTCGGCAAGGGACAGCAGGCTGCCGCTGCGGGGCTGGTCCAGGGGCAGGGGCCGTTCCTTCGCCGCCGGGTTGAGCGGCAGCCACCCCTTCTGGGACAGCCGGTACAGGGGCGGCAGGGAGTGCAGCAACCTGCGCAGCCAAAGGACAGCCGCACTCGAAAGCAGAAGCAGGATCAGAAAAGAATAGCTCATGACCCGGCGGAATTCTGCGCGACCTGCAGGCTGCGAATGGCAAGGTTCAGCTGGTCCAGGTGCGAGGCAAGTTCCCGGATCGCGGGAAGGAGCGTGCCGCGGGTCTGCCGCATCTGTTCGACCAGGGAGATTCCCTGGCGGATGTGGGGTTCGCAATCGTCGATGGTGCGCAGGCTGACCCGGCGAGCCTGCTGCAGGGATTGACTTTCCAGGTCCTGGCGCAACAGGGCGCGCAAGGCAATGCGGGTGTGAAGCCGCATTCGGATTTCCTCTTTGTGCAGAGGCATGACCAGGACGTCGTCGACACCGCTTTCCAGCAGGCTGGCCACCTGATCCGCCCGCGTGGAGGGCGCGATCAGCATGCTCGAGGGCACCGGCGCCGGAAGTCCCTGGATCATTTCGATCCATTGCTGAAGATCTGCTTCTGAAAGCTGCTGCAGGACAATAAGATCCGGGGACCACTTCTTCAGTTCGTCGAAGTGCTGCAACAGGCGGATCTTCCACCCGTCTTCACTCATCCCCTGCAGCCAGGGAGGCGCATCGGCGCTCAGGGGATCAACGATGGCCACGCGAGGCACATCGCTGCTGCCTTCGCGCTCATCCCCGCTGGAGGCCTCCAGGTCCACGATCGACAAATGGCAGGCGTAGGGTTCGGTGCGGTAGCGGCGCAGGTCGGCCATCTTGCCCATCAGGGCCAGGGCGCGCTGCAGGGAGTGGGCAATCTGCGCAAGGCGCTTTTGCCGCTCCTCCCCCTCCTCGAAAGCTGCCGCAGACGCTTCCATCAGCTGCAGGTAGCCGCTCGCGCCGGCCAGGGGTTGGCTCAGCTGATGAGCCGCCGTGCCGACCATGGCCACCCAGGCCTGGGTCGCGACCTTCTCGCGCACACGATCCTGCAGGCGCCGAATCCTCAACTGGATGGCGACGCGGGCCAGCACCTCGGCCGCCTCGAAGGGTTTGACCACGTAGTCCTGGGCGCCGGAGGCAAAGCCTTCGGCCTTGTCCGACAATTCGCCCCGCGCGGTCAGCAGGATGATCGGCAGGGAGGAGCTGCGCTCGTCGGCGCGAATCCGGCGCGTCAGTTCGATGCCGTCGATGCCGGGCATCATCACGTCGAGCAGGCAGAGGTCCGGTGTGTGTTCCAGGATCAGGGACCAGGCTTCTTCTCCGTTGGCCGCCAGGAGGGTCTGGTGCCCGGCGGTGCGGAGCTCGTAGTCCAGCAGGTCCAGATTGAAGGGATCGTCATCGACGATCAGGACTCGCGCAGCCGGAGCAGTCATGCTAGTCCTGCCCCAGCGGGCGCACCTTGAGGCCCCGTTGCGAGAGCTGGATCAGCACCGCGCCGCTGTGCGCGCCCAGGTCCAGGGTTTCCCCGTCCCAGGAAAGTTCCAGATCTTCAGCACGTTCCGCCTGCAGGCTCAGTTCCGCCGTGCTGCGGAAACGATAGAGGGAGTCGGCGGGCCACTCCCCTTCAAAGACAAGACTGTCCCCGGCGCTTAGACGCAACCGTCCAGGCCTTTGCAGGCGCAGGCTCAGCTGGCGCGGTTCCAGCTCCTGCAGCAGCAATCGGGCCTGGGCATCGTCCTGCCGCGCGCTTTCGATGGTGCGGCGGAAATCCCCATCGCCCACGCTTTCCTGGGCGCTCTCGTGATTGAAAAGCCAGACCACCCAGGCCACCACGAGCACGAGGATCGTTCCCAGCAAGGCCAGGGTAATCTTTTTCCTCAAGGGGATCAGGGTGATCAGCGGCGGGACCAGCGGGCCGTCCTGGCCCGAACCTGCAGGACGAGTCACCGGACCGCTGCGGTCGGCGATCTGGCTGGGACTCTCGCCCTGCCAATCGAGCTCGTCGAAGGAGCGCAGGACCCGCTCCAGGTTCATGCCAACGCATTCGGCGTAGTTGATCAGATAGCCGCGCAGGTAGGGACGCGGAATCTCCTGCCAGTCGCCGTTCTCCAGGTTCTGGAGGTAGCGCAGGCTGACCATGGTCTCCGCGCCGATCTCCTTCAGGGAAATCTTGTTGAATTCCCGCGCGGCCTTCAGTTCGGCAACGAAGGCGGCCTTGGGATCCCGGGATGCTTTGTCAGCTTGCATGGACGGAGTTTAGGTCTATTTGCGCATTTCCGCACAGGAATCCGGCCAGGAAAATCGATTCCCGGCGGAATGCACGTATCACTTCGTGAACGCTTCCGGGTCCTCTGCCTGGACAAAGGCCAGCAGCTCGCGATACAACCGGGCCAGCGGCAAGCCCATCACATTGAAGTAGCAGCCTTCGACCCCTTCCACCAGCAGCGCGCCCAGGTGCTGGATCCCGTAGGCGCCGGCCTTGTCCAGGCATTCGCCGCTGGCGGCATAGAGGCGGATTTGGGTCTTGCTCAGGGAATGGAACCGGACGCGTGTACGCTCGTGGGCCGCGCGGCGACGGCCCTGGTACTGCAGGGCAAAACCGGTGTAGACCGTGTGCTCCCTTCCGGAAAGGCGCGCCAGCATGCGCCGCGCCTGCGCCTCGTCGGCCGGCTTGCCCAGGATCTCGTCATCCAGCACGACGATCGTGTCCGCGCTCAGCACCAGTTCGCCGGGATACTCCTCTGCCAGGGAGGCCCCCTTCTGCAGGGAAAGCTGCTCGACGATCGCTCCCGGCTCGGCGTCCGGGGGAATGTGCTCGTCGATCGGCCGCACCAGCACGCGGAAGTCCAGCCCCAGGTTGCCCAGCAGCTCGCGGCGCCGCGGCGAGCCGCTGGCCAGGATCAGGGGCGGCAGGGCACACTCGTCGATCATCTTCTTCTCCTTGTCATACACGGACCGCAGGCGCTGCCTGGCCGGTCGGGACACGGGGCGTCGGCGCGAGCGGCCCCGCCTCGCAAAGCCAGAACAGCAGCAGGCCCAGCAGCATGGCCGCCTTCACCTGGCCCTGGCGCAGACCTGCCCGGCGGCTCGTCGCCTTCCACGACGCACCCAGGACCCAGCACACGGGCAGCAGAAGGCACAATCCGGTCAGCGGACGCTCCCGAATGAGCAGCAACGCGAGCAGCAGCGGACCAAGGGACGTGGCGCGCAGAAGACGCGCCATGCCTTGCTCGCCCAGGCGCAGCGCCGCCGTGTGACGCCCCGCGGCCCGGTCCCCGGCCATGTCCTGCAGGTCCTTGAGCCCCTCGCGCTGCAGGGTCAGCAGGCCGGAAAAGGCGGCGAGCCACCAGACCTGCCCTTCTCCCGGAAAGCCGGGCAGGGCCAGGGCTCCGTACAGAACGGCCAGAGCGCCCAGTGCCGCGACCTCCAGGTTGCCCCAGAAAGCCAGGCCTTTGCCGCGCAGTCCGTAATGGAACAAAAGCAGCAGGCAGAGCAGGCAGATGCGGAAGAGTTCCGGCTTCTGGCTCAGCTCCATCAGCTTCCAGGCCAGCAGCAGGGAGTTGACAGCCTGGACGCCGGCCCAGGCAAGGGCGATCTCCGGGCTCAGCCGGCCGGAAGGCAGGGGGCGATCCGGTCGATTGATGCGGTCCTCTACCTGGTCCGCCCAGTCGTTGAAGGTGTTGCCGGCGCCCAGCGCGCAGGCCACCACCAGGCAGGCCAGGGCCGTGGCCAGCAGGGGCGGTCGCCCCTCTGCCGCGACAAGCGCCGCCCCGAGCCAGACCACGGGCACCGTCAGCAGCACATTGAGGGGCCGGCTCAGCTCGACAAGCCCCCGTGTCACATCCCAAAGTCTCACGCCACCTACTCCCCGTCTCCCCTCACTCAAGCCCTCCAACTCTTCCTCTGTGATCTCTTCTCCCTCTCCGTGCTCTCCGTGCGAGATCTTCCTAGAAGCGACTCAACACCCGAAAATGCAAAAGAGCCCGCCCCGGCGCCAATTCCTCCCCCAGGGCCAGCTCCAGGCTGAAGACTCCCTGCGGGATCGGCAGGCGCAGCCCCAGGCCTCGCCCATGGCGGCGCAGGCGGCCTGCCGCCGTGCGAAAATCCGCGCTGTCCCAGAAAAGGTAGAAGCGTCCTCCGCGCGGTGCCAGCCAGCGCAGCTCTCCCTGCAGCAGCAGCCAGTCCAATGCGCGGAACTGGCCTTCGCGGTAGCCTCGCGGACCGGTTTCGCCGCCCAGTGCCACGCGCTCCTCCAGGGGCGGATCCCCGGGGCTGAGCAAGCCTCCGAAAAAGCGGAAGGAGAGCGCCGTGTTCCTTCCGGCCGGCGTGGCGGAAAGCAGGGGCGGCGGCAGCACCCATTGCAGTTCGCTGCTGCGCGACAGAATGCGGCGATCCTCGTCCCGGGGCGGCAGGCCCCGGAACCAGAGGCTTTGTCTTTCGCGCTGCTCGGCCTCGAGCCGCAGCTTCCAGCCGCTGCGCGGATTCAGGCTTTCATCCCGCCGATCCAGTTCCAGCCAGGCGCCGGCGGACCAGGAACTGCTGCGGTCCATGCCCAGCAGATGGTAGCCGTTGCTGGAATCGGGAATGACCTCCCGGCTCCCCAGGAAGCCGCCGACGCGCGTGTCCGCGCCCAGCTCCAGGTCCAGTTCGACGGCCCCGCTGCGCACCAGCCAGCTGCTGTCCTGGATCTGCTGGTGCACCTGCAGGGCCGCCCCCAGGGGCAGGCCGAGCACGAAGGGCTCGCGGTAGCGGAAGAGCAGTTCCTGGGATACGCCGTCCGGACGCGCCGCTTCCAGGTTCAGCCGGCGGCCCGTACCCAGCAGGTTCTCCAGGTCGAGGCGAAGGTCGAAGGCCAGGCGGTTCTCCTCGCCCGGCAACAGGCTGAGCAATCCGTCGAAACGGTAGCTGGGCAGTTCCTCGACCTCGACGAGCAGCACTTCCCCTTCCGGACCCAGCGCCAGCAGCGGGCCGTCCACGCGCGCAAACCAGCCCGTGCGCAGCAGGCGGCGCCGTGCTTCCCGGTTGCGTAGGGGCGAGAAGAGCTGCCCCTCCTTGAGCCGCGCGAGGCGTTGCAGGGTCTGCGGCCGGCTGTTCTGCAGGCCCTGAAAGTGGACCGACAGCGGGCGGATCTCCTGCGCCTGCTCCAGGCGAAGCTCCAGGTCCAGCCGCAGTTCTTCTTCCACGGGCCAGAGCTGCATCGACAGCACGCGCAGACGTGCCCGGGCGCGGCCCCGCTTTTCCAGTTCCTGCAGCAGAAGGCGCAGCCCCTCTTCCAGGGTGCCGTGTCGCAGAAGGGTTTCCGGCGGCAGGAAGCCGGAAGCCTCCAGGTCCTCCAGCTCCGATTCAAGCCGCAATTGCCCCATGCGGAAGAGGGGGCCTTCCTCGACGCGCAGGGAATGGATCACGCCGCTTTCCGGGTTCCGGTCGAGCACCAGTTCGCAGAGTGGCAGAGCCTCTTCGGCCGCCGCCCGCAAGGCCAGGTCGAGCACCTGCTGCAGCTGCTTCTCGTCCAGGACTTCCCCGGCCCGCAGCAGCTCCCGCCAGTCGCTGACGGTCATGCGGCGGTTGCCGCTGACCTCCAGCCCGGCGTCGACGGTCCACTCCCGCGCAGGCAGCGTGTGACACAGCAGCAGGAACAGCAGGATGGAAGACAGGACTGCCATCAGAAGAAACTCTGGATCTGGGCCCGGGCCGTGTGCACCGCCTCCTGCTCCGGCAGGCGATCCATGCTCCAGGAAAGCGAGAGGCTGGTCTGCTCGCCCAGCCGGTAGCGGAACTCGGCGGAAGCGCGGGTCGTCGTGCCCTTCCTGGCGCCGGAGAGCAGTTCGTAGGGCAGGCGCTCGGCATCGCTGAGCGCGCGCTGCCAGCTTCCGCCCACGCGCAGGGTTCCCTTGCGGCCGCTGCGCCATTCCAGTTCGGGATCCAGCCGCAGGCCCCGGGCCTCGATGCCCATCACCGCTTCCCGCCCCTGCTCGATCCGCAAGCGCAGCCCGGCCAGCAGATCCCGCGGAAGATCCTGCTGCCACTCGCTCTCGAGGGCGTGTCCCAGGATGTCCCGCGAGAGCAGGCCGCCCGTGTCCTCGGCGAAGCGTCGCCTTTCCACCTGGACCCGCCAGCGCGTGTCGCTTCCCGTGCTCCAGCGCCGCCGCAGACTCAGGCGGCGCGTGCGGTTCTTGCGCGGCTGGACCAGCTGGCGGTTGTCCAGCAGGCGCTCTTCCAGCAGGCGCAGGCGCCAGCGTCCCTGCGCGCCATCCCGCCAGTCCAGGTCCTGCCGCAGGCGCAGCTCCCCGCTGAGGCTTGAGTCGCCTTGCATCACGGCCGGGTCGAAACGGTAGAGGCGGCCGGCGGAAACGCCCCGCGCCTGTTCGCGGATCTCGAGGCGCGTGTCGGTGGCCAGGTTCCAGGGGCCGCCGGGCCGCCAGCGCAGGCCGCTTTCCAGTTCGACCGAAGCCACCACCCGCTCTCGTCCCGTGTCATAGGAGAAGGCGACCCAGCTGCCGTCCGGATCGGGCACGAAAACACCCGGGCGGAAGGGGTCCGGACTGAAGTCGCCCTGCAGGCTGTCCACCTGCACATACTGTGTGACACGATCCCTCGCCAGGGCGTTCTCGGCGCGGTAGTGCAGCTGCCAGTCCAGGGCGATTCCCCTCTGCTGCAGTCCCAGGAAGGCCTGGTCCCGGGTGATGTCGCTGGAATCGGCCAGGCTGTACTCGGTCCGGCGACGGCTGAACCCGGCTTCGCCGCGCAGCCCGTCCCCGCTGGCGCGCAGTCCGCCGTTGTAGCCTTCGCTGCGGCTGTGCTTCATCCAGTTCTCTCCGCCCTCCAGGCGCTCGCGCTCGCGGCGGAAGGCCCCCAGGCGCAGCTCCCTGCCCTGCTCGAGATCCTGCAGCAAGCCCAGGCGAAGTTCGCCATGCCGTTCCCCCGTGTTGCGGGCTTCGTCTCCCGCAATCCGCCTGCTCAGCTCTTCCAGGTCCGCCTGCCCGGACAGCAGACTGGCGCCCAGCGCCTGCTCCAGCAGGGCCCGATCGGCCAGCCTGCGGGACTCCAGGCTGTCCAGCTGCAGACGCCGCCAGCTGCCTTCGTGTTCCACGCGGGCGCCCTGCCAGGCGGGAAATCGGTTGCGCAGGCTGAAGAGGCGGCTGTCGGCCCGGCCGCGGCGCAGCAGCCCGGCTCCGGCCACCTGGGCCAGGCTGTCGCCGGACTGCAGGCCCACTTCGAGATCCAGGCGGCGAGTGTCCTCCTCGCCGGTGGCCGACAGGCCCCAGGTTCGGTCGTACTCGATCTCGTCCAGGGGGCGGAAACTGCGGAAGCGAGCCTGCTCGATGCGCCCGCCGAGCCTCAGCCTCGGCCGGCCGAGAGGCGTGGGACGCCCCTCGGCGCTCAGCCCGAGCTTGAGCGCTCCGCCCTGGTTGTCCTCGTCGTCCAGGCCGGAATAGAGGTTCTCGTCCACACGGCTCAGGCCGCCTTCCAGGCTCAGGCGGAACGCTCCCTTGCGCAGCCCGGCATCCAGGGCCAGCACGTCCTGGGAGGTCGGCGGACTCAGGGCGATCACCGGGGCCCAGGCCCCGCCCGACGCTCCCGCGTAGACGAAATAGGCCCGGCCGCTGTTGGTGAATCGTCGCTCGTAGTCGCCCAGGAAGAGCCCTTCCGCGTTCCTCCCCAGCTCGCTGAAGCGCAGGTCCCAGCGGTAGTCGCCGGCCAGGCTGTCGGGCGGATCCTCGGCGAATTCGTATACGCCCCAGCTGCCGCCCTCGCCCAGGAAACGGTAGCCGCCTTCTCCGGGATCCACTTCGCGGATGCCGCTGCCCAGGAAGCCGCGGGCGCTGTCGCCGGCCTGGGCCAGCAGCTCGCGGTCTTCCTGGCTCAGGAACTGTTCCAGGGGATTGTCGGGATCGTCGCTCTCGCTGGCCCAGGCGAAGCGCAGCCAGGAGTCCTCGCCGCCCCGTCCCGCCCGCGCTCCCGCCAGCCTGCGATTGTAGAGGCGTTCGCTGTACTGGTACTCGACGAGGATCCGGCTGTCGGCGGTGATCCCGCGGCGCTGGGTGAAGTGGACCCGCCCAAGGCCGTAGTCGATGGTATAGTCCGCGTCTTCGCCGCGACGCATCCGCACGCCGTCGACCCAGACCTGCTCGCTGCCCGCCAGCACCAGGATGTTCTCCTCGCCGGCCTGCGATCGCAGCTGCCAGGGCCCCTGGACCCCTTCCAGCCCGCGGAACTCGAGCCGGTGCGTGCGCCCGCGGGCAATGGCGCCGAAAAGGCCCAGCCGGTCGCCGGAAGCGCTGTAGCCGGCCTCGATGCCGTCCACGGTCCGGCGGTAGTCCAGGTAGTGGCCTCCTTGCCAGTCCAGGTCGAAATCGCCCATGGTGGCGTGCCAGCTGGGCGACCAGACCTTGACATGGATCCGATCGATCTCTTCCAGGGACTGGCTGTTGCCTTCGGGCTGGATCGGGGAATCGCTGTCACTCAGCCAGGCTTCCACGTTGATGTTGCGCCCCACGCGCCCGTCGACCTTCAGCTGCAGGCCCGACTCGATGCCGACCGACCCGCCGTTGCCCACCGTGATCCCGCGCAGGAAACTGCCGCTGTAGCGCAGGTCGCCCTCGTCGCTTGTATCACGAAGGGGCAGGGGCGCCAGGACCAGGCTGTCGCCTTCGCTGCCGGGCAGGAGCCGCGGCAGGGTGCTGTCGGGATGCAGGCTCAAGGAAGGAGGCAGGAGCAGGCGCAGGGCCCGCGCCCTCACCCGCAGGGTGCTGCCGTAGAGACGGCTGTCGTGGATGCGGAGGCTTGCCGAGGCCACATCGATGCTGTAGTCCTGCCCTTCCCTGAGCAGGCCCGAGGCCCCTTCCACCTGCAGACTGCCCGGCAGCAGCGGCGAAACCGGCAGCCGCACAAGGGGCCGCGCCTCGACCAGCCATTCCTCCTCGCCGCCGACGCGCAGTTCTTCGGCCCGGGCCTTCAGCAGGCACAGCCCCAGCAGCAGCAGGAAGAGCGTCCTCACGGCCTTCCGCCGGCGGGATCGAATGCCAGCCACCAGGCCTGTCCCGCCTCATCCACGGCCAGCAGGCCGCCGGCTCCGAGACTGGCGGAGCGCACAGCGCCCAGCCCCGCCGGCAGCAGGCAGCGGCGCAGCAGCTTGCCGTCCTGCTCCAGCAACAGATGCGTCTCGCTTCGTTTCAGCAGCAGCAGGCGGTCGTGATCCGGATCCGCGACCAGGGCCTGCAGTCCGGAATGGAAGCTCGCCTTTCGGGGAGCGCCCTCGAGGCTGATTCCCTGCAGCAGCGCTCCGCCTTCGCGGCTTTCCATCAGCCAGAGATCCAGGCCGGTCAGCAGGCAGTCATCCAGCTCTTCCAGCGCCAGGCCCAGGCTGCCTCGCAGCAACCGGCGCCAGGGCCTGCCGGGGCCATCGCGCAGCAGGATGCAGGGCGGATCCGGCGCGAGCAGCAGCAGGGTGCCAGCGCGGTTGGCGAGCAGGAAGCGCGGCTGCTCGCACTCCTCCAGGTCCTCTTCCGTCCAGGCGTCGAAGACGCTGGGAAGCTGCTCGCGGAAGAGCACGCGCAGGCCGCGGTCGTAATACACCATGCGGCGGTTGCCCAGATCGAGCACAAGAGTGTGCAGCCCCTGCAGGCCCTGCAGATCCAGCGCCTCCAGCAGCCCCTGCTCCCGGGTGCCGCTGCCTCCGCTGCGCCGAAGCCAGCCCGAGCGGGTGAAATGCAGGATCTCGTTTCCATTGCGGGAAAGGGCGACCCAGCCGGAATCCGGGTGCGCCACTACCGGCCCCAGGGGAGGCAGGAAGCCCAGCGGACCGGAGCCGGGGGCATTCGGTCTGCCGGCCAGGGCGGGAAGGGCCAGCCACAGGCTGAGAAGGAAGGGGTACAGAGCGGGCAGCAGGGGATCCTCCACGGAGCGCGGGATTGCTTGAACGGTCGGGAAGATAGGGACTTGCGAGCGCAGGCGGCTGCCGGAATCCGCTTCGGGGAATGGCGAGGTCAGGTCGGGAGCACATTGTGCCGATAGAAACAGTTTGCGGGACAGAATTGACACGCGTCAATGGTGCAGCCCCGAGAAATTGGCAGGCTGCGTCCCATCATCTGGAAAGGATCTTCCCCATGAGCATTCGCGCCGCCCGCCGCACGGCCGGAATCCGCTACGCCAACCGTGAAGTGGTCCAGCTGGCCGAGGAGGCCCAGCGCCGGGGACGGAAGCTGCTCAACCTGAACATCGGCGACCCGAACATCTTCGGATTCCGCACGCCGGAGTGCATCCAGGAGGCGATGATCCGGGCGATCCGGGAGAACCACAACGGCTACAGCCACTCCAGCGGCCTGGCCGAGGCGCGCGCCGCCATCCGCCGGCAGGCCGAAAGCCGCGGCCTGCGCAAGGTGCAGGAGGTCCTGGTGACCAACGGCGGGTCGGAAGCCATCGACATGGCCCTGAGCGCCCTGGTCAACAGCGGGGACAACGTGCTGCTGCCCGCGCCGGGATACCCGCTCTACGCGGCGCTGCTTTCGCGCCTGGAAGCCGAAACGCGCCGCTACCGGCTGGACGAGAGCAACAACTGGCAGCCGGACATCGAGCACATGGCGGAACAGATCGACGGCCGCACACGGGCCATCGTCCTGATCAATCCCAACAATCCGACGGGCTGCGTCTACAGCCGCGAGACCATCGAGGCCGTGATCGACCTCTGCCGCGGGCACAAGCTGGTGCTGATCTCCGACGAGATCTACGACCGCATCCTGTTCAACGGCCACGAACACGTGCCCAGCGCCAGCCTGGCCGACGATGTCTGCATCGTCACCATCAACGGCCTGAGCAAGAACTATATCGCCCCCGGCCTGCGTTGCGGCTGGAGCATCACCAGCGGACCGGCGGGACTCTGCGAGGACTACCTGCAGGGGATGCGCAAGCTGAGCCGAGTGCGCTTGAGCGCCGGGCACCCGCAGCAGCACGCCATCGCGCCGGCCCTGCTCGGAGCCCAGGAGCACCTGCCGCCCCTCTGCGACATTCTCAGCCGCCGCGCCCGCTTCTGCGCCGAGCGGCTCAACGCCATCGAAGGGGTCCAGTGCGTCGAGCCGCAGGGAGCCTTCTACGCCTTCCCCAGCCTGCAGATCGCCGGTCGCGACGAGGACTTCGTGCGCGAACTGATTCTCGAGACCGGTGTGATTGTCGTACAGGGCAGCGGCTTCGGCCTGCAGGGACAGCCGTCCTACTTCCGCATCGTGACCCTGCCCGGGGACGAGGTGCTCGCCGAAGCCTTCGATCGCATCGAGGACTTCCTGGGAAGCTGGCGGCGCAGGCACCCTTTTACAGAAGAAGCGGCCGCGCCGGCCCTCTAGGGGGCCCTTGGCAAAGGGATTCGATGGCTAGCTTCGTAGACGACTGGCCGCCAGGGCGCCGGCCAGGAATCCCGCCGCATGCCCCTGCCAGGAGACTCCCTGCTCCACCGGCAGCAAGCCGATCAGGCTGCCGTAGAAGAGGACGATCATCGCCAGGCTGAAGAGCGCAGGCAGCAGGCGCCTGCGGTAGAAGCCCTGCAGCATGAGGTAGGCCAGGTAGGCGAAGACCACTCCGCTGGCGCCGCCGACCCAGGCGGCCGAAGGCGAGATGAGCCAGGTCAGCAGGCCGCCCGGCAGCCAGCCGAGGGCTGTCACACGCAGAAAGCGTTCCCTGGATTCCAGCGCCACCAGCCCTCCGAAGAGCAAGACGCCCACCGTATTGGCCCAAAGGTGCGGCCAGCCGAAATGCAGCAGGGGGTGCAGCAGCACTCCGCTCAGGCCTTCCGTCGTCCGCGGGCGGATCGCCATCCAGCGGATCACTCCATCGGGAACGAACAGGGTCAGCGCGTAGCCCAGGGCCATGAACAGGACCAGGCGCAGCGGCGCGCGCAGGCGCAGGAGAAAGCGGCTCAGCAAGGAGGGGCTCCTGTTTGCTTGAAATCCATGCACACCCTACATTTGGTGCTTGCCCAAAGGCGGCCTGCCGCCTCACGGGGCTGTAGCTCAGTTGGGAGAGCGCTACGTTCGCAATGTAGAGGTCGTGGGTTCGATCCCCATCAGCTCCATCAAAGGCCGGAACCATAGGTTTCCGGCCTTTGTGCTCCCAGCCCTTTCCCATCCAACATAGCACCCCATCTTTATCGCTATCGCTATCGGGATCGCTATCGCTATCGATCCTGGAAACACCAAACCGATCCCCCCGCTAATGCGGCCAGTCCTGCACCGCATTCGCGGGCGATCCGGTATTGGTTGTGATACGTCGATAGCGATCCCGATAGCGATAGCGATAGCGATTTAAGGCGGAAACGGTGTTGCGTGGGTTGACGCTCTCGGGTGAGCTATATTGCCCGGCAAAACCGAATCGACCCAGACTGGAGAATCTCCCCCATGAGCCAGGACCCGAAAGCGGCCGCCCACGAGGCACCTGCCGGCGCGAACTCGACCTTCAGTTTCCAGCCGCCCCGCGGCGGCAAGTTCCGCTACACGGCCCATGCGGGCTGGACCGTGCTGCACAAACAGCATCGCCCCGTGGCCGAGATGTTCCATGTGGCCTACCTGCGTGATACACGGCAGGCCGGCAAGCGCCCCCTGACCTTCGTTTTCAACGGCGGACCGGGCGCGGCCAGCGCCTACCTGCACATGGGCGCCCTGGGGCCGCGGCGCGTGATGTTCAACGCGGACGGCAGCCTGCCCGCCATGCCGACGCAGTTGTGCGACAACCCCGAATCCTGGCTGCCTTTCACCGACCTGGTCTTCATCGATCCCATCGGCACCGGTCTTTCCCGCGTGATCCCCGCCGCCGAGGGCAAGGAGGCCGACGACGCGCAGGACAAGGCCGACAAGAAGACCAGGGCCGTCGCCGAAGAGTTCTATTCGCTGAACAAGGATCTGGACACGCTGGGCGAATTCATCGAGCGCTTCCTTTCGGATCACGGCCGCTGGCTGAGCCCCGTATACATCGCCGGCGAGAGCTATGGCGGCTTCCGCGTGGCGCGCCTGGTCAAGCACCTGCAGGAACAGCACGGCGTCGGCCTCTGCGGCGCCATGCTGATCAGCCCGGCGCTGGAGTGGTACTTCCTCAACAGCTCGGACTACGATGTGATCGGCTGGGCCGCCCTCTACCCCAGCCTGGTCGCCGCCGCCCAGGCCCACGGCCGCAGCAGTTTCGGCAGCCGGGTCCCCTTGAAGCGCGTGCTCGGGGAAGCGGAGGACTTTGCCCTGCGCCGCCTGGTCCCTTTCCTGGCGGCGGGCGAGGCCCTGCCGGCAAACGAGCGCCGGGAAGTGCTCCAGGAAATGGCCAAGCAGACCGGCCTGACGCCCTCCCTGCTCGAGCGGCAACAGGGCCGCGTGGACCTGATGACCTTCTGCCGCGAGCTGCTGCGCGACAAGGGCCGTGTCTGCGGTCTGTACGACGCCAGCGTCAGCACGGCGGACCCCTTCCCCGATCGACCGCACTATGAAGGGCCGGATCCGACCCTCGCCGGCATCGATTCCCTCTTCAGCGCCGGCATCAATTCCCAGCTGCGTGACACCATCGGCCTGAAGACCGATCGCCGCTACACCCTGCTCAGCATGGAAGTCAACAGCTCCTGGAAGGTCGACCAGAAGCGGCACGCCTTCGAGAGCCAGGTCGGCTCGACCGACGAACTGCGCTACGGCATGTCGCTCAACCCGCACATGAAGGTCCGCATCGTACACGGTCTCTACGACCTGGTCACGCCCTACTTCGGCAGCGCGCGGATCACGGGACTGATGAAGCTGGATGCCGAGGCCCGCCGGCGCATCGACCAGATCAACTACAAGGGCGGGCACATGTTCTACAGCTGGGAAGAATCGCGCAAGCGCTTCACGGCGGATACGGAAGCCTTCTACAAGGGCGGCAAATGAACGATCCCTCCGCGGACCCGCCGGAAAACTCTTCCGGCGGGTCCGATTCCCCGCGCGAACCCCGCCGCTTCACCTCTCCCGGCCGACGGCGCTGGCGGCGCTTCCAGGCCACGGCCCCCGCGGCCCTGGCCCTGCTGGGCGGGCTGATGCTCCTGCTGCGCTGGCTGCAGAACCGCTAGGGAAGCCCTGCCGAAGCAGCGGCCTGCCCTCCCGAACCACGGATTTCCCTCTTCGCCTGAAAACCCCGGCGCCCGCCGTTGCCATTCCCCGTACTCCTTGTTTGTCCTTCCTAAGTTTCTATCTTGCAGCTGACTTGTCGGACGAAAGGTATTCGCAGAGTGCAGATCAACCCCCTCCTCCGCCCGCTCGGCCTCGCGCTGGGACTGACCCTGTTGTGGCCCCCGGCCGGGGCCTTCGAACTCAAGGGCTATGGCGAAATCGTCTACTCTCACCACGACTACGGCCCGGACCAGAAAAGCAGTCCCTCGGGAGCGCCGAAGGACAGCCGGGCCACCATCGACCTGCCCCGCTTCGTGCTTGAATTCGAGGGAGATCTGGATCACAGGATCTACTGGAAGGCCGAGATCGAGTTCGAGCACGGCGGCACCGGCGCCGCCATGGAACTGGAGTACGAGGAATTCGGCGAGTACGAGCAGGAAGTCGAGAAGGGTGGCGAGATCCTCCTGGAGCAGCTGCTCCTTGGGTGGCGCCTGGGCGACAACGTGCGGATCCAGGCCGGACGCCTCCTGCTGCCGATCGGACTGCATGCCCTGGATCACAAGCCATTGGACTGGTTCAGCCTGCTGAGGCCCGAGGCCGAGAGCGGCCTGCTGCCCTCCAGCTGGCACGAGAGCGGTGTCGGCGTATACATCGATCGCCAGGCCTGGTCCGCCGTCCTGCAACTGGTCAACGGCCTGGACTCCAGCGGCTTCGACTCGAAGCACTGGATCCGCGGCGGACACCAGCTGCGCTTCGAGCAGGTGCGCGCCGACGCCCTGGCCCTGGCGGCCCGCTGCGACTGGCGACCGGGCGAAGGTCTCACACTGGGCGTGTCCGGATACCTGGGCAACAGCGTGGGCAACCGGCCCAAGGACGACCTGGGCAGCGCTTCCGGCACGGTCAGCCTGCTCGAGGCGCACGCGATGCTGGAACACGGCCCGCTGCTGCTGCGCGCCTCGGGCCTGGAGGGCCGCCTCTCCGACGCGGCCGCGATCCGTTCCCGCAACAGCCGGCTGAGCACGGCCCTCGGCGTCCCGCGCACTCCGGTGGCCGAAGGCGCACGCAGCCTCCAGCTGGAAGCCGGCTGGAACCTGGCGCAGGTCCTGGGCCGGAAAGGCCTGCTGCGCCCCTGGCTGGGCTGGGCGCGCTACAACAGCATGGCGCACACGGACGCGGGACTTTTCCCCGTGCCACGCTTCGATCGCCGGCTTGTCTCCGGCGGCCTGCATCTCAGCACGGCGTCAAGCTGGGTCCTGAAGGCCGAGCTCTCCCGCCGCAGCTTCGGCGCCGGCAGCATTCGCCCGGAAACCACCTTCAGCCTGGGCCTGGGCTTCCAGGGCACCTTTTTCCGCACAGAGTAGTCACAGACCTTTCATCATACAGACCGGAGTACTCATGAAGACACGCATTCCCCTTCTGGCCCTGCTTGCCGGCATCGGCTTCAGCGGCTGTTCGGACAACGACGACAGCAACGGCGGCCCCGGCACCGTGGATCTGTCGCCCTACCTGGAATCCTTCTACTCGGGCGTGGCCATCCCCACGTATACGGAGTTGCGCGACAATGCCGACGCGCTGCTGGCCGCCGTGCAGGCCCTGGCCGCCGACAGGAGCAACCAGGACCTGCTGGACGCGGCCGCGGAGGCCTGGATCGACACGCGCGCGCCCTGGGAGTCCAGCGAGGCCTTTCTCTTCGGTCCCGCTGAAATCCAGGGCCTGGATCCCTCCCTCGACAGCTGGCCCGTGGACCGCCAGCAGCTCAATGATGTTTTGGCCAGCAGCCTGGAACTCAACGCGGCGACCATCGCCGAAGGCCTGGGTCCCGCCCTGCGCGGCTTCCATACCGCCGAGTACCTGCTCTTCCGCGATGGCATGCAGCGCATGGCCGCCGATCTCACGGTCCGCGAAAGCGAGTACCTGGTGGCCGTCTGCCAGGTGCTCGCCGATGACGCGGCCCTGCTGCTGGAAGGCTGGACAGGCGCCTACGGGCAGGAGTTTCGCCAGGCGGGCTCGGCGGGCAGCCGCTTCCTTAGCCAGAAGGACGCGCTCTACGAAATCGTCGAGGGCATGATCGGCATCGCCGACGAAGTGGGAGCGGGCAAGATCGCCGACCCCTACGACAACCAGGACACGGAGCTGGTCGAATCCCAGTTCAGCTGGAACTCGCTGACCGACTTCCAGAACAACATCCGCAGCATCCGCCACGCCTATACGGGCGGGCGCAATGGAGACCTGGGCGGCATGGGTCTCAACGACTATGTGGCCGAACGCGACGCGGAGCTCAACACGCGCACGCTGACGGAGATCGACGCCGCCATCGCCGCCATCGCCGCGATTCCGCACCCCTTCCGCGACAACCTGGACCAGGGCGTGGCCATCGAGGCCGCCCAGGCCGCGGTGGGTGCGATCGCCACCACCCTGGAGAGCGACCTGAAGGCCCTGCTCGATGAGTAGCACGAACACCCTTCCCGGAGCCGGCGCCTTTCGCCTGCTGGCTCCGGGCCTGCTTTTCGCCCTGCTGGCGCTGCTCTTCGGCTTCGGTCTTGGCGCGGTCTTCGGCGCGGCCGAGGATTCCCTGAAGCAGGGCCTGCAAGAGCGCGGCCGCGCCGTGCTCGCCGACGCATACCAGGGCGACCTGGCGAGCATGCAGCGTGTGACATCCAAGTCCTGGACCTACTACAAGCGCGCCCACCTGCATGCCAACGGCCTGGGCACCAGCGCCCTGGCCCTGATCCTGCTCCTGGGAGTCCTGCCCGGTCGCGAGCGCCTGCGGCAGGCGGCGGCGCTGGCCTCCGGCCTGGGCGCTCTTCTCTATTCGCTCTTCTGGCTCCTGGCCGGCATGCGAGCGCCCGGCCTCGGCGGGACGGGCGCGGCCAAGGAGAGCCTGCAGTGGCTCGCCCTTCCGGGTTCCGGCCTCTGTCTCATCGGCCTGCTGCTGACCCTGGTCCTTTTCGTGATGCACTGGAGGGAAGCATGACACGCCGCGCCTTTTCTCCCACCAGGGCGCTGCTGCTCGGCACCTGCCTGATGCTGGCCTGCGAAGAGGACTCGGGTCCGCTGTCCGACATGGGGGCCGCGGATCCGGATCGCGCCCTGCTGGGAGGGGAAACCACCGTCTACATCGGCAACAGCCAGGCCTATCGCCTGCCGGCGCCGAATGTGGGCGACCTGGATCTGCACCTGGCCGGGGACGCGGCCTTCGAGGCCGAGTTCGTCAGCGCGCCGGCGCCGGTCAACGCGGGCCTGGGGCCGGTCTTCAACAACAATGCCTGCATCGCCTGCCACCCGGGAGACGGTCGGGGCCGGCCGCCGGAGAACGGCGTGGCGCCGGAATCGATGTTCCTTCGCATCAGCATTCCGGGCGTGGCCGAAGATGGCGGGCCCATGCCTGTTCCCGGCTTTGGCCGGCAGCTTTTCGACCGCGCCCTCTTCGGGGTCGAAGCGCATGCCCGATGGTACGTGGAGTACAGCGAAGAGCCCGGCGAGTACCCGGACGGCACCGCCTACAGCCTTCGTCGTCCGCACTATGTGATCCATGATGCCTACCGCCCCCTGCCCGGCGACCTGCAGGTCTCGCCCCGCGTGGCCCCCGCCGTCTTCGGCCGCGGCCTGCTCGAGGCGGTCAGCGAGACGACCCTGCTCGAGCTGGAGGATCCGGGCGACGCGGACGGGGACGGCATCAGCGGCCGGGCGAACCGCGTCCACGATCCGCTCACGGGGGAAACGGCCCTCGGCCGCTTCGGACACAAGGCCTCCAACTCCAGCGTGCTGGCGCAGACGGCCGGCGCCTATCACGGGGACATGGGCGTGACCAATTCCGTCTTCCCCTTCGAAAGCAGTCACGGACAGCCCCAGGCGGACAGCCTGGCCGACGATCCGGAACTGGCCGACGAGGAGCTGGAAGCCGCCGTGTTCTATGTGCAGACCCTGGGAGTTCCCGTACGACGCCTGATGAATGACCCCGATGCCCTGGCGGGCGAAGAGCTCTTCGACAGGATCGGTTGCGCCGGCTGCCACCTGCCGGAACTGCGGAGCGGATCTCTTCCCGGCGTGCCCTCTGTCTCGAACCAGACCTTCCGCCCGTATACGGACTTGCTGCTGCACGACATGGGCGAGGAGCTGGCCGACGGCCGGCCGGACTTCGAGGCCGACGGGCGGGAATGGCGCACGGCTCCGCTCTGGGGCATCGGATTGACCTACGTGGTCAGCGGGCACACCTTGTTCCTGCATGACGGGCGCGCGCGCAGTCTGGAAGAGGCCATCCTGTGGCACGGCGGGGAAGCGGAAGAGAGCCGGGAAGCCTTCAAGGCCCTGGAGGCCGGGGAACGCGTCCGGCTGCTGCGCTTTCTCGAAAGCCTCTAGCGCCAGCTGAAACTGTAATACAGCGCCGCGCCCACATGCACCAGCAAAATGAGATACATCACCAGCGCGAAGGGCCGATGGATCACATGCCAGTGGTGCAGCAGGCGCTTCAGGCGCTCGAGGCGCCGAATGCGTCGGCGCAGCCGCAGCACCTGGCCCAGCTTGTCCGCGACCTCGCGCGAAACCTCGTGTCCCTGCCTGCGCAGTCGCCGCTTCAGGCCGCCCCGGTCTAGGAAGGCGAAGAGATCCTCCAGCAGCCATCCGCCCAGGCCCAGGGCGCCCGGGTGGGAAATCTCCTCGAGCAGGGACAGCCCGCCCGGGATCTCCTTCAGGGTGCGGCCCAGGTTCTCTTCCAGTTCGCGACGGCTCAGTTCCCGGCCGTTGATTCCCCGGGGAATCTGCACGTAGAGGTAGCGGCCGAGCACTCCGCTCAGGGCCACGGCAACCATCGACCAGAAGGCGATGCTGACGACCCCGCCGACGATAAAGGCGCTGTGGAAGGTGACAAGGATCGTGCCGGTGACCCCGAGCCAGATATGCAGATCCAGCCAGTGGCGCAGATCTCCCCAGCCCTGCATGAAGGCCAGCCGCTTGCGGGGGATGTAGAGCAGCATCAGCAGCATCATCGCCGTGCCGACAATACCCAGCGCCAGGCCCAGCGAACCGGAACTCTTCAGCTGTGCGTGCAGCGCGTGGTGCGGCCGCTCATGGAGGGGGAGATCGTAGTATGGCAGCCCCGTTCGCAGCAGGGCCAGCATGACGAGAATCGTGCAGCTATAAAGCAGCGCCAGCAGCAGACGCAACCAGAGGGGGCGATTCACTTGTCGGGGCTCCTTCGTCCTTGTCGCTAGCGGAAACGCCAGCCGGCTTCCAGTCGAAGGCGATCGGCGTCGCTTCGTCCATCGGCGATGCTTCGCTCGGCGTCGAGCACCAGGAAGAGGCCCCGGCGGAATTCGCGCCTCACTCCCAGACGAAGCCAGCGGCTGTCCGCCTTCGTCCCCGCCCGCTCCAGGACATACCATCCCTGCTGCAGACTCAAGGTGCCCAGCGGGCCGATTCCGCGCTCAAGGTATACGCTGACCAGGCGATTGTCCAGCTGGTCGCTGGTGGTCAGGCGCAACTGCGCCCGCAGACGCAGCTGCAGGGGGAGTCTTCCGCTGCTCGCATGGAAGCGCAGGCTGCGGGCGCCGGTTCTTCCATCCTGGTCCCTGGGCCAGGCGGCTTCGGCGCTCAGCCGGTGGCGGCCCGGCATGCGCCAGGCAATACCCAGGCTGCTCTCGCCGCTCTCCTGCCAGACCAGCAGGCTGTCCAGGCTTTCCGGCAGGTTCTCGACGATGGCGCGGCGCAGGGTTCTCCAGCCCAGCCAGCCTTCCAGGCTGCCCTGGCTTCGCTGCAGCCGCAGGTCGAGCCGTTTGAGGGACAAGGAACCCTCGCCTTGCGGCTTGTCCTCCCTGTGGGCCTGCAGCTCCAGGGACTGCCGCAGGCTGGTGCGCGCGCGACGATCGCCCTGATTCCAGAACAGCGTCTGACGAAGGAGCTCTTCCTCGGTTCGATCGGGTGTATACCAGCCGTGCAGGCCCAGCGAGCCCTGGAGCCGCGACTGTTCCCCGAGTGTGCGACGCAACCGCCACTCCGCGCCCAGGGTGCGCCGTTCGCTGTCCGGGCGGTCGTTGTCCGCGTGGTTGCCCACGCCGCCCCAGAAGCGCCAGTCCTGGTTTCCGCGAGGCAGGTCCAGGCGCAGTCCGCTGAACCCGCCCGCCGCGCTGCTGAGACGGCCAAGGCCCAACCGCCAGCTCGCGTCACGGGAGGCCGCAGCGAGCTCGAAGAGGGGCACGCGGCTGGTCCAGCGCGTATCCTCGTCGCTTCGCCTGCGCAGCCGGAAGCGCGTGCGGAGTTCCAGGGGAAGCCCGGCCAGCCGCTCGGCCTCGAGACGGCCCTTGAGGCTGGTTTCCAGCGGATCCTCCTGCTGCCCCTCACGGGATTGGCGATCGACCTCGAAGGCGAGGTAGCCCTTGACCGCCGGTCCGGGGCGCGCGGAGTCCTGCCGCGAATCGGTCGCCGCAGGGGTGTCCTCCCTCACGGATAGGGCTTCCGACAGGGAATCCGCCGGGGCGGACTCCTCCTCGCGGAATCGCTCTGCGGGCAACAGGATCACCAGGGAGTCCCCCTGACGGATCGCCAGGTCTTCCGGGCGTGAGACAGAACTGCGCCGGCTGGCGACGAAGAGCAGTTCCAGTTCGTGCACCTCGCCCTTCGGGTCCGTATACAGCACCCGGTCCCCGGGCCGCAGGCCCTCGGCGCTTCCGGCCTCGACGAAGAGGGCGTCCCGTGACAGGGAGCTCACAACGACCTCCAGTGAACGCAGAGATTCTTCGGCGCGCGTGAAGGCAGCCGTCAGCAGAAGGAGAAGGAGGACTTTCACTTGATCCTCCGGTGTTCCGGATAGCGCGGCAGGCGAGGCAGGAAGTCCTCCTCGCCATTCGGATGGCAGGCGTAGCAGGCCGAACTTTCGTAGACATAGCCGCCGACATCGTCATGCTCGTCATCCATTTCCGACTGCCGGTGCTCGTGGCAGTCGACGCAGGAGAAGGCGCTGAAATCGCCGGGCGTGGTGTGGCACTCGGCGCAGCTGTTCCATTCGTCCTCGTGTTCGCCGTCGTAGATCGGGAAGTAGAGCAGGTCGTGGTTGAAGGTGCTGGGCTCCCAGCCGCCGGTCGTGTGACACAGCGTGCAGTCTTCCGGGAAGAGGGATTGGGCGTGGTCCGGGTCCTGGGCCTGCTCGTAGTCCTGCATGTGGCAGAACCAGCAGGCTTCCGGAGTACCGTCATACTGCCCCTCCGTATGACAGAGCACGCAGGCCGCGTCCCGGTGCTGCCCGGTCAACTGGTAGTCGGTCAACTGGTCGTGGTCGAAGGAGCTGGGCTCCCAGGCGGTCTGGCTGTGGCAGAGCAGGCAGTCGTTGCCGAAGCTCTGCTCCTCGTGCTCCGGCTCCGCCTGGTTCCACTGCAGCTGGTGGCAGGACCAGCAGTCGGCGGGCGTGCCGGCGTAGACTTCCTGCAGGTGACACTCGGTACAGGAGACCTCCAGATGCGCACCGATCAATGGGTAGGCGGTCTGCTCGTCGTGGTCGAAGGACGAGGGCTCCCAGGCATCCTGGCTGTGACACAGCATGCAGTCCGTCGAGAAGTCGGGCTCCACGTGCGGAGGCTCCTCGGCGCCGTCGAAGGCCGGGCGGTGGCAGGCCGCGCAGGCGAAAGGCGTGTTGGCGTAGCCTTGCTCGTGGCAGGCCAGGCAGGGCTGATCCACATGTGCCCCGATCAGCGGGAACTGCGTCTGGGCATGGTCGAAGTCCGCGTCCTCCCAGTCCGAGGTCGTGTGGCACAGGGCGCAGTCCTGCGGGAAGGCCAGCTCCTCGTGGTCCGGGTCCTCCGCTTCTTCCCAGGCCGCCTGGTGGCAGGACCAGCAATCGGTGGCGGCGGTGGTGTAGATGCCGTTCTCGTGACAAGAGGCGCAGTCCTCCTCCACGTGGGCGCCGGTCAGCTCCCATTCCGCCTGGATCGCGTGATCGAAGTCCGAAGGACTCCAGGCCTCCTGGCCATGGCAAAGCAGACAGTCCAGCGTGAAGCTCTCCTCTTCGTGGGGCGGCTCCTCGGCCTCATCGAAGGCGGCCCGGTGACAGGAATCGCAGTCCGGCAGGGTGCTGTTGAAGCCCGTGTCGTGGCAGGACTCGCAGTCGACGGTCCTGTGGGCGCCGATCAGCGGGAACTCGGTCAAGTCGTGGTCGATCTCCGTGCCCTGCCAGTTGTCCTGGTGGTGGCAGCGCAGACAGTCCGCATCGTAGAGCTCGCCCTCGTGCAGCGGATCCTCCGCCGCCTCGTAGTCCGCCTGGTGGCAATCGAGGCAGGCCGAAGGCAGGAAGGTGTAGACCGCCGCGTCGCCGTTGCCGTGGCACTGGAAGCAATCCAGGGAGCCGTGGGCCCCTTCCAGCGGATAGTCGCTGAGCGCGTGATCGAAGCTCGCGCTTTCCCAGGCGGCGGGTGTGTGACAGACAGCGCAGTCGCCCGCCAGCGCGGGGCGGCCGTGATCCGGATCGGAGACGGACGCGGCATCCGCCTGGTGGCAGGAGGCGCAGTCGGCAGCCAGGCCGGTGAAGCGCGGCGTGCTCTGCGGCAGATGGCAGGCATCGCAGGAAACGGTCTGGTGCGCTCCTTCAAGGGCGAAGTCACTGAGGGAATGCTCGAAGGAGGCCGGGCTCCAGGCATCGACGCCGTGGCAGAGCGCGCAATCGCCGGCGAAGGCCGCGCGGCCGTGATCCGGATCGGCCAGGGCGGTGGCCTCGGCATCATGGCAGCTGCGGCAGTCGGCGGCAAGGCCGCCCGGTGGCTCCGCCGGAGCGTGACAGGAGGCGCAGGAAACCAGGGAATGGCCGCCTTCCAGCGGAAAGCTGGCCGGATGGACGAAGTCCGTGCTCCACTGCGCGTCCTGCGTGTCGTGGCAGGAGCGGCAATTGGTGCCAAGGGCCAGGCTTTCGTGGGGTGGATCCAGGGCGCCGCGGTAGTCGGCCAGATGGCAGGAGGCGCAGTCGGGCAGGGCACTGCTGTAGTCCTGCCCCTGGTGGCAGGAGGCGCAGGCCAGGCCATCATGGATGCCGTCCAGCGGGAAACTGCTTTCCATGTGCAGGCGCTCGAAGCCCGCCGGGTCGCTCCACTGCGATTCCGTATGACAGCGCAGGCAGTCGAAGCCCGCGCTGCCCTCGTGGACATCCAGGTGGCAGCTCGCGCAGTCGCCCTGGAGCCCGGCGAACTCCAGGCCGTGGCAATCCATGCAGTCGAGGCCCCGGTGCGCGCCGTGCAACTCCCAGCCCGTGTCCGCGTGCCGGAAATCCAGGTCCCGGCGCAGGGGGCTCCAGCCTTCGGTCGTGTGACAGAGGGCGCATTCCATGTCGCCCAGGTCGCCGTGCGGGTTCTCGGCGCTGTCCTGCGCCAGGGCCAGGCCCCAGCTCGCAAGAAGCGCCGGAAGCAGGGCCGTCCATGCGGTGTGATTCATGGCTTCTCCGTCTTTTTCGGCGAACCGCCGTGGCAGTCGCTGCAGTCTGTTCCCAGCGGCCGGTAGCGCACGAAAAGGCCCTGCTCGTCCTGCTCCTGGTGGTGGCAGGCGGCACAGGCCAGAGCGCGGTGCGCGCCGTCCAGCGCATAGCGGCTCATGCTGTCGTGATCGAAAACCGTGGGGACGAAGTGCTCATTTCCGTGGCACAGCACGCAGCCCTGCGGCACCGACTCCGCGAACTGTCCGCGATGCGGATCCTGGTGGCAGCCGGCGCAGTCGAGCGCCAGGCCGCGCAGCGGAACCCGCGGCTCGTCTTCCGCCCAGTGGCATTCGCCGCAGCCCACGCTTCCGTGCGCGCCCTCGAGTGGAAAGGCCGTGCCGTCGTGGTCGAAGGAGCGCACGCTCCACTCTTCGCTGCCATGACACTCGGCGCAGGAAAGGAAGCTCTCCTCCTCTTCGTGCGGACTCGCGTGACAGGCCGCGCACTCCCGCTCCACTCCGCGCCAGCGCACCGGCCCGCCGCTGTCCCCGGCCACGTGGCACAGGGCGCAGGGAACGGCGCCGTGGGCGCCTTCCAGCGGCCAGCCATGCTCCGCGTGTTCGGCCAGGCCGTAGTCGGCGGGACGCCAGGCCGCCTCGTCGTGACACAGGGTGCAGGCCGTGATCCGCGGCTCGCCCTCCAGGAATTGCCCGCCGTGGGGGCGGCCATGGCAGTCGGTGCAGGAGGCAAATGCGGGGCGCAGGTCGCGGTTCTCCGCTCCGTGACACTGCTCGCAGGCCACGCCTTCGTGCGCTCCGCGCAGCGGCCAGGCCGTCAGAGAGTGATCGAAGACTTCGCCCGCGTCACGGAAGCTCCACAGGCTGTGGCAGTCCAGGCAGCGACTGCCCAGGCGGTTCTCATGGGGGTCGTTGTGACACTCGGTGCAGCTGCCGGCCGGAATCCCGCGCCAGCGCCGGGCGCCCTCGACCCGTTGCGCTTCGGGAAGGTCCGGCGGGAAGAAATGGCATTGCCCGCATTCCACGGAGACGTGCGCCCCTTCCAGCGGCCAGGCGCGGGCATGGTCGAAGCCCGGCAAGGCCTGCCAGCTGCGTGCGCTGTGACACTCGATGCAGGTCGAGCCCAGTTCCTCCCGGTGGGGATCCTGGTGGCAGCCGGTGCAGCTTCGATCAAGGCCCAGGTAGCCGCGCTCGGGATTGAAGGCCTGGTGCGCCTCGGCGAAGTCCTTGCGCACATACGTCGGATTGTGGCACTCGCGGCACTCCAGCGCGGCATGCGCTTCCTGCAGGAGGAAGGCCGTGCGCCCGTGATCGAAGTTCCCGATGCCCTCCGGCCAGTGGACCAGTTCGAAGGAGCGGCCATGGTGATCGCTGTGACAGAGCGCGCAGTCCTTGCCCTGCCGCTCCTTTTCCGTGTGCAGGCCTCGGTCGGCGCGCATGGCCTCGACGATCTCCGTGTGACAGGCCAGGCAGCGTTCCTCCGTCGTCTGGCGGCCGGGTTCGTGGCAGGCCACGCAGTTCTCCATGCCTTCCAGCGCCGCGTGCGGAGCGGCCAGCTTGCCCGGGCTGAACTGGGCCTTGACCGTTGTGCCGGTCAGCAGCAAAGACAGCATCCACAGCAAGCGGATCACGAGCGCGCCTGCCCCGTGTAGCGCCGCATGGCGATGCCGTTCTGCTGCAGGAAGGTCGCCGGGACTTCTCCTCCGGCGAAGACGAAGACCTGGTCGTTGGCCATGCGGCTTTCGGAATCCTGCAGGCGCAGGATGACCTCGCTGTCGGTGATCTCCTGCACCTGCGACTGCAGCAGCACGCGCAGGCGTCCGGCGGCCATGGCCCCTTCCAGGGCTTGTCGATTGGCCTCCCGCGCCCGGGAGATCTCCTTGCCGCGGTAGGACAGGCAGACGGTGCAGCCCGGCACATCGGACAGGGACAGGGCGGCTTCAAGCGCGCTGTCTCCTCCGCCGACGACCAGCACCTGGCAGTCCTGCCAGATTTCGCTTTCCAGCAGCTGGTAGGCGGTCTTGCCGCTGTCTTCCCCGGGTACGCCCAATTTGCGGGGGCTGCCCCGCCTGCCGATGGCCAGCAGCACTCGCCGGGCGCGAAGCACCTGGCCATCCGCCGAGAACAGGCGGAAGTCGCCTGCCTCGCCTTCGATCTTCTCCAGCTTCCAGGGGGCCTGCACCTGGACCCCCCCTTTTCCGGCCGCCTCGTGGAAGAGATCGAGCAGCTCTTCCTTGCGGATCTGTTGCTGTTTCCAGGTCCCCTGTCCCGGCACCTGGACCGGGCGCGTCATCACCAGCTTGCGGCGAGGGTAGCTCAGTACCGCTCCGCCCAGGCCCTGCTGGTCGACGATGCGGTAGCCCAGTCCCAGCTTGCCGGCCTCCAGGGCCGCCGACAGGCCCGCGGGACCGGCCCCGACGATGACCAGATCCTCCGCTCCGCCTTCTGCCGCTTGTCCTTCCAGGCTTGCGGCGATTGCCTGGGCGGCCTGCCGCCCCTGTGTGAAGGCATTGCGGATCAGGCCCATGCCGCCCAGTTCGCCGGCGATATAGACTCCGGGACGCGAACTCTGGAAATCCCCGCCCACTTCGGGAAGATCGACACCGCGCCGCTCGCTGCCGAAAACCAGCTGGATCGCGTCCACCGGGCAGGAAGCCGCGCATTCGCCATGACCGATGCAGTGGGTCGGCTCGACCAGCACCGCGCGGTTGTCGATGCGGCGGATCACGTCGCCTTCGGGACAGACGCGCGTGCAGGCGCCCATGCCGGCGCAGCGGTCCCCGATCACCGGGTGCAGGCTGGGGGGCTCGATCCTTCCGCTGCTCCGATTGCGCTCCAGCACGGCCTTTGCCTGGCGCGAGCGGCGTCCTTCGCGGTACCAGTAGAACAGCGGCACGCCAAAGGTCAGCGCGAAGGCAAGAATCCAGATCAGTCGGTCCAAGGAAGGGGTCTCATGGCTGGGTCATCGATGTCGAAGAAATCTACGACCTGAACCGGCCTGGAACAAGGAGCGTGTGTCACTCGACGGATTACCCGGGAAGGCCGGACAACTGCAAGCTGTGCCTTATCTTGCGTGGATCAAGATGAGGAAGCCATGTCCCGGAAATCCTTTCCCCCCAGCCTGAGCGCCACCCTGCACGACCCTTTCCGCACCCTGGGCCAGCATTCGGAGGGCGATCGGATCGTCCTTCGCCTCTGGGCGCCCCACGCGGAGCGGATCCTGCTGGCGGACGAGCACGCTCCCCGCGAACTGGAAGCGATCGGCAATGGACTCTTCGAACTAGTCCTGCAGGAGTTGCTGGATCCGGCGGAAGCCCTTTTCGAATACCACTTCGAGAACGGGCAGAGCTGGCAGGCGCACAGCCCCTGGCTCTTCGAGCCGCTTTTGGGAGAACAGGACCTGCACCTCTTCGGCGAAGGCCGGCTCTTCGAACTGTGGAAAGTGCTGGGCGCCGAGGCTTGCCAGCACCAGGGCGTTCCCGGCCTGCGATTCGCCGTCTGGGCGCCCAACGCGCGGCAGGTCAGCGTGATCGGCGACTTCAACGGCTGGAGCGCCCTGAGCCACCCCATGCGCAACCGGGGCGGCAGCGGGCTCTGGGAATTCTTCCTGCCCGACGAAAGCGCCGGCAGTCTCTACAAGTTCTGTATCACCAGCCAACAGGGCGAAGTGCGCGTCAAGGCCGATCCGCTGGGCCGCCAGTTCCAGCTGCGCCCGGAAACCGCCTGCCGCGTGCTCGCGCCCAGCCGCTACGAATGGGGCGACCAGGAGTGGCTGGAGGAACGGGGCAAGGGCGATCCGCTGAAAAAGCCGCTCAGCGTCTACGAGATCCACCCGGGTTCCTGGCGGCGTCCCTGGAATCCGCAGGAAGAAGGCGACTGGCTCAACTACCGCGAATTGGGCGAGCAGCTGGCAGACTACCTGGACCAGACAGGCTTCACCCACGTGGAGCTGATGCCGGTGATGGAGCATCCCTTCGACGGCTCCTGGGGCTACCAGGTGACGGGCTATTTCGCGCCCAGCAGCCGCTTCGGCACGCCCGACGATTTCCGCGCCCTGGTCGACACCCTGCACCGCCGCGGCTATGGCGTGATCCTCGACTGGGTGCCGGCCCATTTCCCCAAGGACGATTTCGCCCTGGCCCGCTTCGACGGCAGCCCGCTCTACGAACACGCGGATCCTCGGCTGGGCGAGCACCCGGACTGGGGCACACTGATCTTCAACTACGGCCGCACGGAAGTGAAGAACTTCCTGATTGCCAACGCCCTCTACTGGATCGAGGAATTCCACGTGGACGGCATTCGCGTGGACGCGGTGGCCAGCATGCTCTACCTGGACTACAGCCGCGAGGAGGGGCAGTGGATGCCCAACCGCTTCGGCGGCAGGGAGAACCTGGAAGCGATCGATTTCCTGCGCGAGCTGAACACGGTGCTCTTCGAGCGCAACCCGGGCATCCTCTCGATCGCCGAGGAGAGCACGAGCTGGGCCGGCGTCTCACGCCCGGTGTATACGGGCGGTCTGGGCTTCAACCTGAAGTGGAACATGGGCTGGATGCACGACAGCCTGAAGTACATCGCCAACGATCCCGTCCACCGCCAGTATCACCACGACCTGCTGACCTTCTCGCTGGTCTACGCCTGGACCGAGAACTTCATCCTGGTCCTGTCTCACGACGAGGTGGTGCACGGGAAGGGCTCGCTATTGGCCAAGATGCCGGGGGACGACTGGCAGAAGCTGGCCAACCTGCGGCTGTTTCTTGCCTGGATGTGGCTGCACCCCGGCGCCAAGCTGCTCTTCATGGGCGGCGAACTGGGGCAGCACAGCGAGTGGAGCGAGGAGCGCGACGTGGACTGGAGGCTGCAGAACCACAGCAGCCACCGCGGCATCCAGCAGCTGCTGGGGGAGCTGAACCACCTGTTGCGCCGCGAGCCGGCCCTGCACGCGACGAATCACGAGCCCGCCGGCTTCGAATGGAGCGTGGTCGACGATGCCGCGCAGTCGGTCTTCGCCTTCCTGCGTCACGCCGCCGACAGCCCCAGCCTGCTCGCCGTCTGCAATTTCACTCCGGTTCCCAGGAGCGGCTACGAGCTGGGCGTCCCCTCCGCCGGTCGCTGGGAGTACGAACTCAACACGGATGCGGAGGATTTCGGCGGCAGCGGGAATGGCACACAGGGAGAGGTCCTGGCCCTCGAGAAGGCCTGCGGCCGCTTCCCGGCAAGCCTCAGCCTGGACCTGCCGCCGCTGGGAATGGTGATCCTGCGCCACGAAAGCGCAGGCGGAGCCGCCCGCTAGCGGGAATCGTCGGCGATAGAAGTCGGAGCGGACACGCACATGATGAATCTGAACACACTCCGCGTCGTCGGCGACCGGATCCTGGTCAAGCCGGACAGCGGGACGACACGCACCTCCAGCGGCCTCTTCCTGCCGCCGACGGTGAATGCCAAGGCGGCGGTCAAGGGCGGCCGCGTGGTCGCCGTCGGGCCGGGCACCCCGCTGCCCGAGCCGGGGGCCGACGAGCCCTGGCAGGGAAGCGAACACAAGCCGCGCTACATGCCGATGGAGGTCGAGATCGGCGATTACGCTCTCTTCCTGCAGCGCAGCGCCATCGAGATCCGCTACAGGGACGAGGAGTTCCTGATCGTCCCCCTGGCCGGCCTGCTGCTTGTCGAAAGGGACGATCGCCCGGAGGATCCGGACCTGAGCGACCTGCTGAAGGAAGACTGATCACACCGCCGGGATGGTGGAACTGGTAGACACAGGAGACTTAAAATCTCCAGGCCTGAAGGCCGTGCGGGTTCGAGTCCCGCTCCCGGTATCTTTGGACAAGGATGAAGTACGAAGGATGATGCGGGCTCTCTCGATTTTGTGACTGTGTTACGAAGGGGCCGCCGGCGCTCAATGGACCTGGGGCCGATCTCCGGCCCAGGGGAATGTGTGTTGGACCTGTAGCCATTCCCTGTCGCATCACGCTCGGCAGGCGACCGCCACGCGGGAGGATCAGCCCCGAAGGGGCGGCTCAAGGTAGCTGCGGCCGACAGCCCGCAGCGAGCCAGAATCAAATCCCCCCAGGGAGGATCACAAACCACCCACTCCCCCACTTCATACTTCATCCTTCGTGCTACATCTTTAAAGAAAAGGGGGCCATCCTTCCGGACGGCCCCCTTTTGTGTTCGGCTGTTGCCGTGTGCTACTTGACCAGCAGCAGCTTGCTCGAGGCGCGCTGCTCGCCGCTCACCAGTTCGGTGAGGTAGACGCCGCTGGCCAGGTGGCCGGCGTCGAAGGTCGCGCTCTGCACGGCGCCCGTGGCCGCTCCGCTGAAGACCGTCGCCACTTCCTGGCCGGCCAGGTTGTAGACCTTGAGGGTCGTCAGCTGGTCCGCCGGGGCGGTGAAGTCGATGCGCGTGCTCGGGTTGAAGGGATTGGGATAGGCCTCGCCCAGGGCGAAATCATTCGGTATGGAAGTCGGAGTACGGACACTCGTTCCCGTGGCTTCCCCATGAACGAAGAAGTAAAGGCTGTTTGCACCGCCTTCCATTTCGGAAAGACTTGTATCCCACGTCATTCCGTCGCCTATTCCGTAGTGCCCAGTATTGAAGTCAAGTAGATCGTGTCCGATGGGATCGGGGAAACCGTCCACCAGCTCGATCCAGATCCAAACCCCACCTTCAACTGTAACTGGGCCAATTCCCCACTCATAAAGAATTGCGCCGGTCTGGTTGTTGGTCAGGTCGTAGGTGTCCGTGGACAGCTCGGCACCCGGGGCGCCATTGTCGTCGGCATAGGTGTGGATCACAACCTGGTTGCCGCTGTGCTGGGTGTCGTTGTCGCCCATGACCACTTCAACCATATCCAACTCTACTTCTCCTTCAACTGCGCCAAGATCGAAGAAACCGAAAGGCCCTTCACCTTCTTCCGCAGGAATAATCCAAGAGATCTCATCGCCGTGGTAGTAGTAGCCGAAGGTCACGTCGCCGGGCGCGGCCAGGGTCCACTCCGTATACAGGGTGTCATTGACCGTGTTCTGGTCGTCGAAGACCGAATAGGACTTGACGTCTACATCGCCCACCGCGTTCGGCGTCCACTCGATCACGCCCCAGTCGCTGGACAGGGGATCCACATTGAAGCGCGGATTGACGAAGCCCACGTGGGAATCGTCCACATCGACCCAGGTCAGCACGTTGGCGGCGGCCTCGCCGCCGAAGTTGGTCAGCTCGACGCCGATCTCCGCCGGCACGCCCTGTGTGCGGGGGAAGCTGAGGATCGTCTGTGTGACACCCAGGTCGTTGGCCAGCACGTCGCTGCCCCAGAGCTGGAAGTCGTCGATCAACAGGCCGGCGCCGGTGCCGCCGTCGTCGTTGTCGTCGGTGATGACCACGATGCGCAGGCGAACCGTCTCGCCGGCGTAATCCGTCAGGCTGGCGGTGCCGTCATTGAAGGGGTCCTCAAGCGGATCATACTCGTCCCAGGCCAGGTTGTTGGGATCGTCGTTGTAGCCGGGGCGGCCGACATCGCAGTAGTCGTGCAGCAGGTAGGTCCACTCGATGCTGCCCTGGATCTGGACCTCGATGCGGAAGTAGTCTTCCAGGCTGGTGCCGCCGCTGCCGTTGAAGTCGCGCAGGTCGCTGATCAGCCACCACTGGATCCAGTACTCCCAGCCGTCCTCGAGAGTCAGCCAGGGAGTGGTCAGGCCATTGCGCAGGTTCGGGAAGACGGAGCACTTGGCAGCCGTCGTCGGGCTGTGGGCGTAGTCGGTGGTCAGTTCCCACCAGTCGCCGGAGGCCTCCTCGCCATTCACCAGGGTGAACTCGGAGGGGACCGGGGCGTCGTCGGCGTTGTTGCTGAGCAGGGTCGTGTCGGCATCCATGATCAGGATGTCGTCGAAGCGGAAACCGAACCAGCTGCTGTTGCCGCCGTCGACGGTGCTGGCACCGGGATCCGAGCAGAAGGCGAAGCGGAACTGCACCTCGCTGCCGATGTAGCTGGACAGGTCCAGCATGGCCTGGTTGTAGCCGCCGCTGGTATTGGCCCAGCCGGCGATGCCCGTGCCCATGCCGAATTCCTCGCCGAAGGAATAAAGGCTGGTGGCATTGTAGGGATGGCCGGTGAAGCCGTCGGCGACCATCCACTCGCCGTCGTCGACCTTGATCCAGACATTGCCGCCGTCCCAGGCGTCGTAGCCGTCAGGCTCGCCGCCGGGAGGCTCGACAGTGTAATCCAGGTAGAAACTGAGCTCGGGAGCCGAGGTACCCGTCAGGTCGATGACCGGGGTCTCCAGATAATGCAGCCAGTGGTTGTCGTAGCCGCCGATCTCGGGATCGCCGCTCCACCAGGAATTGCCGTCGTAGGCGCCTTCGCTGTTGATGTTCCAGGCCGGCTCGACAGCGGTGATGTCGATGGTCTCCCAGCCATTCCAGCCGCTCTCGAAGTCTTCGAAGAAGAACAGCGAGTCGGTGCGTTCACCGTCGCGCTGCCAACTGTCAAGGCGCTCCACGGGGCCGCGGGTGCTGACCATCATGGCATCGGCCATGGCCAGGGTCGCGGTCGCCAGGATCGCCAGGGAAATTGCGCGTTTCATTGCTTCAGATCCCTCCACTTATTGGATTGTAGGTGTAACCTGTTTCGTGTGCTGAACAAATGGACAGGAAACCCGCGCCGTCGGCGTTCATGGATGGACGATCCCGCAGATTTCCTGTATGGTTCGGCTGCCATGCTGCATCAAGCGACGGCGGCACCCGGAAGCCCATTCTAATCAAGGTAAGGCAATCGCCATGCAGTTTCAAAGCAGGCCGCCGCGGACCAATCCCTGCCATGCGACAGCGGCGGCCGGCTGCCTTATATTGGCCGCATGCTGATTTCTACTCTCCCGAAAGGGATCCTCCAGGGCCTGTGCCTGCTGCTTGTACTTGCAAGTTCCGCGCCAGCCATGTGGCTGCGCAGCGGAACCCTGTCGGAAAGCGAGCTGCGGCTTGCCCTGCCGGACAGCCTGCACCCGGGAATGAGCCGTCCCGCGGACTGGAGGCGCTTCGCATTCCAGCAGGTATCGGCCATCGAGTCGCCCGCATTGACCGAGCGCCTGGCCCGCATCGGCAAGGATGGCCGATCGCGGATGGCCCTGATCCGCCATGAGGACCGCGACTTCTCCCTGTGCCTGCAGCCCCTGCTGCTGGCCGGCGACTGGCGCCTGCAAGGCAGCGGGCAGTCACTGAGCGAGGCCGGCAATGGCCTGAAGGTCCAGGCACGCTGGTGGAAACACTGGAGCCTGGACATGGACTTCCGCGACGCCAGCCTGGAGGGGCCGCTCGCGGATCGCTGGCACCCCGGCTACCAGCGGGATCGCGACTGGCTCTGGGCGCAAGTGGATCCGGCCGGCAGTTCGCTCACCCATGACGAGACAAGGGCCAGCCTGCGCTATCGGCGCCCCATGGGAGAGCGCGGCGACCTGGGAGTGCTGATCGGGCGGGAGCAGCCTGTCTGGGGAAGCGCCCTGCTGACGGGCCTGCTGCTGCGCGGCGACCAGGCACCGCCGATGAACCTGTTCCAGATCGACGCCGGCGGCACCCGGCTGCGCGCCCGCTTCCTGCTGGCGGAACTGGAAAGCCGGCTGATCGACTCCCTGCGCATCCAGGAGGATCCCGTCCGTTCGCGCAAGCCCTGGCGCGAGAAGTGGCTGGCCGGACACCGGCTCGAGCTCAGCCTCGGCGCCTGGGAGTTCGCCTTCTCCGAGCTCCTGATCCTGGGAGACGAGAAGCCGGGGCTGGGCGTGCTCAACCCGGTGAATTTCTACTGGAGCGAGCAGCACGCCGCCGGCGACCGGGACAATACGCTGCTCTTCTTCGATGTCTCACGCTCCCTGCCGCAATGGCTTCCCGGACGCGGACGGATCTATGGCGAACTGGGGGTCGACGATTATACCCTGGGCGATTTCGGCAGCCAGGCCGAAGGCCAGAAGACGGCGATGCTCGCCGGCCTCGCCTGGAGCCCGAAAGGACTCGCTCCGGGGAATCCGTGGCTCGAGGGCTGGACCGGCACGCTCGAAATGCGCCGCATTCGCCCCTGGTACGGCAGCCACTTCTACCTGGCCAATGTCTACAGCCATGGCGAGCAGCCCTTGGCCGGTGCCCGCCCCAACAGCCGCATGCTGGACTGGGAGATTGCGCGCAGCCAGCTGCTTCCCGCCATCGGCCCGCGTAAAGGGCTGCGGCTGGGAGTTTCGGACCTGCGCCTCAGCTGGCGCGGCGGACATCACCTGCATGGCCGCAATCCGGCAGGCGAGAACATCGGCGGCGAGTTGATGCTGGGCCACCGGGAGGGCATCGATCCCACGGAAGTTCCCCTGCTCGCCGGAGAGCTGGAAACCCGCGACCTGAGAAGGTGGACCCTGGAATGGCGCTTGCCCTTCCAGTGGGTCGGCGCGTCCGGAAGCCGCTCCCTGGGCCTGCTCGGCGCGGAAGCCAGCTTCAGCCGCTGGGGCCTGCACGACCGCAGGAGCAGCCGCCGGGACCTGGTGCGCGAGTTCCGCCTGCTCTACGGCATCGGCTTCTAGGGTATCACGCCCTGCCGGAAATCCCGGGAAATCCTACATTCCCCGCTTCGCCCAAGGGCGAATCCCTGTCCCGTGGTGTAATGGCAACACTTCTGGTTTTGGTCCAGACGTTCTAGGTTCGAGTCCTGGCGGGACAGCTTGCTTAAGCCCTTGATATTGCAATTCTTATGAATGCAATTATTTCGCCTTATTTTCTGACAATTTCGACCGGTCCCATACCTGTCCCATGTGCGACGATTTTCAGAACAAAACAGAAGGGGTCATCGTCCCGCAACGATGACCCCTTCAACACACAGCTATGGGGTGGGACTGCCGGCCCGGCTGGGCCAGCAGATTGTACGGTGGGCTAGTTCAGCACAGAATCCACTTCGTTCCGAATTCAGTTGAAAGAGTTCCTGCGCAAGGCTACTCTTTTCCCTGAAACCGCCGCGTCCCCACGCGGCAACCGATCAATGGAGCGCCCGGGCACCACGTCTCCCGGGCGTTCTCCTTTTCTACAGGTCCAGGTCTAGCAGCTGGTGCAGGAACGGCCAGGAAAGGTTGGGGCAAGTCTTCCCCGGATTCACCTGGTGGTGGCACACGATCGGGACCGTCCGGCCCAGCTTCTGCCGAACATCCGCAACCACTTTCTGCAGGGACTGCAGCTGCGCTGCCGAGAAAACCTTTTTGCCGATCAGGCAAATGCCGACAGAACGCCAGTTGTGGCCCGGGTGCCTCTCACCCTGCGCATCCGTAAAAGGGCCGGCATGGGTGCCCATTATGTCCAGCGGCCGGCCGTGCTGAATCATCCCATCGAACTCAA
>JAUIFJ010000073.1 GCA_030429345.1 bacterium | reverse complement strand
CCAAGGCGTTCAAGCAGCCGCAGGCACGGATCATGGCACGCATCGGTGCCATCCGCAAAGGCGAGTACGACACGCTGATGAAAGCCCTGGGCGGCCGGCTCGACCTGCAGGAACTGGCGAAAGTGAAGGCGGAGATGAAGACCCTGATGATCCAGAACCCGGCGCCCAAGCTGCAGGCGTACAAGGCTTCGGTGCCCGATGAACGCCCGGCAGGCAAGGTCAAGCGTGAACGGCGTACAAGAGGAACACGGGGTCAGATCTAGGGTCTCAATAATCCGGAAATCGACAGGTCAAGGGCAGCATTTTCAGAAGCAATTTTCGGGCGGGAAGTCCTTTGCAGAAAAGTGGTCGGATGCCCAGTGGAGTTGACCCCGGCGCTCCCGGCTGGTCAATATTCTGAAGGTGACCCCGAGATGGTAGGACACAAAATGGCCGGAATCAACAGCGTGAGACCCCGCCCGCGGCCCAAAACTTTCGCGCCGCGCCGCCGGCGCCTGGTCCATCCGCTGAAGGAGTAGTGATGAAGAGGCAGGACGGGGCATTGAATCCTGCGCGCCGGCGGGCCCTGCCGGCTCCTGGGCGTGTCTGCGGCGCACCCCTGCGCGGTGGTGGGACCTGCCAGCGCCTGTCTGCTGATGGGCCCTGCGCTGATCACGGCGGGAAGAAAGATCCTGATCTACCGGCAGGCCTTCCGGACGGCTTCAAGGTCCACAAGGTGTTCAAGAAGGAGGACCGGCAGGCGGAGCTCGAGCGGTACGTCGAGCGAATCCTGGTGGAGTACGGGCTGAACCAGTCGGCTGATCTGCGGCAAGTCCTGCTGTCAGGGATAGCCTACGTCCGCCTGCTCTTCGACGGCCCTACCCTCGAGCCCAAAGACCTGGACTACCTGAGCCGCGTCGTCGACCGCCACCTGCGGAACCTGCGGGCCACGCCGAAGGAGCAGCAGGAAGCCAGGTCGACAGGCGATCGGGAAAGCAACCTGCCCGGCCCTTCGGGCCTGCAGGCCGCAGCGATCCTGGAGCGCGTGCGGGTCAGCCTGTCGGCCAGTCAGCTGCAGGCCCTGGCCGGCGGAACAGGCGCCCAGGCCCAGGCCCAGGCCCAGGCGCCTGAAGCAGGCGAAGTCGAGGTCGAGGATCCGGAGTTCCCGGCGCCCCGCCGGGCTGAGCCTGATGACCTTGACGACCTGTTCGACTGAGATCCGCTGATTTTCTGGGAATCGTGTCCGAGAAATCGCAGAATTCAGAAAAACGATCTACTGTTTCTTAGTGAATTGCCTTTATTGACAATTGCCGCCAAAGCTAAACTTGTCCTAGAATAGCCATTCTCGGACTAGAATTAGGGGCGGCTAAGTCTAGGCGTCTAGGGTGACTGGGCTGCCAGGTGGTGCTGATCTGCTGCAGCTGGGATGCGCGCGCCGCGCGCCCTGGGGCAGGGGGGGGTGGTTGCTGGGAAAGCTCGAAGGGGCAGGCGGTCTCCATGGCGGAAAGGGGTCCTTTCCCGCACGAGGGGGTCGGATGAAAGTTTCAGCCCATGTCCGAGAATCTTAGATTCTGGACCTATTCCGCCGCTCTTTTCAGGGTGCTCAAGCCGCTGTGAGACTCAAGGAAATGGCAGGGATCTCACCATTGGATACTCTCAGCAAGACCGAACGATCAATTCGCATGTCTCACATCCGAGGCAAGGATACGAAACCCGAGCTGCTTGTTCGTTCCCTGATTCATCGCATGGGTTATCGATTCCGTCTGCATGGCAGGGGGCTTCCTGGAAAGCCGGACATCGTGTTTCCGGCCAGAAGCAAGGTGATCTTCGTTCATGGCTGCTTTTGGCATCGCCATGCTGGATGCCCCCAGTCAAGGACTCCCAAGACGAACGTGGAGTTTTGGACTCGCAAGTTCGAGATGAACGTGTCGCGAGATCGACGGGTCGAGAACGACTTGAAGGAAAAGGGGTGGGACGTGTTGGCGATTTGGGAATGCGAGCTGGCTCACATGGAAGACATGAAGTACAGGATTCAAGCATTCCTGGGTGGATCTCGAAATGGGGGTGGGAATGAAGTCCGTTGAGTTGTTCGCAGGTGCCGGAGGACTTGGTCTAGGCCTGTCGATGGTTGGATTTCATCCAGAAATGGTCGTTGAATGGGACAAGTGGTGTTGTGACACGATAAACATCAATCAAGAACGTGGACATCCACTCGTTCGAGATTGGCGCGTGATACGTGGCGACGTGAGGGATGTCGGATTCGAGCGGCTGCATGGAAAAGTGGACCTGGTATCCGGAGGCCCGCCTTGTCAGCCATTTTCCTTGGGTGGGAAGCATCGAGCATTCGATGATGAGCGGGACATGTGGCCAGCATCCGCGGAGATCGTTCGCGAGTTGGCGCCTCGCGCTTTTCTGTTCGAGAACGTTAAGGGGATCACCCGCGCCTCCTTCATCAACTATTTCCAGTACGTGCAACTCAGGCTATCCTATCCCGAAGTGCGGCCCAGGAAGAGCGAGGATTGGCTGGATCACCTGAAGCGACTTGAGCGTCACAAGACACGAGGGAGACACCGTGGCTTGTGGTACCGGGTGATCGCTCGTGTCCTGAACGCAGCGGATCATGGTGTTCCCCAGAGAAGGGAGCGCGTCTTCATCGTGGGATTCAGAAGTGATCAGAAGCAGGGTTGGTCTTTTCCTTCTCCCACTCATTCCCTGGATCGGCTGCTTTGGGATCAATGGGTGACGGGCGAGTATTGGGAACGACATCGAATCTCCAAACGCCGCCGCCCAGACACGCCAGGTAGGTTCGGCACGAGGGTGCGCAAACTGACTCGGGAGAGGGAGTTGGGGCCGCCAACGGAGAAGCCCTGGAATACGATCCGGGATGCATTCCAAGGTCTTCCCGATCCCCGGAGAAAAAGAGTCGATGTCCAGTTTCTGAATCACGGTTTCCAAGATGGTGCTCGAGTGTACCCCGGGCACTCTGGTAGTCCGATGGACCTGCCGGCCAAGACTTTGAAGGCGGGAGATCACGGCGTCCCTGGTGGCGAGAACATGTTGATCGAGTTGAATGGCTCTGTTCGGTATTTCAGCGTCCGGGAATCCGCCAGGCTGCAGACGTTTCCGGATGGATATGAATTGCACGGCTCTTGGACCGAATCGATGCGTCAGCTTGGGAACGCGGTTCCGGTCCGACTCGCCAAGGTGGTTGGGGCTTCCCTTGCCCGGCAATTGATCCTGAGTGAATCCGAGACCTTGTCCAAGGAAAGGGCTGGACGTTGAGCGACCAGTACAATCCACTCGACAAGGGCAACCTGGCGGAGAGCGTCGTGCGCGCGATCCTGGAGAAGGAGGCGGAACCGCTCGGGGGACTCGCCAAGTTCCAGGGGGCAGGTGTATACGCCATTTACTACTCGGGAGGGCTAGAGCTCTACAAGCGGATTCGATGCTCCACGCCCGTTCCTGCGACTGGGGTGCCCGTCTATGTTGGAAAGGCGGTTCCCGATGGTGCCCGGAAAGGGGTTAAGGGACTCGAGAAGAAGCCGGGGAATTCGCTTTTCAAGCGGCTTTCGGATCACGCGAAGAGCGTCGACGCCGCCTTGGATCTTGAACTGGGAGACTTCTGGTGCCGCCATCTGGTCGTGGACGACATATGGATCCCCTTGGGCGAGGCGCTGCTCATCGCCCGTTTCACTCCCGTTTGGAACACGATCGTGGATGGTTTCGGCAATCACAATCCTGGAAAGGGCAGGCGCGAGGGATTGCGCCCTCGTTGGGACACGTTGCATCCGGGCAGGGAATGGGCCACCAAGTTCAAGGAGAGGCCTGAATCCCGGGAGACGATCGCCAACGAAGTCAGGATGGAACTGGAAGGTTCCTAGCGTGAGCCAAGCTTTGCAAACCTCGTCGTGTTGATGGAGGTGATTTTGTGAAACGCCTTTACCAGGGTGACGAATTGCGGCATAGAGCAGAAGCATTGGGTGTGAACATCTATTGTGCACCTTCAGAGAACTTTTTATCTGGCAGGCAGGATCT
>JAUIFJ010000072.1 GCA_030429345.1 bacterium | reverse complement strand
CGGTTCTGGTAGGTCGTGCCATCCGAAGACAGGAACGTGGCCTCGCCGGCGCAAATGACCGCGTTCTGATCGGCCACCGTGGCGATCAGAGCCGTGATCGTCCCCAGGTAGGTGGTCACTTCTGCCGTCGTGGGCGCCGTGATGTCGACGGCCGAAAGCCGCGGGACGTCCAGCAGAGCAAAGCGCTCGCCCAGGTTGCTGGTCACCATGGCGTTGCAGCTGGTCAGGATCGCGGTCCAGAGGGTCAGGCTGTCCGCGCCCACGAAGTGGACCCAGTTGACGTCCGTGTAGTCCTCGCTGGCAGTGATCCCCGCCGTGTAGTCGCCGTTGGCCAAGGTCAGGCCGTCGTTTCCGCTGGCCAGCGGTGTGGCCGTCATGGCCGCCACCAAGGCCCCGGCGCCGATCGTCGCCACCACCAGGGACTGACCGGCGTTGATCTTGGAAACCAGGCCGGCATTGCTGGTGTCGGTGAAGCTGTAGACCACGTCCGTATCCGGGTCCACGATGTCGACCGTGCGGTCGCCGCCGTCCTCGGTGACGGCCACCTCCACGCCATTCCACCAGGTGCCTTCGAAGAGGCCGTCTAGAGTGAAAGCAGTACCGGACGAACCGGGCACGTCGAGCGTGGCCTTGGTAGCCGCGCTGCCGGCCAGGCGCATGGCGTAGATCAGCGTGCTGCCCGCGTCCAGGCGCTCCTCGATGGCCTGCAAGAGCGGGCCGGACTTGAACAGGTCCTGCGCGCTGCGCTTGTCGCTGATGATGTAGCGGGTCAGTGGGGCCCCGCCGCCGGCGGTGCCGGCCACGAACTCCACCGCGGTAGGCAGAGCCGTCAGCCCCGCCTTCCCGGAGAAGTACTCCGTGTATACGTCCTTGATGATCTTGGCCACGGTGCGTGTCCCCCTCTAGTTGGCCGGGGCGGACAGCCAGCTGTCCACCTGCTGCTTGAATGTCTTCGGATCGACGAGCGAACGCTGGGTCAGGCCCTGGCCAGCGAGGACTGCCGCCGCTACATGAGCGGGGATTCCTGACTCCCGGATCACCACCTGCGCCGCCCGAAGCGTGTTCCGTGCCGGCGCAGCTACCATGGTGGGCGGCACACTGCTGGTCTCTCCCTCGTCCTTCACGGCCGGCTTCTCGGCCTCCGCCTTTGCATCACGTTTCGGCATCGATTCCCCCTAGTTCTGGATGAAGTCCAGGTTGGTGAACGGCTCTTCCCGCGCGACCTCTCGCACCGTGGTGACCACGATCTCCACGTCCAGTGTCCGCTGCGCCTCGAACGGAACGCGGGTCAGCATCGGCGACTGGTCGGACTCGTCGACCAGGCGCAGCCGGCTGATGTGGACTTCCTGCTCGCTGACGCTGTCGGTCAGGTCCAGCGCCTTGCCCGTGACGTGCTCGGCCAGCAGGGCCTTCACAGTCTGTGCAACGGCCTCCACGGCCTCTGCCGCACTCTTTCCTGCGAGCGCGCTGCTGCGCACCGTGAGACGCAGGTTCTTGCGCCACCTCAGCCACTTGTTCTGAACGACCTTGCCGGTTTCCTCGTCCGTATCCTCGCGGTCGTAGACGCCGGTTCCCGCCGTTTCCGGCCGCTCGCCCACTTTGGTGACCATCAGGTAGGGGAAGGGCTCCCCCGCCTGGTGCCAAGCCAGCTCGTCCTTGAACACTGACAGGCCTGCATGCAGGCTTTTGATGTGCTCGGCCAGGGCGCGCTCGGCAATCACTTCAGGTATTTCTCCACTTCGGCAAAGGCTCGTTCAATGGCCTTCTCAATCGTTGCCGGTGCCAGGGCCTGGCCCATCAGGCGCCCGGGTTCCAGGAACGGCCGGGGCTTGGGATGCACGAAGAAGTAGGCGCGGTTCTCGGCATCCGCAATCCCATGTCTCACAAGCCACTCCCGCATGCCGGGCGTGTCGTCGACCTTCACATAGTGGCCGACAGTTCCGAATTCGACAGCCGCCGCGTACTCCAGCGGCGTTCCCACTACCACGGTCAGGGGCCCCAGCACCGCGATCTGGATCGAGGCCCTCAGGGCTCCCAAATCGATGGCCTCCTCGTCGCGCAGGCTCTGCTTCGCCTGAGCCTGCACCACCTTGGCGATCACCAGAAGCGCCACGGCCAGGGACTGAGCGAGCACACTGGGAAAGGCTTTCAGCAGGGCCTGGGTCTGCTTGAGTGCCTTCTTGTCCAGGGTCAGCTCCACCCCGTCCAGCATCAGGTCCCTCGGCGCTTCTTGACCGCCACCTCTAGGTGCGTCACGGTGCCGAAAAGGTTGACCCGCTTGATATCCACGATCGTGTGCAACGCTCCGCGAATTTCGAGCAGGTAGCTTTCCTCGACCTCCGTGTCCGGCAGCAGGGAGACCATGTAGTCGTGATCCACCTGCAAGAGGTCGCTGGGCTGCTTGTCCGCCAGCAGGGCCGGCACGCTCACCGTGACTTCTGGTGTGGGTGCCGGCTGCCCGGCAAATCCAGACTCCTCCGCGGGAGTGACCTTCAGCACCTTCACCGTCTCCTCCGTCGAACGGATCAGGGTCTCCACGTCCGCAGCGGCGGCCGCGCCCTCATGGGCGGGCAGAATGCTCACGGTTCGTAGATCTCGGAAGACGGCGGCGGCACATCCACGCCGCGTTCAAAGAGCAGGGACTTCAGGTTCATGGCCCGCGACTCGTTGTCCATGGCGGCCAGGCGCTCGTAGGTGCCGCGCAGGCTGGACAGCAGCTCGCGCCACGCGCCCACGGCCTTGCTGCGGTCAATGGAGATCGTGCCCGCCTTGAACGACGGCTGGCGCCCGGCCCGCGCGATCTCGATCATGCAGCACGCGATCGTGGCGTTCATCAGGACCAGTTCCTGGTCGCCTGCGGAAAGGTCCGGCGTGATCACATCCCCCGCCACCTCGTAGGCCACACCGAAGTCCCGGTTCACCTGCGCCACGGCCCGCAGGACCGCTGTGCGCAGCTGATCCGTGGTCATCACGGTCTCGTCGGCTGCCGCCAGCGAGTGCCGCAGGGACGTGATCAGTTCGGTGACGGTGGACACGATTCAGCCTCCCGTGCGGGCGCTACTTCCCGCTCTTGCCGCCGGCCTTCGCGCCGCCCTTGGAACCCGCCTTGCCAGCGCCAGCTGTCTTGCCTGCGTTCGCTTCCTGCTGCCGGCGCTCGGCCTCCTCTTCTTCGGCGGCACGCCGTCGGGCCTCTTCTTCCTCGGCTTCCTGGCGCTTGCGCTCTTCTTCCTCGGCGGCCGCCAGCTCCTCGGCGGTCGGGCCGCCGGCGCGCACACCGTTTTTCGTCCGGGGAACGACGATCCCCTCCGCCTGCATGACGAAGGGGTCGTCGTCCGTGATGGCCACCTTGGGCGGCGTGCGGCGCGACAGCGCCAAGAGCTCCTCCGGAACTGTCACGAAAGGCGTCGCGCGATCCGCGTGGATCACATGGTTGGCCGTCACGACCGTGCCTTCGGTCAGGCTTCGTACAAACTTCATGGGTTCTCCCGGTCTCTGCTTCGGGGTCAGGGCCCTGGGCTACTGCTTGGTCTCGCCCGCCTCCTCCTCGGATCCCTTCGCGGGTTCAGCGAAGGGATCCTGGTCGAGAATCTCGACCTTCGGAGGAGTAGTGCGAGTCAGACGGACGATCTCCTGTGGCACGATGGCCAGGGGGGTCGCCTTGTTGGCATGGATCACGTGGTTCTTGGTCACCACGATTCCCTCGGTCAGGCTTCTCACGTACTTCATGGAGTCTCTCCAGCAATCTGTTCGGGGTCAGGTCAGTGGATCACACGCCGCCAGCCTAGCTGGTCAGCGTGACCTTGAAGCACAGGTCGGGGCGCGTCACGCCCATGGCGCACTCGTGCCAGGTCAGAAAGCCGACGTTGAAGTCCTTGGCCTGGGGCATCACCGCGATCTTGGTGCGGATCGCATACTTGCCGACCTCGGCGCTGGGCAGGATCAGCATCTCGGTCGTGGAGACGGAGGCCGAGTTGACCAGACCGGCGCCGGCCAGGCGCTTCAACACGCCCATCTTGCGCCACTCGGCCTTGCCCTCCTCGTCCATGTCCCAGCCCTTCAGGTCGCCCATGTTCTGGCCACGGATGAAGACCACGCG
>JAUIFJ010000039.1 GCA_030429345.1 bacterium | reverse complement strand
CAAGAAAGGGGCCACATCGGCCCCTTCGATTAGCCATGGATCACAGCCCTGGAATCGCTGCGGGCTATCGGCCGCAGCTACCTTGAGCCACCGCTTCGCGGTTCGTGGTGCTGTTGCGCCGTTCACTTGTCGCATGGCAGGGCGGGATGGTCGGCCGTTGACTTCGCGATTCACGGCGGTGTCGAATGGGCCGATACCGCAAGGCGCGAAGCGCCGGCTGAAGGTAGCTGCGGCCGCCAGCCCGCAGCGGGGGATATCCCGCAGCAAGTTGCACCCCACGGAAACCCTGTTCTGCATTCCATGGAACCGGAGATCCTTGGCATTCCAGTCCGACAGTCTCAGGCGACAATCGCGTATGAAGGTCCGCCGGATCTCCCCCGGATTCCGGATCTTGTCCAAGTGATCCGACAGTGCAATTCTGCAATCCATTAAGAATTCTTGACTTGAGATTCTGCAACTGGATGCGGCTGCACAGATCTAGCCATGCCACGATGGTGGCATGCTCAGCGATCCGATCATGCCACATGACAACCAGAGTACTGGCAATCCGCAGGAAGGCCTCATGAAACAGCTGTTTATTATCGATTTGATGGCCCAGTTCTTTCGCTCGCATATGGCCATGGAGCGCAATCCGCTGACGACGGGCGATGGCATGATCGTCAGTGGCATTCATGGCGTGCTGCGGGCGCTGCTGCGGATCCAGACCATCGAGGAGCCGGAGAGCATCCTGGTGGTGACGGACTGCAAGGAACCCACTTTCCGCCATGAACTCTACCCGGACTACAAGGGCACCCGCCCGAAGATGCCGGAGGAGATGGCGGCGCAGATTCCCCTGCTCTATGAAATCCTGGCCTTGATGGGCATGGATCCCCTGCGGCTGCCCGGCTTCGAGGCCGACGACATCATGGCCACCATTGCCCTGAAAGCGCGGGATGCCGGGCGGGAAGTCTTCATTGTCAGCTCGGACAAGGACCTGATGCAGGTCGTCGGGGAGAACCTTTACCTCTACAAGACAGGCCGAAAGGGCGAAGTGATCCTGGTGGGGCCGGAAGGCGTGCGCGAGAAGTTCGGCGTGCGGCCTGACCAGGTGATTGACGTGCTGGCGCTGATGGGTGACAGCTCGGACAATGTGCCGGGCGTGCCGCGCGTGGGGGAAAAGACCGCCGGCAAGCTGATCTCCGAGTACGAGACCTTGGAAGGGGTCTACGAGAACCTCGAGGACCACGGCAAGAAGGCGCTTCGCCGCTACCTGGAAGAGAACCGCGAACTGGCCTTCCTGTCCCGCCAGCTGGTGACGATCGACTGCGAGGTGCCGGGCGACTGGCCGATCGAATCGGTCCAGCTGCCGAACTGGGGAGCGCCCGGGCTGTCGGACAAGCTGCTGGACCTGGGACTGCGCAGCATCCTGGAGGAAAGCCGGCGCCTGCAGCACAAGGTGGACAGCGCCGCGGGAACGGAAAGCGCCGCTCCCTCCCTCAAGCAGGACTACCACTGCGTCGGCGGTCGCAAGGCCTTTGCCGCCTTTCTCGAAAAGCTGCGTGCCGCCACGGATCCTGAAGGCGGGAACCGGCTTTGCGCCTTTGACCTGGAAACCACCGGGCTCGATCCGCTGGATTGCGAGATCGTCGGATTTTCCTTCGCCTGGGAGGAGGGCGAGGCCTGGTACCTGCCGGTGCTCTGCCCGGATGCCGATCGCCTGGAGCTGGAAGACCCGCCCTCCCTGCCGGAGATCCTGGCGGAACTCAAGCCCTGGTTCGAGAATCCCCGTATACGCAAGTGCGGCCAGAACGCCAAGTACGACATCAATGTGCTCTCCTTGCAGGATGTGCATGTCGAGGGCGTCGAGTTCGACAGCATGCTGGCCAGTTTCGTGCTGCGTCCCTCCGGCCGCCAGCACGGCCTGGACGCGCTCAGCCTGCACTACTTCGACTACCGCAAGATGCCGACCAGCGAACTGATCGGCAGCGGCCGCAAGCAGATCAGCATGGCCGATGTGCCGCTGGAAAAGATCACCTTCTACGCCGCGGAAGATGCCGACTTCACCCTGAGGCTTGTATCACCTCTGTTGAAGGAGCTGGAGGAGGCGGGCCTGGACGGCCTGTTCCGCGAGATCGACATGCAGGTGATGGCCGTGCTCTGCCGCATGGAGCAGGAAGGCGTCAGCCTGGACCGCGAGGAACTGGCGACCATGTCGGCCGAGCTGGAGGAGAAGCTGGCCGATCTGGAATCGGAGATCCACGACATGGCCGGCGAGCAGTTCAATCTGAACTCCCCGCGGCAGCTGGCGACGATCCTCTTCGAGAAGCTGCATCTCAAGCCGGGCAAGAAGACCAAGTCCGGCTATTCCACCGACGTGCGCGAACTGGAGCGCCTGGCGAAGACGGAGCCCCTGCCGGCGCGCCTGCTGGACTACCGCCAGCTGAGCAAGCTCAAGAGCACCTATGTGGACGCCCTGCCGCAGATGCTGAACCGGCGCAGCGGCCGCATCCATACCAATTTCAACCAGACCATCGCCGCCACGGGTCGCCTGAGCAGCACCGAACCCAACCTGCAGAACATTCCCATCCGCACGGAACTGGGCAAGCGCATCCGCAGCGCCTTTGTCACACGGGACCGGAACCATGTGCTGATCGACGCCGACTACTCGCAGATCGAGCTGCGCGTGCTGGCCCATGTCTCACAAGACCCCGAGCTGCTCGCCTCCTACAACGAGAATGCCGATCTGCACAGCCGCACGGCGGCGAAGATCTTCGGCGTCGAGGAGGAGCTGGTCAGCGAGGAGATGCGCCGCAAGGCCAAGGCGATCAACTTCGGCGTGATCTACGGCATGGGCGCCTTCGCCCTGGGCGGGCACCTGGAGATTCCGGTCAAGGAGGCGGCCAGTTTCATTTCGGCCTATTTCGAGCTCTACAGCGGCGTGCGCCAATGGATCGACGGCACCCTGGAAAAGGCGCGCGAGGACGGCTTCGTCTCCAATCTCTTCGGCCGCCGGCGCTACCTGCCGGAAATCAATTCCGACAACCGTCAGCTGCGGGAGGCCACCGAGCGCATCGCCACGAACACGCCGATCCAGGGCAGCGCGGCGGACCTGATCAAGAAGGCCATGCTGCGCCTCGACAGGCGTATACGGGAAGATGTGCCCGAGCTGCGCATGATCAGCCAGGTCCACGACGAACTGCTCTTCGAGGCCCCCCGCGAGCGCGCGGAGGAGCTGGCCGGATTGGTCCAGCACGAAATGGAACACGCCGTCGAACTGAAGGTGCCCCTGGTCGCCGAGGCCCACATCGGCGACAACTGGCGGGAAGCGCACTAGGGCTGGCGGCATTGCCCACAGTGTTTGTGACACCTTTGGGCAAATGGCATCTGCGGGCGTAGGCCCGCGGCGCAATCACCCCGCATCCTGCTCCATGCGAAGAAAAGCCCCGCTCCGGAAATCCGGAGCGGGGCTGTTTTGTAGACGGTGATTGAGGGTTAGCGTTTGTTGCCGTTGTTCCAGGTGGGCGCCAGTCCCTCGAGTGGCGTTCCATGGAGTCTCTCGTCGTGCGGGTCACGGCTTTCCGAGCTGACCGGCGGCGGTCCGCAGACCGTCTCGATGCGGAAGCTGTAGACCGAATCCTCCGTCGTCGTCGGCGGCGAGAAGACGTGGCTGGTCTGGGCCGTCTCAGCGATTACGAACCAGGGACCCGTCGCGCGGCGCGCGTGGATCTTGTAGCTCGTGGCGAAGGGTACCGGATCCCAGGTCAGCTGGATGTCCGGATCCAGGTTCAGCAGCTCGATCTCCAGCGTGTCCGGAGCCCAGCAGCAGCGCGGCTCGTAGTGCGGATTCGTCGAGCAGTTCGGATCGAAGACCGGATTTGTCGTACAGGTCGGATCGAAGAGCGGGTTGGTCGCGCAATTCGGATCGAAGACCGGGTTGGTCCAACCGCAGGCCGGGTCGAAGGTCGGGTTCGTCACGCAGACGGGATCCCAGACCGGGTCGGTCGTGCACCAGGGGTAGAACACCGGATTGGTGTTGCAGCCCGGGTGGAAGAAGGGATTCGTCAGGCAGAAGCCGAAGACCGGATTCGTCTGGCAGTTGGGGTTGAAGATCGGGTTCGTCACGCAGTTGATGATGAACTGCGGGTTCGTCTGGCAATGCGGATCGAAGCCCGGGTTCGTATGACAGTTCGGATCGAAGTGCGGGTCCGTCACGCAGAGCACGTTCCAGGCCGGGTTCGTGTCGCAGCTGATGCCGAACTCGGGATTCGTCTGGCACAGCGGATCGTACTCGGGATGCGTGGCGCAGGTCGGATCGTAGATCGGGTTGGTGCTGCAACTCGGGTCGTAGGCCGGGTTCGTGTCACAGAAGGGACTGTACAGCGGGTTCGACACGCATTCCGGGTCGTGACGCGGATTGGTCGTGCAGAAGGGGCTGTACTGCGGGTTGGTCTCGCAGCCGGGCTCGAACTCGGGATTGGTCGTGCAGAAGCCGTAGCTCGGATTCGTCTCGCACTGCGGAGTGTAGATCGGGTTGGTCTCGCAGACCGTGCCGTCGTCGCTCGGGTTGGTGAAGCAGTGCGGGTCATGGTCCGGATTGGTGTAGCAGCCCGGATCATAGAACGGATTCGTCGAGCAGTAGGGATCGAAGATCGGGTTCGTCGCGCAGTTCGCCGTGTACTCGGGGTTCGTCTCGCAGTGCGGGTCGAAGGCCGGGTCCGTGTGGCACTCGCGGCTGTAGACCGGATTGGTCTGGCACTGCGGGAAGTAGTGCGGGTTCGTGTCGCAGCTGGGATCGAACTGGGTATTGGTCACGCAGAAGTCCCATGCCGGATTGGTCTCGCACTCGCGGACGAAGAGCGGATTCGTGTTGCAGCCAGGCGTCCACTGCGGATTCGTATCGCAGTAGGTGTCGTAGGCCGGATTCGTCGCGCAGACAGGATCGTAGAAGGGATTCGTCGCGCACTCGTCGTTGTACTGCGGATTCGTATCACAGGGGATGCCGAAGTCCGGGTTCGTCTCGCAGTCCGGATCGAAGAGCGGATTCGTCTGGCAGTTCGGGCTGTAGAGCGGGTTCGTCTCGCAGTTGCCGAACTCGGGATTCGTCTCGCAGAGCGGTGCGTATTCCGGGTTCGTGTGGCAATAGGGATCGAAGTAGGGGCTCGTCACGCACTCGGAATCCCAGACCGGATCCGTGGTGCAGTTGGGCTCGAACTGGGGATCCGTCTCGCAGAAGCCGTAGCTCGGGTTCGTCTCGCACTGCGGATCGTAGATCGGGTTGGTCACGCAGTCGACACCGTCCACCGGGTTGGTGAAGCAGTGCGGATCGTAGGCCGGATTCGTCTGGCAGGTCGGATCATAGAAGGGATTCGACCAGCAGTCCGGATTGTAGATCGGGTTGGTGTCGCAACCGGCCTGGTACTCCGGATTCGTCTCGCACTCGGGCTGGTACTGCGGGTGGGTCAGGCAGCCCGGATCCCAGACCGGGTTGGTGGCGCACTGGGGCCAGTAGGCCGGGTCCGTGTCCTGTCCGCAGGTCGGGTCGAAGACCGGGTCCGTCATGCATTCCGCGTAGTAGACCGGATTGGTCTGGAAGCACAGCGGGTCATAGGCCGGACTGGTGTGGCAATCGGGGTCGAAAGCCGGATCCGTCGGCTGGCAGCCCGGGTCCCACTGCGGATTGGTGGTGCACTGCATGTCCCAGTCGGGGTTCGTCACGCACTGGTCGTAGTAGGTCGGGTTCGTGTCGCATCCCGGATGGTAGTAGGGGTTGGTGAGGCAGAAGCCGTAGTCCGGGTTGGTCTCGCAGTTGTTGTCGAAAATCGGGTTGGTCATGCACTGGGGCATGTAGGCCGGATTCGTATCACAATGCGGATCGAAGTGCGGATTCGTGATGCACTCGGGATCGTAGCCCGGGTTGGTCTGGCAGTCCGGGTTGTACTGCGGGTTCGTGTCGCAGCCGCCGGCCCAGTCCGGATTCGTGTGGCAAGTCGGATCCAGGTCGGGATTGGTCAGGCATTCCGGGTTCCAGATCGGATTGGTCTGGCAATCCGGGTCGTATTCCGGATTGGTCAGGCAGTTCGGGCTGTAGGCCGGATTGGTCTCGCAGGCCGGGTCGTAGTAGGGATCCGTCTGGCAGCCGACCATCCACTGCGGATTGGTCTCGCAACCGGGCTCGTACTGCGGGTTGGTCTCGCAGTAGCCCCAGGCGGGATTGGTCTCGCACTGCGGCACGTAGAGCGGATTCGTATCACAGGTCACGCCGGAGGCGGGATCCGTGAAACAGCTCGGATCATAGTCCGGATCCGTCTCACAGCCCGGATCGTAGAAGGTGTTCGTCGTGCACAGCGGATTCCAGAGCGGATTCGTGTCGCAGCCCGCCACGTACTCGGGATTCGTGTCGCAATGCGGGTCGTGGCCCGGGTTGGTGTGGCACTGGTGGTCGAAGGCCGGGTTGGTCACGCACTGCGGGAAGTACTGCGGATTGGTGTCGCAGGCCGGGTCGAACTGCGGATTGGTCTGGCAGAAGTCCCACTGGGGATTGGTCTCGCAGCTGGTGTCGAAGATGGGGTTCGTGCTGCAGCTGGCGTACTCTGGATTGGTCTCGCAGTAGGGGCTGTAGGCCGGATTGGTCTCGCAGACGGGACTGTGGACCGGGTCCGTCACGCAGTTGACGTCGTAGAGCGGGTTGGTTTCGCAGACGCCGTTCCAGTCCGGGTTGGTCTCGCAGTGCGGGTCCAGGTCCGGATTGGTCTGGCAGGTCGGATCGTAGAGCGGGTTGGTGCTGCAGCCCGGCACGTACTCCGGATTGGTCTTGCAGAGCGGCGCGAACTGCGGGTTGGTGTGACAATAGGGGTCGAAATACGGGCTGGTCACACAATCGGGATCCCAGACCGGGTCTGTGGTGCAATTGGGCTCGAACTGCGGATCCGTCTCGCAGAAGCCGTAGGCCGGATTGGTCTCGCAGCTAGGATCGTAGATCGGGTTGCTGACGCACTCCGTGCCGTCCACCGGGTTGGTGAAGCAGTGCGGATCGTAGGCCGGATTGCTCAGGCAATTCGGGTCGTAGTAGGTGTTGGTGTAGCAGTCGGGGTTCCAGATGGGATTGGTCTGGCAGTCCGGGTTGTACTGCGGGTTGGTCTGGCAGACCGGGTCGAACTGCGGATTGGTGTGACACTGCGGGTCGAATGCCGGGTTGGTCGAGCACTCTGTGCTGAAGGCAGGGTCCGTGAAACCGTCGCAGGTCGGGTCCCAGTTCGGATTGGTCTGGCAGGCCGAGTAGTACTGCGGATTGGTGTCGTAGCACTCCGGATTCACCGCGGGATCCGTCAGGCAGGACGGGTCGTACATCGGGTTGGTCTGCGCGCAGGCCGGGTTGAAGCGAGGATCCGTGTCGCCGCAGTCCGGATCGAAAGCCGGATCGGTGGCGCACATGGAATCGTAGTCTGGATTCGTCTCGCAAGAGGGGTCGTAGGCCAGGTTGGTCACGCAGCTGGGATCGATCGCCGGGTCCGTCACGCAGACCGGATCGAAATCGGGATCCGTCTGGCAGACCGGGTCGTAGTTCGGGTCTGTCTGACAGATCGGATCGAATTCCGGATTGGTCTGGCAGTCGGGGTTGTGCTGGGGATTCGTTTCCGTGCAGGTCGGGTCGTGCAGCGGATCCGTCACACAGAAGGGGTCCCACTCCGGATTGGTCTGGCACTCGGGATCATAGGTCGGATCCGTCGGCGGACACTCGGGGTCGTACATGGGATTCGTGCGACAATCGGGGTCGAAGACCGGGTTCGTCGGCTGCGCGCAGTCCGGATCGAATTCGGGATTCGTCGGCTCGGCGCAGGCCGGATCGTACATCGGATCCGTCGGCGGGCAATCCGGATCATAGGTCGGATTGGTCGCGTAGGGGCAATCGGGATCGAAGAGCGGATTGGTCGGCTCCGCGCAGTTCGGATCCAGGATCGGATTGGTCTGGCACTGGGGCTCGAACATGGGGTTCGTGGGCCCTGCGCACAATGGATGGTAGTTCGGGTCGGTCGGGGTTACTCCCGTGACCACGCCTTGCTGCTGCGACTTCTTCTCCGCCGCGTTGGAGCCGTTCTCCACATCGACCAGTTGTCGATTGAAGCGCTCCACCGTTGAGCGGGTCTGGTAGTCGAAGAGCGGTGTTGTCCCCGCCGCAAGCACATTCTGCAAAGGCAGACAACACGCCAGGGCGATTGTCGCCAGGAATGGCAAACGGTTTCTGGACAGGTCTCTCGCTGACATCATGACCTCCAGTCGATGGCTCTTGAAACTGTGTGAATAGACTACAGGCCGGCACGCCGGTCTGCTCAAGCGGTGCAGCCGAAGCTGCGGTGGTGGGGGACGCTGGTCATTGTAAGAGACATTTGCCCGACGAGTCAAGGAAAAATCCGGTGCGCGGGAACAATCACTCTGTTCTCTGTCCGGGAAAGCTTTCGCGGTCCTCACGTGGACTGGCGGAAGCGGTACGATTCCAAGAGAGTCTGAATCGCCCTTGGCGGAGAATCATGCTCTCATACGGTTCATTCGCTGGGAAACGGTTCGGTATTCGTGACCCGGAAAGCGTGCGATCCATCCTCTGGAGAAGAATCCAGCCCATTCCATATAGAGCTACTGTTGACAGATTCCCTCTCCAGGTCCAGCCCGTCGCAAGAGGCAGTGAGAACTTCCGCCTCGTGCCTCGCGGCTTTTTCTTTGCGAAATCGCGGCAAGGTTATAGTTTAGAAGTCCAAACGCCGGCAAACCTGCCGGAACCAGCGGCTCCGGTCGCCATCAACCACAACCCGGTTGCACACGTTGTCCCCCGCGTCTGTATCCCAAACGAGTCGAATCGCTCATGAGTGAAGTTTTCTCCATGATGCGCGAGCGCTCCATCGGGGCCCTTCGCGAAGTGACCTTCCTTGCGGGTCTGGCCCTCCTCGGGGGATTTCTTCCAGCCCTGCCGCCCTCCATGGCCCAGCCTGCGGGGTGCGCCGCGCTGCTGCTCTTCCTGCTGCTTTCCCTGGGCTCGCGCACCTTGCTTCTTGCCTTGACTGGCGTGCTGTCGCTGCTGCTGCCCCTGATGCTGCACCCGGCCTTTGCGCTCTTTGGTCTGCTTCCCTTTGCCTTGCTGGAGGAGCGGGCCCGACCGGTTGAACGCAGAACGATTGTTGTGCTGGCGGCTGCAATGACGGCCCAGGTCTTCTGGCTTCCCCAGCTCTACTGGATTGGCGAATGGCTGACCGGCGCTCTGGTTTCGCTGGCGGCGCTGCCTGCCGGACTGCATCCGGAATGGGGCAGCACGACAGGCGTGGGGCCCGCTTTCGCCCTGCTGCTGATCCAGGTCCTGGCCGGCCTGCGCGCATCCGGCAAAGGCGCGGCACGCCTTCGGCTCGCCTCCTTGCCCCTGTTTCTCGTGCTTCTTGGAGGCTGGTTCCTGACTCGTGAGCAGGCTCCGGCCAATATTCCCTTCCTGCCCGCTTTTCTTCTGCTGCTCCTTTCCGCCCTGCCGGCCTGCCTTGCCGGTGCCCCCTCCATGTCCAGGCCTTCGAGGCTTTCCGCCAGCCGCGCGCGAGTGGCGGGCCTGGGAGGACTGGCGGCGCTGCTCGCGCTCTGCTGGACCGCCCTGCCGCCGGCCTCGACCTCCGTGGAAGGCCTGAAGGTCGCCTTCCGCGAGAACGGGGACTGGTCCTGGGAGAGCACGCGTGAAGGCACGCGTCCCGGCCCGCGCATGGGCGGATTGCTGGACGTGTTGCGCGCCTGGGGCGCCCAGGTCGACATCCTCGAGGATCCGGAACTCGCCGAGCGCATGGGCGAGTACGACGTGATCTTCGTGATCCATCCGACGGAGGCCGCGCCGACAGCCCTGCGAGGCAAGCTGGACGATTTCATGCGAGATGGCGGCGCGGTGCTGGTGGTCGGCGAACACACGAACGTGCACGACATCATGCTGGGCGTCAATTCGGTGATCTCCCGCAGCGGAATCCGCTTGAAGGACGACTCGGCGATTCCCGCCTGGCGGGGCTGGAACTGGAACCATGTGCAGCATTACCTGGTGTCCGGAGCCACGCGAGGCATGAAAGAGGCGAACCAGTACGGCATCAGCATCGGCGGCAGCCTCCAGCTGGAGTGGCCGGCCCTGCCCGTGATCCAGGGGACGATGGCCTTTTCCGACACGGGGAACCCGGACAATGTCCGCGGAAAAATGGGCGATAACCGCTACACCTGGGACGAGCGCTTCGGAAGCATTCCCCTGTGCGCCATGGAAAAGGTGGGCAAGGGCGTGCTCTTCGTGCAGGGCGACACCTCCGGACTGATGAGCCTCAGCACGCCCCAGACCTGGCCCTTCTACCTGAACCTGGTCAGCTGGCTGGCCCGCGGCAGCGCTTCCGCCAGCCCGCTTCCCGGAATGATCCTCTGGGTCCTTGCCCTTGGGCTGCTCCTGGCGGCAACCCCTGCCCTGGGCACCAGGGAGCGCGAAGGCCTGGTGCTGCTGCTTTGCCTGCTGGCGCTGCCCTTTTCCAGGGCGGCGAGCAGCGAGAGCGTGCCTGCCCCTGCGAGCGCGGAGAACATCTGCTGGATCGACTACTCGCACCAGCCCGCCTTCCACAGCAACAGCAACATGGACTGGAGCTCGATGGCCCTGGTCGAGAGTGTATACAACGCGGGCCGGCTTCCGCTTTTCCTGTGGGACGTGGACACCGACCTGCTGGGGGGCTCGCGCTGGCTGCTGGTCAACGGGCCGGGGAAGACCTTCAGCGGCGGCGACAGCAGGGACCTTTGCGAGTGGGTCGAGGCCGGGGGGCACCTGCTGATCGCCGGTGATGCCCGTCGTGTTGCAGCCCTGGAGCCGCTTCTGGAGGAGTTCGAGATGGAGATCCAGGACATCCCGCTCGGAACCGCGCCGGACAGCAAGGATCGTTTCGGCCGGCCGACGGATTTCCTGTTCTACGAGGCCTGGCCCGTGGCGAGCACGGGAGAACCGCTGGACACGCTGCTCAGTTGCTGGGATTTCCCGGTGATCGGGGACAAGGACATCGGCAGGGGGCACGTGACGGTGATCGGGGACGAGCGCTTCTTCAGCAAGTACAGCCTGGAAGGAACGGAGCGCAACGGCAAGCCGCTCAACACGGCGCGGCGCTTCATGGCGGAGTCTGTATCACGCCGCCCGCCGCCTCCGGGCAACGCGGCGAAGAACCGCTACCTGGCGTCCTGGGGCGACAGCCTGCATCGCGTCGCGCCTTCTCCGCCCCTGGTGCCGCCGGACCGCATCGAGCGCCGCAAGCAGCTCGTGCATGGCCTGCTTAATCTTCCCATGCCCCGTCCGCAGATGAGCCCGGGAGGGCAGCCCGGCAGCCGTCCGACGCCCGGAGCCATGCGCAGGCCGCCGGGAGCCGTCCGGCAACCGGCGACCCGGCCGGGCACGACGCCCGGCGAGCGCCGGCGAGCGCCGATCCGTCATGGAAACCGTCCGGGCGCGGGAGGTGGCAAATGAACACGCGGCTGACTCTGTTCACCGGTCTGGCACTCTACCTGGGATTCGCCTCGACCTCCGCCCTGTTTCCCGTCTACACGCTTCCGGCGGCACCTCTGCCGACTGCCCTTGTGTTCCTCGGACTGTCCGTGTTCCTGGCCTGGTTCGGCTCGCGGCCTGCTCCCGCCGGCAGCCCCTTGCGGGCCCTGGTGCCCGGAGTCGCCGCGCTGCTCCTGCTCTTCTTCCTGCCGGAACACGGGCTGCCGGCCATGACGCTGGTCGCGGCGGGAAGTCTATTGCTTCTGCTCAAGGATCGACTGGCGCGCCGCCTGGGTGCTGCCCTGCGCCTGGCGGGCTATGGCGGCCTGGCGGGCTTCGTCGGCATCAAGTTCTCGATCTACCTGCACACGATGATCGAGCGCGACCTGCCCATCGGCTGGCTGGCCGAGCGTGTCGCACGTTTGGCGGGTACGGATGCCGCCGTCCTGGGCAACGAACTCGTGCTTCGCCTGCCCGACGAAAGCCTGCCCTTCAGCCTGGGCCCCGAGTGGACCGGTTTGTACTACAGAATCTTCGCCCTGGGCCTTCTGCTCGCCATGGGGCTTGCCGCCCGCAGCCGCTTCTCCCGGCTTGGGCCGGCCCTGCTGTTGTGCGCCCTGGGGGGCTGGGTCTGGGCCGGTGTGGCCTTTCCCGTGCAGAGCCTGCTCGCGGCCATGCTCTACCAGTTCGAGATTCCCTGGAGCCCCGTATACCAGTTCTTCCTGGGCCTGCCTCCGGTCCTGCTGGCAGCGCGCCTGGCGGCATGGACGTCGCCGAAGGAGGCTGCTCCCGCCGAAACGCCGACTGCGGGCTGGCTGCCGGCACTGGCTTCCCTGTGTCTGCTGCTGGCCCTTTGCTTCCATTTTCCGGGCAGCGAAAAGCCGGGGCGGGTTCTCATCGACGACGGACACAGCGACTGGGAATGGGTCGGCGACCCCATGAACACCCGGCAGTTCGGCACGCGCACGACCTACAACTACCACGGCCTGGGCAGCCTGCTCAAGCGCCACTACAGCGCGACGGTGAACTTCGAGGAGCTGACGCCCGCGCTGCTGGACACGGTCGATGTGCTGATTCTCAAAACGCCGACCCGCGCCTATTCGGAGAGCGAGCAGGAGGCCGTGCTGGAGTTCGTGCACAAGGGCGGCGGGTTGTATACGATCAGCGATCATACCGACGTCTTCGGCATGAGCACCTTTCTCAATGAGATCACGCAGCACTTCGGCTTCATCTACAACAAGGACACGGTCTTCGACCTGAACACGACCAACGACCAGTTCTGGGAACAGCAGGATGTGATTCCCCACCCGGCGATGCAGCATCTGCCCTGGTACCGCTACCTGACCGGCTGCAGCGTGAAGCCGGGCTGGCGCAGCGGGCTTGCCGCTGTCGGAACCCAGTGCGGCAGCGACCTGCTGAGCTACAACACCTCCAACTTCTTCGATGTATACTACCCCCGCACCGAGTTGCGCGCAGGAAACCTGGTCCAGGTGGTCAGCGCCCGCTATGGCCGCGGCCGTGTGCTCGGCTTCAGCGACAGCACGACCTATTCCAACTTCGCCATGTTCCTGCCCGGGCGCTTCGAGCACCTGATGGGAATCGTGCAGTACCTCAATCGGATCAGCTTTCCGCTGCAGGCCTTCTGGCTCTTTCTCTTCCTGGCCCTTGCGCTGGCCCTTGCCGCCGTGCGCAAGGGGCAGCTGGTTGTCTCACGCATGCCGGACCATCTGCTGCTGGCGGCGGCCGTGGTCGTTCCCCTGGTGCTGGCCCTCAATGCCGCGATCTACGATCTGCCCGAACGCCGGCACAGCCTGGAGGGAGTCGCGCTGGACGAGGACTTGTCCGACATCCTCCTGCCGCGCAAGAACAAGATCGAGGACAACGATCCGCGGAACATGGAGACGGCCTACATCTGGCTCTATCGTTCCGGCCGCATTCCCGAACTCTCGCGCCAACACATCGAGCCGGACACGAAGCAGTATGTGATCCTGAATCCCGAGAGGGCGCCGGAAGACGGTTTCCGCGGCGAACTGCTGGATTTCGTCAAGAGCGGGGGAGAGCTGCTGGTCGCCGCAGGCAATGAGCTGCCGGACGCGGCTCTTGAGGACTGGCTGTCCGACTACGGTTTATCCTTCGGCAGGGAGCTTTCCCGGAACGTGCTCGTGGAAGGCGCGAATCACGATCTGCCGATCTTCCTGGAAAGCGCGATCCCGGTGCAGGGCGGACAGCCCTTCTACCGCCTGGAGGACGGAACGCCGGTCGCCAGCGAAGTCCGGATCGGCGAGGGACGCGTGATCCTCAGCGGCCTGGCCGAATCCTTCAACAATGCCCACCTGGGGCGCTACGACAGCATTCCCAGCGAACTGGCCTACGAGTACCTGCAGATGTATTACCGTCACACGGGCATGAGCGGCGGCGAGATCGAAGCCGAGGCGGCGCGGCCGGGATTGTAGACCCCGGCTGCCGGCGGAGTGGAGCGGGCAGAACCTGCACACTCCCCCTCCACCCCCTTCCGAGTCTTTGCGGGCGTTGACGCGGAAGGGGGCGAGGTCCTGTCTACACGGAATGCAAACAGGATGTGGCACAACCGGTCCTAGTCGAAGACCGGCAGGCGCGGGCGGGGCTGCTTGCGTGAGGTGTCCTTGCGCCAGCTGAAACCGGTGATCAGGCTGAGGCGCGCGCCGTCCTTGTTGTGCGACAGGGCGACGTTGACCGGGAAGTTCACTCCGCCCTGCTCGAAGGTCATTCCGTAGGCCATGACCAGCGAGGTGCCCATGGGATTGATATTGGGGCCCATGCCCAGCTCCATGCCCTTGCCGGTGCGCACGCCGATCAGCCAGGACAGGCTGGGAATCAGCAGGTTCTGCTCGAAGCCGCCGGCCAGCAGGATCCACTCGGACAGCCCGGTCATGCCGTTGTCCAGCACGAACATGCGCTGTTCCTGGTGCCAGCCGAACTGGCTGACCAGGGGCGAAAGCTCGTTGCCGTGTTCCTCCCGCACTTTGTCTACAAGGTCCTGCGACAACACGGTGAAGCCCAGGCGAGGGCCGCTGAGATTCATGGGTTCCGTATACGCGGGCCAATCGGGCTCCCTGCCCGCCAGCGCCGTTCCTGCAAGCAGCAGCGAGGCGCAGAAACAAAAGGACTTCATGGCAAACTCCAGTTTTGGGGGGTAATCCGATTCAGGGGCAGCTTGCGTCCGGAATGTTACACGGAAACAGGATGCAAGCGGTAGATCTGCCGGGTCGAGCGCACCAGGTACCAGGCCTGGCCCTGGTGCAGCTGAATGCTGGGAAGCGGAAGGTGCTCCAGCAGGGGTCGAGTCAGGGTCTGCGCCTCTAGCAGCTGAAGGGTGGTTTCCGATCGCAGGTAATGCAGCCAGGGCAGGCTGGTGCCGGCCAGCAGGAGCGCCCCGACCGCGGCAAGACAACGATGTCTTTTTCTGCGAATTGTGAAGTCCGGAATGCGACGGAACCAGACCGGAAACTGTTGCAGCAGGCGGGAAATCCTTCGGGTCTTCATTGGTTCTCTCCTTGTGGACAAGGGGTGATTTCAAGCCGAATGAAAGAATAGTACGACCGTTCGGGCGAGATTGTACGATCGTTCGATTTTAATTCCAAGAGAAATCTCGAATTCCTATCCTGCCGGGCATGAAAGGCAACCGAACCCGCGAACAGATTATTGATCAGGCCATCCGCATGGCAAGCGTGCTGGGGCTGGAGGGACTGACCATCGGCAACCTGGCCCGGACGCTGGGCATGTCGAAGAGCGGGCTTTTTGCCCACTTCAATTCCAAGGAGAACCTGCAGAAGGCCGTGGTCGAGCAGACGGCGCAACGCTGGATCTCCTTTGTTTTCGAACCTGCCATGAAGAACGGCCGCGGTCTTCCCAGGGTGCGGGCGCTGTTCGAAGGGTGGCTGGAATGGGAAAGCGCGGAATTTCTACCCGGCGGCTGCCTGATCATGTCCAGTGCCTTCGAGTTCGATGACCGCCCCGGCGAGATCCATGACATGCTGGTCGATCTGCAGCGGCGTCTCTACCAGAATTTTGAGCGCGCCGTGGTGCAGGCTCGGGACGAAGGGCACCTACGAGGGAATCTGAACGAGAAGACCTTCGTTTTCACATGGGTCGGTCTGTTTCTGGCCTTCATCCACCGCAGTCGCATGCTTGAGTACGAGGATGCTGTCCACATGCTGCGCGAGGGCTTTGATCAACTGGTCGAACGGAATCGCTGAAACCCACCCTGAAGCGGCACGGCTTCTTTCCTCTCCGATAGGATATACTTCCAATTGATGCCCCCGCATGGATTCATTGCGCTGCCTCCTTGCTGAAAAGGCAGAAAAATCATTATCAGATTCGGGAAAGTGCCAGTCGCATGAAGAAAAATTGCCGACTTCGGAAATAAATCTTGCACAACAGGAAGAGTATCCTATTTTCCCCCCGGTTCAAGGAGAAACACCCATGCTGACTGTACCCCATTGTTTCACCGCGCCCGAAGGCTGGCAGCCCTCCAACTGCCTGGCCAAGGTCCAGCCCGATTCGAAATGGATCGACGCGGTGACACATCTTTCCATGTTCCGGGGAGTGAACATTCCCGAGGCGCGTCAAGCCTTTGAGCTGTTAGTGCGCAAGGAGGACGAGCCCTCCCACCAGGCCGTGCTCTACGCCGCCGTCGCTCGCTGCCTGAACAGCCAGATGCGCCTCAAAGAAGGCGGAGAGCTGCTTGGACATTGCTGGAAACTGCTGGGACAGGACGCGTCCCCGGACTTCCGGGCTTTCGTGATGCTGGAGATGGCGCGCTACCTGCTGCTCGTCGGCAACCGGGATGCCGCAAGCCTGATGCTGGAGCACACGGACCGCATCGCGAGCGCAGAATACCTTCGGCGACTGCTTGCATACTATGTACTGGCTGTTCGCGCAGCCTCCGGCGAAGATGTGCGCCTGCCCCTGCAGGACTCTTCCCGGTGGTTCGAACGGCATGGGCAGACTGCCACGGCCATGGCGCACCGGCGCATGGTGGCGCAATTGCACATGGCTCAGGGCGAGGTCGACCAGGCGGAAGAACTGATCCGCTCGGGCATCGAGTTGTGTCACGAGGACCATCTGCGCTTCTGCAGGGCTCTCTTCCTCAACGACCTGGCCCTGCTCCTGGATCATCGCGGAGAAGCCGAGCAGGCCATTGCCTCCCTGCGCACGGCCATCTCCCTGGCCGAGTATCCCTATTCACGCATCGATTCCCTGGACCTGCTCGGCAAGTGCCTGCAGGCTGCCGGCCGCTACGAGCAGGCCGTCAAGGAATTCGCCGAGGCCCAGAACACGGCCAGCGAGGCGGGTACGATGATTATCCTGCCTTCCCTTCGCCTGCGTCTGGGGCAGTGTCACGAGGCACTGGGGCAGACCGAATTGGCCCGCCACTTTTTTGCCGGAGCCTACCGCTCGACCATGGAGCTGCTGGATCACGGATTCCCGGCGACCCCGACGAGGCTGGAGGCGATTCGCGAGTACGTCCGCTTCAGCGGCTCGCAGGGGCTGCCGGCGATTGCCGAGGAAGAGGAGGGTTTCGAGTTCGCCATGGGCCGAAGCCTCAAGGAGATCCGCACCATCTTCCAGAGTGCGCTGATCGATGTGCAGGTGGAGGCCCGCGGCAGCCGTCGCGAAGCCGTGGAACACCTGGGGATCGCCCAGCGCTCCATCAGCAATGTACGACAGCGGCATCGCGAGGCCGGCGGTCAGAACGCCCCGGCCACCGTGATCCAATTCATTCGAAACAACCAGGACCTGAACTGGAAAGAAATAAACCAGAAATTCGACGAGACACTCCTGGCCTGGCTCTTCGAGCGCTACGATCATAACCGTAAGCTCATGAGCGAAAAACTGGGGCTTAGCTACCCCCACCTTTCAGCGCTGATTACCCGCGCGATGAAGGGCCGGTCCGGGCAGTCGTCGGAAAGGAGAACCGATGTTCAGTAGTGGAAAAGCGCTGAAATGGGCCTTGCTGGCCGGCCTCGCCTGGGGTGGCGGCCTGCAGGCAGCCAGCCTCGCCGGACAGGTCACGAATGCCGTGACCGGAGACCCCGTTGTCGAGGCGCAGATACGCTTTCTGGGAAATCCGGTGGATCCCGCCGTGATGACCGACGAGAACGGCAACTATGTAATACAGAATCTGGAGCCGGGGACCGTCGCTCCGCTCTTCGCGATCCACCCGGCCTACCAGGAGTATGTCGACCAGGCAGTCCAGGTGGGCGAAGGGGAGACCGCCTACAGTTTCCAGATGCAGCCGCAGAACGGCGGCGGCACGGGGACGATCCAGGGCTATGCGTACGACGAAGGCGGGTCGGGGATTCCCGGTGTGCAGATCCTGCAGCCGACAGGACCGACCGACGATCTGCACTTCACCGATGAAAGCGGCTTCTATTCCTTCGAAGTGTTCACGGGCACGCAGTCCTTCCTTGCGGTAGCGGAAGGCTACGCCGAGTACTTCGATCCCTTCCTGACGCTTGAGGCGGGAGTCAACTCCTATGACTTCGTGATGCAGACCGGCGGGGGCGATCCCGAAGCGGCCAGCCTGGGAGGTGTCACACTGGATGCCGAAAGCGGGAACCTGCTTGGAGGCGTTCAGGTCTCCATCGGCCGCGGCCCCTTCGAATTCTGGTCGACGGTCAGCGGCGAGGATGGCGGCTTCTTCATCGACAGCCTCCAGTCCGGACCGGTCTTCATTCAGGCGGAGAAGGAAGGCTACCAGCCCCTGTTCATGGACTATCTGCTGGAGCCGGGAGAGAACTTCGTCAGCCTGGCCCTGTCGGACGGAATCGGAAACGGGGACGCGGACCTGGAAGGCCTTGTCGTACATGGCGACATGGGGATGCCCGTTCCGGGAGCCTTCGTCAGTATCACGCGTGATTTCGGGATTCCTCACTTCACGGAAACAAGCGAGGACGGAAGCTTCCAGTTCCTCGGCGTCGAAAGCGGTTTGTGGTCACTGGCCGTGGAGGCCTTCGGCTTCCAGACTGTCGTCACCGATGTCGACCTGCAGCAGGGCGAGAACGGGATCACGATCCAGCTCGAAGACGCGGCGAACGGCTCGACCCTTGCGGGACAGGTGACCGATGCCGAAACCGGCATTCCCCTGGCCGGAGTGGAGATCCATGTCCCGATGAGTCCGGCGGACCCGATCTTCTACACGGACGAGAGCGGCCACTACTTCATCAGCGGCCTCTTCCCCGGTCCCGGAGAGCTCTTCGCCTCGCACCCCGGCTATTACGAGTTCGCCCTGGACCTGATGCTTGAGGAGGGCGACAATTCCCTGGACTTCCAGCTGCAGCCCATCGGCAATGGCGGCGAGTTCAGCGTGGTCGAAGGCCTGGTATACAACGTCGAGGACCAGTCGCCCGTGCCCGGCGCGGAAATTCACCTTATGAGCAACTCCGGCATTGTCTACTCGGCTTCCACGGGCGAGGCGGGAACCTTCGCGCTGGACGTGGAAACGGGCGTATACCAGCTGGTGGCCTGGAGCGCGGGCTTCAGCGAGTACACTTCGGTCCTGCAGGTCTTCGAGCCGCAGGTCTTCGTCGAGATCGGCCTGGTGACGGAAGGCGAGGAAGTGCTGGCAGACCTGGGCGGCCAGGTGACCGACGCGGAAACCGGGTTGGGCGTGCCGGAGGCAATGGTCTTCCTGCCTGGCATGCGTCCCGTGGATCCTCCGGTCTTCACGGATGAGCAGGGCTTTTACGAGGTCACCGGCCTGCTTGCCGGGCCGAGCTTCGTCAACGTGGATCACCCTGCGTATTTCCCCTTCGATTCGGAGATCTTCCTGGCCGAGGGCGGGAACACTCTCGACATCGTGTTACAGCCCTTGAGCGGCAACGGCGGAGGGAACGCCCTGCTCTTCGGCGCGGTGACCGATTCCCTCACCGGCGAAGGGATTTCCGGCGTGGACCTTTTCCTGCCGGGAGCCAATGGAGACATGCGCCATGTGCAAAGCGGACCGCAGGGCCAGTACGAGGTTGCCGGCCTGCTGGCGGGACCCACACAGCTGACCGCCCAGGCTCCCGGATACTACGCCCACTTCGAGCAGCTCGTGCTGCAGGAAGGCGAGAACGAATTCAACTTCTCCATGGCCCAGAGGGACGGGGAAGAGGGCGACCTGATCGTCATGGGAACGGTTGTAGACAATATTACTCGCCAACCCGTCCCGGAGGCCGTCGTCCTTCTGATGGGCGGAGCGGATTTCAATGCCACGGTCACCGGACAGGATGGCTCCTTCGAGTTTCCGCCGCTGTTGGAGTACAACCTCTACCTCGAGCTGATGGTCGAGGCGGAAGGCTACCTGCCGGAGGTCGTTCAGCTGATGGCCGGCCAGGGGGATAGCCTCGAAGTGGAGGTCTTCCTGACGCCGCAGGACGGCGGCATGCTGATGGGCATGTTGAGCGGTGCGGTCACGACCGAACAGGGTGGCCTGCCGGCTTTCGCGCTGATCGAGGCCTTCAATCCGAATGCCGGCAATCCGATCAGCTACAGCACCTGGACCTCCCCTTCGGGCGGCTGGTCGCTGGAAGTGCCGGAAGGGCAGTACGCTGTTTCCGTGCGCGTGCTCTACGACGGCAACGGAAACGGCATGGAGTACATGGAGTTCTTCGATAATGTCACGAGCCTGGAAGACGCGACCCTGATCGACGTGATGCCCGGAGACGTGATCGAGAGCATCGATTTCGAGGTGCCGCGACAGGATCCGGATCCGATCGTGGTCAACGTGAGCGGTCGTGTCACCAACTCCTCCGGCGAAGGCGTGCCTGGAGCCACAGTTCGCTTCTGGACCCAGCAGGGCGAGCTGGACACCTTCACGCTGACGGACGACGAGGGCTACTGGGACGCCACCCTTGTTCTCGACCGTCTGCCGATCGTGCCCTTCACGGTCAGCAGCGAGCACGAACTGTTCGACATGGAGTTCTTCTCCGACTCGCCGAGTTTCGAGACGGCGACGCAGTTCAGCTTCAGCGACGACGCCAGCATCACCAACATGAATTTCAGCCTGGACGAGGCCAGCGACGCGCTGAGCACCATCGGCGGCGAGATCCAGGACCCCGAGGGCAACCCGCTCGGCAGCGGCCTGGTGGCGGTCTTCGACCCCGATGGCACGGGAGTGCGAACGGTGGCGGCGGCCAACGGCCAGTACTCCGTGGGCAATCCCTTCGACGAAGACGTGGTCCTGATGTACCTGGCGCCGGGCTACGCCCCGAGCTTCTCGGGCGGCGTGCACAGCCTGGACAACGCGCAGAGCGTCGATGCCATGACGGATCACGCGGGCCTGGATGTGCAGCTGCACCCGCTGAGCGGGCAGGCCGGCAATCATGTCCTGCTGGGCAGCGTGATCAACCAGGGAGGCGGTCCGGTCGGCGGCGCGCTCGTGCTGGCGGTTTCACAGGACGGCAACCTGGCGCACTACACTTTCAGCACCTCGACCGGCCAGTACAGCCTTGGCGGCCTGTCCGCCAACACGGGCTACAATGTCTACTTCAGCCGCGCCGGGTATCACAGCGAAACCCTGGTGCTCCAGACCAACCCGATCCACAACCTGACGCAGAACGCGGTGATCCAGCTGGAGACGCGCGGCGAGACCTCGATCGAGCCCGCCCTGCCGGCCGCGTTGAGCCTGGAGCCGAATTATCCCAATCCCTTCAATCCGAGCACGCTCATTCCCTACGAGCTGCCGGAAGCCGGCATGGTGCGCCTGACGGTCTTCGACCTGCGAGGCGCCCTGGTGGCGACGCTGGTCGATGGCGAGCAGGCCGCCGGCCGCTACGAGGCGCTCTTCCAGGCCTCGAACCTGGCCAGCGGTGTATACATCGCTCGTCTCGAAACGCCCCGTGGACAGCTGCATCGCAAGATGCTGCTTGTGAAGTAAGGCTTTCCAGCCTTCAGGTATAGGGGCGTCCGCACCGCGGACGCCCCTTTTCTTTTGGGGATCGGCAGAGCTCCCGACGCCGATCCCCCAGGCACACCATGTATACAGCAGCTACCGGGCCGTGTAGTGCGTGTGCAGCAGCTCATGCGACTTCTCGCCGAGCGGCTCCTTGAGGAACTCCTCGTAGAGGCGCTGCACATCCGGATTCTCGTGTGACTTGCGCAGGGGCATCTGCCGGTCTTCCTCGTAGATCGCCGCCATGCGTTCCAGGCGGATCTCCATGTCCGTCGGGATCGGTTGGCCGCCGCCGCCCAGGCAGCCGCCTGGGCAGGCCATCACCTCGATGAAGTGGTAGCTGAGCCTGCCTGCCTTGATGCCCTCGATCAGTTCCCAGGCATTGGCCAGCCCGTGCGTGATCGCGATGCGCAGATCAACGCCTTCCAGGAAACTCCATTCCGGCAGGCAGCCCTCGATCGGGATCACGGCCTCGCGGATTCCCTCCATGCCGCGCACTGGCAGGATCTCCAGGTTGCGGAAGGGCACTGGCCGCCCGGTGACCACTTCGTAGGCGGTGCGCAGCGCAGCTTCCATGACGCCGCCCGTCGCTCCGAAGATCACGCCCGCCCCGGTGCTCGTCCCCAGCAGGGTGTCATAGGCCTGTTCTTCCAGCTTCCCGAAATCGAAACCGGACTGACGGATCATGCGCGCCAGTTCCCGAGTGGTGAGCACGTGATCCACATCCGGCCGCGCTCCGACGCTGCGCATCTCGGGGCGGTCGGCCTCGAATTTCTTCGCCGTGCAGGGCATGATCGATACCACGACCACGTTCTCGGGATCGACCTGCGCCTGGGAGGCATACCAGGTCTTGGCCAGGGCGCCGAACATCTGTTGCGGAGACTTGCAGGTGGAGAGGTTCTCCAGGTGCTCGGGAAACTGGTGTTCCAGGAACTTGACCCAGCCCGGCGAGCAGGAGGTGAACATGGGCAGGACCGTGTTCTCGTCGTGATCCAGGAGTTTGGCCTTTAGCCGCCGGAGCAGTTCGTGTCCCTCCTCGATGATCGTCAGGTCCGCCGTGAAGTCCGTATCGAAGACCTTGTCGAAGCCGAGCCGCCGCAGGGCGGTGACCATCTGTCCTGTAGCACGCTTTCCCGGCTCGCAGCCGAGCTCTTCGCCGATGCTCACGCGGACAGCCGGCGCGGTCTGTACGACAACATGGAGTTTCGGATTGTCGAGCGCCGACCAGACCGAGTCGATGGAGGACCGTTCCACCAGCGCTCCCGTCGGGCAGCGGCTGACGCACTGGCCGCAGTTGGAGCACACCACGTCACCCAGAGGATTCCCGAAGAAAGTGTCCACGCGCATCTTGCTGCCCTTGTGTGCGACAGTCAGCGCGGAAATCCTCTGCAGCTCGGTGCAGGTGCGGACGCAGCGCTGGCAGCGGATGCACTTGCTGTCGTCCTTCTCGATCGAGGGCGAACTGCGATCCAGGCTTCGTTCCAGTCCAAGGTCGATGAACTCGCGCTCCTCCACCCGGTATTCCTCGGCCAGGTTCTGCAGTTCGCAGTTCCCGTTGCGGGCGCACTTCAGGCAGTCGACCCGGTGTTCGCTGAGCAGCAGCTCGATCACATGCTTGCGCGCGGCGCGCACGGCGGCGCTGTTGGTGCGGATCGTCATGCCCTCCGACACGGGCAATGCGCAGGCCGCCTGGAGGGCGCGCTGGCCCTCCACTTCGACCAGGCAGACACGGCAGTTGCCCGCCACGCAGAGGTCCTTGTGGTAGCACAGGGTCGGAATACGGACACCGGCATCCTGTGCGGCGGCGAGTACACGGGTTCCCTCTTCCACTTCCATTGGGGAACCGTTCATGATTATGCGGATCATTGGATCTCCCGGCTAGTAGAGGATCTCTTCGCGGAAGTTCTGCGCGATGGAGATGAACGGATTGGCCACCGATTGCCCGAGGCCGCATTTCGAACTGACGCTCATCGTGCGGGCAAGCCGCAACAGCTCCTGCAGGTAATGCGCGTCCTTTTCGCCCTTCTTGATCGCCTCGATGCCTCGCAGCAGCTGCTGGCAGCCGACCCGGCAGGGCGTGCACTGCCCGCAGGACTCCTCCTCGAAGAACTCGAGGTAGTTGTGGAGGATGTGATACATCGAACGACTGCTGTTGAAGAGCATCATCGAGCCGCCCGTCGGGGTGCCCTCGAAACCGATCACGGTCTCGTCGAATTTCTTCCGCGGCACGCAGTGCCCCGAGCTGCCGCCGACCTGGACCGCCTTCGTGTCCCCGTCGCCGAAGAGGTCGACGAAGGACGCCAGGCTCATGCCGAGCTCGAGCTCGAAGATGCCCTCGATGTCCGCGTCTCCGGAAACCGAGAAGACTTTTCCGCCCTGGCTGTCCTTCGTGCCCAGGCGACGGAAGGCCTCCGCCCCCCGTTCAATGATCATCGCGCAGTAGACGAGAGTCTCCACGTTGTTGACCACCGTCGGAAAGCCGTGCAGTCCCTTCTCCACCGGGAAGGGAGGCTTGTTGCGCGGTTCGCCGCGCCGGCCTTCCAGGCTCTCGATGAGTGCGGTTTCCTCTCCGCAGACATAGGCGCCGCTTCCGCTTCGTATCACGATGTCGAAGGGCAGGTCCAGTTTCTTGAGCAGGAGATGGAACTCCTGGATCGTCTCTTCCAGGGACGTGAGCAGGTAGCTGTATTCGGCGCGCAGGTAGATGATTCCTTCGCGCGCCCCTGTGGCCAGGGCGCAGAGCGCCATTCCCGTGCAGACCTTGATCGCCTGCTCCTCGAGAATGCGGCGGTCCTTGAAGGTCCCGGGCTCGCCTTCGTCCGCGTTGCAGATCACGAACTTTCGGTCGGCCTTCTGCGCCGCTGCCAGGCGCCACTTGCGGCCGGTGGGAAAACCTGCGCCGCCGCGTCCGCGCAATCCGGAAGATTCGATCCATTCGATGATGGACTCCTGCCCCAGCGAGATCGCCTTGCGCAACAGGGCGGCGCAGTCCACTTCCTCGAAGATCATGCGTACACGTCCCTGCTGCTGCTGCAGCCGTGTCCATTTCTCTTTCGTGGTCATGCGCGCACCTTCCTTTCGCGAATAAACTCGTCCAGGATGCGCAGGGTCTTCTGCGGCGTCAGTTCCGTGAAGACCTCCTCGTCGATCAGCATGGCCGGGCCCTTGTGACACCAGCCCATGCAGTTCGCGGCCAGGAAGCTGAACCGGCCGTCGCGCGTGGTCTCGCCCAGGCGGATCTTGAGGCGCACTTCAATGGTGCGAATAATCTCGTCCTTGCCCTTCATGTAGCAGCCGATCGTGCGACAAATGCGGATGATGTGTTTCCCGCGGGGCTCCGTGTCCAGGAAGGAGTAGAAAGAAGCGGTGCCGTACACGATGGCGGGACTCAGTTTGAGGTCGCGGGCAACCTCCAGCAAATCGTCCGCGTCCAGCCAGCGTTTCTGGCGATGTATTTCCTGCAGGCGGGGAAGCAGAGCCTCTCTTCCCGCTCCCGGCTCGCCCGAGCCCTTCGGAATCAGTTTGGTGCACATAACTCTTTGTTGTTCTCCTGATTGACCACTGGCGTGAAGGCAGGCCTTCCCGTCTTCGAATCGTTGGCAAAGCTTGTTGCGGAAAACGGTTGTCTTTATGATTAAAGTCAAATTTTTAACAAAAAAGAGAAGTCATGATGAATCCCGAACTCATCAGAATTGAATGCTGGATACGTTAAAACTGTTCATAGGAGATGGTGGGTGAAAAGAGAGATGTGAAAAAACTAACAAATAGTAGGTGTCAGGTTGTGTTCAGAATCTTTCACTAAATCAAGTTGAATAAAAACAGTCATAAAGAGCATTCGCCTGCTTTGAGGAGTGTTCATTGAAGTGAACAAGTGAACCAGTATCGGCGTTAGGGTTGATTCTGTAAAGACTTTAAAATCAATGTGATGACAATTTGTATTTTATTGGCAGGCTTCTTGCAATGTTCAGAACGTGCTCTAAGCAACCTGCAAAATCCGGTGTGTTCAATTTCTGGTAGTGGAGGGACCTGTCTGCGTTGACAGGGCCCGCGGAATGACTCAATCATTTCTTGAATAACCAGAAAATGGAGAACACGCAATGACCAAGTACACACTCCTTTGTGCAGCTGCCGGACTGGCCGGAATGCTGGCCGTGGCCCCACAGGCCGAGGCCCAGAGCTGCAACTGCCAGCCGACCTTCAGTGCCAGCTACCACAACGGCAACATCGTGACAGATGCTCCCGTCGCCCCCTATCCGGTTGCGACGGACATTGCCACCTACTACTCCTACGACAACCCGATCGCCGCGTCCTCCAACAGCCCCGGCGGCATGATGGAGCGTCCGGAAGAAATGCTGATCCTGCTGTCCCGCGATCCCTCGGGCATCTGGAGCCTGGCGTACTACGTGGATGAGCCCGGCGATGGTACTGGCGGAAGCATCGATCTCGATATCACGGGTGCTTTTGGTGCCAGCATTGCCGTCGAAAACGATCCGTTTTCCGTAGATCCCTCTGATCTTCACAGCCTCAATGCGGCCACCGGCGTGGGCGCATTCGAGTGGAACTGGGATGCCTGCTGCAATGACGGCGCTGCCATCGAGTTCGGCCAGTGCCTGCCCGAGGAAGTCTGCATGATGTTCAGCAACCCGGTGAATGTGAGCTATCTGCGTTTCTGCGCCTGGGACCAGACGACCGGCCACTTTGACGAATTCCTGTGGCTCGACCTGGCTCAGCCGCTGTACCTGCGCTGCGAGACTCGCAGTTCGGATACGGAAGACCTGCCGACCAGCTTCCAGCTGGCCGACGCCTTCCCGAACCCCTTCAATCCGACGACGACCATCGGCTACAGCCTGGCCAATTCGGCCGAGGTGACTCTGGATGTCTACAGCCTGCAAGGCGACCGCATCGCGCGCCTGGTGGACGGCCTGGTCTCCCGCGGCAGCCACGAAGTGGTCTTCGACGCCACGGGCCTTTCCAGCGGTACCTACCTCTACACGCTGGAAGCCGAAGGGCAGCGCCAGACCAAGCGCCTGACGCTGGTCAAGTAGGACCGCGATCCACGCATCGAGCAAGGGGCCGTCCTTCGGGGCGGCCCCGTTTTGTTTTTACCCGGGGAACGGCGGCGCTGCTGTCCAAGTCGAGGACCAGTGCCACGGACGGTGCCAGGGACGGTGCCAGGGACGGTGCCACGCACGGTGCCACGGACGGTGCCAGGGACGGTGCCAGGGACGGTGCCACGCACGGTGCCAAGGACGGTGCCAGGGACGGTGCCAGGGACGGTGCCAGGCACGGTGCCAGGGACGGTGCCACGCACGGTGCCAGGGACGGTGCCAGGGACGGTGCCAGGGACGGTGCCAGGGACGGTGCCAAGGACGGTGC